>NZ_AJLK01000019.1 GCF_000317205.1 Fischerella muscicola PCC 7414 | reverse complement strand
TAATAGCAGTTCTACTCAGTCTCCCAGTAGTACTTCCACTGCTTCTGACTTTACTTCCATAGTCTATAACCTAGATTGCGTTATTTCTGGGACGGTAGGCAACAATAGTTATTCCGGTGGGAACTGTACTAATGCTGGTGTATCTTTTGGAACGCTAACTATTAAGCAAAACCCTTCTGATCCTACTAAAGTCGATGTAGTGATCGATTTAGCGGGAGATAACGTCCATAAAATTTTGGATGTTAGTTTAAATTACGACGATAGCAAGTTTCAGAACAATGCTTTTGAGGTGTCGTCATCCTCACCTTATGACGTAAAAAGTTACAATGTTGCTGAAAACAGTATCAAGGCTGGCCCCTATAGTGGGTTAGATTTACAGATTAGCCCAAAAGCAACTGGCCCGAGTAATGATGGCTATACAGCCACTATCTCACTAGATGCTTTTGATCTCAATCCAGAAGACTTCGACTTTCAAGATCAGCTCAACAAAATATTTGCGGCAGTTCACATAGGCAATTATGGTAATAACCCTGGAGTTTCCGGTGGCAATTCTATTTGGGTAGGAGCAAGTTCTTATTACAAAGCCCCACCACCTCCACCAGCAAAAGTGCCTGAACCTGGTGCAACAGGTGCTTTAGGTTTATTTGCTGTAACTACCTTGCGACTGATGAAGAAAAACAAACAGTTCCGTCACCAAAATTAAATAACACTGTTTAATTTTGATGTTTTTAAATATCGAACTCATATTAAATATAGGCTTAGATATGCATTAGCATTTTTAAGCCTATTTTATTTTTATAATTACACCTACTACTCGACCACATAAGTTCTGAAGACTGCGAGTGAACAGATCCCCGACTTTTTTAAAAAATCGGGGATCTCGCAGCCTTTCAAAATTAATAATGTGGTTGAGTACTACTAGATAGCTCAGTTTGATTTATCTACTCTTAATTTGGACAAGTATGACAGTCCGATTTGCTTTGGTGAACTGAATCTTGAATCTAGGAAACTCTTAACAGGAAGTGTACTGATTTTTTCAAAAATTAAATAAGAGTCCTATATTATTTTTATAATCTTTTTACTTTCATAAAGCTGATGTATTGGATTACAATAAAAGGATGTTTGCACCTTAGATTTGCTATGAAGGTAAAATTTAAGATGCTAAAGGCTAGTTTAGCTCATTCTCTCTAGATTTCTCTAGCGGTAAATACTGAAAATATTTTTTATACGTCATAAATTTATATCGGTGCAATTGCTGATGTGAACTGTACTGCAACTCGAATATTATCAGTTTGTTACGCTACTAGATGCAATTCAATATAAGTTTTATGGGCTATATGTTTGGATGAGTTTGTTATTATTTTTGTAGTGACATACTCACCAGCAAATGCCCTTATATAAATTATAAATTATAAGTAAAAGTAAATACTTGTAGATTTTTATTTAGATAGTTTTTCAACTTAACAATATCTGTAGGTATTTATTGATTAACTTTTACTAAATTGATAAATAAAATACCCAGACAAAACGTTAATTTATTTCATGCATTAAGTTTCCACCATTGACAAAGTCTAAAATTCAAAATACTAACGCTACATCTGCTCTTAATTGACAAAAATGGGATGAAGTGCCCACAGCCTGCAATAACATTCTAAAATTTAAGAATTATTAAATAAAGTTGAGGACTTATGGCTGCGAAAGTTGAAATTTACACTTGGAGTACTTGCCCATTTTGCATCCGTGCTAAAAGTTTACTGAAGAAAAAGGGGGTAGACTTCACCGAGTACAACATTGATGGAGATGAGGCGGCACGGAATAAAATGGCTCAAAGAGCAAATGGAAGACGCTCTTTGCCACAAATTTTCATCGATAATGTTCACGTTGGTGGTTGTGATGACATATACGCTTTAGACGCCCGAGGTCAGCTAGATAATTTATTAGCTTCTGGCAATAGCGTATAGATGGAAGAGTTCGATGGTGTTTTGCTGGGGGGCGATCGCAAAACTTGTTTAACCATCAGGGGATAGTCTAAATTAAATGACTGTGGAATTTGCTGGCAATTGAGGCAGAAAGTGTGAAACTGGCTTTTATTATTGATCCCATCCAGACTCTTGACCCTTGTCACGACACAAGCGTTGCATTAATGGAAGCAGCCCATGTCATGGGACATGAAGTCTGGATAACTCAAGCGAATTTACTAAGTGTAGTAGCAGGAAAAGCTTGGGCCATTTTAGAACGCGTGGAACTCATGCCTATTGAACTAGTGGAGGGACGCTGGGTAGCAGCAAGTCCTTGGTACAAAATAGGCGAACGCATTTATGTTTCTTTAGAAACAATGGATGCCGTGTTTATGCGGACAGATCCACCCGTGACAGTTTCCTACCTCTATGCCACCTATATTCTGGACTACATTGACCAAAACAAAACCTTGGTAATCAATAGTCCCAGTGGTATTCGAGGGGCAAACGAAAAAATGTATGCCCTCCAGTTTACTAAGGTAATACCAGAAACCATTGTCACTGCTGATAAACAGACTATCCGAGACTTTGTGGAAGCAAAAGGCACAGCAGTTCTCAAACCACTAGGTAATAAAGCTGGTGAGGGAATTTTAATTTTGCAACCGAGCGATCGCAACCTCAATTCCATCATCGAACTCAGTACTCTTCAAGGTCGAGTACCCGTCATGGTACAAAATTTTATCCCAGAGGCGAAAGAAGGAGACAAACGGATTATCCTACTAGATGGCCAACCAATTGGAGCAGTTAATCGCCTTTCTGCTGGTGATGAATTTCGCAATAACATGGCGACCGGTGGTACAGTTGCCAAAACCGAAATTACCCCAAAAGAATACGAAATCTGCTCCGAAGTTGCCAACACCTTACGTAAAGACGGCTTAGTTTTTGTTGGCATCGATGTAATTGGTGGCTATCTGACCGAAGTCAACGTCACCAGTCCTACTGGAATACGTGAAATTGATCGACTAGACGGCACTCGCCTTGGTCATTTAGTGATTCGCTGGGTTGAGCAGACAAAAAACTTATAAATTATCAATATGAATTATGAAATTTTTCAACATTCATAATTCATCATTCATCTGTAATTTCCCTTGCACCCTGGTAAACCGAAACAATAATTACAAATAATATAGGGATTTACAGTAGCATCCGGTACTAAAATTTAGACCACCAGTTAAAAAATAGCTGTGTGCTGAAAGACTACAAAAGTTAAACAAGTCTACCATCAACAATAATTATCCCGTCTCAGAACAATGGTAAGAACCATTGACCGACAACCAAAACAAACGCGATCGCTTTAATTTTTTTACCAAACACACTGAGAATTTTAAACAAGCTGACTCCAGCCTAAGCTAATTTCAGTCTCTGGGACACGTAGATGAATTTATTTACTAATTGGCTGTACCAAAAATGGCAACTGAATTGCTGATTCCAATTCCTAGTATGAACCAAAGGAATTAGAAATAATACCAAATAGGGATAAATGGTGTGATTTGAGATTGTTAACATCGCCTTTTGGCAAAGACTCTCAATCCAAAATCCAAAATTTAAAATCCAAAATTGGTATAAGCAGCCAGCAAGCCAATAGCTGATCATCTTAATTACGTGGTGGTGTCCGCTTTCGCAGAAAATCAGGAATATCCAGCACCGAACCTTTTTCTTTTGGTTCTGGAGTTTGTGTTGGTGGATTAGGCGCGGGAGGTTGTTGCATTGGCCTTCTTTGTGGTGGGGGCTGTACTACTCGTCCTTGGGTAACGTTGGACTGTTGTGCGGCTGGGGCTTCACCTGTAAATCCAGTCGCAATCACGGTAAGTCTCACTTCACCTTGGAGTCTGTCATCAATCACCGCGCCAAAAATAATATTGGCGTTGGGATCAACCACTTCATAGATTGTTTCAGCAGCAGCATTCACTTCGTGCAGGGTGAGATCGCTACCACCAGTGATGTTAAAGACAACACCTCTCGCGCCCTCAATTGAACATTCGAGCAATGGTGAAGAAATCGCTGCGATCGCTGCTTCTCTAGCTCTAGATTTTCCAGAACCAATACCGATCCCCATGAGTGCGGAGCCTGCATCGGCCATAACTGCTCGCACATCTGCAAAGTCAACGTTGATCAAACCAGGAATGGTAATAATATCGGAAATGCCTTGTACCCCTTGCCGCAACACATCATCTGCATAGCGAAAAGCTTCTTGCATTGGTGTTTGCTCGGGGATAACTTCTAGTAGCTTGTTGTTAGGAATGATAATTAGTGTATCTACCCTACTTTTTAGCCCCTCGATCCCTTGTTCTGCTTGGCTAATGCGGCGGCGTCCCTCAAAGATAAAGGGACGTGTAACGACACCAACAGTAAGAGCGCCCATTTCTTTCGCTACTTCTGCCACAATCGGAGCCGCACCTGTACCAGTTCCACCACCCATGCCAGCAGTAATAAATACTAAATCAGCACCATCTAGAGCTGTCGCAATCTCGTCCCGTGATTCCTCGGCAGCTTTAGTTCCAATAGCAGGATTACCACCTGCTCCCAGCCCCCGTGTCAGTTTCTGCCCTATTTGTAGTCGACTGGGAGCTGCTGCCAAAGTTAAAGCTTGAGCATCAGTGTTGATAGACCAAAACTCTACCCCACTTACATCTGATGCAATCATGCGGTTAACAGCATTACTACCACCGCCACCGACACCAATCACTTTAATGTTGGCGACTCGACCAGGAACAATGTCACCTATTCGGGTTTCTTCACGCTCAATTTTCTTGCTGTCATTATTTTGCCCAAAGCTCAGCCCTGAATGATTAAACGGATTGGTGGAATTAACAGCCAGTGAGAAAGTCGACTGTCCTGGAGATTGAGAGTTTTTATAGGTAAGTCCTTGGTTATTATCAAGAGTCATTGGATTCACAAAGGTAGATAAACGACTTTTTAAGGTGTTATTCACCTAAGAGTTAACTATAGTGTGACGCTGCCATCAACAATATGACATTGTTCTTTCTTGTTCTCCATACTTCCAACCCTTTCAGGATGAGAGATAGGAAACTTTGTTATGGGATAAGCCATCAAGGCACCTGTTTGCACAGCTAATTCTAGAGAAGTATACCTAACTATTTACCTGAAATTGACCTGTATCAGTTCTACTAGACATTAATATATTCACTGCTTTTTTACCGATTTGGCTCGGTATGCCTTTGGTAACCCCAATAACCTCTCCCTTTTGCTGCCGTTGCTTTATATTGGTCATCAATTTTACAGCTGTAAGCGTAAATTTTTTCTTGAGTTGCTGAAACTACTAAATAATTTTGGTATAAATTATTCAATACCAACGAAGAAAAATAATGCTGAAAGCTAGATATTGATGGATGTAAGTTAATAAGCCGCATGTTATTAAGGTAAATTAATTATACTTTTGTATCCCGCTAAAGAATTTCTGCACGGAAAATACTGTGCTAATTGTATTACTCGCCAACACTGGTCATGACACCTCTGTTCTCGGTTAGGTATATGTTTAATAGGATTCACCATTGGGGATAATTGCAACTTAAGACACAAAATTTGTCTTAATACTTTATTTATCAATGTTCAAAATAGAGACAACAGAAAATGATGTTTGTTGTGGTTTACTCAAATTTTGAAACATCTAATTGATTTACTGTTTTACTTACCTTCATTAAAGCATCGACTCGACGGGCAATTGTCTAAAAGTGGTTAAAAGTAATACTTTACCCATATCAGTTAGCAGGTAATAAAAAGAACTTTACTATAGCAAGTATTATGCTAAACTAAAGGGTGGACAGGTAAAAAGTACTTTTAGGCAAGACGCCATAGGTAAAGAACCTAACACCTTCCACCCTTCATTTAGATGTTAGGCAAATAACCATGAAACTTCTGACTGTCTAAAGAGAGGTTTTGCAACTAATCCTCCAACTTAATTTAGAAGTTAATGCCGATTTTTACATAGATGGGTCGGGAAACCCAACTTAAATAATAAATATATTTTTTCAACACAAAACTTCTTGATTGGCTAGGATTGCTTTAATCTCAAACACGCAGATTTTTTTTGGTCTGTTTGGGAATTGGCTTGCTATTTTTTTGGTTCATTTGTACTAGTAAATGTTCTGGATTTTTCAGATCAATGTACTCTATTTCATTGGGATTGAGTTGTGAGGGTAGATGGCGAAGTTGGGCAAGCACCTTAATTTGTTCTGGTAACTGGGGACTTGGTGTACCGAGATGTACTAAACCTAGTTCTGTTTTTAAAATTAAATTTGTTGGATCTTGCCAATCTATTTCCGTTACTTTTAAGGAAGTTTGACTCATCGCTTCATACAAAGAACTCCAGTAGGGACGGTATTGTTCTGGTGATCCGATCACTTTTAAAGTTGGTAGTTTAACTCTAGAGTCGAGGGAATTAAAATTCTCTAAAGGTATCCATACGCCATTGGCATCTAGTAATCCCATGATTACTTTTGTATTGCCATTTTTCCTGTTGGCTTGTTCTCGGCGTACTTGAGCGATCGCTACTGGTGTTCTTTCCTGAAGTTGGACTACCAATCCCGGAGGAAACAGACGACGAGTGACGGTTGCTTGGGCAATACTTGGCTGCTGCTGTAAAGAATGAGCAATCCTATAAGGTTCAATCCGCCACAAAGATTGCGGATAAGACAGCACCAGTAGAGACTGAACCTCCTCATCCGAAAGTAATTGATTTCCTGAGATCACCACATCTTTGGGAGTTTTAAGAACCCAAATCGGTTGAATTGCGATCCACAGCAAACCACCAGCCAAACTAGTCACAGCAATAGTTCGCCAAATTGCTTGAATAAATTTGATCTGGCGCTTTTTGCGTAACTTCTTACGGCGTCCTGCAATGATTGTGCGGGAAATCGATACTATACCAGCCATTCAAACCTCTGCCACACTCTTAATCCAAGTTGTGATTGCACATCTGTAACATTCAATAATTTTAGTCAAAGCTGACTTTCCAACACTGTAATAGCAACAAAATTAAGATTTTAGTAGTTAGCTATTGTACATTCATAAAATTTGGAATTTGGAATTATCTGCAAATCTGGACATTGAATTTATGTAGCCTTGTTTTACAGATGATATTCATCATTTCTGCAAGAAGACTACAAATACTTATTGACATTTTGTTACTTGTATGTAGGAAAGGCAAAATTCAGAACAAAGTGCGAAACCGAAATTATACTCTGATTTTGCATCTGTCAGAGAATTATCTACCATCAAGACTGCTATTAAAACAATCCTTCTTGGATAAACACGCTTTATCTTCATTTGTGTCTGGGAAAAGGTAAAAGGTGAAGGGGTACTCACCAGTAGGGTGATGGGGAGATCCTAATTCTGTATTCTCCCCATTGCCCCTAATCCCCACTCCCTACCTCCGCACCTCCCTATCTCCCTCACTATGAAGTTTTCCCCTTTAACCAAAAAGTATTGGCTAATAAAATATTTATTAGTATAATATATTACTTCCTACGCATACCTATTTTAATTATTGCGAAAAATAAAAATAGACATATATACTGTAATTTGGTTAACAAAATATAGTCAAAATAATAACCAGTTGATGAAATGACTGATTAATATATCTGTGTGACTCTTTTTAAATACTTGTTGTCGCTGCTACAACTAAGTATAAATTTACTGTCTCGTTTATTTCATGGTAAAACGGGGCATAGACTTACATTAAGTTAACCCGTGAGCAAAATCAGAGATTGCAAAATCTCAACAACAGGTGTAAAAAAGACAGAATACAATCAACCATCAGGGATGATAAAATTCCTACCATGCTACGGACTTACTTATGGCAAAACATGCAACAAAGAAGTCTAGTGCATACCTTTATAGGAAGGTAGGGATTATTTGTATATTAAGATACAAATAAATCTGCATCTACATGAAAACAGCACTAAATTTACAACGTTTTTATCAAGCCTGTAATCCTAGTAAAACCCTGGTAATGGGTGATGCGGCGGATCGGCAATACTACATAGACTTTTCTGATGTGCGTGGTTGCAAAATTGTAGAAGAGCTACAACGCACAATAGTTCGTATTTCTCCAGACGACCCGACTTGTCAGTTGTTTACAGGTCACATTGGTTGTGGTAAATCAACGGAATTACAACGCTTAAAGACAGAACTAGAACTGGCAGGATTTCATGTCGTTTATTTTGAGTCTAGCCAAGATTTAGACATGGCGGATATTGATGTCAGCGATATTTTGCTGAGTATAGCCCGTCAAGTCAGCACTAGTTTAGAAGCGATTAATATCAAAGAGAAATCAGGTTACTTTAGCAATCTGTTTAGAGAAATTGGGGATTTTTTACAGACTCCGATAGAGTTATCAGCAGAAGCAGAATTATCTTTAGGTATTGCGAAAATTAGCGCCAAAACTAAAGATAGTCCGCAATTACGTAATCAGCTGCGGCAGTACCTAGAACCACGCACCAATAGTATTTTGCAAGCAATCAACGAAGAATTGCTAGATAAAGCTGTTCAACAGTTAAAGCAGCGTGGTCAAAAAGGATTGGTGGTGATTGTCGACAACTTAGACCGAGTTGATATGCGTCCTTTGGCTTCGGGGCGATCGCTACCAGAGTATCTTTTCATTGACCGAGGCGAACAGTTACGCCGCCTCAAATGCCATGTAGTCTATACTATCCCCCTGGCATTAATTTTTTCTAATGAATACGAAACACTCAAAAACCGTCTTGGGGGTGGTATTGCTCCAAAAGTGTTACCAATGGTACTTGTGCGCCAAAGAGATGGTAGTGACTACGAACCAGGAATATCTCTGTTACGGCAACTAGTACTGACAAGAGCTTTTCCTGAAGTTCCCTGGAATATAAGGCTAAGTTTAATCACAGAGTTATTTGATCACCCCCAAACTTTAGATCGTCTATGTCGGATCAGTGGTGGTCATATTCGTAACTTATTGGGGCTGTTGTATAGTTGTCTGCAACGGCAAGATCCACCCTTTTCTCAGAGTTGTTTAGAAGCAGTCATCAAAGACTATCGTGATGACCTGCTATTAGCAATTGATGAACACGTCTGGGAATTGCTATTAGAGGTAGTGAATCAACAGAGTGTCAAAGGCGAGTCTGATTACCAGATATTGCTACGGAGTATGTTTGTCTTTGAATACCGTGATACTACAGGACGTTGGTTTGGTATTAGTCCAGCTTTAGCAGAAACAGAAAAAATTCTCGGTTGGCAGCAAAGCAAGTTTATTCACAACTCATAACGACTTCTGACCGAAGAAAGGCAGAAGGCAGAAGGCACAAGGCAGAAGGCACAAGGCAGAAGGCAGAAGGCACAAGGCAGAAGGGAAGAATTTATTTTCCCTCTGCCAAAAGGGTCACAAGCCTCTTAATTTATTAAATCCCCTAAATTTATTTATGGGGATACATAGCTGTCCTCTGTCAGAGTACTTCTGCCTTCTTAAGTTTTCTAAAATCCAAAATCTAAAATCTAAAATCCAAAATCCAAAATCCAAAATAGGATGACAGAGTGGAAATTCACAGCTGCTGAGAACGCCAGCGAAAATCAGCGTTCTGTGCAAAGGTTGATCCGGGCGATCGCACTCTCTAAAGGTCAATTTGCTCTTATTTTAGTGCGATGCAATTACAGGCAACTATGCGAACAGATGCTAGAGAATCTCCGTTCTCTAACTCAGGATATTTACTTACGAGAAATTTTTCTTTCGACCTCAGTTACTGCTCTGCACACCACTATTGTTTCAGAACTATTTTTAGATAATCCTGCTGTCATTACAGATTGTTTGCCATCTGCTGTGATGGTTTTTGGTCTAGAGACAGTCAGCGC
This sequence comes from Fischerella muscicola PCC 7414, assembly GCF_000317205.1. Taxonomy (GTDB): domain Bacteria; phylum Cyanobacteriota; class Cyanobacteriia; order Cyanobacteriales; family Nostocaceae; genus Fischerella; species Fischerella muscicola. Next base: position 51,735 of record NZ_AJLK01000019.1, on the reverse strand, counting down.
TTTGGAAGACTTATTAATTGGTATCAACCAAGCACGAGATATTTATGCTGATAGTTTTCCCTTTCCTGTAATATTGTGGCTCAAAGACGAAGTAGCAACATTGCTGTCAAAATTAGCACCTGATTTTCGGAGTTGGGCAGCAACTACAATCAAATTTGAAATGGCAAAAGAAGATTTGATTGCTCTGATTAAGCAGCAAACAGAATCTTTATTTGCCAACATATTAGCAGCAGGAGCAGAACAGTTTTTATCTAATGCCGCCCTTGATTTAGATCCGAAATCTCAGCAACGCCACGAAATAGAGTCAGCACGTCATGACCTGCAAACATGCTATGGTGTCAAATTAGAACCAGAATTAGAAGCAAGTCTCGAATTTGTCTTAGGACGCGATCGCTATGCCAATGATGAAATTGAAGAAGCCTTAGATTATTTTCAACATAGTTTAGAGCTTTGGCAGCTTTCTTTAGATAGGAAGATGGGGAGAACCGGAGGTGGGGGTATCTCATCACCCCATCACCCCACCACCCCACCACCCCATCTTCTTCGACAAGCCGTAGTCCTCTTCCACCAAGGACTGTGCTATCGCCGGATGGCGGAATTACGTCCTGCACTCAACAGAAGGTATTGGCAAGACGCACTCTTGTGGTTTAGGCAATGTCTGGAAGTCTTAGAAAAAGCAGAAAGACAAGATTTAGTAGCCAAATTCATTTGGCCAGCTTGCGAAATGTTGCAACGTTTACAAGCTTGGAAGGATTTGAAAGAATTAGCTCTCCAGTCTTTAGAATTGCATCGAGTTTATGGTGATGAAGCACAAGTCGCTCAAGACTATGGCTTTTTAGCTGCTGTGGCTGCTTCTGAATCGAATTGGACAGCTGCTCATGAATTAGCCAATTCTGCGCTTTCTATTGCCGAGGAAGCGCCAGAAGTTTCGCGTCAACAGGAAAGTTCCTACCTGCTTTTATTGGGACGCACCCAGCGACAAATGGGTGAGTGGGAAGAAGCAGTCAATAACCTAGAATGGGCGAAGGTGGTTTGTGAACCACAGTATGAGCCATCACTGTACTTAGAGATTGTAGATGAGTTGCGATCGCTATACTTTTTTGAACGCCATGACTACTTAGAAGCATTTAATCTCAAACAAGAAAAAATTCAAATTGAGCATCAGTACGGCTTTCGTGCCTTTATTGGTGCTAGTCAACTACAGCCACAACGTTACAGAATTAATTCAGCTTTCCAATCACAAACAAGCACAACTTTTCCTGAGGAAATTGCCCTAGAAATTGCTGCTTCTGGAAGGCAGCAAGATATTAATCGTCTGATTGAAAGAATCACTCGCGCCGACTGTAAACTCACGGTTATTCATGGCCCTAGTGGCGTTGGTAAAAGTTCAATTCTCAAAGCTGGCTTAGTACCAGCTTTAAAACAAACAATCATCGGAGAACGCAATCCTTTACCGATTGTTTTATCTGTTTATACAGATTGGCAAACAACTTTAGGACATAGTTTAAACCAGGCGATCGCTCAAACAGAAATTACTATTAGTAGTGAATTTTCCAATAATACTATTCTTGAACAATTGCGGACTTTAACTGAGCGTAATTATACTATTATTCTCATTTTAGATCAATTTGAAGAATTTTTCTTTGTAAACAAAAATACTTTAAATAGAATAGAATTTTATCGTTTTTTTAGTGAATGTTTAAATATTGCATATGTCAAAATAATTTTATCATTAAGGGAAGATTATTTACATTATTTATTAGAATTGGAACGTCTATGCAATCAGAATAACGAGTTTGGTTGTAATTTAAGCGTAATCAATAAAAATATTCTTGATAAAGATATTCGCTACTACTTAGGAAAATTTTCTAAAAAAGATGCTATCGGCGTTATTCAAAGTTTAAATCAACGTTCTTATTATGGATTAAGTCATGAGCTAATTAATCAGATAGTACATGATTTAGCAGGAGAATTTGAAGAAGTACATCCGATTGAATTACAAATAGTCTGCGCGCAACTCCAAACAGAAAATATCACTACAATTGAAGAATATAAGCGTTGTGGCAGCTCTAAGAAATTAGTACAACGTTGGCTAGAAGAAGTCATCAAAGATTGTGGTCGGGAGAACGAAAAATTAAGTTGGCAATTATTGTTTGAATTAACTGATGAAAAAGGTACACGACCGATTAAAACAAAAGTTGAGTTAGTAGCTGCATTGGTCAAAGAAAGAGGTGGGGAGGTAGGCAGAAATATCGCTCCATCTCGAAATCTTTATCACTCTGTCACCAATATAGAAATGATTTTAGATATATTGGTCGGTAGTGGGTTAGTATTACAAGTCAAAGAAGAATCAGGCGATCGCTATCAGTTGGTTCACGATTATTTAGTGGAGCCAATTCGTCAAAAAAATAAATATGGAATGGTCGCTGAACTTGCCAAAGTCAGATTTGAAAAAACCAGAGCAGAAGTAGCCCAAAAACTCAGTCAAGAACAGCTGAATTTAGTTTTACAAAAACGACTGCGAGAGGCACGTATAGCAGGTTTAGTTTTGGCAATGATGGCAACAACAATTGCCGGGTTATGGTGGCAAGCTGACTTACAAAGAAGAGCAGCAATTCGCGAAACTAGGAGGGCAGAACGTAGTGAGACTAACTTGAAAATTAGTGCGATCACTGCCTCCTCAGAAGCTTTATTTGCTTCTAATAAAGAATTTGATGCTCTTTTAGAAAGTTTACGGGCATGGCGGAGACTCAAACAAGCAAGTGGAGTAGAACCAGATACCCGAATGCGGGTAGTAACAGCTTTACAGCAGGCAGTCTACGGAGTCACCGAGGTCAATCGGCTAGAGGGACATAATGATATTGTTTGGGGGATTGCCTTCAGCCCTGATGGTAAATTGCTGGCATCAGGTAGCCGCGATCGCACTGTGAAATTGTGGCATCCTGGCGGTGCATTACTCCAAACATTGGAAGCCAATAGCGATGCAATTACTGGTCTGAGTTTCAGTCCTGATAGTAAAACTTTAGCCTCAAGCAGTCGCGACAAAACAGTCAATCTTTGGCGTCTCAACGCAAAAACAGGAAGATTTGATTCACAACCAGAAAAAATCCTCCAAGGACACACAGATTGGGTTTTTAGCGTTGCTTTTAGCCCTGATGGCAAATTATTAGCTACAAGCAGTAAGGATAGAACTGTTAAGCTATGGCGTCGAGATGGAAAATTAATCAAAACACTGCGAGGACATCAAGGTTGGGTTAACTGGGTAAGCTTCAGTCCTGATGGTCAGTATCTTGCCTCAGCCAGTGACGACAAAACAGTCAAAATCTGGCGACGAGACGGTAAATTGGTGAAAACTTTGTTAGCAAATCAAGAAGGAGTAACCGCCCTAGCTTTTAGCCCTAATGCTCAAGTACTAGCGACAGCAGGTCGAGACAAAACAGTCAAACTTTGGCGTTTGGACAAAAGTCGTAAATATGGCTATAGTTTTCATCTTTACAAAACTTTGCAACAACACAACACTATTGTTTGGAATCTCAGTTTTAGTTCTGATAGTCAACAGCTAGCTTGCGCTGGTGATGACAACAGTGTATACCTTTGGAAAATCAACGAAAAAGGCGAGTTTGAGAATCGACCTTACAAAACCTTTAAAGGACACAGTGATGCTGTTGTGAGTGTAGCTTTCAACCCCGATGATCAGCTCCTAGCATCTGCCAGTTATGACAAAACAGTGAGATTGTGGAGTCTAAACGCGCCAACATTACCTGTTCTTCAAGGTCATACAGACCGAGTTTTGAGTGTGGCTTGGAGTCGTAATGGCAAACTGTTAGCTTCTGGTAGTAAGGATCACACTGTTAAACTCTGGCAACGTGACCGCAATAGCGGTAGAACTCGCTTATATAAAACTCTGGCTGCACACGCTGATAGAGTTCCTAGTGTCAGTTTTGACCCCAAAAATCAAATGCTAGCTTCCGGAAGTTATGATCGAACCGTGAAACTTTGGGGTCTAGATGGTCATCTACTCAAAACCCTACATGGACATAGCGATAGTGTCATGAGTGTTAGTTTCAGTCCAGATGGGGAGCTGTTGGCATCAGGTAGTAAAGACCAGACAGTAAAACTTTGGAACCGTGAAGGTCGCTTGGTTAAAACCCTAGTAGGACATCACGGTTGGGTAAATAGCGTCAGTTTTAGTCCTGATAGTCAAATTCTCGCTTCAGCTAGTGATGATCAAACAGTGAAGCTTTGGGGAAAAGATGGTACTTTGTTGAAAACCTTTTCACCTCATGACAGTTGGGTTTTAGGTGTAAGTTTTAGTCCTACTGATCATTTGTTGGCTTCTGCTAGCTGGGATAACACTGTGAGGTTGTGGCGTTCCGACGGCAGATTATTGAAAACATTGTTAAAGGGCTATAGCGATAGTGTTAACTCTGTGACTTTTAGCCCAAATGGTGAAATTCTTGCTGCTGCTGGTTGGGACAGCACAGTGAAACTCTGGAGTCATGATGGCAAATTGATTAAAACTCTCAATGGACATCATGCTCCAGTATTAAGTGTTAGTTTTAGTCCTGATAGTCAAACATTGGCATCTGCTGGTGATGACAACACCATTATTCTGTGGAATTTGGACATGAATAACTTACTATCGCGTGGTTGTAACTGGGTAAATAATTATCTTCGATACAATCGCAACGTAGATCAGCGCGATCGCTCCCTCTGTTATGGTGTCAAGAGTTAGTTGTTAATAGTTGGTTGTTAATGGGTGGTAGTTAGTGGCTTTCTACTCATCACACACTGATCCCCTTGTATGAGAACCTTGACTGAGTTGGTGGAAGAGTGGTTGGACGTGCATCACGGTAAAAATCGCGCTTCTTACCAAAATACCATTCGCAAGTTTCTAAGTTTTATCTCTGTAGATGTGATCGCCGAAATTCAGATCCGTCACGTCCGGGATTGGTTAGATTCTCTGCAAGAGGCAGACACGACGCCAGAGATAGCGAAAGTTGTAGGGCTGAAGGGGTGACAAAGGGGCTAAAACTGAGGAAATATAAGAGTGTGACCGTTTTGGGGTAAAAAAAGATAGGTCAGGCATTCTCAACAAGACCTATCAAATGATAATGTTACCTAAATTCTACCAAAACTGCTTTCAGAATCTACTGACACCTGCACAGTACAAGATGCTCGAAATCTTGGGCGATCGCCCCAAAGTGCGCGTATCATATTGAACTTTTGTTTATACTTACTTTGTGCTGGTCTAGAGCGGTCAGCATTAAGCTGTAATGCCTGGTTGAGGGCATCAACTACCACACGCCTGTTTTCAATGGCGCTCATTATATCGTCAACTGTTGCACCACTTTCAATCCAATCTTTTAAATCAAGTCCCCCATGTTTAGTTAAATGCGTCCAGTAAAAATCGCTGGGCGGGGCATACAACCACTTAGCGTCTGGGAAGTCCCCAAAAATATCTTCCATGTGCTTTAATCCAGGCTCGTCACGGTCGGGACAAAGCACTAGGTTAGCACCTTCTAAATCCGCTTTATAACTACCGTATGCTCGATATTTGAGCGCACCGTCAAGGGTTGTTGTGGCTGCTAGTCCCATGTTCCACAAAGCATCTACAATTGGCTCCCCTTCTACCATCCAGATGGTTTTACCCTCGGATTTAGCTTGCATGACCTCGGCATAGCGGTAAATGGGAATTTTGGCTCGAACCTCATCTGTTAGCTCCTTAATCCAGTTTTTGCCGTCCCAGTGGGACTGAAAAATCTGCTTTTTACCGTTACCGTCATCAATGCTCACTACTCCCCATCTCCTCACACCCCTCCACTCCCCCACTCCTCTTCAGGATCAGTCTCTGGTGGCAAATTTGCTAAAAATTCTTGCAGTCTCATCCGTTCTATGTAAGGCCAGCCACCCTCTGCCTCAATATCTTTAAGTAGTGAGTAAAGAGCTTGACGGTTATTAGGCAAATTTTCCTGAAAAGCTCCATCTCGAATCTCTCGGTGTAATTGTTCTAACTGTCTTAATAAAGCCAAAAGCGCGATCGCATCTCCTTGACAAAAGGCTACTGCATCATGTACCACCCTGACAATGTCTTGGAGCTTGTAAGATAATTTCTCTGACTCAAAAATTTTGCCTTGATTCATGCCAACTTCTGTCAATGAGACCAACTCAAATTTACCGAAGATTTCCCATTTTCATTGTTCGCTAAAAGACTTGTTTACGGAAAACAAAGGAAATTAGCCTTTAGATACTTCATCTTCATTTGTGCCTGGGAAAAGGTAAAAGGTGAAAGGGTAAAGGATGTTGCTTCCATCCCTTGCGCTTTTTTCTTTCACTTTTAACCAAAAAGTATTGCATAGTAAATGTGAGATCGCTTTGATTTTGAGTTAAAAAAAATCGTATGATCTGGCTGATCTCCCCATAAAAATATGGGCTGTATGTAGTGGCGGCAAATATATCACAAAATGACAAAAGCGACACTACGAAAGTAAAAATACTGGCACACTCACGGACACTGGGTGATGACCTAAAAAGTTGTAGCAACAATATTTACAGTAGCTCTCAACTTGGGAAAGCCGTCCGGAGGTTGGATACAGTATCTTCTTTCGAGTAATCTGCTCAAGTTACTGTGTATCGAGGCGTACTCATCCATAAACACGCCCTAGCTTTAACCAAATGCCGCCAACAATAAAACTGCTGGCTTTTGCTTGCTTTTAAGATGCCTTCCTCGTTGAATGCATCTTGACTAGTCTGGTGTTTCAACTTCAGACTCTAAAAGCAGAACTTTGAGTAAGTCGCAGTTTTACAACTTAAGATATCAATTTTTGACATTGAGGTTGACCATGAGGTTTCGCGCTGTAATTGTTGCACTCTTGGCTTTGTGCTTGGGGTTACTAACTGCTTGTAGTGAGGGTCCTACTGCTGGTAGTACAGACTTACTCACCTACGATCAAATTAAAGGTACTGGTCTGGCTAATAAATGTCCCCAACTCACAGAAACAAGTCGTGGTTCTATTCCCATTGATGCTAGCCAATCCTACGTCATAAAAGAACTTTGCTTAGAACCAACTAATTTCTTTGTAAGAGAAGAACCCGCTAATAAGCGCCAAAAAGCAGAATTTGTTGCTGGCAAATTAGTCACTCGTAAGACATATTCACTAGATCAAATCGAGGGCGACCTGAAAGTCAATCCAGATGGTAGCCTTACCTTTGTGGAAAAAGATGGCTTTGACTTCCAAGCTACCACCGTGCAATTGCCTGGAGGGGAGCGAGTGCCTTTCTTGTTTACCATCAAAGGTTTGGTTGCTCAATCACAACCTGGTATGACCAGCATTAATACCTCAACAGATTTTGAAGGTACTTTTAGAGTTCCTTCTTATCGTGGTGCTACCTTCTTAGATCCTAAAGGTCGCGGTGTTGCCACTGGTTATGATAGTGCTGTAGCTCTACCTGCTCAATCTGATGATGAAGAACTTTTGCGCGCTAACGTCAAGCGTGCTGATGTTCTGAATGGTAAAATTTCCCTCTCCGTAGCCAAAGTAGATAGTTCTACTGGTGAAATTGCGGGTACATTTGAGAGCGAGCAACCCTCTGACACTGATTTAGGTGCTGGTGAACCTAAAGAAGTCAAAGTTCGTGGCATCTTCTACGCTCGCTTAGAAAAAGCTCGTAGTTAAATGATTGTGAGTATAAAACTTGATTGCGATAGCTATGGTCGTCTTGTGTGGCGATCGCAATAGCTAATCCTCCATCACCCTTGTAGACACTCGTTACAAGGGTGATTTTTTTTGATGTTCCTTCCATTTTTTACCCTTTCCCCTTTCACCAAGAAGTATTTGAAATTTAGTTGTGAGAGCGCACGGCTGTGCGCTCCTACCGCGTATAAATGCAATACGAGAATCGCTTTTTTAAGTATTATTTCTGATACAAATTTTCTTTATCTAATCGCTATCTCTTGAGTTTCGGTTTTCGTCTATACGCCAAAATTAACTTAATTTACTTAAGTTAAGTACAATTTCGGTTTTAAATAAAGTAAAAAATTTTATATGTTTTGTATGTGTTTTCAAACACTGTAACTCATACCAAAGTTTACTAATCGATTACTCTTTTCGCTGATTTAAATCTAGCTGCATTGTCATACTCCTGATAGCAGACACTTTCATCACGACTCTTTGTGTCTCCTATGGGAGTTACTTTCCATGTCCATATTTTGAAGATATGTACATTGGAGCTTGGTTTAACAGCGAATAGTTGACTGTTTGTTTGCCAAGAGAAACAAAACGGTGCTATGCCAACCACACTCACCAACGAACTGAAGCGTGAAATTCTACAGTTGCTACGAGAATATCAACAATCTCGCTCGGCAAATGTTCGCAATCAACTGGTGAAGCTCAATTTTGGGCTAGTGAGAAAAGAAGCTCACTATTGGATAAATCAGTGCCATGAAAGTTATGAAGACTTACTCCAGGTGGGTTGTCTAGGTTTAATTCGAGCAATTGAAAGATTTGAAATTTCTAAAGGTCATGCCTTCAGTTCTTTTGCTATTCCCTATATTCGGGGTGAAATTCAACATTACCTCAGAGATAAAGGTGTGACCGTAAGAATTCCCCGACGCTACTTAGCGCTGCAACAGCAGGCTATAGGAGTTTCGCGTTCTTTGCGGGAAAAATACAATCGTCAACCAACCGATGCAGAATTAGCCGCAGCACTGGAAATTTCCACCCAAGAATGGCAGGAAATCAAATTGGCATGGATGAATCGCGCCCCTTTAAGTTTGGATGTACCAGTCCAAGATGGAGAAGAGGGGGCTACTTGCTTGGGAGAGCTGGTTGTTGATCATCGCTATCGTAGTTTTCAACTGGCACAAGAAGATCAAATTCGCTTACAACAAGCGCTGTTCCAACTCGAAAAACGTACCCGTGAAGTCTTAGAATTTGTGTTTTTACACGATTTAACACAAAAACAAGTCGCAGAACAGCTAGGTATCAGTGTTGTCACTGTTTCTCGCAGAGTCAAAAAAGGGCTGGATTTGTTGAAACAGTCAATGAGTGTAGCTGAAGATTAAATGTGAAAAGTTAGGTTATAACGGTATCAGATTTCACACTTGCTTTGATGTGTAAACAGGTTACTTTTGATACATAAAATTGACGTGATAGAGAGGGGCTGATGGGTATAAATTTAAAAATATTAATTGCAGCCATTTCAGTTTTGGCAATCGCTGCCTGTGGCTCTGAAGGAGAACAACAATCTAGTAATCCGACACCACCACCTAATACGCCAGCGCAAACGCAAAAAGCGCCACCACAAGCATTTAATAATCCTGTAGTGCCTGGTAAATCGACTTTAGCCGCTTCTGCAACTGCTAGTTTGATTCAACCCACCAATGCTAAAGAACGGATAGATATTGTGTCAAAAGGACGTAATGATCCGTTTGCTCAAATTATTGGACAATCGCCGCTAGGATTATCGAATGCTAATACAGGAATGCGAGCTGTTCCCAGGTTACTACCTCTACCAATTACCAACACCAGAGGTACATTAATAACGACAAGAACACCGCAAAAAAGAAGTGTAGTGTTAACTGCCAACTTAAATAAATCAAAAAACAATATCAACAAAGGAGTTTCAAACAAAAATCTTCCGAAATTAACTCCTGTCTTACCTAAAGTTATGCCCCAAGTTGTTCCCGAACAACGTTTGGCATCTGTATTACCACCACCATCACAACCAGATTTAGCCAAAGCAGTTTTTGTTAGTGGTGTAGTTATGGTTGGTAATCAACCTCAAGCTATTATTAAAGTACCAAATGAGCCAAACAGCCGTTACGTACAGGCAGGACAACGACTAGCAAACGGAGTTTTAATCAAACGAATTGAAATGAACGAAGGTTCAGAACCGATCATAATTCTGGAACAATATGGTATTGAAGTTACCAGAATGGTTGGTGAAGCACCTGCTAGCAGTCCACCAACAGCGACAACAGCAGCTACTGGTAATCCTGTTTCAGCAGAATCACCAGCCCCAAACGCGGTTAATATAGGATCTTCGTAAACAAGATGAAGACAAAAGAAAAAGTAGAATTTACTGGTTTACCTCTGGCAGTTTATCGCGAGGTAGCGGCGCATCTACGACAAGTAGAAGGAGTGGAAGTAGAATTAATTCCCCAATCTTCCCCACAGTTCGATTACAATCAAAGCCAAATTGCTGGCATGTGGATTTCAGTGTCTTCTGAGTCTGGTTCTATGAGTCAACAAAGAGTGGAACAGATTTTGGCTTACTATCGCAGTCGTTATACTGTTTGACAATTTACATCTGATGTGAATTGAAGAAGTAACATAAGGTTTTTGAACAATTGTCCAGTTTGATTTTAGTTAACTAACACAGATGCACACAGATAGATTATCGGTGTGCATCTGTGTTCCATGAGTGTTCGACTTAAAATTACTTTAATTCCAGTTTTTCATGCTCAGAAACATCAGCTGGTTTGCCAGTAACAGCCCCCTTCACCAAACTAATGGTGTTTGCAACTAGGCTTGATGGAGAATCCCAATATTCAGCTTTTTTGACACTAACTTTAATTAAAGCGATATCGGGTTCGTCTATTCCTTTGGGAAACCAAGCCTGAAGTTGGGGTTTCCATAATTCCTCTAGTTTTTGGCGATCGCGTACCAATTCGGCTATACCAGATAAAGAGACATAACGTTGTTTGTCTGGTGCAGCATAACTAACATTAACTTGATGATTGCGATTAATTTCAAATACTTTATAAGAACTGGCATAAGTAAAAAACCAGACATCGCCATCAAACTCAACTTCTCGATTTGTAGCCATCGGACGGCTATGTAATTCACCTTCCTCGTTTATGGTTGTCAACATAGCGTATTCTATGTCTTGAATCAAATCTCGGAGTTTTTTTAAATTTTCACTACTTGTTTCATGAGATTGAGTCATCGTTTTTTACTTCCTTCTTGTTTTGCTCCTGAGTGATAAACACACAGGTAACTTAAATCAGGCGCGAAGATGATTGCATTTCGCACTTCTAGGCAAAATTAATTATTTCTTTTCTCACAATAGCTTTCTACTCAATTAATAACCTGAGTCAATAGTTAGGTTTTCTATTAGTTAGTCGTTAGACTTGGTGGCAAGTCGGGATATACGTGAAGGGTTAAAGGAATTTAAAAATCCCTTTCCAAACTCTTACATAATTTACTTTTACAAGAGATTTAATAAATAACAAAAAATAAAAAACACACAGATAACATCATCCGTGTTCATCTGTGTGAATCTTTGGTTGTATTTATTTATTACAACGGACGATAGACGCGATAGTTAATATTAGGGAATATATTATCCATTAACTCAACTTTTTCTAACCAACCGCTATCGATTTTGCCAATATTTATATCTTCGTAGAGTTTGTTAAACCGCATGAGGTGCGATCGCGTCCTTCTCACGGCATAAGGAACCATCGTGCCTGTTCGCATAATAAACGCCCAGTCAGAAGATTGTGCCAAAAGTAACTCTCTTGCCGCTTGGTTAAGTGCTTTCCACTCCAGTTCATCTGCTGCTTCTCTTTTAGATAATTCAATCATACGTTCAGCTGCTTTATGCAGATGTGGGTAAATCCATGCATTAGTTTCGTTCAACCAATACTCGTGGAAGCCCTTGAAACCCCAACTTGATTGAGATGGACGGCAAACTTGCTGATTTGGATGGGCGCGTAAATAATCCGCTAAGTGAGTCATTTGATATGTTTGTTGGTCATACCATGACTTGCGGAATAAATAATCAATAAACCAAGGTCCTTCATACCACCAATGTCCAAATAACTCTGCATCATAGGGCGAAACTACAATTGGCGGACGCTGCATAATCCCGTAGAGATGCCCTACTTGCTGCTCACGATTATACATAAAATTGCCTGCGTGTTCAGCAGCTTTTTCCCTTGCCCAATAGGGATCGTAGAGGGCTTTATCTGCTAGACCTAAACCACGACCTGTTATTTTATGATATTTAATGCCCGTATTTTTTCGCTGACCGTTGGGCATAATATAGGGCTTGATATATTCGTATTCAGCTTCCCAACCCAAATCTTTGTAGAACTCTCGGTATTCTGGTGCACCAGGATAACCTACTTCAGAAGACCATACCTGTTGAGAGGATTCATGGTCACGTCCAAAGGCAGCTACACCAGTTTCTGTAAAAATAGGGGCATAGGTGCCAAAGCGGGGGCGGGGACGGGCGTAAAGGATACCATGTCCATCAATCAGAAAATAGCGCAAACCAACATCTGCCAACATCCGCTCTAAGCCTTCATAGTAGGCACATTCAGGCAGCCAAATTCCTCTAGGCGGACATCCAAAATTTTCCTCATAGTGTTCACAGGCTACCTTCAACTGCGCCCACACAGCTTGGGGATACATTTTCATCAGTGGTAAGTAACCGTGGGTAGCACCGCATGTGATGATTTCGAGATTGTTTGTATCTTGGTACTGCTTAAAAGCTGTTACTAAGTCACCTTTATATTGCTCCCAGATTTTTCTGGTGGCGTTAAATTCACTGGCATAATGTTCGGCTAAATATTTGATATGACCGTTGTGAGCGTTATGCTCAATTTCAAGCTCTACAAGTTCTTCCAACTTTGCTAAGTGTTCGTCGTAGCGTTCTTGTAGTAACGGATCACGTAGCATTGACACCAGAGGTGGTGTCATACTCATAGTGATTTTAAAGTTTATACCGTCTCGCTTTAAGCCTTCAAAAACTCGTAGTAAAGGGATATAAGTTTCTGTAATGGCTTCATAAAGCCATTCTTCCTCCAGCACATAGTCACTTTCTGGATGCCGGACAAAGGGCAGATGGGCATGGAGTACTAGCGCAACGTAGCCGATAGCCATAATGATTTCGGGTATATGTTGAAGGTTGGGGATTTGGCAGAAGTTAACAATATTTTAAGACTTTCTGGGGATCGTAACAGGCTTTAGCCAATTCTTTATGATGACTGATACTCCACACTCAAACAAGGCAGCTATGCTCGAGTGATTGTTCCTCCTAAGCAAAAGGAAAATATTACAAGTGAAAAAGCAAATTGCTTTAATTTTATCTATCTTCACTAGTGCTGTTTTTGCAACAATTCCAGTTCAAGCCGTTCCCTCTGTTGATATACCCAAACAACCAACTTCCCCAAATTTAGAAAAAAAAGCACCAACACAAACCACTACGCTGACACTTCAAGATTTGCCATCTGGTTATAAGGAAGTTCCACCCCAACTTAAAGAGGCGATCGCAGTTCAGTTGGAACCTTTTAAACAGCTAATTGCTAAAGAAAATCTGCCACTGAATAACTTTTTTGCCTTTATCGAACCCCAAAAAATGGAAGTAGTAATGGGCTTTACGGGAATGCTGGCAAATCAAACCCAACAAACTCAATTCGATGCTGCTTTACAGCAAGTGCAGCAACCAGAGTTTGAGAAAGAAATCAAAAAATTACAGCAAGTACTACCATCAGATCAGCAAGTTCAATTGCTAGGTTACAAAGCCCTTCCTGAAGCTAATAAACTCGCTAACACCTCTACAGGTTTTAGTTTAGGCGCCAAGATTCAAGAACTACCAGTAAATTTTGACGTCATCGGTTTCCGCCGTAGTAATTTTGGATCATTTACAGCAGTAATGTATTTAACAGAAAAGCAACCTTCTATATCTGTGAAAGATGTGGCTACCAAGTTAGATGAACGGTTTTTGCAATCATCTTCTACAAGAAATTCACCACGAGTAACTAAATAACGTCTCATGTGAATTAAATTGTTCTCATCGAACACTCATGGAACACAGATGCACACCGATAATTTATCTAGTGTACCCTACAGGAAGCCACTCTTGAGTGTGTCTACGTTAATCAAAATCAATTGGGTAATCGCCAAAAAACCTTATGTTGCTTCTTCTATTCACATTAGACATAAATAGTTCAATTTGAGCAAAATACAATCAATGCATAAATGCATAAATACTGTATACTTGCTCGTTAAATATTTTTTCAGACTTTTGACATCGCTAATACCATTTCACGTTAATTACGATACATTTAAATCCTGTACCAGACGTGCCATGGCACGTCTGTACATTGGTTAGTGGTTACTGGTTGGTTGTCTCTCTTATCCCCAATCCTCTCCCCTAAACTGTCTATCAGCCAAGGTAACGGTAAATGTACCATTGTGGAAGTCATTATTAACCGAACTCGCCACTATTTAGCGTGAGCTTCCAACGATGTCAATCTTCACTCTCTCGATACAACTCTTGCAACTCTTGTAACTGCGTGCGTCGAGCTTTCTGGCGATATTTTTTACTTTCTAACTTCGGTTCGTATTGGTGCTTGCCTTTACCTTTTGTTTTGACCTTAACAGTAGATTCTGGATCAGCTTGCTGATTGAGTTGAGATTGACGGGCGATCGCTTCTTCTAAAAACTCTAAATAATGCTGATAACGCTCCCAATCTCCCCTTACTGCACAATCAGGTTCGTCTCGATGCAGACAATTACTAAATCGACACCTAGCAACAGCTAATCGTTGTCTAGCTTCTGGGAAATAAGCAGCTAATTCTTCTGGTGTACAATCTAAGTCAGGTTGGTTAAAACCGGGCGTGTCGGCTAACAAGCCACCATTAGGCAAATCAAACAATTCCACGTGGCGAGTAGTGTGACGACCACGAGCAAGTTTACCAGAAATTTCACCTACTCGCAGGTTAATGTTAGGAATCAAAGCATTGATTAGACTGGACTTTCCCACACCCGAGGGGCCAGCGAGAACAGTGATATTCTCTTTGAGTAGGTTTGCTAAATTGTCAATATTTATACTCTTATATATACTGATGAATATTGGCTGATAACCCCAATTGCTCAGACGTTGATTTATTTCCGCCTGCTGTTGGGTTGTAATTAAGTCACTTTTATTTAGACATAAAACTACATCTAAACCTGTAGATTCAGCTTTTACTAGAAAGCGGCTAAGTTGATAGGGTTCTAGAGGTGGATCAGCAACGGCAAACACCAAAAGAATTTGATTGACATTCGCGATCGCCGGACGATCCAATTGATTTTTTCGGGGTAAAACATCAGCGATCGCGCCTCTTTGGCCAGCCCAATCAGGTTCTTCTACCACGACGCGATCGCCTACCATTACCTGCTGACCAATTTTTTTTAAGCGCGTTCTACGGGTACACAACAGAAGTGGAGGATGTGGGGAATTTGATTTTGCATTCTCCCCACCTCCTAAACTCCCCACCTCCCCATCGAAATCTAGCTGTACTCGATAATAATTAGCCTGCACGGCTAACACCGTACCCAACAACCTACAAGAATCTTGTAATCCTTCCTCTGTCATGAGGTGCTAAGGGGACGGCGTACTAACAAAGAAAAATAGCCAGCGCAGTCTGTAATTTGTTCTACCTGATAACCAGCCATTGTCAGACTATCAGGGACTTGCTCAATTGGCTCGCCGGGGTCTAACCAGACTTCTAATAAAGCTCCCGGTTGCATTTGTTCTAAACGAAGCTTTGTACGCACAAAATTAATCGGGCAAGGGGTGCCGCGCAAGTCAAGTTGAGCATCAGGAGTTGAAACAGAAGATAGACTCATCGTGGATGAAATATATTACCCAGAAAACCTTCTATACCACCTTTACCAGTTCGGTCTCCTCTAATTTTAGCTAGCTTTTCTAACAATTCTCGTTCCTCTGGGGTGATCTTGGTGGGAATATCTATCAATACTGTAATCATGTGGTCGCCTCGACTCACTGGGTTCCCCAGACGTGGCACACCACGATTTTCTAGCTTCATTACTGTATTTGGTTGGGTTCCGGGTGGAATAGTAAGTTCTACAGGCCCATCTACTGTATTAACTTCTATGCGAGAACCCAAAATAGCTTGGAGATAGCTAATTTTTATTTCTGAAATAATATTAATGCCATCCCGTTGGAATTCTTGGTCTTCATTTACAAACAAGTAGACGTACAAATCTCCAGGAGGGCCTCCACGTTGACCTGCGTCTCCTTCTTGAGATATCCGCAAGCGTGTACCGTTATCTACCCCAGCAGGAATGGTAATTTTGAGTTTCTTAGTAACTTGATTTGCGCCCTTACCGTCACAAGCATCGCATTTGTCTTCTATAACCGTACCTGTGCCATTACAGGTGGGACAAGTCGAGACTTGAGTAAAACTACCAAACGGTGTTCTCGTCACACGGCGTACTTGACCCGAACCGCTGCAAGTTGAACAAGTGCGAGGACGAGTACCAGGTTTTGCACCAGAACCGCTACAAACTTCGCAAGTCTCTAAATGCGAAATGCGAATTTCCTTTTCACCGCCAAATACCGCTTCTCGAAAGTCTAACTTCAGGTCTAGCCGTAGGTCATCACCCCTAACTGGGCCACTGCGTCGTCTTTGTGCTTGAGCGCCCATACCACCGGCAAAGCCACTGAAGATGCTTTCAAAGATATCGGCAAAACCACCCATATCAACATCTTGGTAGCCTACACCGGCTCCACCTGAAACTCCAGCTTCACCGAAGCGGTCATAACGAGCGCGAGTTTCGGGTTCTGAGAGTATCTCATAGGCGCGGTTAATTTCCTTAAAGCGCTCTTCGGCTCCCGGTTCCTTGTTCACATCTGGGTGATACTTCCGGGCTAAGCGGCGATAGGCATGTTTGATTTCTTCTTTATCGGCGTCACGAGAGACACCCAGAATTTCGTAGTAGTCGCGGGCCATATAGCAAAGGTGAAAGTTAAAAGGTAGAAAGCAGCTATGCAGGGATAACTTCGTAGACGCACTAGACTCAAAGCGTCAACTCGATAGAGTTGCAACTTCCCTTAAAGATTATGGGACGGCTTACGCCCCCAAGAAGTTCAGGCAGAAGGGGTTCTCCATCAATTCGCGTTCTGATCGCGAATTTGTGTAGGCCCCGCAGAAGGCAGAAGGCAACGGTTAAATTTTATTAATATATTGATTTTACCTTTTACCTTTTATATAAATCACCAGGAAATTTACAGCAACAGGTGCTTTCTTCATGAAGCAGTGCATTGCGGAGCCAGTGCTAACTTGGAGGTTTCCAAGGCTGTGCCCTAACAGAGCGTTGTCGCACTTGCTAGTCCGTTGTCGCGACTGCCGTCAAAGACGATAAATGCTCTGACCTGAAGCTGTCTCTTTTACAATTGTGCTACGTATAAGAGAAAAACTCTGCCCATTAGTTAGAGGGGCTAGCCGCACTTATAGGTGTGGAAAACCCCCCATGAGTCTGAAATTATGTATTTTGTTGGTGGTTGGCGGTTGTTTGGTGTTTTGAACCAACAACAAACAACTAACTACTAATCTATCGTCTCATAATCAGCATGTAGAGTATTTTCCTCTTCAAAATCAAAGTTAAATTGTGGTGTAAGCGTGCCATGCAATGATTCAGATTGTTCCGGTGTAGGGGAACTATCTGCATAGGAGGGAAAATCATCCATTTGACCATCATTAACACGGTTGTAAACTTCAACACCAATGTTAAATAGCGTTTGCTGGAAGTCTTCTAAGCGCTGTTTGAATTCCGCAACAGAAATGCTGGATTCAGAAATAGCTGCTTTCAGATGGACAAGTTTTTCATCTGCCAAACCTTTCATCTGTTCGCCGATCAAGTTGCCATTATCTTTGAGGGTTGATTCGTAGCTGTACAACAAATTATCCGCTTGGTTTTTCAATGCTGCCAGTTCTATGCGTCTTCTGTCTTCTTCGGCGAACATTTCAGCTTCTTGCCGCATCCGTTCTACTTCGTTGCTGCTTAAGCCACCTGTGTTAGTAATTCGAATACTCTGTTCTCTGCCTGTACCTTTATCTTGAGCAGAGACTTTCATGATCCCGTTGACATCAATCTCAAAACTGACTTCAATTTGCGGTACACCACGAGGCGCTGGCGGAATTCCTGTGAGTAAAAATTTACCCAAGCTTTTATTATCTTTTGCCATCGCCCGTTCACCTTGGAGGACATGAATTTCCACTGAGGTTTGCCCATCAACAGCTGTGGAAAAAACTTGGGATTTACTGGTAGGAATTGTAGTGTTGCGTTCGATGATTTTGGTGAACACTTCTCCTAGAGTTTCAATTCCCAGTGACAGAGGTGTAACATCCAATAACAGGAGATTGTCAACTTCGCCACCCAGTACCCCAGCCTGGATAGCAGCTCCCAGTGCCACTGCTTCATCTGGGTTAATAGAACGATCAGGTGTTTTGCCGTTAAAAAATTTAATTAAGGCATTTTGGACAGCGGGAATACGAGTAGAACCACCGACCAAAATAATCCGATCAATGGCTTGTGGTTTCAGGTCTGCGTCTTTGAGTGCCTGAACCATCGGTTCTATGGTGGATTCTATTAAATGACCCGTCAATTCTTCAAATTTGGCACGGGTGAGTTCCATTTCTAGATGTTTTGGCCCTGTTTCATTGGCAGTAATAAATGGCAAGTTAATTGAAGTACTCATCATAGTTGAGAGTTCAATTTTTGCCTTTTCTGCTGCTTCCCGCAAGCGTTGCAGAGCCATTTTGTCTTGGGAAAGGTCGATTTTCTCTTGTTGTATAAATATATCTATCATCCAACGGACGATACAGTTATCAAAATCGTCTCCACCCAAGTGGTTGTTACCACTAGTTGCTTTAACCTCAAACACACCATCCCCTAATTGCAGGATGGATACATCGAAAGTACCACCTCCCAAATCAAACACTAGAATTAGCTGTTCTTGGTCCTGCTTATCTAAACCAAAAGCTAAAGCGGCTGCGGTTGGCTCGTTAATGATCCGCAATACTTCAAGTCCAGCGATGGTTCCAGAGTCTTTGGTTGCTTGTCTTTGAGCATCTGTAAAATAAGCAGGTACGGTAATTACTGCTTTTGTCACCGTTTCACCCAAAAAGTTTTCCGCATCCTGTTTGAGTTTTTGTAGGATCATTGCGGAAATTTCTTGTGGTGTGTAGTTTCGTCCACGAATTTGAACATCAACAGTGTCATCTCGACCTTTGACACAGTTATAAG
Source organism: Fischerella muscicola PCC 7414 (assembly GCF_000317205.1). Classification (GTDB taxonomy): domain Bacteria; phylum Cyanobacteriota; class Cyanobacteriia; order Cyanobacteriales; family Nostocaceae; genus Fischerella; species Fischerella muscicola. The sequence goes on along the minus strand of NZ_AJLK01000019.1, from coordinate 32,686 downwards.
GTACGCGATCGCGTTCTGCTTCTGTGTCATCCCAGCGACGACCGATGAATCGTTTAATACTGTAGATTGTGTTTTCGGCATTCGTGACGGCTTGGCGCTTTGCCAGTGAACCAACCAAGCGTTCACCGCCTTTGCCAAAACCTACGATACTAGGAGTGGTTCGTCCGCCTTCTGAGTTGGCAATAACAACTGGTTGACCACCTTCCAAAACTGCGACGCAACTGTTGGTAGTGCCTAAGTCGATCCCAATAACTTTTCCCATTTGTATCGGTATTTTTACTTAGTACTTTATCCCTCGAAGTATAGACGGTAGCTTTCGGAGGACAGTTTTTCCAGTGGTGTTTATCCACTGGGAACCGTCCCTCCGTTGGCGTTTCCACTAGGGAAAGCGACAAAACTTCGGGCGTTATATTTCGCGGACTACCTTTTGTTATATGCGATGCTCGCCTAGTTAGTCAGTGGTCAATAGTTAATTGTTGGTAGTTGGTGGTTCGTTGTTGATAGTTAGATGTTTCAAACAACAAACAACAAACAACAAACAAATATTTAACTATTTGTTGGAGGAGACTGGTTTTCCTCTGAAGATGGGGTATCTTCTTTAGGAGCAGCCACTTTAACCATTGCATGGCGTAGCACGCGATCACCCAAGTAATATCCGCGTACTAACTCTTCTAACACTGTTCCTTCAGGATATTCATCCGTAGGTTCCCGCATTACTGCTTCGTGTAGGTTGGGATCGAATGGTTGACCTTCGGGACGCATTGGTGATACACCCAGGCGCTTCAGGCTATCTACTAGTAATTTGTAAACTCCTTGATAACTTTTATGAATTGCCATTTCCCCATCGTTTTGGGGTTTGATTTGCGATCGCGCCCGCTCGAAATTATCAACTACTGGTAGCAATTCAGTAATAGCATTCCGCTTTGCCTGCGCCTCTAGATCCTCTTTTTCTTTAATCGTGCGTTTGCGGTAATTCTCAAAATCTGCCGCAATTCGCATATATTGGCTGCTACGTTCTTCTAACTGAGCCTTGAGAGACTCGATTTGTTGACTCATCTGTGCTAAAGCAGCTGTATCAACTGTCTGACCAGCAGCAACCCCATTTTCTTTACTGGGTGTAACTGTGTTTTCAGGTACGCTAGTAGCATCTGCCACTTGCTCTGTCACCTCGCTGCCAGGTTCGTTGGCATTCATTGGAACTGGGGAGTCACTGTTCATTGCTTGTTTGACCTCTATTGGTTCACCCAATTGCTGACTCGTGTTGTTTATTTGTTTATCTTCGTCCATCATTATGTACTCATCCCAGATACTTGATACGACAATTTATCGCTATATTTGCAGCTATACATTAGACTTTTTGTAGAAATTGAGAAAAGAGTAAAGTTGTTGTAGGGAAAAGATAAAAGAAACTGGAAAAAAGAATTGCTCAATAAAATTCCTTTGCCCTTTACCCTTTAACCTTTACCCCTTACTCTTTACCCTTGCCCCACAAGAGTGCAAGAAGTCTATGGCTAGCTGGCAACAATAGCGTGTTTTGTTGCCGACATTCTCCTGGAAGTGATGTCACCGTCATCTATTTTGACAAATGCTGGACATCTTAGTGCAGACGCTGATGCTAGATAAAAGCCAATAGCTCTAGTTATCTTAAATTTTGGCGATCGCCACTTTGTTTTCTAGTCTCCTGTTCTGAACATTAGAGTTTTTACGTATATTCAACAATTTAATTTTAAATAATTACATACTTTTTATTGGGTAGAACGAGGGCATAAAAATTCCTCTTTCCTTTCCCCCTTACCCTTTCCCCTTTACCCTATTTTTATTTAAGTGGGTATGTAAATTCTTGTTCTCAGCTTGGGAATACTCTATTGAGAGGTTCCCGCTATTCATAGCTGATATATGACTAACTCGTCACCACAAAGGCGTAGTACGGCTCTATCTACCAGAGCAGAATTTTCACCCTTCGGTAACAAACTTGTACAATCTGGCTTTGTTAACAGCGAACAAATGAGACAGGCGCTGATTGAAAGCCGCAAGTCTGGTATCCCTTTAACAGAAGTACTGGAATCAGTATCGGGTCGACAATTATCACCAGAGTTACTTAGGCAGTACAAAAAACAGCAGTTATTTGAACTTAAAATACTTTATGGCGTAGAATCCCTCGATCCGGAAATTAGTTCAGTAGGCAGCACCACAGTAGCCCACCTGATTGATACCCTGATTCCAGTTGATGTTTGTCGTCGTCACCGCTTAGTACCACTGTCGAAAAACGAGGATCAAAACCCGCCCTCTGTTCTAGTAGCGATGGTTGATCCAGATAATCTCGAAGCTTCCGATGACTTAAACCGGATTTTGCGCCCCCAAGGGTTGGCCTTGCAGCGCATGGTAATTACCCAAGAAGATTATCAACTGTTAATCAATGTATATCTAGATGATTTAGCTGTTCGGCAAAAGCATTTAGAACAAGAAAAATACACAGACATCAATCAAGATTTAGAAAATCTAGAAAATCTTAACATAGACGACGCCCCAGAAGAATCCGAGGCTGACTTAGGGGCGGCGATGAAGGGTGCTGAGGATGCCCCTGTAATCAATCTGGTTAACAGAATCTTAGCTAAAGCACTGCATGAGAAGGTTTCTGATATTCACATCGAACCCCAGGAAGAGAATCTCCGGATTCGCTTTCGTAAAGATGGAGTGTTGCGCGAGGCTTTCGACCCTTTGCCAAAAAAAATCATTCCTGCTGTGACAGCGCGGTTTAAAATCATCGCCAATTTAGATATTGCTGAACGACGCTTACCTCAAGACGGACGGATTAGGCGGTTGTTCGAGGGACGTAAAGTTGACTTCCGTGTAAATACTTTGCCGAGTCGCTACGGGGAAAAGGTAGTACTACGGATTTTGGATAACTCTGCCACACAACTGGGTTTGGATAAGTTAATTACCGATCCAGAGACTTTGCATATTGTTCAAGAAATGGTTAGCCGTCCCTTTGGCTTAATTTTAGTAACCGGGCCAACAGGTTCTGGTAAAACAACTTCGTTGTATTCGGCGCTAGCAGAAAGAAACGAGCCGGGAATTAATATCAGTACTGTAGAAGATCCAATTGAGTACAGCTTGCCGGGAATTACTCAAGTACAGGTGATTCGGGAAAAAGGGTTAGATTTTGCGACTGCATTAAGGGCATTTTTGCGGCAAGATCCAGATGTGCTACTGGTGGGTGAGACACGGGATAAGGAAACGGCAAAAACAGCGATTGAAGCAGCGTTAACAGGTCACTTAGTATTGACTACTTTACATACTAATGACGCCCCTGGTGCGATCGCTCGTTTAGGAGAAATGGGGATTGAACCTTTCATGGTTTCCAGTTCATTGATTGGTGTCTTGGCCCAGCGTTTGGTACGGCGTGTGTGTCCTGACTGTCGCATTCCCTATACACCAACTGTAGAAGAACTCGCTCGTTATGGTTTGTCGGCTTCCCAAGAAGTAGGAATAACCTTTTATAAAGCTAATACTCTGACCACAGAGGAAATTCAAGCAGCCAAAACTCAAGGTCATATTTGTCCCACCTGTAATGGCGTAGGCTACAAAGGACGTTGTGGTGTCTATGAGGTAATGCGAATTAGTGAAAATCTGCAAACCCTCATTAACGAAGAAGCACCAACAGAACGCATCAAAGAAGTAGCAGTAGAAGAGGGTATGAAAACCTTGCTGGCGTACAGCTTGGACTTAGTACGCCAAGGTTTAACCACCCTAGAAGAGGTAGAACGAGTCACCTTTACTGACACAGGCTTAGAAGCAGAATTAAAAGCCAAACGCAAGACTAGTCTGACTTGCCGGACTTGCGATGCTGGGTTGCGGCCAGAATGGTTGGATTGTCCGTATTGTATGACGTCTCGTTTTCAAGATTAATTGATGAGTTCGTAGTTGTTAGTTGTTTGTTGTACCCTGCGGGAAGCCGCTTACGCGTCTATGGAATAACTAACAATCAACAACCAACAATCAACCAATAACAAAGGAAAAAACTATGGAGATGATGATTGAAGATTTAATGGAACAAATGATTGACATGGGTGGTTCGGATATGCATTTATCCGCTGGTTTGCCTCCCTATTTTCGCATTAGTGGTAAATTAACACCCATTGGCGAAGAGCCTTTGTCTGGGGATCAGTGCCAAAGGTTGATTTTTAGTATGCTCAATAACTCCCAACGAAAAACATTAGAGCAAAACTGGGAATTAGATTGTTCTTATGGTGTTAAGGGATTAGCACGTTTCCGCGTTAATGTTTATAAAGAACGCGGTTCTTATGCAGCTTGTTTGCGGGCATTAAGTTCTAAAATACCTAACTTTGAAAAATTAGGTTTGCCCGATGTAGTACGAGAAATGTCGGAAAAGCCTAGAGGATTAATTCTAGTTACAGGCCCTACTGGTTCTGGAAAAACAACTACTCTAGCGGCAATGATTGATTTAATTAACCGCACACGCGCAGAACATATTTTGACTGTAGAAGACCCGATAGAGTTTGTTTATGAACCAATTAAAAGTCTGATTCATCAAAGGCAATTGGGTGAAGATACAAAGAGTTTTGCTAATGCTTTGAAAGCTGCTCTTAGAGAAGACCCAGATATTATTCTGGTAGGAGAAATGCGGGACTTAGAAACTATTTCTTTGGCTATTTCTGCTGCTGAAACTGGTCACTTAGTATTTGGTACTTTACACACTAGTTCGGCAGCACAAACTGTTGACCGAATTATTGACGTTTTTCCCCATGAAAAACAAACTCAGGTAAGGGTACAGTTATCTAACTCGTTAGTTGCCGTATTTAGTCAAACTTTAGTTCCAAAAAAGAATCCTAAACCTGGTGAATTTGGTCGGGTAATGGCACAGGAAATAATGATAGTGACTCCGGCCATTTCTAACTTAATTCGTGAAGGCAAAACAGCACAAATTTACTCATCTATTCAGACAGGTGGTAAATTAGGTATGCAAACTCTGGAGAAGGTTTTAGCTGATTTATATAAAGCGGGAACTATTTCTTTTGAAGCAGCAATGTCTAAAACTTCTAAGCCAGATGAAGTGCAACGTCTCATTGGCCCTGCTGCACCACCTGCTGCTGGGAAAGTCGGTACTGCTGGGACTGTAAAAGCACATTAAAAATTTTGTTATTAGTTGACAGTTCGTTGTTGCTTGAATGTTTCAGTATTTCTCAAACAACTAACAACTAATAACCAACAACTAAATTATTAACTTTCATACGGATAGAGGAAATTATGCCTACATTCGTTGCCCGTGTTCGGGATGCACAAGGCAAATCCAAAAAAGAAAAAATTGTTGCTGAAAACTTGGTAGAAGCACGTACTACTCTTAGGCAGCAAGGATTTGTTGTCCAAGACTTGAAAAAATCTCAAGGTTTTGCAGACTTTGATTTGAACAAATTCCAGACATCATTAGTCAAAGTATCTGTTAAAGACAAAGCTGTTTTTTCTCGTCAATTTGCTGCTTTGGTGAATGCAGGAGTAGCCATAGTTAGAAGTTTAGGAGTACTGTCTGAGCAATGTACTAATCCTAAACTCAAACAATCCCTCTTGGATATTAGTAGTGAAGTCCAAAATGGGGTAAACCTTTCAGAAGCAATGCGTAAGCATCCTGATTGTTTTGATGGTTTATATGTCAGTATGATTCAGGCTGGCGAGGTCGGTGGTGTTCTAGATGAAGTCCTAAATCGCTTAGCCAAGTTATTAGAAGATGTTGCCCGTTTACAAAACCAAATTAAATCAGCACTTGCTTATCCAGTTGCCGTTAGTATTATCGCGATCGCTATTTTTGTGGGTATGACGGTTTTTCTGATTCCCATTTTTGCCAAAATTTTTGAGGAATTAGGAACAGAATTACCACCCTTGACTCAATTCATGATGTTTTGTAGTGAGGTGCTACGAAGTTGGCGAATTTTTGTGTTTGTTGGATTTTTAATGGCAGCAGCATTTGCTTACAAGCAGTACTATAAAACTCGTGTTGGTAAAGAAACTATTGATCGTCTTTCCCTCAAAATGCCATTATTTGGTGACTTAATCCAAAAGTCATCTGTTGCTCGTTTTAGTCGTACTTTTGGGGCTTTGACTCGTTCAGGTGTACCAATTCTCACTTCTTTAGAAATTGTGCGAGATACTTCTGGTAATCAAGTAGTTTCTAATGCTATTGATGCAGCACGTGCAGAAATTCAACAAGGAGGTATGATTAGCATTGCCTTACAAAAAGAGAAAGTTTTTCCTCCTATGGCAATTCAAATGATCAGTATTGGTGAGGAAACTGGTGAATTAGATGGCATGTTGATGAAAATAGCTGATTTCTATGAAGATGAAGTAGAACAAGCAGTGAAAGCCCTTACTAGTGTTTTGGAACCAGTGATGATTGTAGTTTTGGGTGGAATGGTTGGTACTATTTTGATGTCGATGTATTTACCTTTGTTTAAGGTGTTTGAAAAGCTGGGCTAATAGAAAATTAGGGATAAAGGATGAAAGATTAACATGATTTTTTCATCCTTAATTCCAAAGTAAAAATAATAATTTATAATTCATTATTTTGATCATGATCCTCAAAAAATCACATTATGAAACTAGTTTAGCTGAGTACAGTAATAATATTGGTGCGATCGCTTTACTCAAACAACATCGTCCATACTTGGAAATGATTCCGAGTCTGCGTTGTCCAGACGAAAGCATCATTACTATACCTTTACCAATTGTGCGTTTGCGTGGGGAAGCAACAACAACAGGTAAAACTATTTCTCTACCCTGTGATGTAGCAGTTTTGATGTGTGATCCTGAATGGAAAATCAAAACAGGAAGCGAAATTATTGTTTTTATTCATCGTCCCCATGAAGACTTTTCAGATTTTTTGGGACGCTGGCGACAAACACAAGTTTGTTTGGATCAAGATTATGAATGGTTGATGTCCCCCCGCTACCAACATATTTTAAGCGAGGGGACAAATACTATATATCCTCTGTTTGTGGTTTTTCCAGAGACACTTGAGCGGATCAAGCGGGGTATACTAGGTGCTGATTTACCGTTTGTAGTGCAAACACCAGAATTAATTTTGGATGAGGAAGAAGAGGGATTGGGGATCGGGGATTAGGGATTAGGTTGCGTTTTGAAGTATCTGATACTTTCAAAAGTTGTATCTAGCTAAACAGTGATCTCAATTTTTCAATATACCGCAAAGGGTTCAAACCCTTAGCCCATCGTGAAAGTCGTTTGAAGAGAACTCAAATTAATCAAACAGTCTGCTTAAGCAGACTTTAGCTATAAGACTGCGATTTAAAATTTTACTTGTCAACTTTCACGTCGTAGTAAATTTTGGAGTTTTTATAGCGATCGCTTTGAGCGTATTCGCATTTTACTTCCTCAAAAAACATTCAATACCATAGGAAGTCACATCAAAGGAGATGTTGACATATTGAAAGATGACGGTAGCGACCCAACAGAAATTTGTATTTTCGATTTTGGTGAGTGGTTTGTAGTAGAGTTCTTTCGTGGAAAAGGTAGTGAAATTCGCTTATTTCCCAATAACTCAAAAAATCAACAAATACTTTTCGGTCAACATCAACTATCTGTCAAACAAATTCGTTGTCTTGGTGGTGATACACACGATCATGTATATCTTTGGCAATACTATTGTTGTCAATGGCTAAGAAGCAGGAGAATTTATCCTAACCCAGGTACACAACCTTCACAAACCCCTACAGAATATCAATTAACAGAGCGAAGGAGAAAAATTCTGCGCTGGGAAACCGATATTAGAAGGTTGGAAGAGGAAGCAAGACGCTACGTAACTAAAGAACTCTAGAATTTTGAAGGTTTGTAGTGAGGGCTTTAGCCCTCAAATTTTAAGCACTAAAGTGCTTACTACAAACTTATTTCACAAATTGCGGCATAATCTCAGCGGCAGTGAATATTCCGTGGATACCGCGTTGATGTAGGTTTATTCCTGCTTTGAGATAACCGAAAGCTGGGCCACAAACGTTTGCAGCCATGCTGGTTTCATCTCCTAACGTAAAAGTGTGGGTGGAAATTTTACCTTCAAAGGTGCGACCTGTTACCTTGACGTTGGTGCTGAGGGGCTTTTTGGGATTTCTGGTATCAACGACACCGCCAACAGTAACGCGATCGCGCGAACAAATTCCTGCTAACTCTAACATCACGTCGTCGGCGTGTTCCATATTTTCTAATGTCAACACACCATTAGTTTTATCCAAAAGTGCTTCTACTTCTGCATCTGTCATTGCCCTGGCTGTTTCTACGTTGTAACCAGGCATATGGGCAATATCTTCGCGGATAGTGGCGCGGTAAGCTTCCCAATTAGCAATACCTACTCCAAAGGTGATTTCTACTCGATGAATTTCAGCATAGCTTTGGGCGGCGATCGCTGCTGCTGCTGTTAATAGTCCTGGTGTCGCCCCGCATCCTGTCATGTAGGTAATACCTGCGGCTTGTAGTTCTTCTTTCAGGGCTATTAGCTGTTCTACTGCACTGGTGCGTTTAATGGCATCTACTAATACCCCACGCCAACCAGAATTAATAAATTGCTTGACGACAGTTGGAATAAAATCATTGGGTAAGTTTGGTAAAGCTAAGAAATATCCATCTACAGGCTGATTGCTTTCTAATAATTCCTGAATACTACGATTGCTTAATGTGCCAAATGGTTCTAAATAACCTACTGAACCCTGAGACTTATATGTGGCAATGCACTCGTCGGCATTTAAACCCTCGGTAGCGTAAGCATAACCTTTGTTGTCTGCTGCCGCTACTAAAATCATTTCTCGTTTGGGGTCAAGGACTTTAGCCGCAGCTTGCCCTAGTCCGCCAAAACCTAGTACTCCGATACGTATTGCTTTAGAAAAATTGGTAGAACCCATTACTTGGTTTGTATTCATAAGTTAATTAGCTGAGTTAAATAATTAGCTTTCACATTCAGCCTCTATAGCAATTTTCCTACTCTTGATTGCTGGTTATGACTTTGTTTATAGCTAATAGCGATAAATTTTATCTTGATTTGTGATGCTAGGTTATTCCGTTGTGTAACTACGCTATAGACTGTGGCGGTTCTCGGTTAGGTGCAGTACAGTTTTGACCTCTCTCCTACATCTCCTAATGCGATCGCACGCTGTCATTTAACCAGGGCAAAATTAATCATGATGATAAATATTTTCAATAAAAACCATAGCTTTTTAGCTGATTTTGCTGGCTCTACTACGTCTAGCACTGCTTTTCTAGGATTTATACAATTTTATTACTAGTTATTTTTTGAGCTTGACTTCTCGATCAGGTTAAGAGAAACTTACATGTAATAGATGTGTTGACTAATAAGACTAATAATTTTTGTAAAGTTTCTGAGATATATATTTTGAGAGATGGAACATTAGTTAACAAATAGCTAATTTTGTAGCTAAGGAAAAATGCTGTTCCCTAGAGCTACATTTTTAGCCATTTGCTAGAGCAGTACAATCCAAGCGTACTATTTGTGGTTGGCCAAAAGCATGGAGACATTAGAATTCATCATTTATCCAGATGGTCGGGTACAGGAAAAAGTCACTGGTATCGTGGGTAATTCCTGTGCCGAAGTGACAGCGGCTATAGAAGCACAGTTGGGACTAGTGCTTAGTCATGAGCCAACCTCAGAATTCTTCGCCGCCAAGGTGCAGCAATCTGGAGTGGTGAACACCCAAACCGCTTATAGCGATTGGTAAATTTGCAAACCGAACATTTAGTTTAGTCGATTCATAACCGCCATGTCACACTTTAGCCAAATTAAAACCCAAATTCGTAACCTTGAATCTTTGCAAGATGCTCTCTCTGACTTGGGTATAGACTGGAAAAAAGGCCCGCGCGAAGTGCGTGGCTATCGTGGTCAGACTCACAGTGCCGAGATTACTATCGAGCAAGATAATGGCTATGATGTTGGTTTCAAATGGAATGGTAAAGAATACGAATTGGTAGCTGACTTACAGTATTGGCAACAAGACTTGTCTGTAGAGGGATTCTTACGCCAGGTAACACAGCGCTATGCTTATCATACAGTAGTAAAAGAGACAGTGCGTGCAGGCTTTCAAGTTGCTGAACAACAAAAAAATGAAGATGGTTCCATTCGCCTGGTAGTACAACGCTGGAGTGCGTAAATGTCTGATTTTTTGCCGTCGCTGGAAGAGAAGGAAGATAACCGATCCGGACTAGAACCAGAGTTAGGCGGCTTTTTGCGGGATGCCCCAGAACGTTCCGGTTTAGAGCCGGAATTAGGGGGTATGCTACGCCAAAAAGGTGTGTATGTTGATGAGATCACCTGTATTGGCTGTAAACACTGCGCCTTTGTTGCCCGTAATACTTTTTATATAGAACCTGATTATGGGCGATCGCGTGCTATACGTCAAGATGGCGATCCAGAGGAAGTAATTCAAGAGGCAATAGACACTTGCCCTGTTGATTGTATCCACTGGATTGATTATACCGAACTAAAACGGTTAGAAGAGGAACGTAAATATCAGGTCATACCTGTGGTGGGTTATCCTGTGGAAGGTGCAGTTGCAGCTGCTGAGCGACGACGCAAAAAGCTAAAATCAAAACAAAAAAAATCCCGTTATTAAAAACAACTGGTTCCAAAACATTAATAGGAGGTAGGGCTGGATTTACCAGCCTTTTTGTTTTTTTAGATAAATTTAGTTAAATTTTTGGTTTTTTGGCTTGGTTGCTTCATCCTATTTTTATAAAGATTTAGTATAAAAATCATGAAATTCTTGTTAAATCACCTTAGAACTAGTGTGATTTAGATTTTCTTGCTTTAAGATTTTTAATTAATGCTTCACGAAAAAATATTAGTTGTAAAACTGTGAGTATGTGCGAATGGTAGCGCAACTCTGAAACAAAATCTCAGAGGGTACCCTTATGTTCAAGCTAGGTTCAACTAAATCTATCTTCCTGGCTCACATTCAGCAAGCACTGCTAGGGGGTAATCTTTTCATTGAATATGATCTTGTGCTTCAGAGTGTTCCTGCTGTGAGAATTCCTGGCGGTTTGACTCCACCCTGAGTATATGGATTTGAATGCCTCTCTCTGTAGCCGTAAAAAGTAGTAATGAAACTATTATCTTCAATATTGCTGGAGAGGGATTCTACACAACATTAGAGACATCTATTCTACACTTACCTTCCTCTGACGCAAATCTACCTAAATTAACCATCTAAAGTTTTAGTTAATGGTTAATTTAGCCCCGTGGAGTGTGAATACTTTATCAATGCAATAACTCAATCAGTGTAATCAAGGGCTTATCAAAAATTGGGGATAAAGTCTTACTTTTCACCATCCTTGGAAAAATTTACCCAGTAAAGGTGGCTGGAAAAATGTTGAAAGTCGCCTAGTGTGGTGGCGCTTATTTGCCAGAAGGAAGCTTAAGACAACAGTTTAGTTGACCTCACAAAGATAAAGTCATAAAACTTTGCACCAGCACAAATGCAGTAAGACAAACTTTATCTCTGCAATCACTACTTAAACCTAATTGGTTATCACTTCACTCTGTTGCTGCTCTTCAGCGTAATACAACAAAAAACTATTTTCAGTTGTAGGACTAGATTTGATTATGACTTCAATGCCAAAATTCCCCTCAGTTGCCGTATGTATTCCCACTTATAACCAAGCCCAATACTTGATTCAATCTGTAAGTAGTGCTTGTTGTCAAACTTATCCCAATGTGGAAGTATGGGTTTCAGACGATGGCAGTACTGACGAAACCCCTCAGGTGATGGAACAGTTGTGTCAGCAGTTTCCCCAAGTACGTTACTATCGGCAACCCAAAAATTTAGGTATTGCTGGCAACAATACTTGGTTGATGAGTCAGCCAAAAACTGACTTTATCGTACGTTTGGACTCAGATGATGCTTTAATGCCAAATTATGTAGAGAAACTAGTCTCACTGTTACAAAAATATCCAGAAGCTGGTTATGCTCATACCGCTATTCAAGAAATTGATGAGCATGGGAAGAATCATGCAATAGCAAGAGTTGTCAGAAAAAAAGAGTTTCAAAACTCTGATGAAGCACTAATGGCAGCGGTTTCTGGCTATAGAGTGGCAGCAAACATTATCATGTTTAGAACTAAGGCACTCCAAGAATTAAGATATTACGAAAATCGCCCTGAATATGTTGAGGATTATGATTTATCTGTGAGAATTGCAGATGCTGGCTACGGGAATGTTTATGCAGATGAAGTGCTAGCAAAATATCGCGTTTGGACTGATGTGAAGAAAACACGTTCCAAGCGTAAGCATTTGCAGTTGAGAGGATATATTCGGATTTTTGAAGAGAGTTTTTTACCAGCTTTTCAACGGCGCGGCTGGGATGTAAAAGTGCTAGATAAACAGAGACGGAAGATGGCAATCATAAATTCAGCCTATTGTTTTCTGCCTATTTTTAATCAAGAAGAACGAGCAGAACTTGTAGCTTTATTAAAACAATTGGGTGATTCGCCTCTGTTACGGCTGCGAATTGTAGCACTGTCTTTGGGTTTTGCTCCTTTCTTTGAGTGGCAACTCCATACAGAAATTAAGTTAAAAGGCTTTGTTAAAGACTGGTTAAGCAAACTGAAAAGTATGTCATTAGTCAAAGCAGTAGGATAATTTTTTAAGGTGTGAAGGTATAGTTAATTAGATTTTTAGCTATACTACACCTAAACTAAAATTTTAAACGTAAAGGGGCGCGAAGGCAGCGCAAAGGTACGCAGAGTTTTTTCCAAGAAATTGGCTCTAAATTAATTAGAGGCTTAGAAAATAATTAAATATATCGCTCATTTCGTTAAAGTATCATGTTGAGCAAGCAGCCTTTCTACTTTCGCTTCATCTATCCTGGCTGTCAGCTTTTTGGATTCATGTAAATCCCTCATGGTTTTCGCCAAAGAAAAACTAGAACCTATTGAAAAAGCCATACCCATACTCATAAAACCTTTCACCCAGTTATCTACGGGTAAGTTAATAATACCGACGGTAGTCATAGAAATGGCAAGCAAAAAAGCAGCCCATGTTTGAAAAATCCAAGCTGCACTTTCTTTTTGCTGTGGCCCTAGTGTTTGCATGTGCCTAACCTTTGAAAGGACTAACTAATCGTCATTGTAATGAGCGGTATTGTGATGGGAATATTTTAAAAAGACAGTTTGATAACTGGACTCAAATACTGTTATTGCTAAAGGTTAAAGGGCAAAGAAAAAGGACATAATCTTAATCCTTTAATCTTTACCCTTTAACTTTTCACCTTCATTTTTTTGTCACAGTTTGGTAACTGGCACAGAAGCAATATGAGCGATTAACAGTCATCAGCTATCAGTTACAAGTTATAAGGGGTTCATCAGTCGGGTAACGTTTCCCCAATATATTGGTGTTAACTGATAACTGTTTACTGTTCACTGATTTAATCCTTCTCAGCAAAAGTTTTTACTTTGCCATCAGGACTGTAAACGGCTCTAATGATCACAGTTTGCCCATTACGATTGGGAGAAACAAAACGTTCGCCAATTAAAGGCATTCCTGTACGATCTATATATATTCTCGAAGCTTTTCCTAAAGGAAGAATACGTTCAATAGTGCCATCGACACCCACAACCAAACTATATTCTAGCGTTTGGTTTAAGCCAGAAGGTGGCTGCCAGCGCCTTGTTAAAACTTTTCCAGCTTCGGACACTTGAGCAGTTGCGTCAAATAAAGGATTGCTGTTTCTAGTCGCGACTTGGTTAGAATTATTATCCTTTCGTAATCTCTCAATTAATTGGGAAGTATCTTCTGCATCAACTGAGTTATTAGTTGGTAATTGATTTTGTTGGTTGAGAGTGCTATTACGATTATTGGGTGCGGTAGCAATGGTCGGTGGAATACCAGGCAGAGTAGAAGGCAGGCTAGTTTCTGTAGTGGATGAATTTGGTGAATTTAATGAAATGTTCCCATTTTGGGCAACAACTCCACTATTAGAACGAGAGGCGGTGGTATTCTGCTGTGGGGATTTGGGTTGAATAAGAATTTGTTGCCCAGGATTTGTTAATGTCCGTGGTGCGGTTGTAGTGGGAAGTTTCGCTGTTGGTGGGACGCTGAATACTTTGTTCCCGGAAGATGATTGGGAAGGTGGAGGGAATGTGGATGTAGAGGCAGAGGGGGGAACAGCTTGAGAAGGTGCGTTAGGTAATGTGGGTGCTGTGGGAAATCCTTGGGCTTGGGGAGAAGTGGGAGTAGGTGAAGCTAAGGTGGAACCAGGTATTGACAAACTATTAGAACCAAAGGGTAGGGGAGGTAGTTGATCGGTGGGGGTGATTGCAGGTGTGGGCGAATCTAAAGGTGATGGTTCTAAGGCAAGTTTATCTTCAGTGGCAGTAGGTTTTTGCTTACTCTGAATTGCATACTGGTAGGTAAAGGGTACTAAACCAACAGCTAATACTAGCACTGCTACCGCAGGTACCCAACCAGGAATAGCAAAACGCGATCGCCCTTGATAGAGATTAGGTAGGGCAAGTATATCCTCAGAGTACTGATCTAAAGCTGTTGCCAAATCAAATAACTGTAGCAAACTCAGTTGAACAACAGGCTTTGATGCTTGGTATCCTAAAGAGCCGAGAAACAAATTATGCGTTAAATGGCTGTTTGGTTTGATGTGTATTTCTGTTTCTGGTATTTGATTATTAAAAGAATTTAATGTTTCGGTAGAAGCAGAATATTGTAATGGTTCTTGTGATTCTGGTTCATCTGGTGCTTTGGTTGAGTCCTCTAGTTCTGAAAAGTTTGCCCAAAAACTTTCAGGGGACATTTGAAGGAATTCCTGCACGTAGTTTGTGACTGCTGCACACAAAGCTTCTAGTTGATCGCGATCGCCCCGAATAACGATCTTCTGTTCTTCGCTGAGTCGTGGATCGTCAAAGCTTAACTCAAAGCGTAGATCCTTGAGAACAGATCTTCCCTTTCCCACCCAACGAGATAGAGATGAGCTTTGTGCCAAGACTTCTAGCGTGCAAGTGGGTGGTGTGTAACGACGGATGACAGAATTTGTTACAGGCATGGCAGGAACTGCAAGCAGGACATTTTCAAAATTTCGTTGAACGGTCTATAAGTGCTAGCCAGAGGCGGCGATGTCCACCAGGACCACTATAAAAAAGAAGATCTATCAGCAGTTTTAAAGCCAGGTGGGTAAGTTCATCCGTGGAGATCGTCGAGTCTTCCTCCATCCGTTCTTGGTAAGTATTGCAGAAAGCATCGATATAATCTCCTAATAAAGCAGCCTGATGAGGTTCTCGGTTATTTTCCGCCATCTGTTCTAACAAGCCAACAGCACGACGAATCAATTCTTGATGCTGCTTGGCAAGATAACAAATAATGAGAACAAGCGCTCGTGCTTCTTCAACATCGAGCTTTTTTCGCCCTCCTTGACCTTTGCGTAGCGGATTAGACTGGCGTAGCCGCCACAGCGCTACACGGTCTGGCACTCTGGACTCTAAATTTAGATTAATTGCCGCTGAAAGCATTGCCTCGGAGCCAATGCCAGTCAATGTTTCTAATGCCAACAGCACCAAATCTAATTGGGTTTTAATGTTTTCCCATTGAGTTGTGTTTGGGGCTGGAAGCTTTATTAAATCCTCCCACTGAGGAGTAGGAGTGGGTGAATTAGCGGCAGAGTGCATAACTTTTAGCATAGGTGATCGGGCTAGTAGGGGCTGTTGCTGTTACCCATTTTGAAACCAGACTTTTACGAGTGAATATTAGTTTCCTAAAGCTACGAATAGAAAGTAGCCTACAGCAAGCTGTTGGGCATTGTTGAGAATTGAGATGGTTGGGTAAACAGCAGTGGTCTTTGTCTTACTCTATGACGAAAACCGATTTCGGATAAAGTACAAGCGCTTTTAATTAAGTTTTGTCTGCTAATTGCACCAACCTTGTGTTTAACTATTTTCTGCTTAAACTGATGCTTTATACAAAATAAATAAATCTTCCTTAAGATAGATATTTTCTCCTGTTTAATGATTAGTTGTTTGTCCAGTTACTTTACTTACAACCAAAGAATACCTAATCAGGTATATTTCAACAAGCAGGAAATAAAAAAATTCTTGTGATGTTGACATAGGAATAAGACTTTTTGGCAGTTATTGTAAATTCTTGGATGAAAAAATCAATATAATTTTGTTTTTGCTGCTTGCTGATTAATTTTTCATCAATATTTCTTAAGCTGCTAATATTAGGATTTCTAAATCATTGGTGAGATACAAGATCCCCGACTTCTTGAAGAAGTCGGGGATCTAAGCTCTGCGATTCTTACCAATCAGATAGGATTGCTATATTCAGTCCACATACGCAACAGTCACACCAGTACCACCATCAGATTGTTCTGCTGCTTCGTAGCGACTGACTCTGGGGTGTTGTTGTAAAAAGGTATGAACACCTTGCCGCAGTTTACCAGTGCCGTGTCCGTGAATAATCCAGATTGGCCCTGTTGCTTCGGAAATTGCTTTATCTAAAACAAGTTCTGCATCTGCAACTCTACGTCCACGTATATCTATAGTATTTTTAGATGTGCGAATTGCTGGGGCTGGTTGGGTTGGTGTGACTGGTGTTGCTGCTGGGGTTGGTTTTGCTTTCGCTACTGGTTCAGCTTTTTTCCCATCTAAAGATTCTACATCTTCCAGTTTGACTGTCATTTTCATAATCCCAAACCGGACTGTTAACTCACCATCTTCATCGGGTGCAGTCAAAACTTCTGCTGTTTGTCCTAATTTGGGAATTCGGATGCGATCGCCTTCTTTGGGGATATATCCTTGTTTCGGTTTTGGTGGTGGTTGGGGTATAAATTTTTCGGCAATTTGATGCAAAGCATTTGTGGCTTGTTGGGCATCTTGGGCAGTGGGTGTACCTTGCTGCAAACGGCGAATTACTTGAGCAATTTCGCTTCTGGCTTGGGCGATCGCTTGCTGTACCGCTATTTCTTGGGAAGCACGCAAAGTTTGTTCTCTTTCCTGTAAATTTGCGGCTTTTGCGGACACTTCTTTGTATAAACGCTCAGCTTGCTGCAACAAATCTTGTGCTTGTGCAGCTTTGGTTTCTTGGCGGCGGCGTTGCGCTTCTAACCCAGCAATTACCTGGTTAACTTCGTCTGTTGATCCTCCCAGATTAGTTTTCGCCTGTTCGATAACTTCTGCTTTTAACCCCAAGCGTCGGGCAATTGCCAAAGCGTTAGAACGTCCAGGAATCCCCCACAGTAGACGGTAAGTAGGCGAAAGGGTGGCTTCATCAAATTCTACTGAGGCGTTTTCAAATCGTTCATCTTGATATTTCAACGCTTTGAGTTCGCCAAAGTGAGTAGTTGCCATAGTCAACTGGGCATGATCTGCCAGATAGCGTAATAAGGCGATCGCTAAGGCACTACCTTCAGCAGGGTCTGTACCTGCACCCACTTCATCGAGGAGTACTAGGGCAAAACTTTGATGGGGTAGTGGGGTGCAATCTTTCTCCCCATCTCCCAATCTCCCCATTGCCCCTAATCCCCACTCCCTGTCGGTCGTGGGGGCCCCGAGTTCCCCATCAAGTGGCTTATCTATCGCCTCCAAAATCCGACTAATACGGCGAATATGCCCAGAAAATGTAGACAAATTTTGTTGTAGTGATTGTTCGTCGCCTATATCTGCCAATACCTGGTCAAACCAAGGCAATTCTACTGGTTCACGGGCAGGAACAAATAAACCGACTTTTGCCATTAAGGCTGCTAAACCCAAGGTTTTTAAAGTTACTGTTTTACCACCTGTGTTTGGCCCAGTAATAGTTACTACTTTAATTTCTGGTTGAATCAGTAAATCTACAGGAACTACTGCTTGTCCTTGTTCGTGTTGTTGCTGCCATACTAACAACGGATGCCGTAATTGCCGTAGGGTAATGTACTCGTTTGCTTGGCGATTGATAAAACGGGGTGGGTTGGCTTGTAGCCAGAAACTATAACGTGCCTTGGCAGTTGCTAAATCTAGAGTAGTGGTAATGGCAAGTAATTTTTCCAAATCAGGTTTTACTTCTGCCACTTGTTCAGTTAAAGCGCGACGAATAGCCTCTTCTTCTGCCTGTTCTCTTCTAACTAACTGCCGCAGCTGATTACCCCAGCAAACAATGGAATTTGGTTCTACATAGAGTGTGGCGCCACTAGCAGAAGTATCATGAACTATGCCAGGAATCGCATCTTTTTGTGGCGCTTTCACAGGAATTACATAGCGATCGCCTCGTTGGGTAATAATTTGTTCCTGAACTGCATTGGATTTTACTTGGATAATATTATGTAATTTTTGGGTAATTTGGTTACGTAATTTCCGCAATTCTGTACGAATGTCAGCAAGTTTTTGGCTAGCGCGATCGCTTACTTGTCCTCGTTCGTCAATACAACGATGAATTTCCTGTTCTAGTTCTGGATAAGTTCTTAACTCAGCCACTAATTCTGTGAGAATGGGCAAATCTGGCTGATTATCGATGATCCGGCGTAAATTTCTGCTTCCCGCCAGAGTGGTAGCAATAGCCAGCAGTTCCTCACCTGCTAGAACTCCTTGTAGTTCTGCCCTTTCTAGAGAATCACCAATATCTTGAATCCCTTCAAACGAAAGTCCTGTAGTGAGGCGACTTTCGAGTTCATACACTTCTTTAGTTTGCGTCAACAAATACTCACTCTCAGCTTGAGAGTCAGGCGGCGTCAAATCGCGCGCTGCGATCGCCCCAAGTTTAGTAGCCGCAAAGGTTGATAGATGCTGGCAGAGGCGATGCCATTCGAGTAGTTCTAGAGTTTCAGATTGAATCAAGGCTTTGATATGTACTGTTTTAATAATCGATTAATATCTGATTTGAATAATCTGAAATTTATCGTAGCAATACAAAACCCTCCACGGCTCACTCTGACAGGGTGAAATTTCCGTATAGATCAAGAAATAGGGGTATAGGCGGGTAAGGGTATAAGGGTTTAGGAAGATTTTGTGGCTATGGGGTGAAAATTTCGGAGTATTTTTAAAGATATGAATTTAAGAAAAATTCTTGTTTTTTCTTACACCCTCACACCCTTAAACCCTTTTGCTAAATCGACTAACTCAACCGTATTGAATTTAAAGATGCCAAAACAACCAGGCATGGGTGAAAATAACTAAGTAATAATCGACACCTGAATCACCAAAATTTTGAGAACCTAGCTAACACCAACCTCAAGTAAAAAATATGCAAAAACTGATTCATTCAGTCTCGTTATTTATCTTGATTATTGTTGGCATTTTTTGTTACTTAGGTAATTCGTTTTCAAAAAAACCGCTGCAAATATCTCCACAATTTGATACCCTAGCTTAAACAGATTTGGGAACATTAACAGCGTGGAAACTCAAATTGGGCGGGGAAAAACAGCTCGTAGGGCTTACGGTATAGATGAAATAGCTTTAGTACCTGGTAGCAGGACGCTAGATCCGAGTTTGGCAGACACAAAATGGCGTATTGGTAATATTGAGCGAGAAATTCCCATTATTGCCAGCGCGATGGATGGTGTTGTAGACGTTCGCATGGCTGTGCTTCTATCAAACTTAGGAGCATTGGGTGTATTGAATTTAGAAGGAATTCAAACTCGCTATGCTGATCCAGAGCCAATTTTAGACAAAATAGCCTCGGTGGGCAAAGAAGAATTTGTCCCCTTGATGCAAGAACTTTATGCCGAATCCATTAAACCAGAATTAATTGAACAAAGAATTAGAGAAATTAAACAACAAGGCGGTATTGCCGCAGTTAGTGCAACTCCAGCAGGGGCAAGTAAATATGGTGCAGTAGTGGCAAAAGCAGGGGCAGATTTATTTTTTGTGCAAGCAACAGTTGTTTCCACAGCACACCTGTCGCCAGAATCTATAGTACCCCTTGACTTGGCTCAATTTTGCCAAGAAATGCCTATACCTGTGGTTTTGGGTAATTGCGTCACTTATGAAGTTACCCTAGACTTGATGAAAGCAGGAGCTGCTGCGGTTCTTGTCGGTATTGGCCCTGGTGCTGCTTGTACTTCCCGTGGCGTGTTGGGAGTGGGTGTACCACAGGCAACAGCGATCGCAGATTGTGCAGCTGCCCGTGATGAGTATTATCAACAAACAGGTAAATACATTCCAGTAATTGCTGATGGTGGTTTAATTACTGGTGGTGACATCTGTAAGTGTATTGCTTGTGGTGCAGATGGAGTCATGATTGGTTCTCCTTTTGCCAGGGCTAGTGAAGCACCAGGACGTGGTTATCACTGGGGTATGGCAACTCCTAGCCCTGTATTGCCCCGGGGAACACGCATTCGCGTAGGTACAACTGGTACTTTAGAACAAATTCTCATTGGCCCAGCACAGCTAGATGATGGTACTCATAATCTCTTGGGAGCCTTAAAAACTAGTATGGGTACACTAGGAGCGAAAAACCTTAAACAAATGCAGCAAGTCGAAGTTGTAATCGCTCCTTCCCTGTTAACTGAGGGTAAAGTATACCAAAAAGCTCAACAATTGGGTATGGGTAAATAAGACATATTAGTTGATAGTTGTTAGTTGATAGTTGATAGTTGTTAGTTGATAGTTGTTAGTAAGGAGATGTGGAGATGGGGAGTAATGTAGAGACGCGCTGTTTGAAGCGTCTGGGAGTGTGGGGACAAGGAGGACTAGGGAGACAAGGAGGAAGTCAGAAGTCGGAAGTCGGAAGTTGTAACCACTAACCACTAACCCTACCCTTACCTTAAGCCACTACCCTGACCTTAAGCCGCTGTTGTGTCTACGTGACGGGAACCGCCTTTTTGGGGGGCTGGACTCACCACTAACTACTAACCATCAACAACCAACCACTAACTACTAACAATTGACAATTGACAATTGACAACTAACCACTAACAACCACAAAAAAATTTTTCCAGACTCTAAAACATTTACTGGAAAAATCACATATGTCGCCTACAATAGGAATAGCGGAGACGCATGTTTCCGTTCACTCCTCACACCACACTCCGCCCGAACTACTGTTCGGGCGGTTCCTTTTGTAAGAGAATCAGGTTCATGCTGAAGAAAGTAGAGGCAATTGACGCAGCCCTAGAAGTTTAACCCCTAAAAAATCCCGTCAAGCCGTGGAAGTGTTAAATACAAATGTATATGTCTGACTCCAAGCAGTGCTTTTTGCTATGGTAGAATTTCAGCACGATCAAAAATATATAGGCAAAGGTTTGTAGCCATGTCAGCAGCCGCACAAGTTACCGACTCTACTTTTAAGCAGGAAGTATTAGACAGCGAAGTTCCTGTTTTGGTTGACTTTTGGGCACCCTGGTGCGGTCCTTGCCGGATGGTAGCCCCAGTTGTAGATGAAATAGCTGCTCAGTATGAAGGTCAACTCAAGGTAGTTAAAGTCAATACCGATGAGAATCCTAATGTTGCTAGTCAGTATGGTATCCGCAGTATTCCTACATTGATGATTTTTAAGGGTGGACAAAAAGTTGATATGGTAGTAGGAGCTGTGCCCAAATCTACATTAGCTAATACTCTGGAAAAATATCTTTAAAGTTTAAGCTACTGCAAATACTTTTGGAGTGTTTTTCACTCCAAAAATTTCCGGTATTTGCTAGCCAAATAAAGGGACACTACAGCTAGTTTCCTGACTCTAATATTTTTCCAACTATTGTAGTTTGCACTGTGTTTTACTACCTAACACACAATAGCAATAAAATCTACTCTAAAAAAGTCATCTGTGATTCATTTTTCCCTCTTTGTTTGCCGACTCTTAGTCGCGAAAGCTTATGATAAGGCAAAAATACAAGGCTGTAAAGCTTTTGTTATCTGCTTTTAGCAGCTTTTTCCTGTTGTAGCCATTTTTGGCAAACTGCACTAGATTATGTTGTTTCAAAGTAACTTTTAGTTGGCAAAGAAAGTAATAGCGCCTTGGTTTTTATAACTGGAGGTGCTTTTTTGTCTGAAACAATTTAGAAGATGGCGAGGTGGGGAAGAATTTCTCCCTATCACTTAAGTGTTCTCAAGATAAATTGGCAGTGGCAGACAGTTGAAAATCTGTAGCGGTTGAGAAATTCCACATTGAAATCAAATTCAGGTAAAATATAGTGCCGCTTTGGCTACAGTTCTCATGACCTCATCTGCGTCGTCGTTTGACACATTAGAGTCTCTCCAAACCGATATCGCCGAATTATTTGAGCGTTTACCAACGTTGAAGCATCGACAATATATTCAGCAGGCGCTAGCTACCATAGTGCGTCTGGCTGAGAGTGAGGTTGATCGCCTTGATTGGAAAATCATGTCCGCTGCTTTAATAGACATGGAACGTGGTTTTCAGCTCTTTCATAACTACCGACACGTCCGGAAAGTAACCATATTTGGTTCGGCTCGCCTATCACCAGAAAGTCCAGAATATCGCATGGCAGCTGACTTCGCTCGCTATGTCACTCAATTGGGATTTATGGTTATGACCGGTGGTGGCGGTGGGATTATGCAAGCCGGTCACGAAGGTGCTGGACGAGAAAATTCTTTTGGTCTAAATATTCAACTACCCTTTGAACAGCAAGCAAACCCAATTATTGAGGGTGATCCGAAGCTGATTCATTTTAAATATTTCTTTACTCGCAAGTTATTTCTTTTAAAAGAAAGTGATGCTATCGCCTTATTCCCTGGTGGGTTTGGTACTCAAGATGAAGCTTTTGAGTGTATGACTTTAAGCCAAACAGGTAAGTTTGGCCCAGTACCCGTAGTCTTAATTGACCGTCCTGGTGGAGACTACTGGCGTTCTTGGAGTGAATATATTGATAAACAATTAGTGAAAAATGGTTTGGTAAGCCCCGAAGACCCAAATCTTTACACAGTGACAGATGATCTGGTGGTAGCTTGTAATGCTATTACCCGTTTTTACCAGGTTTATCATTCCAGTCGCTACGTAGGCGATCGCTTAGTAATTCGCCTCAGAACAGCTCTATCAGATGCAGAACTAGAGCAATTAAACGCTAATTTTAGTGACATTCTGGTGACAGGACGGATTGAAAAAAGTCAAGCTTTACCTCAAGAAAGGCAAGATGAAACTTTAGAACTACCGCGCTTAGTTCTTTACTTCAATCAACGAGATTTAGGACGTCTTTATCAAATGATTGCAGCCATCAACAGTATGGGTGCGCCTTCACCAGAAGATAGAGCGCATCCAGAATTGAAGTGATACCGTTTCACTATAAGTCTGATACATCTGATGACTGGGAGTGTGAGGAGTAGAGAAATAACTACTAACTACTAACTACTAACTACTAACCAATGTAGAGACGTGCCATGGCACGTCTCTACAACTACATTTATGATCAAGAGTATCGCGTTGTTGGTAAGGTCTTCCTAAAGCGATAGGTTTCAATAGATTAAATTGATTGGCAGTTGTTGAAGAAAAGGTAAAGGGGAAAGAAAAAAACTTTAATCTTTCCGCTTTACCTAAAATAGTGCAAAAACGACTTTTCCAAAAAGTCTATTCTATTTTTACACGGTAACGTGTAATATTGTCAATATATTATTTACAATTTTTAGTTTTACTCTCCAGCTTGGTACTTAAATCCAGCTTTTTCAGCTACCATGCTTAAAAGTTTTGATGTGGCGCGAGTTGGTTCATATACACTTGTTTCCCACTCGCTGACGGTTTGCTGGCGAACGCCTAACTCTTCGGCAAATTCTTTTTGGGAAAGTCCCATTTGCAGGCGTAGTGCTTTGATGGTTTCGCTGTTCCAGTTCATAGTATTGGTTGCAGTTTGAACTTTGTAGCTACTAGTTGGTTTGCGAAAAGTGACAGTTTCTGCTTCTAGGTTAAGTTCTACTAAGTACCCTGCCTTCATCCAAGCTGAGGCTTGGGGCGAACCTTTGCTGCGGTTTCCCCACCAGCGGCGTTCTTTTCTGGCTGAGTTGGGTAGAGTGCTATTAATCAATTTTTCAATTTCTGTGAAAGAAAGGGTGATTTCAGGGCAATCACTTCTTTGGAGATATTCTAAAAGTGGTTGATACTTACTTCCTCCTTTCACGCTGACTCCATCTCCCAATTGATATTACTTACAATTTCTCAAAACTATCAAAAATATTAGGGTAGGTGTTATGCCTACCCCTGGCAAATAAAAGATGAATTTGCTTGTCTGTAACAAGGATGGTGGAATTTACGAATAACTCAACACCCAATTTACAAGGGTGCGAACACCAAAGCCAGTCGCGCCAGGCCCGTTATAGCCGTTTTCTTTATCTGTCCAAACTGGCCCAGCTACATCCAAGTGTGCCCAAGCCGCAGTGTCTTTGACGAATTGTTTTAAGAACAAGGCAGCAGTGATGGAACCACCAGGACGAGGGCCTGTGTTTTTCATGTCCGCAATCCCAGACTTCATTCCCTCAAAATACTTTTCTTCCATTGGAAGTCGCCAAATTTTTTCGCCTGCACTGTGCGCTGCTGTTTCTAACTCTTTGGCTAAACCATCATCAGGAGTAAACAAACCAGCAATATCGTCGCCCAAGGCAATCACACAAGCACCAGTGAGAGTTGCTAAATCAACGATCGCATCAACGCCAAGTTTATCAGCAAATACCAAAGCATCGGCTAGAGTCAAGCGTCCTTCCGCATCGGTGTTATTCACTTCTATTGTTTTACCGTTAGATGCTTTGAGAATATCACCAGGGTGCATGGCATGGCCGCTAATCATATTCTCGGTAACGGCGGAGATGAAGTGAACTTCTACATCTGGTTTGAGTTGACCAATCACCTTGGCTGCACCAAAAGTCGCTGCTGCACCACCCATATCTATTTTCATGTTTTCGATGCCGCTACCTGGACCTTTGATGTTGAGTCCACCAGAATCAAAGGTTAAGCCTTTACCAATAATTGCTAGCTTGCGTTTGGGTGTACCTTCTGGTTTGTAGGTGAGGTGAATAAATTTTGGTGGCAAATCAGATGCTTTTGCTACTCCCAAAAACGCACCCATGCCCAATTTCTCACAGTCTTCCCGTTCCAGGATTTCTATGTGCATTCCTGCTTCGGAAGCGATCGCCATTGCGGTTTCTGCCATTGTAATTGGTGTTACTTCGTTAGCAGGAGCCGCTACCAGTTGCCTTGCCAAAATAACCCCAGAACAAATTTGATTAGCACGAGCGATCGCCGCCTCTTGTCCATTCAGTCCCAGTAATTCTACGATTTCTACTTGTGGCCCTTTATCCTCAGGTTCTGACTTAAAGCGATTATCTTGGTATAGTGCTAATTGCACACCTTCAGCCAAGGCTTGGGCAGTTTGGGCAGGATCGTTGTTCCAAACTGGTAAACTAATAGCCAGAGTTTTACATTTTTGCTTTTTGGCTTGGCGAGCGATCGCAGCTGCTGCACGGCGCAAAGTATCCAATTTCAATGCATCTGCTTTTCCTAAGCCCACCAGGATAATTTTACGAACTGGGCTACCACTACCTAATCTTGTGAAAGCAGTGCTACCGACTTTTCCCTTAAATTCCTCTTCAGCAATTAGTTCTTTTATATACCCTGCAAATTTCTCATTTAAAGTCGCTAGTTCGCCAGTTAGCTCTGTGTTATCTTCAAATAATCCTACAGCCAGACCATCTCCAGTCCACTCTAAAATCGGGGTACTACTAGGTATAATTTCCATTTTTTTTATTGTGTGTAACAGTTCTTGTACCAGTATTGCGTAAAATTCGTGTTTTATGGGTTGTTGGTTGTTGTACCAGACGTGCCATGGCACGTCTGGTACATTTGGTTAGTGGTTAGTAGGGGCGGCGCACAGCTAGCTGTGCGCCCGTACAGTAGTTGTTGGTGAAGAGTAAGTTAAGAAATAACAACTATTAACCATTGACCATTGACCATTGACCATTTGTTGAACTCACGTTAGCCGATAACGTTCTATGATAGTTTTGCTCATTGTGAAAAAAATATTAGCCCTAAACTTTAGTTCAGGGCGGTTTATGTCTAGAATGAAATAGCCTTGTACCTAAAAATAGAACAACAAATAAAATTTTTGCCGTGTGTGTTCATTATGACTCAAGCACTGCCAAAGCAAAAATTATTAACCATCCAAGAATTTGTGGAGCAAAAGCCGGATGGGAATCGCTATGAGCTACATAATGGAATAATCATTGAGATGGCGCAACCTTCTGGTAAGCATGAAAATGTTACCGGTTTTTTAGGTGTGCAAATTGGAATTGAATTTACCCGGTTAAATCTTCCATACAATATTCCCAAAACAGCATTAATCGCTTTTTCAGATGGAGAATCTGACTTTGCTTATTGTCCCGATGTCCTTGTTATTAACCGCATCAACTTAAAAAATGAGGAATTGTGGGAAAAATATTCTACCGTGCAGCAACCAGAATCAATTCCTTTAGTAATTGAGGTAGTTAGCCAAAATTGGCGTGACGATTACTATAAAAAGTTTGCTGATTATGAAAAAATGGGCATTCCTGAATATTGGATTGTCGATTACGCTGGGTTAGGAGGACGGGATTTTATTGGCAACCCCAAGCAACCTGCTATTTTTGTTTGTAAGTTAGTGGATGGGGAATATGTCAAAACCCTATTTAGAGGAAATAACCCAATAGTTTCTCCCGGTTTCCCAGAATTAAACCTTACCGCACAGCAGATTTTCGACTCAGCACTGTAGCGAAAATAAGTAGTTGCACAAAATTATAGCGGTTCTCAGGAGCGTGAACTACAAAACTTCACCCCGCCCTATCGGACACCCCTCTTTGCGAGTTCACCAAAGGGGCTGGGGGGTGAGGTAAAAGATTAGTTTCCAGGTGATAGTTAAAGTCTAAAACATGATCTCGAAATCGCTTACCTTTTTGCGCCTGGCGGGAGCTTCTGGAGAAAGAGTAAGACCAAGTAAAGGCACTGCTTTTACAAGGCGTTTTTCTGTGAAGGAAGAATCCCCACGCTTTAAGTAGGGGGAGTTGTCAACTACTGAGTATTGACCATTAACTGAATTTTATTCAAATCAATATTAAATTTAGTGGCGATCGCATCAATAACTTTTTGTTCTCCTGGTTTAATCTCACCATCGAGTTTGGCAATTCTGTAACCTTGAACTAACAGTGGTATGGCAAAATCACGGTTAAGTTGATTGAGAAGTTGCTCTAAAGGCTGGGGTGATTTGATATTTTTGCCTATTGCTTCTAAAGAAGCAGGACTGAGATTTACAGCTTCTAACTCTGGTAAATTTTCTTCCCAAGTCTTGTCTGGATGTCTGGCTAGGATCATGTGAACTAAAATTTGATCCATGATTGCTTGTTGAGCGATCGCAGTTTCCAAATAGCGATCGCTTTGTTGCTTCAGTTCTGCTAAGGTTTCTTCAGAAGTGAGAGACTTGGATTCATCTAGCTTCGCTTCATAAAATCGACAAGCGGCATACCCTAAAGAATAAATCATTGTCGCATTCGAGCTAGCACCAATCACCGCACCCGCAAAAGGTACATTTCGCAACAAGCCTAAACCTGCTGTTCTCAACAGACGACCACCACCTAAAGCTAAACCAAAAATTGCCAACACCTCACCTCTACGGCTGGGATCTTTTAAATCTAACCCATAGGCGGCGGCAATCTCATAAATCATTTCTGATTGCAATTGGTTGTAGCTGCTAAATCAATTGCCAACAGTCCTGCGGCAAAACCCGGTAAAACACTTGTTGCCAAACCAATTCCACCGGCTTTCGTTGCCTTATCCACCATGATCCGATGGGCAATTTGGCTAGGCGATTCATTAGGATGCTCCTGCTGAAGCTTTTTTACTAATGCTGCGGATTTGTCTAAATCAACATTGTCACTAGCACCAACTAGCCAATTGAGATTTAACGCACCAGCTACTCTGCGGATCAGCCAATTTTCACCCAGGCGTTCTGTTACTTGTCCTGCTGTATGAGTTGCTTGCTCAAATAGTTGGTGTGCTTGCTTGGCTGCTGCTTCCCCTACACCAGCTGCTGTTTCTGCTACTGCTTTACCAGCTTCAATCGCTGTACTACCAGCTGCTGTTCCTACCCCAACTGCGGTTCCAGCGACGCAGCCTAATGTTTCAGCAAAGGATTCTAACAAAGATGGTTTATCTTCTCTATCTTTTTTAGATTTATCTGCCATTGCTTGACCCTTCAGTAACATCCTTCTATTTCGGTTTTAGCGGAGGTGCGATCGCCTTGACCTCTTTCTGGGAGGATAAATCAAATTCCCCATAAGGTGAAAAGTTAAATTAACGAGCAACGACTAGCAACTGTTTTATTTTCAAGCTAGAACCCAAGGGGCGATCGCCCACAACGAGGGAGAAATTAAACGAACACCGATTAACACCGATTAACACCGATAGATTATGGGTTTGCTGTTCAGTTCATCGCTGATCGCTATTTTCAAGACAGTCAATCACGCTGCTGTTTTGGCACAACCAAATATGAAAATTTTTACCCCTTCTGCCATCTGCCATCTGCCATCTGCCATCTGCCATCTGCCATCTGCCATCTGCCATCTGCCATCTGCCTTATTTTCAAGCTAGGTCTAATCATTACCCCTTCGACAATTGTAGGAGGCGCTGCCAGTGGGACTGTGACACTGGGACTACAGATAGTCTGGGAAGACGCAGCAAGTCAAAGTCTGCAAAGCTACTATCTTGTTTTATTTGCGCTAAGGAAACTGGTTGAGGCACTCTTTGAAGAGGACGTAAATCTACAACTACTCGTTTAACGTCATCTAATTTTGGATCGGGGTAAGGTTGACTGGTTACTTCTGCCACACCTATAATTCGCCGCTCTTTGCCAGTGTGATAAATTAACGCTAAATCACCAATGGTCATTGTACGTAGATGCTTTAGGGCTAAGGCATTGCTCACTCCATTCCAAACCGTACTGCCATTGAGTTCTAAATCTGAGTAGGAATATTCCTCCGGTTCAGTTTTTAGCAACCAATACGCCATGCAAGCATCTCCAAAAGTTGTCGTGAATTTTTCAAGTTTCTAAAAATGTAACCATCCTAGATATAGTAATAATCACGTGTCAAAGTAGAGACACATAATTAGTTAGTTGTTTGTTGTTTGTTGTTTGTTGTTGGTAGGGACGCAAAGCTTCGCGGCTGTACTCAATGGTTTGTTAATGATTACTAATCGTGATTAGCAACCCACAACAAGCAACCACTATCAAACAACCAGCAAAAAGTAATTTCGAGGAGTGAAATTTTATGAATAAACCCACTTTGTTGGGTTCTCAGTTATTGACTGGGAACTTATGGAAGAGTTTATCATTTGCCATGCTGGTATGTATTACCTTTACCCAGCCTGTCCTAGCACAAGAGAAACAGAGGATGTTACGAACTCTTACAGTTACTGGTCGCGGGGTAGAATCAATTCCTGCTACTCTAGCTCAAGTTGTATTAGGTGTAGAAGTGCAGGCTAAAACTGCCCAAGAGGCACAACAAGAGGCTGCTCGTAGGTCATCAGCTGTGGTAGCACTGCTCAAGACCCGTAATGTAGAGAAACTACAAACTACTGGCATTACTCTTAATCCGGTATATAGTTATAAAGATAACATTCAACGTCTAACTGGTTATAGTGCTAGTAATACTGTGAGTTTCCGTATTGCTACTGAGAAAGCTGGCCCGTTGTTGGATGAAGCTGTCAAAGCAGGAGCAACGCAGATTAGCGGTATTAGTTTTGTGGCTACTGATGAAGCGATCGCTCAAGCCCAAAAGCAAGCACTAAAAGAAGCTACCCAAGAAGCTCAACAGCAAGCTGAAGCCGTTTTTGGTGCTTTGGGTTTCCAGCGTAAAGAAGTAGTAAGCATTCAAATCAACGGCGCAAGCGCACCACCTCCACCACCACGTCCCATGCTTCGTGCGGATGCGGTTCAAACTGCAAATGCTTCCACTCCTGTAGAAGGTGGTGAACAGCAAGTAGAAGCATCGGTGACGTTGGAAATTAGTTATTAGTCAAGTGTTGGTTGTTTGTTGTTGATTTTTGGTTGTTGATTTTTTCAAACAACAAACAACTAACAACAAACAACAAAATGATTAAAAATTATCAGGATTATTATCCATCATCTCTGCTTCGTCGCGCTTGGAACCAAGTAGGTCTAGTTGATCTACTCTGATGACTGGGGAAGAACGCAGCGCGCCGGTAGTGCGATCATTCCAGGTATCAAATTTTAAGGAACCTTTAACTCCGATTAGGCTTCCTTTACGTACAAACCGACCGGCGATCTCCGCAGTATTTCCCCATAGTTCTAAATTGAACCAATCAGGTTCATCACTACTACGCGATCGTCGTCTTACTGCTAGTGTTAGTTTACATTTTACACTACCACTATCCTCAAAATACTTCATATCAGGGTCGCCGCCTACACGACCGACTAGGGTGACGATATTAATGCTCATGGGTGTGACCTTTCAGTACAGACGTACTCATTACATAGTGACTTTCATAATAGCGAATTCTCAAACTGGAAAAAGTGTGTTAAATAATTAACAATTATATTTACTGACTATAATGATAAAAATTACTCTTTTCTAACCACAAAAGTGTACGGATATGTCCTTACAGTCAGAGAATATAAAACAGTAGCAGCAACAAAAAGGCAAAGATTCCTAAAACTTATACAAAATATAGCCTGCTTTACTAGACTCAGGTCAAAAAAAGTAATAAAATCCTGCACGATTCTCTCTTACGGTAGTAGTCAAAAGTATCGAAATAGGGGGCGACAAAACCCGTGGGCCTTTTCAGTAAGTTTTCCTTATCGCGAGATATGGGTATCGACCTCGGTACCGCCAATACCCTAGTGTATGTATCTGGTAAAGGTATTGTTCTTCAAGAACCATCAGTAGTTGCCATTGACCAAAACGAAAAGGTAGCACTGGCAGTAGGAGAAGACGCCAAAAAAATGCTCGGTCGAACACCGGGAAATGTGATTGCCCTGCGCCCCTTGCGCGATGGTGTAATTGCTGATTTCGATACAGCCGAAATCATGTTAAAAAGCTTTATACAGCGCGTCAATGAAGGTAAATCACTAGTATTACCCCGGATTGTTATTGGTATACCCAGTGGTGTAACAGGGGTAGAACGACGAGCTGTAATGGATGCAGCAACACAAGCCGGAGCCAGAGAAGTTTACCTCATTGATGAGCCTGTGGCAGCAGCAATTGGGGCGGGATTACCCGTAGCTGAACCGACTGGCAACATGATCATTGATATTGGTGGTGGTACTACAGAAGTAGCAGTACTGAGTCTTCAGGGTACAGTACTAAGCGAATCAGTACGTATAGCTGGGGATGAACTGACAGAATCAATCATGCAGTACATGAAGAAAGTTCATAACCTGGTAATCGGGGAACGTACTGCTGAGGATATTAAGATTCGCATTGGTTCTGCCTATCCGACTCATGATGACGATGATGCCATGATGGAAGTCCGGGGTTTGCATCTGCTGTCTGGTTTACCGCGCACTGTAACCATCAAAGGGCCAGAAATTCGTGAAAGTATGTCGGAACCGCTATCAGTGATTATTGAAGCTGTGAAGCGGACTCTGGAACGCACACCTCCAGAACTCGCAGCAGACATTATCGACCGGGGCATCATGCTAGCAGGTGGTGGCGCTTTGCTGAAAGGACTAGATACCCTAATTAGCCATGAAACAGGGATTGTCACCCACGTTGCTGCCGATCCTCTCTGTTGTGTTGTATTGGGTACAGGCCGCGTGTTGGAAAATTTCAAACAGCTAGAACGAGTGTTCAGCGGGCGTTCCCGAAATATTTAGTAATAACAAGCAATCCCTGATATTGGGTTTGTAAATAATCCAAATTTGTTAGTATTTACACTGCTAGATAAAGGTATATATGTTTACAGCACGTCGCTGGTGGGAGCATAAAGGATTACACATTGGACTACTGTCCCTAATAGTTGGTGGAGCCTGGATACTGAGACAAACTCAAGGAGCGCTGTTACTGGAGATTTATCAGGGTGTTACCAGTCAGTTCCAGATTTTACAGCCAGGGCCAACTCCAGAGGAACGGTTGAAAGATGCTCGTGTATTAGAATTAGAAGCTCAAATCACAGAATTAGAAAACCAGAATAAAAAGCTACAACAGTTGTTAGGTTACGTCGAAAAAGAGCCTATTTCATTACGTCCAATCCCAGCACGGGTTGTAGGACGCAGTGCAGACAACTGGTGGCAACAAGTGATTCTCAACCGGGGTAGTCTGGCGGGAATTCAACAAGGGTTTGTAGTCAAGGCTGAAGGCGGATTAGTTGGTTTAGTAGAGAGTGTAACTCCTAATACTAGCCGCGTGTTATTAATTAGTGACCTGAAAAGTAAGGTGGGTGTAAACATCAGCCGTACCGGCGCCAAAGGAGTTTTACGGGGTGATGCTTCCGCAGAAGCAGTACTGGAGTTTTATGAGAAAGTTCCCAATGTCAAACCTGGGGATGTAGTTGTGACATCGACCTATAGCCAAAAGTTTCCCTCTGGTTTGCCAATAGGAAAAATTAAGTCCCTAGATTTAAAGAAACTGCCAGCCTCTGTAGCGAAAGTAGAACTGTTTCCCTCAATTCGCTCTTTGGATTGGGTGACAGTATATCCCAAGCCAGAAAACCAACAACAGGAGAATCCCTAATCACAAAGATAAGGATGAAGGGTGAAGATTAATATCT
>NZ_AJLK01000018.1 GCF_000317205.1 Fischerella muscicola PCC 7414 | reverse complement strand
ATTTTTGTGTACTTTACACATGAGTGTTTAATAAAAAAATGAAAATTCCTGCATTTAGGGGTGGCAGGCAAAATAAGCCAAAATCGCGATCGCGAAAATCCATTATAAAAATCAACCCCATTTCACGTTGGCATCCGCGCCTCCGACTACTGGTAAATTGGGCTGTGATTTTTGGTTCTGTAATCCTCTGCTTGCTGATGCTGCTTACCCGTCTTCCTGGTATGGAACTATTAGGCATTGGCCCGAATTGGTTATTAATTTGGGTAGTGGCTTGGAGTGTAAAGCGTACACCTTTCCAAGGTGCATTAGCAGGTATAGTTTTGGGATTACTTCAAGATGCAATGACATCACCAGATCCCACTCACGCCCTCAGTTTAGCAGTGGTAGGATGTCTAACAGCTTTGCTGCAAAAACAGCGTTTTATTCAAGAAGATTTTATTTCAATCGCCTTAATTGTCTTCGGCATGGCGGTTTTGGTGGAAACAATTTTTGCTTTACAACTAATTTTTATGGGCGATCGTAATACGGCAGACATCTGGGGTTATTATCAAAAGGTAGCCCTAGCCTCTGCTATAGTTAGTAGCCTCTGGGCGCCAGTGGTTTATTTTCCTCTGAATCGTTGGTGGCAACAACTGAAATTAGCCGAGCAACAATCATGAATAAGTTTAAAAGTTAGTTTTTAAATTTCTGTGGGCGGAGTGTGGATAACCTGGATTCCAACTAGTGGTCTATCGCAAAAGTTATGAGAAGT
Source organism: Fischerella muscicola PCC 7414 (assembly GCF_000317205.1). GTDB lineage: Bacteria > Cyanobacteriota > Cyanobacteriia > Cyanobacteriales > Nostocaceae > Fischerella > Fischerella muscicola. The sequence goes on along the minus strand of NZ_AJLK01000018.1, from coordinate 34,670 downwards.
TGTGAGGGATCAGATCCCCGACTTCTTGAAGAAGTCGGGGATCTTGTAGCCCAGCAAAATTAATGCGATGAATCACTAGGCAAAGAGTCAAGGGTGGAGATAATTTGAGACAACAATCCCAAATTATCCTCACCCTTAATTTTTTCTGGAATTTTGGCAACCTCTGGCAAGATGGATTAAAGCTAGAGTTGGAGCAGGGCTAGAAAAATTAAAAATTTATCATTTTCTGTTTTTAATTGATTTCCAGCCCCTAGTTGATCACAGTTAAGAAAATGTACTTATAGTAAATTCAGTGATTAAATCAGATTCACATCCCCAACAAAAAGTAGGAACTGAGTTTGACCGGGCAATGATGCGGCGCTGTTTGGAACTTGCTCGGCGCGCTTTGGGATGCACTTCCCCAAATCCGATGGTAGGGGCAGTGATTGTTAAAGATGGTGAAATTATTGGAGAAGGCTTTCATCCCCGTGCAGGTGAACCGCACGCTGAAGTTTTTGCACTTAAAGCAGCAGGTGCAAACGCTCGTGGGGCAACTATTTATGTTAGTCTGGAACCTTGCAATCACTACGGACGCACTCCTCCTTGTTCAGAAGCATTAATTGCTGCTGGAGTGGCCAAGGTAGTAGTCGGTATGGTTGATCCTAACCCCCTGGTAGCTGGTGGTGGTATTGCTAAATTACGTGCGGCGGGCATAGAAGTAATAGTAGGAGTGGAAGAAGAAGCTTGTCGAAAGTTGAATGAAGGCTTTATCCATCGCATTCTCTACAAAAGACCCTTGGGCATATTAAAATACGCTATGACCTTAGATGGCAAAATAGCTACGACTACTGGTCATAGCGCTTGGGTGACTAACCAGGAGGCTCGTAGCGTAGTGCATCAATTACGTGCTGCCTGTGATGCTGTCATTGTCGGTGGAAATACGGTCAGACTGGACAATCCACATTTGACTAGCCGTCAACAGGGAGCGCATAATCCCCTGCGGATAGTCATGAGTCGCAGTCTAAATTTACCAGCACAAGCTAATCTATGGAAAACTGAAGAGGCTCCTACTTTGGTGCTGACAGATGTAGGAGCCAACCCTGTTTCTCGAAAAATGCTGCTCAAACAGGGAGTAGAAGTAATCGAATTATCGCCACTGACACCAGAAAAAGTAATGGCTTACTTGTATGATCGCGGTTTTTGTAGCGTGCTGTGGGAATGTGGTGGAACTCTAGCAGCTAATGCGATCGCTCAAGGATCAGTACAGAAAATCTTAGCATTCATTGCTCCAAAAATAATTGGTGGAAGCAATGCTCCTACACCCGTCGGTGACTTAGGTTTAACCACCATGACTGAAGCATTGTCATTGGAACGTGTAGAGGTGCGTGTGGTGGGAGCAGATTGTTTAATAGAAGGATATTTACCTCAAAAAGTCATTAATCTGTAGTCATTTGTCATTTGTCGTTTGTCATTTGTCAAGAGTTAATGTTTAGTAGTTGTTAACCATGACCCATGACTGATGACCAATGACCAATGACTATTTTCATGAATACTGACGTTCATTAGCAAGATCGCGGATGAGGGGTAAGCGAGATTGAATGTAGTCACAGAGAAAATCTGTTTCTTGGCAATCTAGCAAAGCTTGCGTTTTGGTTTGCTTAACCAACCACTGTACTAAGCTAGCATCATCTAATTGCAATAGCGTCTTTGTTTGAGTAGTCTCTATTACAGACCAAAGCTGACGCATAATTTTGGGAGTCATCAGACCTCCATTTTGTCGTAATGTCAGTTGTCTTCAGGATACACAATTTAGATTGCAAGTTCCGGCATTAGCCTACAAGCTGACACAAGTGTTATTACAAACTTAATAATTTGATTCATAACTTGATGAAGATTAAGAATAAGGATATTGCAGCGCTTGTTTAATAAAGTTAACCTCATCTATATTCTGAGTATTTTTTCAATCATTAAAGTTGGTAATGTATCTTTTAGGGAAAAGGATTTTTTAATCCCTTTAACCCTTCCCCCTTACCCTTTTGCCCTTAATCATCCCACCCCTGTATTTCTACTAATTTTATACATAATTCGTTAACTTTCTCTAAATCAGGTTTTTCAGGTAATATTGATTCTTCATCAACTTTTTGGATCTCAGTCATCAAATCTGTAGCCATTTTCATTACTTGTTCATAAGAATAATCTCCCCTCAGAATTGCTTTTAATTCATTTACATCCCCAGCAATTCTTCTATCTACTATCAATTCTCCTGTTCGTAATATTTCTAGTCCACTACGTAGTAATCTAATACAATGCATTCCGTGTTTCAAATCAAAACCTGACTTTCTTTCCATTTCTGCTCGTACAGGATTTCTATTCTCTTGCCATGATAAATATGCTTTCCACTCTCTCAAAGCAATTTGATAGCTTTGGCTTTTCTGAAGTAAGCGAATAAAATCTTTGCGGCTATTAGTTAACTTTTGAGTATATTCTAAAGTTTCATCAGGCAATGTATACTGTTTGAGTATAGCTTTAATATCAATATCTGCTGTTAATAATTTATATAATGTTTCTGCTTCTTCTAAATATTCAATCTTGCCTTTAACTAAATTATAAAGATACTCCAAAAAAGCATTTAACTCTTCTTTGCTCAGCGGTGCTTCATCTTCTATACCAAAATCAGATGGTACTGGTTTCTTGGTTGGTGGATTCAAGAGCCATTTACGATGAGTTTCCATTTTTTTGATTTGGGCAAAAGCATACCCAGAATAAGTATGCTTAACCTTCTTAGTTAAAAAGATTTTTCGATGATTTATTAAGTACTGTCCTACCGATGTCAATACTGGATAATGATTCAACCATAGCAATTCTAAAACATTGGGATTTGCTCCGGCTAACAACTGAATGATTTTTCTTAATTCATAAATGACTGTATCTTTATTTCCATCTAAAAATGAAAATATTCCTACTTCATCCCAATCACTATCTTTTTGTTCAATCTGGTCAAACCCTAAGTAATATCTTTTGGGGGCAATAAAAACTCCTCGATAATCATAGTCGGATTCTGGACGATTTAAACCATATCCATGACTACCTGCTAAACCGATTAAAATAGTTCTTTTTTCAACTTCAATTCTTTTCATATATATTTCCTACTATTCAACATCTATAAATTTTGCAAGAGACTCCATGAATATAATTCACAACGAGGGTATGAAAATTTCATCCGCTTGCACCCTTCCACCCTTATACCCCTACACCCATTTTCAAGGCAGGTCTAATTTATCTGTTAGAGAAGGAAACAGGAGTAGGGTTTGGCTGTTTACTATTCCAACAAGGAAAATTTGTAATTAATAATTTTGTTTAGGTAGTTAATAAATGCTATCGGTAATTACTAATTATAAGTATTGATACTTAATTATTGAGCACCGTAATTTCTCGTATTTTTACACCAAATTCATCAAATATACGTAAGCAAAAAACCTTATAATAATTACTACATAAACTTATGTTTAGTAATGCAAAGTTTTTATATTAAAAAATACAATTATTATGTGTTTTTGAGGAAATAATTGCCATACTTGATGGGGAAAAATTTTTCCCGGTGAGAATGCTTGTTTAATCACAAACAATTGGTTATGACAACTTTAAAATCTTGTGTTTCTGCTTGTCGCTACTGTCGGCATTATACGCCCGTAGGGCAGCGTGGGGGTACGTGTAATCTATTAAATGTAGCAGTAAAGTCTGGCTGGAAAGCTTGCTCTTTATCAATTCCATCTTTTGCTCCCTCTTGGGAAAGCATAGATACTATTCACAGCCTTAACTCAAAACACTAATTAATACAATTACAATCATAATTTGTAATTATTACTTATTGTTTGTTGTTGATGTATAAGAATAACTTTTCGCTAAATATCAGCTGTTAACAATTAATTACTGACTGTATGAATATGTGCTGTAGGGTTTAAAAAAAGGTTTTATCAAAATAAAGGCAGAGGACAGTCATAATGAAAAAATTTCACCACCAAGGAGAACATTCATCACAAGAACAGTCCCTCTAGTGAACCTACTACTCAACCACATTGATTTTGATAGGCTGCGAGATCCCCGAATTTTTTAAAAAGTCGGGGATCTGGCCCCTCGTAACCCCTGAGAACTTTAAGTCTTCTGTTGCATACCATACGCTCTAAAACATCGCCTTTTTTGGGCTATCTCAAATGTGGTAATTGCTTGACGAATATATCCTTGCAAAGTAAAATGGTAGATTGTCTGTCTAATTCCTGCTCGGATCAGGTAGACGCATTGCAAAAGCTGGCAAAAGTAGTTCCAAAACGCAAGCGATCGCGTTTATTTTGAGACCACAGTCAGCTACCTGTACGGCAACCTCATAAGGACAATCACATGACTTACGCAATTATTGAAACTGGCGGTAAGCAATTACGAGTTGAACCAGGCCGCTTTTATGACATTGAACTGCTTGCTGTCCAACCCGATGAGAAAGTTAGCATAGAATCAGTATTACTAGTGCAACACAACGGCGAAGTAACAATTGGGCAGCCGTTAGTAACAGGAGCAAAAGTAGAAGGGACAGTGATGCGGCACTTGCGGGGCCGTAAAGTCCTAGTTTATAAAATGAAGCCGAAAAAGAAAACCCGCAAAAAACGCGGACATCGCCAAGAAATCACTAGACTGATGATCAATTCTATTAGTCTCAATGGTTCTGTGCTTGCTTCAGAAGCAGAAACTTCTGTAAGTAGTGAAGCAACAGAAGCAACAAGTGAGGTTGCACAAGAATCTGCGGAATAATTTGTTATTAGTTGATTGTTGGTTGTTGTTTGTTGGTTGTTAGTTATTCCAACCAACTATCAACTATCAACCCACAACAATTTTTGTAAGGGAGAAAATCATGGCTCATAAGAAAGGAACAGGTAGTACACGTAACGGTCGTGACTCAAATGCTCAAAGACTGGGTGTCAAACGCTATGGTGGCCAAGTTGTTCGCGCAGGTAATATTCTAGTGCGTCAGCGTGGAACTAAATTTCACCCCGGCAATAACGTCGGAATTGGTAGCGATGACACTTTATTTGCCCTAGTTGATGGTGTAGTAACATTTGAACGCAAGGGTAAAACTCGTAAAAAAGTCAGTGTTTATCCTGCTGCTACTGAAGCTGTTGCTGCATCTTAATATCAGTAATCTTGGGGCGGGTATTGCTACCCGCCCTAATTTTAACTAACTCGCCGTAAGTCCCCCACTGAACCTAGTACTCCAGGTCAGGGATAAAACGTTTACAAAAAGGGGTGAAGCCTAGCAACGCAGCGTAAGCGCTGCTCAACGTACTCCAAGTTAGTGTGGGTAGTTCACAAAATTAGACCATAATTCAACATCAACTTTTCTGCTAAGACACCTAAGGCTAAACCTGCAAAGGAAAAGGCTGTTGTGATCCAAAAAGCTAGTCCTTGGCTAAATCCTGCTGCTTGAAAATCTATTTTTACCAACATAGTCGCAGCAATAATTACTAAGGTATCAAGAAATAGACGAAAACGGGCAACAATGAGAAAGAACAAAAAAGCCCCCAATACAGCGATACCAAATGACTTGAGATTTGATCTAAATAAACTTACAGAATAGTCAGCCATTTTTGACAGGGGAATAGTCAAGATAGCAATAAAAATTACAATAGCGATCGCAACCACTAGCCATATTATGGGCTGAGTTCTGGTTCTTGATAGTACCCAGCCGAAGGTAGTGTACGTAAGCAACAGCAGTATTAAAGAAAACCAAGGAAGTCTTTTCAAAAAAGCCATAGGATCTACAGGCTTGCTTACTTAATAATCCCGTTTTTAAGCTGTTTTTAAGCTAAATAGCTGCAACAATAACTAAAATTTTCTGACTTGTCTTGTCTATAATCAATAGGCGATAATGCTCTGCTAAAAAACAATTCAGCAATTTAACAGAAGAATTTCAGCAAAATTAAGTTATATATATTCTTAAACATTTGTAAACTGTTAGCAGTTATATAGCCACGTGTCACATCTTGATTCAGGAAATATTATGAGACAACTTGTTATCGCTGAGCGCGTGTGCCTGATTGGTCATATTGTATCAATGGTGTTTGGACTGGTAGGAATATTACTGGTCGTTCCTCACGCTGAAATAATTTTGAATTTAGCTGAGATTGGACAAACCGCCATGCAATGGAGTTTGGCTGGAGGCGGCGTAGTTTATATGATTTTGGGAGCAGCAGCAGTTTCCTTATATGCTTATAGAACATTAGGCTTAGGTTTGTGGCTCTCATTTCTGCTGCCATCGGTGTTGATTTCTTTAAGCAGTGAATTACTAGGAACCAGTACTGGCTTCCCTTTCGGTCATTACAGCTACTTAAGTGGCTTGGGTTATAAAATTGCGGGTTTAGTACCTTTTACTATTCCTTTATCTTGGTTTTACGTGGGATGTGTAGCTTACCTACTAGCACGTGCTGGTTTAGAAGTTGATAAAAAACCTAGTTTGTGGCGTCATTTAGGCGCGATCGCTTTAGGTGCTTTATTGTTGACTTCTTGGGACTTTGTACTTGATCCAGCAATGAGCCAAACATCTCTACCTTTTTGGTATTGGCAGCAACCAGGAGCTTTCTTTGGAATGCCTTATCAAAACTTTGCTGGCTGGATTGGTACTGGCTCAGTATTTATGACGGTAGCTGCATTGTTGTGGCGGAATACACCGATCAAATTAGAGCGATCGCAACTTAATTTACCTTTAATTGTTTATTTAAGTAACTTTGGCTTTGCAACAGTCATGAGTTTGGCGGCTGGTTTTTCCATCCCCGTCTTACTAGGTTTGTTCTTAGGTGCAGTTCCAGCTGTAGTCTTATGGTGGAAGACTCAAAGTACTTCTACAGATGCTGCTGTAGAACCTGCTAGCAATAAAGTACAAATAGCTCCGGTAAAAGTTGGTCTTAAGTAAACTACCCACCGCCAGCCGAAAAAGTCGCGGCATGGCGGGGGAATAAAGTCTGCTGGTTTTGGCACGGTGACGCCCACCCTGCATTACTGCGATGTCTTTGGAGTAAAAGGTTTAGAGTTTGGTGAGAATTGATGCAAGTCTTATCACCCTATCGCAAAGACGTTCTTGCTGAACTAAAAAACATTTATGGTTTTGACTCGGTAGAGACAGCGACGGATTTTATGATTCGTCATATTCAACAGCACTATCAGTTCCAAGAAGTTTCGGTTGAGATGCTGCATATTGCCTATGGATTGGTTGCAAAACTCAAAGCTGACAGTGAGATTTACTATCTCAAATTTGCCTCACGTAGTAACAGCTTTGCAATAAATTGCTGGTGCGGGGCAAAAACCCACTTAAACTGGGTTGATGGGGTTATTCATTCAGTCTACTTTTAGTAGACTTAGGGTATTAGGGCGCAGTTTACTTGCGGGCGATTCAATTGTTTAGTCTGATAATATTAATCGAACTCACGTTATATTAACTTCAGTATTTTTACAGTGATAGACTCGTTAACTATAGTAAGTTCTTTTCGTTTTTTCTACTACTTATACAAGTACCAGCAGTAGCAATTCTGTTGTCACGTCTGTTGAAAGGTCCTCTACGTCAACCTCCTGTAACGCCACAAAACCCAACACCAGACCTTTTAGGTAGTGTGAGTGTAGTTGTTCCTACCCTGAATGAAGCCCTCCGCATCAGCCCCCTATTGGCTGGCTTAAGTCGTCAAAGTTATGAAGTCCGGGAAGTGATTGTTGTAGATAGTAATTCCCAAGATCACACTCCTGATTTAGTGAAAGCTGCACAAAAAAAAGACCCCCGCTTTCGTTTAATTATCGATGATCCTTTACCCCCCGCTTGGGTAGGACGTCCTTGGGCTTTACACAACGGCTTTTTACACTCTTGCGAAGCAAGCGAGTGGTTTTTGGGTATGGATGCTGATACTCAACCATCACCAGGTTTAGTTGCGGGTTTGGTAAAAACGGCAATAACTGGAGGATATGATTTAGTTTCTCTCTCGCCGCAATTCATCCTTAAGTATCCAGGAGAGTGCTGGCTACAACCAGCGTTGTTAATGACATTGCTTTATAGATTCGATCCTGCTGGTATCAATACGCAACAGCCAGAACGAGTTATGGCTAATGGACAATGCTTTTTATGCCGCCGTTCTGTTTTAGCTGCTGTCAATGGTTATACTAGTGCCAAAAGTTCTTTTTGCGATGATGTTACTTTGGCTCGACACATAGCCGCTTCCGGTTTTAAGGTAGGCTTTCTAGATGGGTCAAAAGTCTTGAAAGTGCGGATGTACGAAGGGGCAATAGAGACTTGGAAAGAATGGGGTCGGAGTCTCGACTTAAAAGATGCTTCTTCCCGCACTCAGCTATGGACTGATTTATGGGTACTAACTTCAACTCAAGCTTTACCTGTTTTGATCATCCTCAGTTACTTATTGCTTTCCCCCCATCTCCCTATCACCCCTACCCTACGGGAAGCCGCTTGCGCGTCTACGCCCCATCACCCCATCACCCCATCGCCCCATCTCCTATTACTGGGACTGAACCTATTTTTGTTGATAGTTCGCTTTGGTATGCTTTTGGCGATCGCACCCTGTTATGATCGCACTCAGACCAGAGGCGGTTGGCTGTTTTGGCTTTCCCCATTGGCTGACCCCTTAGCCGTCATGCGAATCTTTTTATCAGCATTTCGCACTCCACGACAGTGGCGAGGAAGGAATTATAACTAATTGTTCGTGGTTGAGAGTTGGTAATGTGCTAGTTCTAACAACAAGTAGCAAGCAACAAACAACACTATCAACTATCATTTTCATCGTTCAGATGATCACCACGTTCCAATTCCCAAAGAATTTGATTGCCTTCTCGTCGGACTCGCGAAACAATCCAGTTACGCCAGCGCCATTGATCACCGCGACTAGTGACAGCACTAGCGTGGACATCCATTAAATCTGCTAATTCAGAACTAGTAATTAAATAACCTTTTTCGGCTATTTCGTCAGCAATCCGTAGAGTTTCAACTAAGTTGCGGAGTTGTACTACCCTCATTTCGCGAGGTAACTCTTCATGGGAAAGGGCCGTTGAATGATTCGATGTGTCCGTCATGGTTATTTCTGATGCAAGGGTACTGATCTCTCGTGTGTTTTTGTTAATTATCATCGATTCGGGATCAGAATCAGATACACTTGCTACCACAACATCAGTTGATGCTCCTAAAAAATCATCAAATAAACTGATATCAGAAATTTTTCGTAACACTGGAGTTTTGCCACTAGCAAAAGCACGAGCGATCGCATCACAGCGTTCGTTGCCTTCGTTACCAGCATGGCCACGGACATGTTGCCATTTTACCTGACGGCTGTTGAGTTGCTCAAGTTGTTCTAGCAAGTCTCGGTTAAGAACAGGACTGCCATCTGCCTTTTTCCAGCCTTTTCTTTTCCAGGTTTTGATCCATTTAGTTACACAATTAATCAGGTACTCACTGTCACTATAGAGAGTGATAGGTTGAGTTTGTCCTGATGCTTTGAGGAAAGATAAAGCTGCGATCGCCGCTTGCATTTCCATTTTGTTATTTGTGGTTTTAGCAGCAGCATCGCCCATTTCATGCACCGATCCATCATCGAAGTAGACGACAACACCCCAACCACCAGGGCCAGGATTACCGATGCAAGCACCATCAGTATATATACTCGCAATTGTATGTTGAAAAGACATATTGAGAATCATCGAACTGCACAAGGATATTTAGACACCATAAGAGTGCCTTCCCGCAGGTAAATTCTTCCAAGTGTATCAAAACTTTGGCAAAAATTGGTCTAGCGATTGTAACAAGTGACTACTTATTGCCAGGACTTACGCTAGACCAAAAAGCTTAACTTATTTAACCACCAAGACGCCAAGAACGCCAAGGATTCATAGAGTGTGCGTAAGTCCTAATTGCTTCATAGTGAATATTATGTAAAAAAACTCTGCGTCGTCCCTCTGCGCTTTCCTCAGCTACCTGGTGCGTTTAAAAACGCTTAAAGTTGACAAGCGTGAACTCCCTAACACATCAAGAATGCTGGGTTCTCCTACTTTCACTATCGCTCAGCCAATAACATTTTTATTCCATATTTCGGACGCAGGGTAAAAGCAGGCCAAGGTATAATTTTCTGCTCTGGTACTAGCATTAAACGGAATTTCTGAGCAATACTTGCCAACAGTAGTACTGCTTCCATCATTGCAAAGGATTTACCAATGCAAATTCTCGGCCCACCACCAAAGGGAAAATACGCAAATGTTGGTAGTTTTTTTGCAAAATCACCTTGCCAGCGTTCCGGCTTAAAGATTTCTGGATTGTCAAAATAGCGGGAATCGCGGTGCATTACCCACTGGCTGACAATTACGCTATCGCCAGCACGCAACCCATACCCAGCGATTTCGCAGTCTTGCATAACTGTGCGTCCTAATGCCCAAACAGGTGGGTATAGCCGCATCGACTCCATCACTACCCATTCTGTATAACGTAACTGGGGTAAGTCAGCAAGAGTTGGCATCCGTCCACCTAACACACTCTGCAATTCCTGCACTAACTTAGCTTCAACTTCGGGATACTGCGAAAGCAAGTAAAATGTCCACGACATAGTTAAAGCAGTGGTTTCATGACCTGCGATGAACAACGTCATCACTTCATCTCGTACTTGTTGGTCACTCATACCAATGCCATCTTCATCTTTAACTTGCAGTAGCATCGATAGCAAGTCACCCTTGTCTTCACCACTCATGCGTCGCTGGCGAATCAAAGTATAAACTATCTCATCTAACTGTTGCACTGCCCTTAAAAAACGCAAATTTTTTCTAGTGGGAAACCATTCGGGCAGTAAAAATAAAAACAGATTATTGTTACGCGCCTCAAAATACTCGATACTTTCCTGTAGCGCTGTACCTATCGTTTTCACCTGCTGTTCCACATCAGCTTCAAACAGTGTCTTCGCTACAATTTCCAGCGTTAGCGCCATCATCTCTTCGTGAACATCTCGAATGTCGCCATCCTGCCATGTGGCAAGTAACTGTTGGGCGTAGTCAACGATCACCTCACCATAGGCAAAAATTCGCTCTCGGTAAAAAGCTGGCTGCATTAATCGCCGCTGACGCTGCCAAAATTCTCCTTCACTACTAACTAGTCCATTACCAAAAATTCGCCGAAAAAGTTGTAAACTTCTATTTTTGTGAAATAAATTACTCTTGGTTTGAATACTTATGATGCTATGGTGGCAAAATTTTTTATGGTATGGGGCTTCAAAAAAATTAAGTTCACAACTGTGAGGAAAATAAACCAATGGCAGAGTCTTCCATGATCACTCCACACCTAACTGTCCGTGATGCCAAGGCGGCAATTGAATTTTATAAAGCAGCGTTTGACGCCGTGGAGAAATATAGTATGCCTTCTTTGACGGGTGATGGAATTATGTTTGCCGAGTTAGAAATTGGGAACTCAGTAATATTTTTAAATGATGAATTTCCTGAGTATGGTTTAGAGTCACCTGCAACTCTCAATGGTTCTCCTGTGACGATTCACCTACAAGTTGATGATGCAGACACTTGGTTTAACCGCGCTGTGAATGCAGGTGCAGAAGTCACTATGCCTTTAGATGATATGTTTTGGGGCGATCGCTATGGTAGATTAATTGATCCTTTTGGTCACTATTGGTCGATCGCTAGCCAAATTGGAGATGTATCACGAGAAGAAATGATGCGACAAGCAGCAGCAGAATTGGCTGGTTAGTCAATTGTCAATTGTCCATAGTTAGCCGTTATTAATCTCTCCCCTATCCCCCAACTCCAACACAGGCCTTCTTTTGTGCTAGATATTTCTTGCTGCTTTCAGCATCAAACCAAGCAGCAATACTGGGTGGATGGTTCATACCATTGAAGTGATCTTTAAGAACTTCTGGGTTTTGAGCCATTGCGACCATGATATCTCGCATATGCTCTGGGGGATTCAAGAAGCAATCAGTTAAGGTTTGGGTATACTGAGCGTAATTCCAAAATTCATCGAATACGCCTTGCATCCATGACTCATCAAAGCGTTGATTACCATGTTCAATAATACGTTGCTTGACCAGATGAGCCATCTTTGTAGCGTTATTTGCTCCTTGGGCAGCAAGAGGATCATGTAAAATCACTGCATCGCCAATACCCATGACTATTGCACCTGAAGGCAAATGACCAATTGGCTGACGGACTATTGGTGTAATCGCACCCTTAACCCATGCTTGATCGTCTACCAGTTGCATATCTTTGACAATTTCGTAGTCGCCAGGTTTGAGTTGCTGGATTACCTTTTTGCTCACCTCTAACAATTCCTGACCACTCTGTACCTGGGAAAATTGATCCATTACTCCGCCAGGATGGGCTTCAAAAGCAACAGCATAGGCTGGGATTTTATCTTTAGCGTAGAAAGGAACTTGCATCATCTCACCAATGCCAGGCAGATTAGTGACTCTGAAGGTACGGTAATCTATCGCTTCTCCCTTGAGTCCTGTAAAAAGACCTCCTGCTAAATGGCGCTTTGGCTGATCGTGCTTGGATTTTTCGGCGTCTCGCGCAAACAAAGTCGAGAAGGAACCCCTACCCACAGCTACCACAACCAAGTCATAGTTTTGCACACATTCTTCTAGGTCTTGTGGTGTCATTGCTTGAATGACAAGTTCACCACCTCTTTTGACAAACTCTTGCATCCAAGTAAAAAATTTCAGGCGCTGATCCACACCTTGCCAGGGTTGTTCTAAATCAGAGGACAAAGTTAAGGCTAGATTTCCCTCTGGATCATAAATCTCGTTGTGGAATCGATCGCAGCCAGGAAATTCATCATCCCAGAAATTTATTCCTAAATCACGTTCTAGTTGCAGTGCATTGGGGAACAACAATGGCAATGCCATTGGTTTACCATTGAGGATCGCTTCTGGAGTGCGATCGCTATACAATGTCACTGCGTAACCCGCATCAACCAGACCAATACCCAAGTGAAGTCCTGCTTGTCCTGCCCCGATAATTCCAATTCGTCGCATATTTATTATGTGTGTTGTTAGTTGATAGTTGTTTGTTGTTTGGTTTGTTAAACACTAAAAATCAACTACCAAGACACAACTGGGGATTTCGGATAAAAGGTGCGATCGTACGTTTCAAACCTAAAATGTCTTGGTTGCAGGTTGATACTTGATGATTGATTCTCCAAATAACGAGCAACTAACAACTAACAACATATACATTAGTAAAGAATGATTTCCACAGAATCAATGCAGTTTCTAAGTGCAATCAACTCATCGTTACCCTTACTCGCAACTACGGGTGAAACCGCTGATAGTTCCCTAGTAGTGGCAGCAGTGCTGCTGAGTTTGGTAGTAGTCTACTTTGCTAGTAAACTTGGTGGAGAATTATCCAATCGCTTCGGTCTACCACCGGTATTAGGCGAACTTGTAGGTGGTGTAGTAGTGGGTATATCTATTCTGCATTTGTTGGTATTTCCAGAAACAGGCGCAGATAGTTCTAGTTCTTTAATTATCTCCTTTCTGAAAACCACTGCTGGCTTGAATCCTGATGCCGCAGAGAGTGTGTTTGTTGCTCAATCAGAGGTAATTTCTGTTTTAGCAGAACTAGGTGTAATTATCCTACTGTTTGAAATTGGTCTGGAGTCAAACCTCAAAGACTTAATGGCAGTAGGTATTCAAGCTACTATTGTGGCAATAGTAGGGGTGGCTGTACCCTTTGCTGCTGGTACGGCGGGTTTGATGATTTTGTTTGGTATCCCTGCTGTTCCAGCAATTTTTGCTGGGGCGGCACTAACTGCCACTAGTATTGGAATTACTTCCAAAGTTTTGTCAGAGTTAGGGCGTCTCAATTCTAAAGAGGGACAGATTATTCTGGGTGCGGCTGTCATAGATGACGTACTGGGGATTATTGTTCTGGCTGTGGTGGCCAGCCTTGCCAAAGACGGCGCTGTTGATGTCGGTAAGGTCGTTTATTTAATTATTAGTGCTAGTGGTTTTCTTTTGGGTGCGATCGCTCTTGGTAACATTTTCAACAAAACTTTTGTGGCGATCGTTGATAAGCTCAAAACACGCGGCGAACTGGTCATACCAGCATTTATTTTTGCTTTTGTGATGGCATATATTGCTGCCGTCATCCAGCTAGAAGCAATTCTGGGGGCTTTTGCAGCCGGTTTGGTTTTGGAAGAGACAGATAAACGTAAAGAACTCCAAAAGCAAATCGTTCCTATTGCTGATATGCTAGTGCCGATTTTCTTTGTAACTGTAGGAGCAAAAACTGACTTGAGTGTGCTAAACCCAGCAGTTCCTACCAACCGAGAAGGTCTAGTTATGGCTTGTTTCCTGATCTTAGTTGCCATTCTCGGTAAACTTGTCACAGGTTTTAGCGTGTTTGGTCAACCTCAAATCAATCGCTTGGCAATTGGTGTGGGAATGATTCCTCGGGGCGAAGTCGGATTGGTGTTTCTGGGTATTGGTTCGAGTATTAATATTCTCTCGAAACCACTGGAGGCAGCAATTATCATGATGGTGATTATCACAACCTTTTTAGCCCCTCCTTTGTTAAGGTTCGTTTTTCCAGAACCAACATTGGTGTCAGGAAACTCCAATGAATTACTTCTAGATGCTTCCTCTGGAACTTCGTTAGCAATAAATTCCTCTAATAGTGAAAGCCTAGAAGCCAATCCAAATTCTCAAGAAGCCAATTGAGGGACACTCCCCGACATAAATATACGGGGATTCGCCCAATGCACGGGTAGCGGAGATTGTCCGGTAATAGGTAATCGTCAATTGGTAATTGGAAAATTTAGAAAAAGTTCTTTCCTATTACCCATTACCTATTACCTATTACCGGGCGACGTGCCGTGTTATCCATATCTTTCAAAGAACAAGCTTTCACCTCACCCAATTCTGGTAATTATTGAGAAGATTTCATGAAGATAGGAAACATCTCTGCTGCACTACCCGTCACTCCTAGTTATGCTTTTGAGGAGCTTTTCTTAATTACTAAATAGCCATGCATTTAAATTGCATATTAAATTGTGAGATGATCATTTATCATTAAGTCATTTGAGGCATTTGGTGTTGTACAAAGGACAAAAGTATCACCTACTAGTCTTGAGTCATCAATTAAGAAAGGCTGATTTTTTGTAGCCAGTACTGATAGGAGAAATCAACCTACCAAATGACAAGAGAAGGAATTCTCACAAAAGAAGGCTTTTGACTTTTATACAGTCCCTAGCAATTACTTCTGTTAGTTCGGCTTCCTTATAGGGAAGGTGCATCAGTTGCCAACAACCGAAAAATTCAAAAAATCTTTGTGCAACGCAAGTGTATATCGTTGTGATTGACTGCTATTGTTAATTTTATCCATTTATTTTGTTGATTTAATCTGAGCTTTGCAGATGAAATATTCCTGTCATCAAGGCACGGTAAGAGTAAGTAACATGCTAAAATCTTACGCCATTATTTGCCAGTTTATCTAAGTTCAAAATCACGTTTTTTAGTAGTGACACCAACTATACAAATGCAACAATTAGGTGAACAAAATTATACATGAAACACCAATGATTGAAACCGTATGCAAAAAGGAATTTCTCTTTTCTAGCAACTTATTTAATCGTATAGCTAGTAGCTGCTTGCTATTTAGATTACTCATCCAAGCCAAAAATTGGCAGTAACCATCTGTTGGATTGACTAACACCTCTACAGATTAACCGCTCTCATAAAATGCGACTCAGGAGAAAGCACTGTGAAACTACACTGGTTGATACCTAGTACTGTCTTAAGTATCTCCTCTGTTTTATCGTCGCCTGCTGATGCAGCGAATCTAGAATCTTGGCGTTTTGATAGCAATCAAAATCGGTTAGAAATCAACACTGATGGTGCTGTCCAACCCACAGCCCAACTTGTTTTTAATCCCACACGCTTAGTAATTGATTTACCCGGGATTAAATTTGGGCGTCCACAGCTTGTCCAGTCGGTTGGTGGTGCAATTCGTGCTATCCGTATCGGTCAGTTTGACCCCCAAACCACCAGGGTAGTAGTTGAAATGACTCCTGGTTATACCCTTGACCCCCAGAAGGTGAAATTTGAGGGGATAAGTGCTAATCGCTGGCGGGTGCAATTACCCAAACCAAAACGTGAGGAAACTAACTCACTCAACAGAAATCTTTACAGTGTGGTCAAAACCGAATCTCGTAACTCATCCAATAATAGGGAGACGGTAGTTCAAACCGCAGTTGGTGCGACTCAAATTGAAAGTTTACGCGTCACAGGAGATGGCTTTTTTGTTCGCACCAGTGGTAGAAAACCAGAGGTGAAGGTAAGACGCAGTAGCGATCGCACAAACATTTACATGGATATCTCTAACGCTACTGTCTCACAAAATCTGGTACAGCGCGATTTACCAATTAATCGCTATGGTGTCAGCAATATCCAACTCTCTCAACTCGAAACCACACCACCCACAGTTCGGTTGACAATGCGGGTGAACAGAAATAGTCCCGACTGGCGGGCAACAGTTAGTGGTGGGGATGGTTTGGTAATTTTACCCAATGCTGTGCTGAGTAAATTGCCCAGGGGCAGTAATTCTAGTATTTCTTTTGGCGATAACCAAAAACCATTAATACTCCGTAACTCTGATTCCCGAGACTCTGACAATGATAATGATTCACTAGCCACAATTGAATCTATAGAATTGGCTGGTAATGGCACCCAATTACTCATTAAAAGTGATCAATCTTTATCTGGTAATGCTGGTTGGGATAGATCCTCTACATTGTTCCGCATCACTATTCCCAATGCGCGCCTAGCTTCTGATGTCAAAGGGCCAGAATTAAATGCCACTAGCCCAATTTTACGGGTACGCCTACAACAGCAAGACCCCCGTACTGTCGTTGTCTTTGTTCAACCCGCAGCAGGGATACAAATTGGCGAACTTAACAAACCAGGCGGTCGGCTTTTAGCCCTAGAGTTACGCCGATCATCAAATAGATTATCAAATCGAGTAACACCACCGCCTGTTGTTTTACCTCCTTTACCAAGACCGAACCCGCAACCTTTGTCAGAAATTCCCAATCCAAATCAACCCCCACCGTTACGTCCTGTCAAGGGAAAAGTGGTAGTTCTTATAGATCCAGGACATGGTGGTAGAGACTCAGGGGCTGTTGGTATTGGCGGAGCCAGAGAAAAGGATATTATTCTACCTATCAGCAAAAAAATAGCAGAGGTATTGCAAAAAAATGGCGTGCAAGTTGTATTAACGCGGAATTCTGACTACTTTGTCACTCTTCCAGCTAGAGTACAAATGGCTGAACGTGTGAATGCGGATGTATTTGTCAGCATTCACGCAAATTCAGCAGGTGCAGGTCGTCCGGATGTCAGTGGTTTGGAGACGTATTATTACGATACTGGTTTAAGTCTGGCAGGTATTGTGCATAGGAGTATTCTGCAAAGTGTGAACGTTAGAGACAGAGGAGTGCGAAAGGCTAGATTTTATGTTCTCCGGAAAAGTTCTATGCCCTCAATTTTAGTAGAAACAGGTTATATGACTGGTCGGCAGGATATGGCTAAGTTAAGAAGTGCATCTTACCGTAATCAAATGGCAGAGGCGATCGCGCGTGGTATTCTCCAGTATCTTCAGCGCAGATAATTTAGATCACAATATACTTTAAATGATTACCTTAGCTATTACCGTATTTATGCTGAAGCGGCAAGATTTTTTCAGCAATTAAACTATGGTATTTTCCAGTTTTACTCTCAGCCTGAATGTATAAACTACCAGAAACTACACAATACAAAAATTTTTGGCTGCCAACCATATTGTTGACCAAAATTAACAACAGTAGTTAGTTTTGGTTATCTATATACTGGTGTAATTTGCTGCTATTACCAGACAGTTTTTTCTGTGATCGCCGCAGCAAAAACTCAGAGATTTTACTAGATTTTGACGCCATTAGCTGTAACTTTATAAAGTATCTTTGTCTAGAAAGTACAAACCGATACATCAAATGTATAAGCTAAGACTTGGGCGATAACGGTGTGAGGATTTGAGGCTTAGCCAACACTTGATAAATTACATCTCCCCTAAAAAGCCAATCAGGAGAAAAATTGTGAAACTACACCACTGGTTGATACCTACTACTTTTTTAAGTATCTGCCTGTTATCGTCGCCTGCTAATGCAGCGAATTTACAATCTTGGCGTTTTGATGCCAATCAAAATCGATTAGAACTTAATACTGATGGTGCTGTCCAACCCACTGCCCAACTTGTTTTCAATCCCACACGCTTAGTAATTGATTTACCCGGGATTAAATTTGGGCGTCCACAACTTGTCCAGTCTGTTGGTGGTGCGATTCGTGCTATCCGTATCGGCCAGTTTGACCCCCAAACCACAAGGGTAGTAGTTGAACTGACTCCTGGTTATACCCTCGACCCCCAACAAGTAAAATTTGAAGGAGTTACAGCTAGTCGCTGGCAGGTGCAATTACCACAGCCCAAACGACAGGAAGTTGCTACCACTACTAGAAATATCTATAGTGTGGTGACTCCAGACAAACCTAATACTCCTCCTGCAAATAAAGGAACATTGGTTAGTGCCAATACTGGCACAACACAAATAGAAAGCTTGAGAGTCACAGGAGATGGATTTTTTGTTCGCACTAGTGGTAGCCGTCCCCAAATACAGGTAAATCGTAGTCAAGACAAAAGCACGGTTGATATTGATATTGCTGGCGCCACTTTATCACCTAAGTTAGTACAGCAGAATGTAAATGTGAATCGCTACGGTGTTGGCAGTATCCAATTCACTCAACTGGCAACTACACCACCCACAGTCCGCATGACAATGCGAGTAAATAAGAGCAGTCCTGATTGGCGGGCAAGTACCAGTGCGATTGGTGGTTTAGTGATTTTACCTAATAGTGGCGTCACTAGATTACCAGGAGGTAATTTAGCTAATAATCCCAGCCCTTCACCCATTGTTACCAATGATGTGGCCACAATTCAAGCTGTGGAACTCAGTGCTACTGGCAGACAATTAATTATTAAAGGCGATCGCAATTTAACTGCAAGTGGTGGTTGGGATAGATCCTCCGGTTTGTTCCGCATCACCATTCCCAATGCCAAGTTGTCTACACCTGTCAAAGGCCCAGTCATGGATGCAAACAGCCCCATCCTCCGGGTGCGCTTGCAACAACAAGACTCTAATACTGTTGTTGTTTACGTCCAACCCGCTTCTGGAGTACAAATTGGGCCTGTTAACCAAATTGATGATCAATTTGTCTCTGTAGACCTACAACGTAATCGTGCCTCTGTTGTGTTACCTCCCCTACCACAAGCAGACCCACAACCATTACCAGTACCAAACGCCAATAATCCCGACGGTATACCAAAGACACAACCACCACGTCCAGCGCCTAGAGGACGAGTAGTAATAGTCGTTGACCCCGGACACGGTGGTAAAGACCCCGGCGCGCCAGGAATAGGTGGACTGTTAGAAAAAGATGTAGTTCTGCCTATTGGGAGAAGAGTCGCAGCTATTTTGGAACAAAATGGCTATCAAGCTATTTTGACGCGTGATTCTGACTATTTTGTAGAATTACAGGGAAGGGTAAATATTGCAGAGCGTGCTAATGCCACTTTGTTTGTTAGCATTCACGCCAATTCCGTGGGACAACGCCCCGAGGTAAATGGTCTAGAAACTTACTATTACGACAGTGGCTACCGCTTGGCGCAAGTAGTTCACAATTCTATTCTTAGTAAAATAGGTACTCTCAAAGACCGGGGTGTCAGGAAAGCCAGATTTTACGTCCTTAGAAAAAGCTCTATGCCCTCAATATTAGTAGAAACAGGTTATATGACTGGTCGGGAGGACAACCCTAGACTAGGAAACCCCGAATATCAAAATCGTATGGCAGAAGGCATTGCTGGTGGTATACTCCAATACTTACAGCAAAGATAGAAGTGTAGTTAATTGTTGTTTGTTGTTTGTTGTTTGAGTGCCGTAACTAGTACTCTGTCACACCAACTTTGCCAGGTGAATTAACTTCTCAAATTCTCTTTTTCTCTTGTTCTTGGCGCACTTGGCGTCTTGGTGAGTCCACTTGCCGCTCTTGGCGGTCTCCGTCACGTAGACACGTAGTGGCTTCCCGTAAGGGTTGGCAAGGTGGCGTAGACGCGCTTTGCGCGGCTTCAAGGTAAGAGTACCCGGAGGGCGGTTTATGACTCTACCCCACAAAGTTGCCTTGACAAAGAACTAACAACTACCAACCATCAACCACCAACAATCAACTATGAACAAATTGTTACAAAATCCTGTATCTTAAATATCGCAATACTGACATCAAATTCTGCCTGTGATTTCATCTTCTCAGTTTGAAGGCAATCTATACGATTTCTCCCAAGAACCCCAGCGTGCGCCAATTGGTATTTTTGATAGTGGTGTGGGTGGACTGACGGTACTGCGGCAACTCTATCGCCAACTCCCAAATGAATCAATTATTTATTTTGGCGATACAGCTAGACTTCCCTATGGCATTCGTTCCCAAGCAGAAATTCTCCAGTTTGTCCGAGAAATACTCACTTGGATGCAACAGCAACAGGTGAAAATGGTGATTATGGCTTGCAACACCAGTTCTGCCCTAGCGCTAGAGATAGTACGGGAGGAATTTCCCATGCCAATTCTGGGGCTGATTCTACCAGGAGCAAGGGCAGCAGTGCAGCAAGGAAAGCGCATAGGTGTAATTGCCACTCCCGCAACCGCTAAGAGCAATGCTTACAAGCGTGCTATTATTGAAATAAATCCCGATGTCCAGGTTTGGCAGGTTGGTTGCCCGGAATTTGTGCCGCTAATAGAGCAAAATCGCATTCATGACCCCTACACAGTTGAAGTGGCACGTTCCTATTTAGAGCCTTTAGTACAACAGCAAATAGATACTCTTGTTTATGGCTGTACCCATTATCCCCACCTAGCACCAGTATTGCGATCGCTCCTTTCAACTTCTGTGAAACTAATTGATCCGGCTGTACATGTGGTAGCTGCCTGTGCAAAAGAGTTAGACCTACTTGGTCTTAAGAATACCCATCCAGCTTTGCCAACCCGCTTTGTTGTTAGTGGTTGTCCACAACAATTTGCTGAGTCATCTGCGGTATGGTTAGGTTTTACTCCTATGGCTGAGGTCGTATGCTTATCTAATACAGCTGTTTCTAGTAATTAGTCATTGGTCATTGGTCATTGGTCATTGGTCATTGATTAATAGTTACTAATTGTTACAAAGGACAATTGACTAATAACTAATGACAAAGAACAAATGACCATTGACAATTGACCATTGACTAACGTACACTACTGGCTTCGGTGACATTTGGTGTTACCGATACTTCCTGTGTATGATTTCCTTTATGATTTAAAGCAACATTACTAGGTGTTGTTTTATTACCTGTTCGCTTTGCTAGTGCCAATAGCAAGTAAATAGTGAACAAGTATCCAGAAGCTAATATAAAGATCATCATAGGCATCTTCCCATAAATCATTTTTCTACCAGTGCCTTTGCCAAAGAAATATAAATTGAGTAAAATTAGCAGGAATTCAGCCACCCATAATTTGTGTGGCTTTAATATTACATACGAGACTAACGGGAGAACTTTTGTCCTTCCGAATTAAATAGATTGTGTTTTGTACGATTTTTTTGCAGACCACACTTACCACAGCAGTTAAATAATCCAAAAGAAATTTAACTACTGCTTCAGCAGTCTACCCAGTCTGCTATATTTAACGCGTACCTTTAATTGGTAGGAGCGACGCCGACACACAAACAGCGTCGAAGATGTGTAAACACTCTGCTTCCTCTAAAGGAAATCCACAGATCCTAACCTGGAGGTTCGCACACCACAGGACGAAGCACAAAAATCAAATTTTTGGCTTGACCTGCGATTATTCATGTTCATTCACAACACCTAAGCAAATTTACCTAAAGGGTATTTACCTTGCTGTTGTGGTGAACATCTGAAAAATTTAAAATCCCTAGATTTTAGCGTAACACAATAGCCCTGACTTTTTCAGGCAACTTTTGTGCTAATTCAAAAATTTTCTAAACTATTGCACAAGAGATTTCAGAAATTTTTCTTTATATGAGAAATAACTTATGTGTAATATTTTATAGGTAACTTCTCAGTAGTGTTTTGTAGTTTTTTTCGCCTTTACTTAAAGATTTTATAGAGTAGAGATAAATTTTTTGTTAAAAATTGCGTACTTACCGTATTTAGTCAACATATACGCAAAACTTAGTGTAATAAATATATCAATAAAATGTAAATTTCGCTGAAATTAGTACAAGTATATTTTATTTGATTGTCCCCAAAATTAGGAACTTCCTGAGAAAAACTTTGCGCTAATTCTGGGTTATCTTAAAATGAGTATAGGATATGTAAACTTTCGTAACCTAAGCCAAAGTCCGCCAATCCATGACCCCAGCTACCTCCCTATTTTCCCCTGTGGAAGCAGACCTGCAAATACTAGCAGATAACCTCAAACAGCTAGTTGGGAATCGTCATCCCATCCTTTATGCAGCAGCCGAACATCTATTCGGAGCTGGGGGAAAACGCATCAGACCAGCCATTGTTCTACTGATATCACGAGCAGTCATGCTCGATACAGACATTACACCACGTCATCGCCGCTTAGCTGAAATTACGGAAATGATTCATACAGCGAGCTTGGTACATGATGATGTTGTTGACGAATCAGAAATGCGGCGTGGTGTACCCACAGTTCATAGTCTGTTTGGCAATCGTATAGCCGTCCTTGCAGGGGATTTTCTCTTTGCTCAGTCTTCTTGGTATCTAGCAAATTTAGACAATTTAGAAGTTGTAAAGCTGCTATCAGAAGTGATCATGGATTTGGCCGCTGGAGAGATTCAGCAAGGGTTGAATCGCTTTGATACCAATATTTCTCTAGAAACCTATCTAAAAAAAAGCTATTACAAAACAGCATCTCTGATTGCTAACAGTTCCAAAGCTGCCGGAGTTATTAGTGAAGTATCAAAAGAAACTGCCGAACATTTTTATCACTATGGTCGGAATCTGGGTTTAGCATTTCAGATTGTCGATGACATTTTAGATTTCACCAGTTCAACAGATACTCTCGGTAAACCAGCTGGTTCGGATCTCAAAAGTGGTAATTTGACTGCACCAGTGTTATTTGCCTTGGAAGAAAAACCTTACTTAGAAGTACTGATTGAAAGAGAATTTGCTCAAGAAGGCGATTTAGAACAAGCATTAGCACTGATTCATGATAGCCAAGGTATCCAACGGGCAAGGGATTTAGCGGCTCACCATGCGAAGTTGGCAGTTGAACAACTTGAGGTGCTTGTGCCTTCAGATGCACGTCAGGCATTGATCCAAATAGCTGATTATGTGTTGAGTCGGCTTTATTAGGGATCGGGAATTGGAAAGAATTTTGGATTTTAGATTTTGGATTTTAGATTGAAATCCAAAATCTAAAATCTCTAGTCTCCTCAAGCAATATCTGGTGGTACTTGATTCTTTGGTTGATTTTTTTGCAGCTGCTGTTGGACTAAATGCTGCAAATGCGTTCGTTTGACTTCAATTCCATTTGTGATGGTGCTAGCCGTGTCAAAAAATACTATACTATCTACGGGTTCTAGTGCCAGTAGCTGGAACAATATATGGGTAACAGGTATGGGGGCAGCTATTACTTGAGGGTCAAGCCCAGCACTATAAGATGTAGGAATATCCTGTAAGGTAGGAAAAGCATAAATTACCTGCTTTTCTTCTTGTGGATTTCCACGGTTGCTTAATGTAGTTAAGACCCATTCCTCATCCAAGTTTTGGAGAATATAGTATTGGGGATGGCGTAACTTCTGAGCGATCGCACTCAAGGCGGGGGCAATTGCTGTGACCAGTGTTGGTGTTATACCATCTTGGGGTGCATTATCAATCAGCGATTGGATTTGTGCTTTTAAGTCCATATTTACCTGTAAATGGCTTATCGGTATTGGCTATAACTTCAAGGGCTGTGCGAACAATCAAACAAAAATCGGGAATCATAAAATCAGCCGCATTCTCAGGGCAAAACTGCCTTGGGTTTAGCTTATACGTAAAACCCCTCCCAATACCCACAGTCATACAGGTTGTCAACAAGTATGTTAGGGTCAGTTTAGACACGAAACTTATGAAATTAGCCGCAACCACAACTATTCAGGGAGAATTTTCTATCGGCGTGGAGGCGATATTTCCATTCCTTTTCCAAGAACTTCAGCAGTCAACTAAAGCTTGCGAACAGAATTGCCGTGACGTAGCAATGCGAATTGCTGCCGAGGTCTACCGGATTTGCAATGAAAGTAAACGTATTCAGGCTTCCGGTTCTGTAGAAAATTCGGCAATGACCCTAGCCAAGCATCGCCTGCAACAGTGCCTGAGATACTACCAATTGGGTTCAAATCGCGGCAGGGTTGAATTACATAGTACCTTGAGTGCGATCATCTACCGTTACATCAATCCGCCACAAAGGCAATTGAGTTATCAAGGCCGACTAACCGTAATTGAAGATTTTCTGCAAAGTTTTTACTTGGAGGCTTTAAACGCTTTCCGACGAGAAAATCAGTTAGAACCAACTTACCGTCCACGCACACTGCTGGAATTAGCAGAGTACATGGCATTTACAGAACGCTACGGTAAGCGACGCATTCCCTTACCAGGACGTCAGCAACAATTGATCATCCTACGGGCACAAACTTTCTCGCAACAGCAACCTCCAGAAACTTGTGTAGACATAGAACAAGCGGCAGAAGGTAGTGGTGAAGCTGAAGGTTCTTGGGAAGATCCAGCAGTACAACAATTGCGAAGCGCAATGGCCACACAGACTGAACCAGAACCCCAAGAAGATACCCTGCGATCAGTTGTGGTTACAGAATTAATGAATTATTTAGAAGAACGTCAACAAACTGATTGCGCTGATTACTTTGCTTTGCGCCTCCAAGATTTGTCCGCTCAAGAAATCGAGACAATTTTGGGCTTAACCCCTCGTCAGAGGGATTACTTACAGCAACGATTCAAGTATCATTTAATTCGGTTTGCTTTGTTGCATCGTTGGGAGTTAGTTCACGAGTGGTTAGAAGCGGATTTGCAAACTAACTTGGGTTTAACTCCTCAACAATGGCAAGCTTACACTGAAAAGCTTGACGAAAAGCAGCGCTCTTTATTAGAACTGAAGCAGCAGGGACAAACTGATGAAAAAATAGCTAAAACTTTGGGTTTATCAATGGCACAACTTCAGAAGCGTTGGTTTAAAATTCTTGAACAAGCTTGGGAGATTCGTAACTCCTTAGTGTCCGGATCAAGTGCTTCTACTCATGAATAGTCACTCAGAAACCTTACAAACAGATTTACTCTCTTGGTTATTGACAGATCCTGTCAGTTCCAGAGAGTATACGCAAGTTAAGGATATCAACGGGGCAGACAACCCTTTGCTAACAACCACCGATTTTACCAGTGGCGAACAAGAGGGGTGGCAGCCCCAAATATATTTATTGGGAGAAATTCCAACTGTGCAAGAACGTTTCCAAGCCGTACTTAAACGTCGGTTAAAAGTCGAAGTTGAAGACCAGCCTCCGCTATTTCCTTGGGAAACACAAATACTAGATTATCCCGAGTATATAGACGAACCAGTGATGGAGCTAGTTCCTAGCTGGGCGTGGGTGGCCCACCAGTCCAAACTGAATTTACCGACACTTCTGCCGGAGAACATTTTCCGGCAATTGCTCGACAGATGTCAAGCACTCATAACATCTTCTCTACCATTAGGGGCAAAATTAGTCCAAGCAGTGGAAAGCTTTTTCCCTAATGAATCTCAACTCTTAAACGACTTAGCAGGGACAATCCAGCTAAGAGCCAACCTCCGGTATGGCGATACTCTAAATCCTATGCCGAATCTGGATAGCGATTATTCAGATTTACAACCACAGCAACAGATGCTGGTGTCGTTGCTAGCAGCTCAACAACTGTTAGAAAGTTTGACTCTGCCAATTTCTACTACAAGCCCAGTGTTAGAAAGGCAATGGCTAACTAGCGTGGGTGTTCTTAATTTGAGAGTAGAATACCAATCTCAAGGCCCAGTGCCGAAATTGCTGATTCGAGGAGATTTACCCTCGAAAGGGGTAGTCAAACTTCAAGGTAGTGGTTCCCAAGCAAGGGCAGAGTCTTCTAGCCCAGGTTGTTTGAGTGTGGAATTATGCTGTACTCAACTTGATGAAGCTTATACTTTAATCGTTGAGTTGAAAGAAATAGACCAGCAGCCTTTGTTGTTTGTAATTATTCCCACAAAATAACTCAATAGTTAGCGATCGCTAGCACTGAAACTTGATAATAGCCTTTGTTATGAAATGAATATCATCCTGGTTTTGAAAGAGTTCCCATTTTTTAAAAAGCGGTTATTAGGGCGTCTACAGGCAGCTACAGTGAGGAGATTTGTAATACGAGAGAGGTAAAAGTTGACCTCGCTCGTTTTGCGTCAGTAGCGTCTACTATTATCGCTTTGCTTTTGTACCCATCCGCTGCTTTTTAGATCGAAATGTTTAACTTTTCCAGGATGAATTGGCTTTGGCGTCTACCTTTGGGCCATGACTGGCGGCAAAATATGCTCCAGTCGCCTGTAACAGCAGAAGTGGAAGATTCAATTACCTTGCGGGTGCTGGTGCTAGCGTTGGTAATTGTGGGCATTGTGGCGACGGATATTGCCGCTGAAACTTGGTCTAGTTTCTGGGCAGTACCACTGTCGATATTAGGTGCAATTTGGAGTTATTACCGTCGCCGCGATCGCAATATCCCAGTTAAATTTTGTATTGCCATAGGAATGTTAGTAGCACTAGGTGCTTTCTTAGGGCGATTGTTAGGAGAATTGAATGATACACGACTAGCTTTAGCAGAACTATTAATTCAACTCCAGGTGCTGCATTGCTTTGATGTTCCTCGTCGGAAAGACTTGAGTTACTCAATTCTCATTGGATTAATTCTGCTGGGTGTGGCAGCAACACTGAGTCAAACTCTAGCGTTTGCGCCTATATTACTGTTATTTTTAGCGATCGCCCTGCCTACTTTAGTAGTAGATTACCGTTCCCGACTTGGATTGGAGCAATTAAATACTCAAAATGAACAAATTTTGAGGAATTCCCCTACACAGGGGAATTCCTCTGTTTTTAATTTAAAATTTTTAATATTTAATTTTGTGATGATAGTGGGGCTGGGGCTGGTAATCTTTGCCCTTTTACCACGCCTACCAGGTTATCAATTGCGGATGTTTCCGGTCAGTTCTCCAATTGAGACTAGAGGCGAATTTTCAGGACGTAATATCATTAACCCTGGCTATGTCCGCCAAGGTAATCCTAACAATCAAGGTAATGGTAGCAGTGGTACTAGCAGCAGCCAAACTGGTCAACCAGGAAAAGTAGATAATAGCTTTTATTATGGTTTTAATAGCCAAATCAACCAAAACTTGCGCGGAGAGATGACACCCAAAATAGTCATGCGGGTGCGATCGCAAGCAGCAGGTTTCTGGCGAGTGTTGGCTTTTGACCGCTACACAGGTAAAGGCTGGGAAGTTTCCCGCAATGATCAAGTCAAACGCTTACAGCGATCGCCTTGGTCTTACCAAATTTTTCTTGACCCGCCAATCAGTGCAGCTCAAACTAAAGAAATTATCCAGACTTACACAGTGGTGTCTGATTTGCCAAACCTGATTCCAGCAATGGCATTTCCCAAAGAAATTTACTTCCCGACACCGATGCTGGCTGTGGATCAAGAAGACGGATTGCGATCGCCTGTAGGATTATCAGAAGGCATGACCTACACAGTCATTTCCCAAGTTCCCTATCGCGATCAGACTTTGTTAGGCAAATCTTCTAATAAATATCCACAAAATATTAAAAATTACTATCTGCAAGTTCCGCTAGAAACTGCCGTCAAAGTCCGTAAACTTACAGAAGAGATTCTAGCTAACTACAACCAACAAAGAGTCGCACAGTCAAATAAATCACTAGACTCTACTTACGAAAAAGCTCTTTACCTAGCTCAGTATCTCAAACAAAACTATAAAGTCCCGGAAAATCCCCTAGATTTACCTTATTTGAGTGAAAACGAAGACTTAGTAGAAGCTTTTTTATTCAAACATAAAGGCGGCTATCCAGACCATTTCTCTACAGTCTTAACGGTAATGCTACGTTCCATTGGCATTCCCGCACGCTTGGTAGCGGGGTTTGCGCCGGGAGAGTTTAATCCTTTTACGGGGATGTACATCGTCCGAAACACCGACGCCTATGCAATGACAGAGGTGTATTTTCCCAAATATGGCTGGTTTGCGTTTGACCCCATTCCCAACCACCCCCTAATTCCTCCTTCAGTAGAAGATGAGCAGACTTTCAACACATTGCGTCAATTTTGGAATTGGGTTGCTGGCTGGCTACCCTCTCCTGTAACAGGTTTGCTGAATTATGTATTTGGGGCTATATTCACCTGGGCTAGCAAAGCTTTTTCTTGGTTTGTGTCGCTATTTTACCAAGGATGGCTGGGTGTTTTCACTGGCTTAATTTTTGCCACAACAGCAGCTTTCTTAAGTTGGTTAGGCTGGGATAGATGGCGGGAGTGGCGCTATCACTCGGCTTTGAGGAAATTACCACCGATGGAACGTTTGTATCAGCAAATGCTGCGCTGGACAAGTCAACAAGGTTTAGTGAAACACCCAGCCCAAACACCGCTAGAGTATGCGACAATTTTATACCAACATCATGCGACGGCAACGGCTGAGGTGATAGAGGAAATCTCCCAAGCCTATGTAAGTTGGCGTTATGGTGGTCATACTCATGATGTGCAGAGACTGCAACAAAAATGGCAAGAAATGAAAAAGACTACCAAAAAATTAAAGCTAACTTAATTTGGTTAAGACTGGGATTATTTTATTTGCTAGCAGCTGTGCCATTTTGGTTACATCCTTCAGTTACAGCTCAGCAAAATACCAAACTTCTGCCATTTTTTGATCATGAAGATAATCCTGTCCCGGTTGGGTATCCCACCGGACAGCAGTTAGACATTTCACCGCCTGCACCAAAGCTAAATGCTTTTGATCAGGCTGTTTTGAATATTTGTGGTGCAATGGGTACGAGGGTTAGCCCAAATCAATTTAGGCAACTATTATCCAATTATCCAGATGTATTGAGCAAGCTGCAAAAAGTCACTGGTGGCGAATTACGTCCGGGTAGGAAGAAAAAAGCAGAATTTTTACAAGATTTAACTAATATTTGGTTTAAAAAACAGGGTTTTGAACACATTTTTTGTGGTGAGATATATAACGAAAATGATATAGGCGGCTTGCATTTTTACGGTAGATATTTGCAGTTACAAAATCAAGGTATTGGTGGACGCCTTCCCAATAATCAAGCACGGGAAGAAGTAGTTCCTGGTGTAATCTATACAATGGGCGTAGTGATTAAGCAAGGCGATCGCACAGTCACTGATGTAATTAAAGGGTATGGGTATCTAAGTAATGCCCAAGAAATGCTTTTAGACGCTACAAAAATATTTAAACTCCAAGGAAATACTGAAGGGGCTTGTATTTATAATGTTCGCGATGGAGAAACTGGCAAGTCTTTCCCCACTGTTTTTGTTAGGGAAGATAAGGCGATCATTACTTTTTATCCTGATGCGACTCCTAAGGGAAAAGCATGTAGAAAGTAAGGTGTTTATGGAAAGCGATCGCGTAATTCAACGGATACACACAGATGTAGTGGTATGGTGCTTCTAATCGGTGTTCATCGGTGTTCATTGGTGTTCGTCTTTCTTCTACTGGGTTTGGTCGCCAAGCGCTATATTTTTGAATAATCGAACACAGATGCACACGGATACACACAGATGGATGATGCGTTGGTGTTCTAGTGGTATGGTGCTTCTAATCGGTGTTCATCGGTGTTCATTGGTGTTCGTCTTTCTTCTACTGGGTTTGGTCGCCAAGCGCTATATTTTTGAATAATCGAACACAGATGCACACGGATGCACACGGATACACACAGATGGATGATGCGTTGGTGTTCTAGTGGTATATGATTGATTCGCATTAGAGGTTATCTGAAAAACCCCACTTTTCCACAGCCCGACGTAGTGAACCCGGTGGCAAACTTTCTGGGCCAAAAGATTGACTTTGGGCAACACGTTCTAAAGCTTCAAAAAATGCCTGCACACCCGCAGCAGCACCATCTGGATGATCCATGATGCCAGTACCAGCGTTGAGAATCACATCTTGACCGTAATCGGTTAAGGCTTTGGGAACTATACCTGGATGAATGCCAGCAGAAGGGATGGGGAAGACTCCACGACTACGTAGGATATCTCTAATTTGGGCTTCTTCTGCTGGATCAAAAGGTAAACTGCCGTAGTGTGCTGGGTATAGGACAGCGTCAGCACCAGCATGAGCCATGAGGGTTCCTAATACCACTGAGTATGCCATACCATAATCGGGAGCGGCACACATTGCCCCGGCGAATGCTGGATGGGCGAAAATGGGAACGTTGATTTCGGGGTCACTAGCTAGGGCAGATAGGACTGAAAAACCGTAGGTAAGGACATTTAATAAAAGTGCGTTAGCACCCTCCCGTACCAAAAGACGCGCTTTCTCTAGTAATCTGTCTGCTGTACCTGTGACGTTGACTGCGTACAATACTGTACGCCCTGTTTTTTGCTTGACCTCATCTAAAACTTGGCGACAAGCCTGGAGGCGTTGTAGGGTGGGGGCAATATCTAAATCGCCCAAAATTTCATCATCTTTGATAATATCTAGTCCAGCATGGGCTACTTCTGCCAAAATAGCGGCGTGATCTGAGGCTGAAAGACCCAATGCTGGTTTGAATATAGCCATAATCAAGGGGCGGTCAAACACCCCCAAGCGTTCACGAATACCTTTAATTCCAAGTTTGGGAGAATGACCGTAGGTTTCTGGTAGACGTACCGCCACAATTTTTGCCGCACCAGCCATGGAATATTTACCAAATATCATTGTCAAGAGGCTGGATATATCGTTTTCCACATTAGCTTTGGGAAAGCGAATCGTGGCAAGGCTGTGACCTGTTTCGGTTTCGGTTTGGACTGAGACTACTTCTGCAAGGTGCGATCGCAAAGCTGCTTCTCTATGGGCAAAACGTGCATCCCAAGTTCCGACTGTTTGCCCCACGGCGATTATTTTGGCTTGTTTATGGGCGTCTACACCAGCAGGAAAGCGGTAGTCTACTTCAATGGTCATTTTTCTTGGTTGTTAGTTATTAGTTATTAGTTGTTAGTTGTTTGTTGTTTGTTGTTTGGAATCATAAACTATTAATCATCAACAACCAACTAAATTTTGTTGTTTGGAATCATAGACCACCAACAACCAACCATCAACCATCAACCACCAACAAAACTACAACGTTTCCAAATAGCTAAGCAAATCTGCCATTTCTTTGGCACTAGGCTGGAATTTCGGCATAGGAGGAGTGTCGCCACTGATCACTTGATGAATTAGACCATAGGGTGATTTGCGCTTGGAGACTCCTTGTAAACTGGGACCGACACGACCATCTGCTTCCCAACCATGACAACCAGCACAGTTGATTTGAAAGATGGCATGTCCCTGTACCGGATCGCCAGTCAGGGATAAAACTGTCTTGACATAGGGATCGGAAGCTCTTACCATGCGAACAGCAAAAATCCCCAAGGCAAGCGCTAGCAAAATCGCCAGAGCCATCAAAGCGATGCGCTGAATCATGATTTTAGGTTGGGTAATTTGGTTATCCAAATTTTTTTGCTGTCAAAGTTAGGTGTACAAAAGTTTTTCATTTCATACACATAGCTTAAAATTTCTTTGATTGTGTTTGCAAGCACAAAATCTACATTTTCTGTGTTCTGTTGTCGCCTAAAACCATATTCAGACTGGGATTGATGCCAAATTTGGTAAGATTGGGAACAGGACATAAATCTTTAACAACTGCAACAAGGAGATTTCAAGTGGTTGAACCCCTGCTAGATGGCATTGTTCTGGGTCTAATCTTCGTAACTCTGGGTGGATTATTCTACAAAGCCTACCAGCAATTTAAACGCCCCAATCAGTTGGGAGGTTAAATTCAGTGGACAGTGAACAGTTATCAGGTATATGATACCCACTTATGAAACTGATAACTGATAACTGTTAATTATTGGGGAAATTAGGATGTTGGGGTGATGGGGAGACACAATTAAAAACAAAAAATTAAAAATTTTTAATTGTCTGTGTCCTTGTTCTCCCACGCCTTCTTCTCAATCTTCTGTTTCTGTTGTTCTGTAGAAAGTAATGGCCGTGTTTCCGTAAATTTTTTGACGACAAATTTCTAAACCGGGAATTACGAGCGGTGTATGATTTTGAAGACTGTGTTCTATTGCTATTTCCCCATCAGCATCTAATAATCGGTATGATGCGATCGCTTCTAATACTGGCTGGTAAACTTGACTAGCATAAGGCGGATCGAAGTAAATTCGATCAAACTGCTGTCCTGCTAGTTTTGGCAACCACTGCACTACATCACCGCGCAGCACTTTCCATTCCTGTTCATCTTTTGCTACTTGTTGCCAGTTTTGTTGGATAATTGCACAAGCACGACTGGATTGTTCGATCGCGATCACGCTTTTTGCTCTTCTACACAATGCTTCTGCACCCATCGAACCTGTACCGGCACACAAATCTAGCCAGCGACATCCTTCGATTGTTCCTTGCCAAATATTAAATATGGCTTCTCTAACCCGCGCACTTGTGGGTCTAGTGTCTTTACCTGGTAATGTTTTTAACGGGCGATTACCGTAAATTCTCAGAGCCATGAGCTTGGGGTAAAAATTAACGCAGACTTAAGTACAAACTCACTTTCGCTCTAACTTTTCATCACAAAAAGTGGTTTAGGTAAAATATTAACTAATTTTTGTCCCATGAGACAGCTATCCACCACTTTTTAGCAGAATTTTTCCATCATTCTTGATGTGGATGGTGGAGTGAATAAAACAGGTGAGTAATGGGAGAAATTTACAAAATTTAACTTGATTTTAAGCAGCAATTTCTTCGCGATCACGGACTTGGGCAACAAAATTAGACAGAATTTGCAATCCGATATTAGAAGATTTTTCGGGGTGAAACTGGACTGCCATTAAGTTTTCGTAAGCAATAGCGGCTGTAACTATTTGACTACCGTGAGTGACGGTAGCAGCACGGACTTCAGGTTCGGCGGGGTCAACATAATAAGAATGGACAAAATATACCCAAGGTTGAGGCGCTAAGTATTCCCATAAAAGACATTTTGGTTGAGTCAATTCGAGTTGATTCCAACCCATGTGGGGAATAGTGATGCCTGGTTCTGGACGGAAGCGGCGTACTTTTCCTTTAATAATTCCTAGCCCTGGTTCACTGCCTTCTTCACTGGAATCAAACAAAATTTGCAATCCCAAACAAATACCTAAAAATGGTTTACCAGATGCGATCGCTGCTTTGATGGGTGCTTCTAAATTCCGCGATCTTAAATGTTGTACTGCCGGGTCAAATGCACCCACTCCCGGTAATACTATCGCATCTGCTTTTTCTAATTCCTTTGCAGAATCTGTAACTTTAGGAGTTGCCCCAGCTTTTTCTAAACCTTTACAGACTGAGTGCAAATTTCCCATGTCGTAGTCCACGACTGCTATAACCGCCATTAACTTGCTCCCTGTCAATTTATTATGGAGGGTATTTCTATTTTAAATAATATTCCTTATGAAGAGAAGGTTGCTATTAATTTTATTTTGAAACTTGGCTACCTGATCAACAGTCAAATTCCTCTGATGATTTATTGATTGAACTGGCTAAACTTCATTAGTTCTCTCATGATTTAACTTTCTTCCTTGATTGTTGCCTGTGGATGTGCAACTTGTCAGTAATCGAGTACTGGAAAAAATTGCAGAACTCTGGCCGGATGGGATGAACTGCTGTAGCATGAGCGAAAAGCAGAGGTAATTAAGCGTGGAGTCCAATGCTAATTTTAGTGAAACTGTGTTGCATACAACGTTGAATTTAGAGCAATTGGTGGTAGAGACAGAGAATATTGAGATTAGCCATGACTGCGGCCAATTTGTCTGTTGCAGCTCTATATTATTCAGCACTAGATTACTCCCGACAGTTCTAATTAAGAGTTTGCATCTTTATCCACGTTTCTATTTTGACTAAAGAAAAATCTTCCTCAATAGTTGCTGATTTTTTATTAATTATTCACAGGGTGGCACTTTGATAATATTTTTTGCGTCTGTTTGTAGAAAAATTTCTCTAGGTATATGTTGCCAATCTTACTAATTCTTCCAATCGCTCAAACAATTCCTCTGCCACCATCACCACCAGAAGAAGTAGTACAAACTCAACAAGTACGTCCTTTACCAGGAAAACTGGATCGAATACCAACCTTTAATAGCAATAGTCCAGAAAAAGTTCTGACTGAAGGAATTCTCCTTTCTACCTTTCCTGGTGAAGGCAAGAAAGTACCAACAGCACATCTCAACTATCCCTTTAAAGGAAGATTTGATATTTTTGCCCATCATGTTGCTGAAGCACCCACCCCAAATGACTTGCGATCGCTGTATCT
>NZ_AJLK01000017.1 GCF_000317205.1 Fischerella muscicola PCC 7414 | reverse complement strand
CTACTAGGAATCATCCTACATAATCCAGGTAAACAACCAGTAAAGATTAATGTGTTTCAAGGGGCAACTTATTTAAGTCAGCCAGATGCACCCTTTGTGGAATTGCCATCCTTGAGTAAAAATCTTTTGGGAAATGTTTTTGCTGGGCCAGGCGATCGCGTGATGAATGATGTCTTACGCGGACGCCGCCAAGAAATTTTTCCTGCCCAAATTGTGATTCCGCCTGGGCAAAGTCAGATGCTGTTGAATGCCCCAATTCCTGTTAGAGGACTTACCCCACCTTTAAATGGTCGATCTGCTTTGGTGCGTCTGCATAGTAGTGGTACTGTCTACGCAGCTAGTTTAGCGATGTTTGCAAAAACCAACCCTGATGGTAGCGATCGCCCACCGACTTTAGAGGAATGGCAAAATTTACTTAATAATGGTAATTTAGCCGGGCCGCGAGATAAAACCCCTACTCCTTTAGAAAAAAGTGACAAACCTATAGTCTATGGACGTGTCGCAGGCGTAGCAAACGGTTCTTTTTGGCGGGCTTTTATTACAGATAGTCCTAAATCTAAATATCTAACTATTCCCCAGCCTGGTCAAGCTTATTCTTATGCATTGAGTACTGTCCCTGGTGGAACTTTGGGGACTGGTCAAATTCAAAGCGCACCCATGCTAGTACGCTATCCTGACACTGCCTATCTAGCTCATGGAAATTACGGCATACAATACAGCCTGAAGTTCCCGTTGTCTAACAACACGCAGACACCACAAAAAGTAACTATATCTATGCAGACACCCCTGAAAGAAGATCAGTTAGTCAAACCAGGGTTACGCTTTTTGAGTACACCAGCAAAACAAGTGTTTTTCCGTGGAACAGTCCGCTTAGGCTACAAAGATGATCAAGGTAAACAGCAAACTCAGTTTGTGCATTTGGTGCAAAAGCGCGGTCAGGCTGGGGAACCTTTGGTAGTCTTGAATATGAAGGCTGGTGACAAGAGATTAGTCCAGGTAGATTTCCTCTATCCACCTGATGCAACACCACCGCAGGTATTAACGGTTGAGACAGCAGGTAGGGAACAGTGATCAGTTATCAATGAATAACTAAAAAACAAAACCCCCAGTTGTTCAACTGGGGGTATCTAAATACTCTCAAACAAACCACATTGTTGTGAAAGAAACCCAATGTCTGCACTTTAGTTGGGAAGTGCGTTGCTGGCATAGGCATCCATCCCATAGGCAGGAGTGCGATCGCTGTAGTCTATATCCTTACCAGTGATGGATTTAGCCAATTTTTCAAAAGATTCAGAACGCCAGTTACGTTCGTGGATAGGCTTTCTTTGTTCTCCCAGGAAGTAAGCCATAGAACCCAGTAAGGAAGCTGCTACCCAACCGACAACGAATAATCCAATCAAGATAGCCATCATAATCTTTAGCTCCTTTGTTTAAGTTTTGTTTCACTATGTAAATTAATGTAACAGAAACTTGAAAATTAAGTAATGGTGTGGATACCGAAAAAAAGATAGGGTATTCCCCACTTCAGCGTTGTGTAGAGTTGTTCCAAAAATTGTGTCAGTCTGACATTGAGCAAGCACAAGAGACTCGCCACCATCTTCAGGAAGTAATACAAAAAGATAAGATGTAGGTTTGGTGGTACAAGGCGATCGCTTCTTAAATTTGTAGAGGAAAAAAGGAGCGATCGCTATTTGCTTTGATTACCAGCTGCTTGTTGAACTTGCTCTACAGTTAAATCTAGAGCCTGGGCTATTTGTTCTACACTTAATCCCAAAGCGAATAAGCGGGGTATAACTTCCAGCTTACCTTCCAGCTTACCTTGCTGCTTACCTTCTTCCAAGCCTTCCTGTCTAGCTTCTTGTGCGATTGATTGATACATCCTTGTCTTCTTGAATTCGTCATCTATGCCTAACATCGCTGCTAATTCCTCTCGACTTAACTGGGTAAATTTGTACAACAGGATGGTCTCTATTAATTCTACAATTTGCTTTTGGATAGCTTCATCCGTTAGTTCATGTCTGGCTTGTAAAATTAATTCTCTACCACGCTCTATAGCTGTCTCTTCCCTTTCTATAATTAGCTTTACAATTGCAATTTGAAGAGAGTTTTCTGCTGCTGTACCCAACTCATCTAAATAAATAGGCTGGACTTGCAAACTATCAAGCAGCGATCGATACGCTTGTTGATCTTCTGGCTCTACACTCCGTTTAGGATAGATAACAACCGCACGCCAAAAATTCACAGATGCATTTTGCTTGAGGTAGAGAAATATTTCTGCGAAGAAGCGCCTGTAAAAAGTAGCATCTAGTTGAAACTGGACTTCAACGAAATACACTGG
The DNA here is from genome assembly GCF_000317205.1 of Fischerella muscicola PCC 7414. Classification (GTDB taxonomy): domain Bacteria; phylum Cyanobacteriota; class Cyanobacteriia; order Cyanobacteriales; family Nostocaceae; genus Fischerella; species Fischerella muscicola. Next base: position 9,002 of record NZ_AJLK01000017.1, on the reverse strand, counting down.
TTGTGTTGCGGTTTCAGTTGTTGGGACAAACACCCCATCAATCCGAAAAGCTGTTTCCTTAAGTTCGACAGAGACAAATTCATAAGCATCAACATTGGTTGTTGTGTTGCCAATGATGGCAAAAAATATACTAGGGAAAGCTTGAAATAAACTATAGAAGATTTTGTCAGTTTGCACTGGAGTCTGAGTAAATTGTGTTTGTAGTGTATAGTGAACGTATGTGATTTGTGAGAATTGCATAGCTTATATCCCCGAGTTCTGCTGAGAAGTCGGGGATATTGTCTCTCACGAATGATTTAGGAATGCTATGGACGTGAAGAACGAAAGTAAAAACAAGAAATTCCCCACTTGAAATTAGAGTTTTTACCCCATTTGACTAACCCTTTAAAAACCTTGTGTGAATGCACTCGGCAACGATGGCAAACTTCTATTGGGGTTGAATCAATGAAACTTATTCCCGTAATTTCGCCCGTACGTGTTTGCAAAAAACAGCACATAAGCATCAAGCACCACGGCATTAACTCCACAAATCTGGTGTAGCTGACCAAATTTGGAAATGCTTTGCGCCAACTAGGAAGCACATGTAGTGTATAAAACTCTTTAAACGTACGATACCCACTCCCATGAAAGGCGATCGCTATTGTCATCACTTCACTTAGATACATCCGCGAACGACTACGACGTTCTCCAGGCATTGCTGGTAGCTGCGGTATTTGTTGCCACAGATGTTCCCACTGCTTACAGAAATCATCCACATCGCAGAAAATTTGTGTCAAGTCAAGCCGAGATACAATAGTTTCCATCGCTGAGACTATCTTTTGTTTTTGTTCTAATTCCAGTCTCAGCCTTTTTTTGTCCCTAAATCAACCCGTCGAACTCACGTTAACAGAAGTCTTTTTCAAAAATTGCGATGCTTTCCGTGCTGGTGCGTCTCTACAGAGAATCTGGATCAATATTTAACTCTCGAAGTTTGGCGGCTAGTTTTTGGGCTTTTTCTTCTGCGGCTTATCGTGCAGCTGCTTCTTCCTCATAACTGAGGAGTGTTTTACCCGTAGCTGGATCGTAGAAGCGCATTTCTCCAGATTTAAGGTGTAACTCTAACCCTAAAACTTCACTAGGTAGGGAAACTTCAATGGATTGGCTAGCTAGCTACATTAATCATTCGCTATATCTTCTTGTTCTTCTTGAGAATTTTCTTTCTGACACTCAGCTAGCAACTCATAAATACTGTCAGGTAAATCTCCATTCATTACTTTTTTGGAGAAAACTTGATAACAATCCTTTTTATCCCCTTCCTTTCGTAGAAATCCTAGCCAAAGAATCACAATAATTTTTTGTTCTTTAAATGCTCTAAAAAATAATCGATATCTTTCAGGTAGTCCCATCTTTTTGAGACGACCATATTTTTGTAAAGGTTTTTGTAAAACAAAATAGGAAACAAAAGGATCTTGGGATATTTTTTCTTTGATACCAATATCTAATGCTTTTAATAGCTTGGCATCTGGATGTTTAATAAATTCTTCTTTAGTTAACTTAGTTTTTAAAATACGAACACGATGAGACAATTCTACCCATTGTTCATTAAACAATGGGTAAAAAAAGATTGTCCATCCATGACAAGTGAATGAACTCATTAATCCAACTCTACGTCAGCTAGTAAATCATCCATTTCATCACTCATTTCTTTTGTATAAGAAACAAGTTTTTCAGGATTTTTCATCGCATCTTTCATGAGAAAGTCGAGAAATAAGCTCAACATTAATGATTCCGTTCCATCCGCATTCTCTTTTTCTTCCGTATCCAATCTTACTAAAAATGTATTGTCAGATAATACTTCAAGATAACCAGAAGCATTGACTAAATGAGGGTAGTCTTTAGAAAATGCGCGGGGTAGACGAAATCCGTCTTGAGTACCTATCTTGGCATGAGCTATGGGATAAATTTTGTCAGCCATGTAAGTAACTCCAATTCATTATAATAAATATTATAATATAGCAATTCAATATAAAAAAAGACAGGCACATTGCCTGTCCCATACTTGATAATTCTAATCAAAATTTAGAAATTCATTTCAGCCGCTTGGACTTTTTCAACTTGCTTCTTCTTCAGAATCAGCATGATTTGAGCTAACATTACCAAGCAAACAAATGCAATCATCCATTTAACTCTGTTGGGGTCTTGCAGTACGATTTCTGTGTCATCTTGACCAAAGCCACCAACGTTAGGATTATTGGTCAAAGCATCGCCATTTTTGACTGCTTGTCCTTCAGAGACAATCAATTCAGGACCAGCTGGAATTGTGTCGACAACTGTTTCGCCAGAGTCAGTTTGAATGCTGACTTGATACTTGACGCTACCATACTCATCTTCCTCTTTGGCAATTTTGGTAATTGTGCCAGTAGCCGAAGCTGTGTAGACAGTATTGTTGCTCTTTTCGCCAGTGGGATAAACTTGTCCGCGTCCCCGGTTAGCACCCAAGTGAACTGCATATTTGCCGAAGTGAATGTTCTTGTCGCTGGCCGGATCAGGGGAAAGAACTGGGAAGACGATTTCTTGGTACTGTTCGCCAGGGATGGGTCCAACCAGGAGGACGTTATCTTGTCCTTCTTTATAAGGCTGGAAGTAAACATCGCCTACTTCTTCTTTCAATTCTTCAGGAATGCGATCCTCGGGAGCAATCTTGAAGCCTTCTGGCAGCATTAACACAGCACCGACGTTCAAACCAACTTTAGAACCGTCAGCACCTACTTGTTGAACGCTGGTGTCGTAAGGAATTTTTACTACCGCTTTAAATACTGTGTCAGGTAGAACTGATTGGGGAACTTCTACTTCCGCTGGCTTAGCTGCTAGGTGGCAGTTAGCGCACACAATCAGTCCTGTTGGTTCGCGGGGTGTTTCTGGATAGGTTTGCTGGGCCCAAAATGGATAAGCGGCAGCAGATTGAGGTACGGCTAGATCGCTAGTGAAGAAAAATGTCAAAGTAGCGATCGCAATGAGCAATGTTTTGGTAATTACTCTAGCACTACGAGTTAGTCTCGTTGGTGTCAAGGCTTTTCTCATCTCTTAAGGACTAGTTTCTAGGAGCAACGTCAAATAATACAGGAGATTTGTTATCAGTTAACAGTTATCAGTTATCAGTTATCAGGTTTGCTTATTCACTAACTGTTTACTGTTCACTGTTCACTGAAATTTAGGCCCACCAAGGTTCTTCGCCCGTCCGGAAGTCAGTTTCTGTCCAAGGAGTGAGGACAATTTTATCATCTTGTGTAGAGGCGTGAGACAAAGCCAAAGATAGCGGCGCAGGCCCCCGGACAACTTTACCGGTTGCATCATATTGAGAACCATGACAGGGACACTTGAATTTGTTCTCAGCAGCGTTCCAAGGTACAACACAACCCAAGTGGGTGCAAACCGCATTAATTCCGTAATCACCAATTGCTTCTTTGCTTTCTACCACAATATAAGTAGGGTCGCCTTTTAGTCCCTGAACTAGAACGCGATCGCCCACATTATGGCTTTCTAGAAACTTGCTGACACTGACATCGTTACCCAATTCATCTTTGGCAGTTGTACCACCGCCAGCACCACCACTAGCAGGCGGGATAAAATACTTGACAACGGGAAATAATACTCCTGCGGCAACTCCGGTTACAGTTCCGAAAGTGAGAAGATTCATGAACTGGCGTCGCCCCATATCGGGTACGTCCATAGATTCGGAAAATTGAGCCATAACTTACGCGTTCTTGGTGTATTTTGTAAACAATTTTGACTTGAGTTCTAATTATCGAGAAACTCATGCCTATGCTTTGATGCCCATGCCCACAAAGACGCCAGTTTTTCTTTTTAAGATATTTCTAGCATCTTTTCTTGTAGCATTACATTTCTTTATATTCTTATCATACTTGAGTAACTGAACTTAACATCATAACTAAATGTAAAATATAATTGAGAACAGTCATGACAGGACAAGAATTACGTCAACTGCTGCTAGAAAAGTGGGGACGCTCTTATGATGTTCAACTGCGCCGCACTCAAGGTAAAATATTTTTGCAAGTCATGTGGAAATATTTAGAACAAGCTTCTTTTCCCTTAAGTGAGGCTGAGTACCAAGAACATTTGGATAGTATTGCAAACTATTTGAATTACTTAGGTGGAACAGCACAGGTACAAGAATTTATTCAAGGAACACGGGAACGTCCACGACTTGGGAAAGCTGTCAGTATTCCTCTAGACTTAGGGGAACGCTCAACGGAATGGTTAATATAAACTTTTATAAGTCTGTAAATTTCAAACAGTAACTTCTACCAAATCTTTATTTATTTTCACATAATTGTTCACTCTTTTAATCTCTAGCTAATACTTTAAAAGATTTTGAATTTTAGATTTTGGATTGATGCCATTCCATCTTTTTTAAATTGGTATAGCCAAGATGAACAATAAAAAATTTACTACTAATTACTACAAGCTGTAACGCGAATTTGCTTTTGTTTGCGCCGAATTTAATTATGAAAAAAGATGATTTATCTTTGCCACCTGGCTGTATTCTCCGCAAAGCAACACCAGCTGATGTGTGGTCAATTCGATGGTTGGTGCTGTCAGCTAAACTTGACCCGACACAATTAAATTGGCAACAATTCTGGGTAATTGAATGTGATCAACAAGTAGTAGCTTGTGGACAACTACGTAAATTTTCCGGCGCACAAGAACTTGGTAGTTTAGTGGTCAAACCAAATTGGCGTGATCGCAATTTGGGGAGTGTTCTGACTCAGCATTTAATCCATGCTGCTACTCAACCGTTATACTTGGAGTGTTTAGGTCAGCGTCTGGCTGAATTCTATCACAGGTTTGGTTTTGTACCTATTTCTTTTGAAAATTTACCGCGATCGCTTCAGCGTAAGTTTCAACTATCTGAGTTAGGAAGAAAGTTGCGGATTGTCCCTGTGGTATTCATGCATTACCAAGATAAATAAGTCATGTAATTTATTTGTTCACTGATTTCATCCCTATTTTTTGGCAAAAATCGTCAACAAAACTGGGCCAAATAAATAGTGATGACTGACACACTCAAGACCAACATTGTAGCCAAGTTGTTCACGTTGCTTTTGGCTATAAAATCTCACTCCACCAGGAGTCAGAGGTATCAGCTGAGATTTTCCCTGAATTTTAACAGTAGCATCAACTAAATAAAAGTATCCACCTTTTTTCAGTATTCGTGCAACTTCTGCCAAAACTTGTTCGGGTTGCAAATAATGCAAAAAACTAAAAGTATTGAAAACGGCATCAAATTGGCTATCTGCAAACGGAAGAGATTCTGCTTTGCCTTCAATATATATTAGACGGGGATGATGACGATTGTTTTGCCTCGCTAGTCGTAGCATCTGAGGCGATAAATCCAATCCAGTAGCATACATATCAGGAAATTGATTTGCTAAACGGTCAAGCAAGCGTCCTGTACCACAGCCAAGGTCAAGTATATTTGAATGAGGTGGTAAGTTAACGTAATTTAGTAGGCGTTTGTGAATAGCTTGATAAAATACTGAAGGAAATAACCAGTCGTAGCTTAATGCCCAAATATCAAAAAATAGCTTTTTGTTACTGAGATAATTATTAGTCATTATTTAACTTAAATCAGAAACTATCTGACTAATTTTTAGTAAGATAGTTTCTATTGTAATTTTCCCCTTCATTATTTTTCTAGAATAGCCTGCACTTGCATCAATAATTCATCAATATTGATGGGTTTGTGGAGAAATCCATCTATCTGTAATTGCTGCTGATCGAATGCTGGTAATTCGTCATAGGCAGTCACGATCACAATTGCAACAGAAGGCTGATTTTGTCGAATCCATTTGGCGACCTCGTAACCATCTAATTCAGGCATCATTAAATCCAACAATACTAAGCTTGGTGGATTGGCTTCAATTTTAGCAATTGCTGTATATCCACTAGAAGCAATGTCAACTTGATAGCCTTCAGACTCTAGGATTGTTGCCAGTAGCAAAGAATTATCGATGACATCGTCGACAACAAGAATTTGCTTTTTATTCAAATTTTCTTCCAGAAACAAACAACTCATACAACAAGAGATTTATTAAATGTGTCATTTTATAAGAAGAGACCGCAAAAATTAGGCTCTTCCAAAAGAAAACGGTTTTTATTCTATATTTCCTCTTACTTTGGTGTTATCTGCCTCTTACTGTAGGCATAATATAAACATATCTAAAGAAATATTAAAAATAATAAGAAAAATAATACACGATTAATAAAAACCTCTACTTAGTTGAGGTAGAGGTTATTGATGTAAGTTAAATTACTTTTTGTTTGTAGTACAAATTAACTGTTATTTAAGAAATCTAAAAACTGAAAAAATACGATCGCCTGAGTGTCCTAGTGTAGCTCATAGCAATTTTCTACTAACTTTTAGTACTGGTGCGACCGACTAATTTTGTGTAATAGGTATAGATGTGTTTGAGTTTGATATGAGCATCCTAGTAGTGTGAAGGTGTCTACATATTTCCCTTAGTAAAGATAACAGCGAATATTTCAAGTATTTTCACAATATTAATTTGAGTTGCAAAATCTGTTTATTGCTCAGTAAATACTGAATTTTACAAGTATAATACTCCGTCATAAAAAGCCTCAAGTTTGTGTGCATATACGTATTTGCACACTTTACCTAACTACATAAATCAAAAGCGCATCACTATGAAAAATAAAAAACAATCCCTAAAAAAGGTGTATTTAGGGGACTGTTTGCATTTAAAGCCCGAATTTTCTTTTTAGTCTTCGTTTTCATCACTAGTTTTTTTGGCATTCTGCTATCAGATTGGTTGATGGCAAGTCAGCCAACCTTAGCAAGAATGAGTCTTTTACAACCTGCACCGACTCAACCGCTTGGCTATTACGACTACTTTGGTAAACTCCTGAGTCCCCAAGATGCAGCAAAGTTAGTACAACAAAAGCAACTTGATCCGAGTAACCCTATTTCTTATCAAAAAATAGGAGCAGTCGAAATCACACAAGAATTAATTGACAAAGGCGAAGATATATTTTTTAACCGGAAAATAGGCGATAACTTCGGTTTGCAAGATGTGTTTGGTTTTAAACGCGGCTTAATTCGCATCTTGCCGGAATTAACTACAGCGATCGCTCAATTACGGGGACACTCAACAGACAACTTACAAATTACCCTGCAAAAAGACATAACACTGGGTAGTCGGACGTTTCCTAAAGGAACTGTGATCAACACAGGTTTTAAAGTCGAAAGAGGAACGCTTTTTCCTTTGGGAATCAAACAAAACGGCGATATTAGCTGTGCAGTCTGTCACGCAGTCTTATCTAATCGGGGTGAACGCTTAGCTGGAGTACCCAACGGTGAACTTGCCATTCCTCTATTAGTTGCCTTAGCACCAAATTCGGCTGCGGGTTTTGCACGGTTAAACTTTAATCCTCTAGACCCACAGTACCAAGGCAAAGGCAAGACAATAATTGATAGTCAAGGTAATTTGGTTACATTACCCGACCCTGATAAATTTGAGCAAGCCTTCGACGATGCTGTGTTAGATGTGCCTTTTGGTCACTTTGAGAGTTCCCCAGATGGCATCGATAATACTACTCAAATTCCCAGTATCTTCACTTTTCAGACACATCCTTATTTAGCTGATGGACAGTTTGCTGTTGGCCCGTTTGCTGGACTTAGCGCCATTAACAATGCAGTTCACTCTTCAGAAATTAACCTATTAGCAGCTGCCCAACTAAGTCAAAAAACTCTTGGCATTGACTCAGAAGTCTATATCGGTACATTTCTCCAGAATGCTGCCGATCCACGCCTGCGTTTACCACCAGGACAACCAGTGAAACCTTCGGAGTGGTTACGGCAAGTTGCACCAGATGTTATCCAAGCAGAGTTAGAAGATCAAGTCCCTGCGCCTGGTACGGGTACTTATCCAGACTTACAACCCAGTTTGTTTACATACAACGGTTTGGTTTTCAGTCCCGACACAAACAACCCAGATGATATTGCTAGTGGTAATTTCTTATTTGCTAGCAATGCCATGTCAGCTTTCCAAAATAATTTAGTCCCACCTGCTAACCGCACTCGCGAAAATTGGCAATCTGAAGAAACTTTTCCTAAACACCGAACGAAGCGCTCAGTTGTTACACTACGAACTTGTAAGACATTACCTGCGGAATCTGAATCTAAACCATTTTCATCAGTTTGCTGGATAGGAATCATGAAAGGGCGATTTTGGAATTTAGGTTGCCAAGTTGCTATGGGAATTATTATCCGCATGGGAATAGCGCCAAACATATCGGAACTTATTACAACGACAGGGCGAGTCTTTTGAATTTCTTGCCCTCTTGTTGGATCGAGTTGTACAAGCCAAATCTCACCGCGACTGGGATTAATCATCGTCATTTTCCCAGTCTTCCCCATCTAGAACAGAAAACTCTGTTAATTCTGGATGTTTGAAAAAATCTTCAACTGTTGAGTCTATATAAGGTGCTAGTAATTTATGCCTTTCCTCGACAGGAAGCCTAGCAATTTCTTGCAAAGATAATTGTTGTTCTTCTCCGATTGTTGATGAAACAGTAGCATCTGATGCTTTGTTGGTTACTTGCTTTAGCTGTCCTGATTTTTGCACGAGAAATTCTACAAAATCTAGTACTTCCTGTTGTTTTTCATTTGGGAGTATCCGCAGACTATCTAATACTGCTTGTTCGATATTCATACTTCCTCCTGTTCAATTAACTCCTGAAATCGCTCGTCATCACGAATGCTATCAAAATCAGAGTCGGTTTTTGCCATTTCTCGACATTCGGGATTAAGAATAATTGCTTTTTGCAAGTTTTCAATTGCTTGTTCAATATTTACTTGCAAGGCATAGCAGCAAGCTTTGTTGTACCAAGCTTGGTGGTAGTCTGGTTTAATTTCAAGGGCTTTGTCGTAGGATGCGATCGCCTCTTCGTAGCGTCCCAACTGACGCAGCGCAATCCCCCGG
>NZ_AJLK01000016.1 GCF_000317205.1 Fischerella muscicola PCC 7414 | reverse complement strand
ATGTACCAAGCTTCTTGGTAATCGGGTTTAATTTCCACGGCTTTGTCGTAGGATGCGATCGCCTCTTCGTAGCGTCCCAACTGAAACAGTGCAATCCCCCGCATGAACCAAGCTTCTTGGTAATCGGGTTTAATTTCCACGGCTTTGTCGTAGGATGCGATCGCGGCTTCGTATTCTTTAGCAGAAACTAACAAGTTTCCCAGTTCAAATAGTAAACTTGCCCTACCATCTTCTGTTTGGTGTTTTTCTGCCAATAAGTCTTGAAATTCCAGTACTTTTTCAATCTTTTGTTCTTGAGTGAGTTTCAAATACTCCCCATAGTCTCCTGACAATATCAGACGAGTTGATTCTTGTTCAACTAATTCTGGTGTAGTTGGTACTTCAAATACTCCAGAACGCCAGTCAAAAAAATCTGGGGCGCGATGAATTAAATAGTTGATCGAAAATGACCGCAAAAGAAACACAAAGCAAAATGGAAAATCATCTCGAAACCGTTCTCGCTGTTGATTTAAGTGATTTAAAATATACGGTACGCTGGTTAAATCGCTAAATTTATTTTCGGTAATTTCGCCAAAAGTCCTTTTCTCATATTTATATAAAGAATATTCCAGACCTTTAATTAATAAAATATCAACTTGCTTATCTTTAACAAACTCAGCCACTCGCTCATATAAATTATCAATCGCCTCAACTAAGCGCAAAAGTTCTATATGCTTCTGGGGAATATCCTGTGGAAGTTTAGCAATTAAACGGTCTGCTTCCGCAGGTGTACATTGCACAAAATACAAACCAAATCCTGATTTTCGCTTTAATGCCCGAACCAAGTCTTGATAAGCTTCTTCTGGTTCTGGGGGTAAATCTTCATCCCAATCACCTAAATCTGGATTCATGGAAGTTTTGCCACAGCTTCTTTAAATTCTGGTACTCCTTGGATGAGCGGATAAATATCATACCAACGCTGTATCTCTCCCTCATCATCTAAATAACGATATTCTAAAAGACAGCGATTGTACATCAAACTTCGATACTGGTCATCATTAATAATGCGTTTAGAACGAGATATTTCTGCTAACAGACACCACTGATGATTTTCTACAGCACGGCGGTAAGTGTCTCTGGCTTGAGTAACAGCGCGACGCACTTCTTTTTCAGTAATTGGTAACTCTTCTGTACGTGCGATCGCATCTTGAGTTAACAATAACAAATTCCTGACATGCCCTCCACTCATCAAACAGAGTTTATCTAAGGTTTGTTGACTATCAAAAATCTCGTTTTCTATTGATAATTCCGGTGTAATTTGCCGGATTCGCTTGCAAATCACTTCTTTAACTTTCTCAAGCCCAGGCTCGTAAATTTCTCCTTTTATAGTCTTGACCATAATCATCGGTAAAATTAAGCATTCACCGTAGATATCTCTGATATCTGTTGCCCGTTTTGAATACAGCATTGCCATGTTTTTCATATTAACGAGATTATAGAGGGTTAAATGCTGGCGAAGAAAGTTTGTAGTAAGGACTTTAGTCCTTATTTTTTCAGCACTAAAGTGCTGAATACAAACCCTGAATTAAAACTTGACAACTACTGGGTAAAGCTAACCCAGCGATAATTTTAATTCGTGTTCAACGAAGCTTTAATACTTGTGAATGAAGTTCTAATACTCGTTTATTTATTTCAAAGACTCAATGACGGAGTTATATTACTCATTTATTGAGTTCAAAGACTCATTAACGCAGTTCTAATACTCGTTTATCTATATTCAAAGACTCATTAACGCAGTTCTAATACTCGTTTATCTATATTCAAAGACTCAACGACGGGGTTTTGATACTCGTTTATCTAGTTTAAAGACTCATCGACGGAGTTCTGTACTTGTTTATTGATAAATTAATAGCTACAGGCTCTTGTTATCGTTACCAAGTTCAACCTGGTAACGAGGGTTTGGAGACTCTGTTGCAAGAGTTCTAATTTCTACTCCCTTCTGGTGAACCCGCAAAGAGGGGCTGGGGGTGAGGTTCCGCCACCGCTTCACTGCTAGTTGCAATTCCTGCGACAACCAACTATCAAACTGGGGATAAACTGGCAACCTCGGCACTAACTCCCATCCCGCAGGCTGTAAAATTTCTCTTAGCTCCTGCTCTTGAACATGAGGATAATCAGGATTAACTTCATCTTTGGGGCCAATTCCGCCTAAATCCCTCGCCCCAGCTGCTAAACATGCGAGTAACCATTGCTGATCTTTAACTAAATTCGGGGGAATTTGAATAGTAATATCTGACGGTAAAATTTGACGTGCTTTAAAAATGACTTCTGGTAATTGATGGGGGTCAAATGGTGGTGCATCAAAGCTTTGCTGATTTCCAGGACTGTGGGGTTGGAGGATAACTTCTTGAATGTGATGATAACGCTGATGCAAATTTGCTATTGCTTTCAAAGTTTCCCACCAATCATTTTCCGTTTCTCCAATTCCCAACAGTAAACCCGTTGTAAACGGGATTTGTAATTCTCCAGCCCATTCTAATTGTTGCAGCCTGAGAGCTGGTAATTTGCTCGGTGCATGTTTATGTACAGTTTTGAGCAATTCTGGGGTTAACTGTTCTAACATTAACCCCATAGAAACGTTTACTTGCTTGAGTCTTTGCATTTCCGCAAAACTCAACGGCCCAGCATTTGTATGTGGTAAAAAACCCATTGTCAGCGCTAATTCACACAAATCATAAATTCGCTCAAACCATGCTGAACGCCGTGATGATTGGGGGTGAACTTCGCCACTAAGTATGAGAATTTCACAGACATTTTGAGTTTGCAGTTGTTTCAAAATATTTGCTGCTGCTGCTACCGTCAGCCAAGGACTTTTACCCGGGTCTGTACGAAAATTACAATAGGTACAGCGATTAAAACATTCATAAGTAGGAACAATAGTGTAAGCAGGACTGTAGGTGATTATGTTCATATTTATCTGGCGGTGCGTGATAGCAAAGCCATAACGCACCCTACTTAAGATTTACTGTATCTATGTGTACATCGCCTTGCACGGTGGTCGAATTTAAAACATAAATCTTGTCATAGTTTCAATTCACATTAGATATAACTCATAATTTCCCACACTATACCAGATAGATAATTTCCTGTTGCTTCGCATATATATTTTTCAGATGTTTTTTGACAGTATTGATAGTAATATATAGCCTATCTGCTATTTCTCTGTAAGAACAATTGGCACGACGTAGTATCCAAACCTGTGCCTCACGTTCAGTTAGCCCATATTTTTTAGCATCAGCGATCGCTATACTGTGGCTAGTTTGATGACAATCCTCTAAAGTTAATAACAAAAACATTTGATTGCATCTATCCCAGTATAACCATCTAGCTCTGACACGTAATTTTACTTGATCATTAACATCTATTTCTATTTCTATAGATACATTCCCCTTGGTAAATAATTTGCGACTTTCAATCATAGAATCACAAAAGCACCAAATTTCATCTGGAACAATATTTTGATTTTTTGTGTTTTGTCTCAACTGGTGACAAATATCAAGAGCGTATTCATTAGCATAAATTAATTGGCGTTGAGTTGTAAGTATTAAAATTCCATCGACAAAGCTGTCAAGAATAGTTTGGATTAAATAAATTTGTAAGGCTGGTTGTAATTTGTCTATGTAAGAATTGTCTACTTTAACATATTGGATTTTGCTAGATGCAATGTTATGATTTTGTCCATTACTGCTCATAAACATAATCAATCTCCCTGTAGGCTCAGCCCAAAAACAAAAATTTAAACCACCAATAAACAATTCAGATGCTTAGCTGAATTTTGATAGGGGAGATTATGTATCTGCAATGACTGAGTTGTAAGCACCCCAAAAGGGATGTAAGGAAATTTTGTAGCTACT
>NZ_AJLK01000015.1 GCF_000317205.1 Fischerella muscicola PCC 7414 | reverse complement strand
CTACTACAACAGTCTCTCAGACAAAAAAATCTGCCTCTGTATCAGAAGTTGAAATCCGCTCAGATGCAGAAGCAGAATAAGGCATGACGAAAGTTCGATTTCAAGCAGATCTGATCTTAAGCAAGCAATTGTAACTGGAACTATTACGTAGAGAAGCAAATATTGATTTTCAATCAGCATATATGGCAGGGTTGGAAGGTAAGACAGACCAACAGGTCTTAGAAATCGCAGCACAAAATGGGAGAATTCTTGTGACTCATGATCGTAAAACCATGCCTGCTGAGTTTGGTGAGTTCATTGTGTCAAAAACAAGTTCAGGAGTTTTGATTCTTTCTCAAAAATTATCTGTTAATGAGGCAATTGAAGCACTCATCCTTATTTGGGAAGCCTCTACTGCTGAGGAATGGGTTAATCAGATCATGTCTATTCCCTTTTGAAGAACTAGGGCAATTTTATTGAGATACAGATGTGCGATCGCAACGAAACAAAAAACAAAAGCCCCCTCCGAAGTGGAGGGAGCTTTTTTATTTATCTGACAGACTACTTTATATTAGCCGTTGATAGCAGGAGCACTCAGAGCAACAGGAGCAGCTTCAGTAGCAGCT
>NZ_AJLK01000014.1 GCF_000317205.1 Fischerella muscicola PCC 7414 | reverse complement strand
GAAGATGTTACTTATGATGTTTGGGTAGTTTTTTTACCCTTGTTACATATCTTAAAGTGCATATTTCGATTTGTAAAGTCTTTTCAGAAATCTCTACTTCTGGTATGATATTTACCCTAATTCATATCTAGATTCAGGGTTGACACTGCTTGCTCGATATCAAGAGCCAAGAATTTATCCAATGCCAAATACATCCAGTAGAGAGATAATTGTGGATCTGGACTTGTTTTGCGAAAGCCTACTGCTGTTGCTAAGTTTTCTGAAGTTGGATGGATGGCGAGTGTATACATGTCGCAAAGATTAGGAAAATCCGCTTGCATCCGTATGAGAGTTTTTTGGACATCTTTTAATAATTGACACAAAAGATGATGTTGCTGGTGGGACAAATCTAGTTGGAAGCTGCGGACAAACACAGAAGTACAATCCATATCCCCTGGTGTTGCCATTTTGATGGGATCGGTTTCTGTAGCAGCACTGAGATGAAGACTTCTGCTAGGGGGGAGAAAAAATTTTTCTTCAGATTCTCTAGCTGTAGGATATACAACATAAAAACCAACTGGATCTTGAGTGTCGTAGCGACGTAACACCCTCATACATATTGGATATTGGGCTGCCCAGGTACGCAGTATTCTTGCTATTCTCTGGGGGACAGCCGTAGTTTTTTTGTTCATCCAGTTGTAATTTTGAGCCAAAAAAGTTGCAACGGGGATGGCGTCAGTGCGGGGATTGAAGTTGTCTGGTACAAAATCTATTGATTTTTGAGTATTTTCAGAATTGTAAGGATTTGGCAATAAGTATTTAATGCGAATACAAGTAGTGTTGCCATCAAACTCTTTCTCAATTAATCCCAAGGCTACGAGTTTATCAATCATCATACCCGCCGCGCGATCGCTTCCTCGTTCTTGCTGACTATAAAAGAGTTCATGGGCTTCGCGATGAGTACAAGCAACAAAGCCTTCTGGTAAAGATAACTCTGTTAAAGGTAGCTGTAATTGCTTACCTAATTCTTGCTGCTGTTTTAGGAATAAATAAGCCCATAATTTGACAAAGCACTCCGCCCGACGGCGCGTTATCCCAACTCGCCCTTTCACCTGCGATACATATTTGCGCTGTTGTTCAATCGGGAACCACTCATCGATGCTGGCAGGATTCATATCAAAAGACTCTTTAGCAAACTTCTCTCAAGCTTGGCAACACAACCAACTACAAAACATCAGAACTCGTGGCTAATGCTTCTCAAAAAGCTAACTAGACACAGCTATTCTTATTATTTCGCGGTTAATGGGCTACACACGTTAGTTTTAGAAAAACTTCACCCTACTTCAGTTTGATCCCGTTAACTAGTAG
>NZ_AJLK01000013.1 GCF_000317205.1 Fischerella muscicola PCC 7414 | reverse complement strand
TTAGTTGCGATCATAAATTACGAGGGGTTTGTAGTGAGCGATAAATCGCTCAATTTTAAGGGCTAAAGCCCTGACTACGCAGCTTCTCAATCAATTTATGTATCTCATCAATCAGAATTACTTAATTTCCTCTTAAACTATTTAATATCTTCTTAAACTGAACCAGAGGGTGGTCTACGATCGCCATGTTAAAAAATAAAGCTATTCCCCTACGAATGCCAGGGTTAAAACAGTTACTATCTTACCAACGAGCATGGTTACGAGGGGATGTGCTAGCGGGTGTAACAGTGGCTGCCTATTTGATTCCCCAGTGTATGGCCTATGGGGAGTTGGCAGGGGTAAAACCTGTAGTCGGGTTGTGGGCAATTATACCACCAATGGTGATTTACACCCTGTTTGGTTCATCGCCTCAACTTTCGGTAGGGCCGGAATCAACAACGGCAGTGATGACGGCAGCAGCGATCGCTCCTTTGGTAGCAAGAAACGACGCGAATTACGGTATTCTCGCTTCTCTGCTGGCTTTGATGGTAGGGATAGTCTGCATAATTGGCTACATTGCTCGTCTAGGTTTTCTGGCTGATCTCTTGTCGAAACCAATTCTCATTGGTTATATGGCAGGGGTAGCTGTAATTATGATTACGGGGCAACTCAGTAAAATTGGTGGCATTAAGATTGAGGCAAATACCGTCTTCGGCGAAGTAAGGGAATTTCTCAGTAAACTGGATCAAATTCACCAGCCAACTTTGATTTTGGCAATTCTCGTCTTAGTCTTCTTATTCTTGATTCAAAATCGCTTTCGTAACGCACCCGGCCCCCTACTAGCGGTATTACTGGCAACGGCTGCTGTGGCAGTATTTCACCTTGATGAACGAGGTGTGGCTGTAGTTGGAGAAATCCCGGCCGGTTTGCCTCATTTCGCCTTACCCAAAGTTTCGGTTCAGGAATTATCACCACTAGTAGCATCTGCGATTGGAATTGCGATCGTTGGTTATTCAGATAATGTGCTGACTGCACGGGCATTTGCTACCCGCAATCACTATAAAATTGACGCTAACCAAGAACTGTTGGCGCTAGGAACCTCTAACCTGGGAAACGGATTGATGCAGGGTTTCCCGATTAGTAGCAGTGGGTCAGGATTGCTGCAAAAGATGGGAGCTGAGCATATTTATCTGACTATACATACAGCGATCGCAGGATTTGCAGCGCGTCATCAAAATTTGAGCCATGAGACTCCTTTGTAAAATCGGTAGTTATTTCCCTTTTTGGTGTGAATAACGAGATAGGATAGCTTTTGTTTTCAAATCACAAATTTTCACGATCGCCTCTACCATTTCCTTCTGATCGCCTTGCAAATTAAGTTTGTCTAGCGCTTGCTGAAAATTATCACCAGAACGTAGGTTGCGAGTGAATTCAGTCAGTTGAGATGAGTCCAAAACTTTTTGAATCTCTCGATTGCGGCGTTGACGTACTGCTTGGAGTTGTTGTCGTACTTGTGGGGTAAAGTTGATCTCTGAAGATGATTTAGCTGCCGGAGCAATAGCTACAGTAAAGTTTGTATTAAAATTAACTGGGGCAGCCGAAGTAATTGTCGGCGATAAGACAATAAGCATAAAAATTACACTTAGGACAGATACAATTTTTGTAAAATTGAGCATCATATCAAAATTTCAGTTGTTGGTTGTTGGTTGTTAGTTGTTGGTTGTTGGTTGTTAGTTGTTAGTTGTTGGTTGTTAGTTGTTGTTCACTACTCCTCACACTCCACCTCGCCAATCCCCGCTCCCTACTCAACCTGATTTTTTCATTCTGTCAATCTCTCTTTGCAATTCTGCAATTTTTTTTCGTAATTTTTCGATTTCTTGGTCTCGGGTAGCCTTTTGTGTCGCGTTCACGTCCACTGCTCCAGATGCAGGCGATCGCACGTAATTTCCTTGTTTGATTTGCTGATATTCTGTTGAGACTGCCCACTCCTGTAGATAATGCAAGCGTTCTACAGGGAAAGGATGACTCAGCATCTCGCTTTGAGCGCCACTGTAAACTAAAAATTTATAGACTTGATTCAATTCATCTTCGTCAAGCACCTGATAATTTTCTGACTGACGAATTAACTCTTGTAAACTACATTCGTTGGCATATTTTATACTGCCACCCGTGGTTTTCATAATTGAGGACATCACAGTATTCAAGTCATCTACTAATAATAATGCGGCGCGATCTGCTGATAACTCTGCTTTGCGTCGCCATTCAAAAAAAGCATAAATTAATGCTGGTGTAACAAAATTACCTATACCAAGAGTAAATCTACTAAGGGCAGAAGCAGCACTCATCGCCCCCATCGCCATTTGAATTAAAATAGTATGACCACATTTAATATGCCCCAGTTCATGGGCTAACACCGCCCTAATTTCGGCTTCGTTTAGTAAGTCTAAAATCCCTGTGTTTATGACTATATAAGGATGTTCTTGCCCCAGCGCATAACTATCAGCTTGGGGATTTTGTGATAAAAACAGTGCTGGCTCTGGATAAATATCTAAATCCCGCACACATTCCCGAAAAATCTGGTAAATAGTGGAGTATTGACGAGGCCCAACTTGGATGGTGTTGCCCATTAAATAGATTAACTGCGGGCGCTCGTAGATAAATTCCATGAGTTTACGGGCGACTAAATCAAATCCCGGTAAACTACGCAAGGCTTGCTCTGCTTGCCGATCTAGGGGGTGTCTAAAAGCTTCGCTGGAAATTCCTGTATAGGTTGCCATAATTTAGGGTAGTAGGTCAGTTAACAGTTAAAAGTTATCAGTCTGGTAACTGGTTACTGATAACTGATAACTGAATAATATAAGTGGGGCTGTAACAAGTAAAATCACTTTGTATGGGATGAAAAGCGTGTGATTGAGGCAGAAGTTCATTTATCATTACATAACTTCCTGCGATCGCAGGCGGGTTTCCCTTCGTGGCCCCATCATTTAACGATGGCACGGTTGGTTGCACGCGCCTTGCGCTTGGGACGTAGCGCCCTGATTCAAGTGGGTGCGGCTTGCGGCTATCAAGGGCGGTATCGTACAAGCTTTGTGGCGTCGGCTTTGATGTGGCATAGCCCTGTGATTATCGTTGCTCCTGAAGTTGTGCAGCAACGTCTTGTGAAAGTGGAAATCCCCCGTCTACAGCAATGGCTAGGAGTTAACAAGGCTATTAGAACAGGTGATGTTTGGCCTGGTGGTGACTTTCAAGGACTGTTTTTGATTTCACCCCAAGCTTGGTTAAAAGCACAACTAACACCCCATGAGAATTTTCCGGCTGGCATTCCTACGATTATTGATGGCGTAGACGATTTAGAAGTTTGGGTGCGTGATCAACTCACTGTCACTTGGGAAGCCCATGATTGGGATCAACTGATACTTGCCTACCCACACATTGCTGAGGAAATTTGCTCTGTACGAGCAAAACTAACACACGAACTATTCCAGCATCCTGGGAATCCCTACGAATGTTATTTGATTTCCCAAGCAGAAACAGAAATATTGAGCAGTCTTTATTCAAATTTAGACATAGATACTCTCCCCGATGCTTGGAAAAAGTTTTGGCAACAATTCCAACACTCTTCCCTCACCCCCCCATCACCCCATCACCCCATTGCCCCCCAACCCCACAAAGTGGGGGCCCCTAGCCCCCCATCTCTCCTCTGGGCCACTATTGCCCGTCGTCAAGGTTTATTTTCTTTACACAGCGCCCCGATTGATATAGCAGAAATACTGACGCCGATTTGGCAGCGGCAGCCTGTGGTATTGATTGGCAGTTCCCTAGACCCGGAAACCGAGGCTCCTATTTTTCGCCAACACCTTGGGTTAGGTGGGGAGTTGACTTGTTTAAAGTTCTCGGATAGTCAAACGGAAGCGATTCAACTTTACATTCCGTATCAGTTGCCCTTACCAAATACCCCAGAATTTCAAGCAGCATTTATTCACAAAGTGCGGACGCTGGTTTGTCTGAGTGCGACATCGCCAGGATTGACAGCGGTGTTGGTGGGAGATGTACCATTGAAGTCCCAAGTCGGAGCAATCTTAGCTTCGGAATTTGGTTCGCGAGTCCAAGTAGAAAAAACTTGTTTGGATGAAAATGGGATTTTAATTAGTGGTTGGGAATTTTGGCGCGAACATCAAAAAGTTTTGCCTGCACCACAATTGATTATCATCGCGACTCTACCTTTACCATCTCTTGAACATCCTTTGGTAGCGGGAAGAGTTGCCCAGTATAAGCGATCGCATCAAGATTGGTTTCGTTTATACTTGTTGCCAGCAGCTTTAAACGAATTACAAAGAGCGATCGCCCCAGCCCGAGAAAGTCAAGGCATTGTAGCTTTGCTTGATAGTCGAGTCGTCAACCGTAGCTATGGAGCTCAAATATTAACTGCTCTTAGTCCCCTAGCACGTATTAACTATCTCGATCCCAGTTTATTTTCCCAACACAGTGAGGACGACTCATAAAAGTTTTGTTGGTGGTTAGTGGTTAGTTGTTGGTAGTTATACCAGATGTGCCATGGCACGTCTGTACATTGGTTGGTAGTAGGGGCAAAGCATTTGTATCAGTTCAGGGTACAACAATCAACAATCAACAAACAACAAACAACAAAATACACAACTGTTATTTAATAGAGAAAACATTTGGAATTTTAGTCTTAGGTGAAGCAAATGGGTGAAGCAAAACGTCGTAAAGAAGCACTGGGAGAAAAATACGGTCAAGCCCAACAAGAACGCATTATGCCCTGGGTTCCGATCACAAAATCACAAGCAGAACTATTTGTAAAATGGACTTCTCGTGGTGCTTGGATTGGTATTGGTATTATGGTTGCAGCTTGGGTAACAATTCGTTTTATTGGCCCGGCTTTTGGCTGGTGGCAAGTAGTTTGAAGGAGTGCTTTAAATTAAATTTTTTCAAAAAGACAGCTTGCATAGCTGAGCTGTCTTTAAAATTCTATACCAATACTTGTAAATATACAGTAACTTTACTTCTACCAAACTCATTTCAAGCGTCAGGAGTTGGTAAAGAATCAAAAGGGTGAACTCCGTAAAAATCATCACTATCACATTATTAGTTACGTACCAATAGTCTTCAACATTAAGCATCTTTGGAGTAGCAGGCGCGGAATGTGGGATGTTATGCTTTGGCGATGTTTGCATTCATGCCCAAAAGGCTGAATGCACATACAAAACTAACTGCTAAATTGTATGTGAGGTGTTTTATTGAGGGCACTCCCCGACATAAATATACGGGGATTCGCCCAAGATATGATTGCAGGGATTGCCCGGTAACTGGTAATCGTCAATTGGTAATTGCAAAGACTCCAACAAGTTCTTACCAATCCCACTACCTATTACCTATTACCGGGGGCGTGGCGTTGTCGGACATGTCTTTTAAAAAACACGCTTCCACGTCCCCCAATCCTTGGTGAGTGAAGCTTTATATATTGCCAATTAAAGTAGACGTTTACAGTGATTTTAAGCTAAAGTTGTAATGAGTTTGTTTTAGATTAAGGTGTGACTGCAAAATTGTCAAGAAATATAAAAATTCCTCTTGCCGATCTGTGATTTCCGCA
Source organism: Fischerella muscicola PCC 7414 (assembly GCF_000317205.1). Classification (GTDB taxonomy): domain Bacteria; phylum Cyanobacteriota; class Cyanobacteriia; order Cyanobacteriales; family Nostocaceae; genus Fischerella; species Fischerella muscicola. The sequence continues at coordinate 76,131 of NZ_AJLK01000013.1, read as the reverse complement.
GCAATTACTAGTGACAACACAGTTTCGGACTGACTCAGGAGGTAGATAAACCTTAGAAATATAAAATAACAAATAAACATTGGAAAGAAAAAATTACTAAAACAGTTAACAAGCATCAATATGCAAAAACCGACGATATCTACAAAACCCATTCGTTCCCTAGAAGATGCGATCGAACAGTGTCAAACGCAGGGTATGCGTGTTAGTCGCCAACGTCGCTATATTCTCGAATTACTTTGGCAAGCAAAAGAGCATCTTTCTGCTAGAGAAATTTACGATCGCCTCAATCAGCAAGGCAAAGCGATCGGTCACACTTCTGTATATCAAAATTTAGAAGCCTTATCTTCCGGTGGCATTATTGAATGTATCGAACACTGTGACGGACGTCTGTATGGTAATATCAGTGATTCCCACAGCCATGTTAACTGTTTGGATACAAACCAAATTATAGATGTTCACATAACATTACCAGAAGAAATTATTCGTTTGGTTGAAGAACAAACAGGCGTTAAGGTTACAGACTATAGTATTAATTTTTACGGCTACCGAAATTCGTAAGAAGAGGGATCGGGGATGGGAAGGGGGACGACTTGGAGGACAAGGGAGACAAGAAATTTTAGATTCTAGATTTTGGATTGAAATCTAATCCAAAATCGCAAATCCGTCTTGAAGAGCTTTAATCGGAGGAAACCTCTGCACCCTAAGGGGAAGCCTATGAGCGCGTCTACGTGTCTACAAACTTTTCGCAAAATCCAAAATTCTTTCCAATGCCCAATTCCCAATCCCCAATGACAAATGACCACCACCAACCAACAAACAACAAACAACAACCAACTATCCCAATACTGTCTCATCATCAGCATAATCTTCATACAAATCGCCAGACATCATTGGCTCACCTTCTGCACTTTCAATAATATTTTCGATAGCATTATTATTTAACCAAGCAGCTGTTTTTTCATAAGAATTAATATTATTAATATCAGCAGATTTGGACAGCAATTTTTTGATCGTTTGAAAATCTTTAATTGAAAAGATTGCACCATTAAGTATGGCAATTTCTTTGTCAGTTTCTTGCAGAATAGCTTGAAATAAGCAGGTATTGGTGAGATTCGTTGACTGAAGATTTGCGCCTGTGAGGTTAGCACTCACTAAGTTAGCACTCACTAAGTTAGCACCTGATAAGTTTGCATCTGTGAGGTTAGCACTTACTAAGTTAGCACCTGATACGTTTGCATCCTGCAAGTTAGCTCCAACTAAATTTGCTCCCATTAAATTAGCATTAGATAAATCTATTTGCCCAAAATTTACACCAGCTAGCATTGCTTGTGACAAATCAGCACCTGATAAGTTCAGACAAGCAAGAGATGCTGATTGCAGACGTGTTGTGAAAGCAGCTGGATGTAAAACTTTTGTCCTGGCAATTAATATCATTAATGCTTGTGAATAAAATTCGGACAAATTTTCTGGATTGCCACAAGGGTAAAAAGTAGTTTTGGTTTGTTGGTGACAAGCACAAAGTAATAAGAATACATTCAGTCCCACTGTGGCATGAATCTGTTCTACATTCACAGGGTTTTGCAATGCTTGAAAATGAGCAAAAGCTTTGTGTGCAATACCTTCATCTAACCAACGACCTCGACAATAGGCATACCAAAAAGATAGCAGGCGATCGCACAACAATTCAAAAGAAAATTCATGCTGTGGTTCTCGCCGCAAACCCTCAATCACCAAATTTTCCAATTCCGGGGAAACAATTCCAAAACCAAATAAATTGTAAAGCTGCTGAGCAACGCTACTAGCAGACTCTAGCACAAAGGTAAATTCACCATAAGCGTTTTCTTGACGTTGAATAAGTAACTTCAGTTGGGCAACAATAGCCTGAGTACAGAGGAATTCTCCTAATTTGGGGTGAGAGAATTCAGTTTGGAGGTGAGGGGTGGGGGAGCCAGCACGGTCTTGTTGGTTTCCAACAAAGAGCAACTGGCGTGGAGTGTGAGGGGGGATAAAATAAAAGGCTGGGAGATTGCTGTGACTGGGTTCTAAAGTAATTTGATGGCGTTGGGAGTGCAATATTTGTAGTGCGATCACTTGCATATGTTCGAGTAGATCTTGGGGGTGACGATTTTGCAGCAGATTAGCGATCGCGTCTTGTGTGCGGTGGATATAAGTCGAACCTGAACGCAGCAGCATTGTTTTAATACCACCAGTTTGCGGATAACCTAATAACCATCGACTCAGCCGATGGTGAATTTCCCATAAAACAGTAGCGCTGGTTGTTGCTTGAGTCTTAGCAGCTAATAGTAATATCTGCTCATCCAGAAGTCCGTCTCGATGCAACACTCCTAATAAATAAAGCATCAGAGGTTGACGGACAAAGGCTGAAAGTTCCGGTAGCTTGGATGTAGCAGAGAATACTCCTGAATATTTGAGGAACGTAAAGTAATTTTGAGCAATGGGCAAAGATTGGACTTGCGCCCATAGTTGAAACCATTGTCTCCACTCTTCCTGTTCCCACGGTTGAATATTAATTCGGGACAATGGCAATGGTTGTTCTAGTTCTTGAATGATTTCCTGTAAAGCTTGTGAAGTACTAGTCAAAACAATCTTATGCCGAGACTGAGACTGCAAGCTAAACAACTGCTGCATCAAAATGATTTTTGCCTGATTACCCTGACTAGCAGGTGGTAGTTCATCTAAACCATCCAACACAAGCAAACAAGGAGGATAGTCTTGTTGCAGCCAATCACCAAGGTGGATATAACGATTAAGAGCAAAACCAGAGTTTAAGGTTGCTGCTAAAGTTTTACCGTACTTGACATCCTTGAGGCGAATTAATATCGGTATCCATGCAGGGTAAAGTTCTTTTGCTGCAACTGCTGTCCACATTTGACAGAAACTAGTTTTTCCATAACCAGGTTCCGACTCAATCACAGCAATAGTATCTAAATTAGCCAGTTGTTGCCGCACCCATGTCATTAAATCAATCGCTTCAACTGTTTTTTGTTCTGGTTGCGAATCACTCTCATTGATTGGTATACCATTGAGGGGAACATAAATATCCTTGAGAGCAAAGGATTCCATAAATAATGTTTCTGATTGTCTCTGCATTAAACTAGCTCGGTAGAGTTCCCGCAACAAGTTAATTTTGTCACCTACATGTAAGCCAGCCTCGGGAATTTGCAGATGTTTGTCAGTGGAATTAACAGGGCATGAATTTCCCAATCCAACAAATTTTTGTAGTTGCGCTAAAGGTAGTGCGTTTTCGGCTATCACTGCCAGTAAATGTCCAAACAGTGAATTTTGCAAACGTTGTGTGATTAATTTACTTTCTGCTTCCTCCACTCCATTGGCAACAAACCAGGCTTTGACAGCATTATCTATTTGTTGTACCAGTAATGAATCTGCTACTAAACTTAAAGCTTGTTCAGCTTGAGTATCAGTTAGTTTACCTGAGCGGAGAGTTTTGAGGAGTCCTTGCAGTTGGGTATCCTGTAGGAGTCGTACAGGAGAAATTTCGCCTCGTTCTCGCATCCCTGCTTTTCCAAGCATTGCCTGGTTTAACCAAGGTCTTTGTAAGCTTTTTTCTTGAGTCAAGACTTGCAGCAAGCCTCGAAGATAAGCTATCTGAAATGCTAGCCATGTGCCTTCGTTACGTTTTAATGGCTTTTTATGAGAAATTGTCCGCAGAAGACTTTCTGTCAACTGAGCAAAGACTGTAATTTCCTGCCATACAGTAGCCAAGGGTAGTTCTAACACTTCTGCCAAGCTACAAATGTCCAAAGGGATGAGGCTTTTTACTTCCATATCCTGAACAATACGGAAGGCGATACTCACCATCTGCCCTGGTGATAATCCACTGATATCAGAGATTTCAATATAATTTTCTACTAGCCAATGTCGAATACTCAAGCTCATTTAGTTAATCTAATTACATAGTAATTGTCTGTATATGGCAATTATCATCGATCTTTTTCAGTTCAAAAACAGATTCATTGAATTCGGATGAATTTGGAATTGACCGATAATCTTTGATGGTACAGAGCAAGCAGATTCATCTGTGGAATCAATCCAAAATCCAAAATTCCGAAGCCCCCAGAAAAGTCTGTGAGGTCAATTCAAAATCCAAAATCCGTCTTGAAAAGCTTTGAGGTTCCCTCCGGGACGCTGCTTTGTAGGCGCGTAAGCGACTTCTCGTAAGAGTACGGAGGAAACCTCCGCACCCTTCGGGAAGCCCTCCGGGTAGTTCCCTCCGGGACGCTACGCGAACGCAGTCGCTCATGGGGGACTCGGGGCCCCCACGACCGACAGGGAGTGGGGATTGGGGGAGAACCCCCTGCGTAAGAGTCGCTGTCTCACCACTTCGTGTCTACAAACTTTTCGCAAAATCCAAAATTTAAAATCGAATGACCACCAATACACAGCGATAAACGATAGATGAGAGAATTGAGTATTCGGACATATCAATTCTGAATCTAAATTGCTTCGGTAAAAATAGGGAGAATAGGTGAAGTATCGAAGCTGTTTCCCATTAACTACAAACAGCATCAGAGTATAGTTTGGATTATGAGCGATCGCCCTCTAAAATTATTGCTAGTTGACCAAGACCCCATCTTCCGGCTAGGATTACGGGTTGCTCTCGAAGAATTTTCTAACTTGCAAGTAGTATCGGAGGCAGAAACAAATACTGCTGTTTTGCTGATTTTAGCAGAACTTGCCCAACAAGACCTCAAAAGTATAAATTTAGTAGTCTTGGAACTAGGCAATAGTCGCTCTCTGCACAGTCAGCAAATAGGTTTACAACTGTGTCGGCAAATTAAAACTCAGTATCCTAACTTACCTATTTTATTACTGACTTCTGTGCAAGACCAAGGGCTACTGTTAGCGGCCAAATCTATTGGTATAGAAGGTTACTGCCCCAAAGGAACGCCAGTTACCGAATTAGTTGAGATTATGCAAGAAATAGTAGCTGGTCGTTCCTACTGGTATGTCTTCAACGACACAACGACACAGATCCCATCTCCCCATCTCCCCACCACCCCATCTCCCTATCGTTTCTTCACTCGGCTATTAGAAAACCTGCGTTTATCAGGAAATGCCCAGATAGATGCTAATTTAGCGGCAATAACAGCAAAATTGCAGATTCCTGGACAGCCGATATTAGAACGAGCAATGTTAGCTGGACAGCGACGGGAGTTGTTAGCATCTCGTTGGTTGATCAATCATTTATTAGCAACACCACAACCCAGGCAAATCAACGACCAAAGTCAACCTCAAGCTGCTGAACAATTACCACTACCTGTATTAAATATCCCTAGCGATCGCACCATCACCCCAAAAACTCCCTCTCTACTTAGCCCGAGAGCGCTGCAAGCAACAATATTTACATCTTGCCTAAATAAACTGCAATTACCTTTGCAAAATGTTACAGATGTGTCTTTAGAAATTGACATCTTGCGCCCAGATAAAAAACGAGAATTACTTTATTTGATTTTGCAAAAAGTTGCTGATACTTTAGATGATCTCCGTAATTCCCAAATTGAAATTAATCAACTATCTGACATCAAAAGTGCAATTTTACATGAATTATGGAAGGAAGTTTCTACAGAATTTTTTGGAAAATTTTCTCGGGTAAGATTTGGTAATAATCAGATAGAAATTCTCAATGTAATATTACAAAGCTCTGGAGTAGTACAAACAGGAATTCTCAATCAAATCCCCTTAGTTGTCGATTTATTTTCCTACTTACTCTTTCAAACAGATTTAATTATTGATAATACTAGTTATACTGCGGGCAGCTTTGAAGCTAATCAACAGGCAGAAATGTTATTAGAAAACTTGTTAATTCAAGTAGGTAATGCTGTAGTTCAGCCCCTACTGAACTATTTAGGAGATATAGAAGATATTAAGCAAAATTTTTATGACCGAAAATTGATTTCCACACGAGAAATTGAACGCTTTAGAAATAGTTTATCTTGGAAATATCGAATAAAAAATTTAGTAACAGAACCGAAAGCTATTTTTGAAAGTCGCTATGAACTATTTGTATTTGCTCCCCGTGGTATTGCCAAGACATCTATTTACGCTCCTCGTCGCCAAGAGTTAGCAGAACTTTCAGGAATTCGTTTATGGGTGACACTAGGACTAGAATTTGGTGATGCGATCGCTCCTCGTTTGCAATCGTTATTATCTTTCTTAGGGAGTGGAGTAGTCTTTGTACTCACACAAATAATTGGTAGGGGTTTAGGTTTAATTGTTCGTGGTATTTTGCAGGGTATTGGTAGTGTTTCACTTTCAGAAGGAAAAAATAAAAAGTTATGAGTAAAAAATAAATTGATAGTCAATTACCATTAGCCATATGTCATTGATAAGACAACACAGTTCAGTTAAGTAAATTTTTTCTTTTCTTTCTTTTCTCTGCGTCCTTGGCGTTCTTGGCGGTTTGTTAGAAAAATAACGTTGACAAAGAGTCCTAGCCTTAACTAAACCGTATTGATTGGTAAAAAGTAACTCCATAACAGGGGATATGAAATAAGTAATTTCCCCCATCCCTTGTCTTCCTTGCCCTCCTACTCCGTAGCCACTGTTTCTGGCAGATAAAGTCGCTCTTCGTTGGCATCGTACTCAAACAATTCTGCGTAGCGTCCCCAATCAATTGCTGTGGCAAATTGTCGTTCAGCTACTATATGGGGAAAGTGTTCATCTAATAAATCTAAGAAAAAATCTGCCCGCATAGAACCATTACGTTTTTCTCGCAAGGTCTGTACCATGCTGACCAACATTGGTACATTCTGCAAGACTTGTTGCCGAAATAAATCTTTACTTCGTAAAATTGTTGTGGTGGCAAAGTCACGTCCGATATCAGTGAGCCTGACATCTCCTTGGGTGACTTCTGCAAAGCCCAGAATCACCGCAGCATCCAGAATTGGCAGCAAATCATCCACCTCTAGTTGCAAGCGTTCTGCCAAATGGGGAATATCCTCTCTGCCTTCAGGCTGCTCAACAATCAATTCCAAAAGACCACTAATACCACCAACCCTGGCATAGGGTAATACTTGAGCATAGGGCGACTTGGCCCGTTGTGTGGGTATTTTCGGTGTTGGCAGTGCTACCTCTCCAGTGACTTCTGCTTCTGGATTGGTCATGACTGTATAGATATAATCCACCAAAGCTTTGAAGCGATCGCTAGTACGATCATGGGGGCGGGGCAAATCAATTAGCACTTCACCACGCACACGTCCCGGATTTGCCCCCAGAATTATCACCCGATCCGCTAAGAACACTGCTTCTTCAATATTATGGGTGACAATCAAGATACTTCTGGAGGGAAAATTTCCTGCATTCCATAAATCGTCGATTTCACCCCGCAGGTTTTCAGAAGTAAGAACATCCAACGCACTAAATGGTTCATCCATAAACAGCACCTGGGGTTCAATCACCAAGGCGCGGGCAAAACCAACTCGTTGTTTCATCCCCCCAGATAATTCTTTGGGATAAGCACTCTCAAAACCATCCAAACCTACCAAGTCAATAGCTTTCAGTGCTTGTCGCTGTCGCTTTGCCAAACTAACTCCCCGCGCTTCTAATCCCAATTCCACGTTTTCTTGTACCGTCAACCAAGGTAGCAAAGCGAAACTCTGGAAGACCATCGCTACATCTTGGTTCACACCTTGCAAGCGCTTACCATTGCAGATCACCTGCCCCTGACTGGGTGGAATTAGACCTGCCATGATTCGCAGTAAGGTGCTTTTACCACTTCCACTACGTCCCAGTAATGCCACAACTTCACCTGCCCGCACTGTCAGGTTGATATCCCGGAGGACTATAAACTCTCCTTTGCCCTCTGGTAGGGGAAAACTTTTGTTCACCTGCTCAACTGAAATCATTATTTCATCGGTTGCTTGTGTAGTTGCAGTCATGCTTAACCTTTTAACAGTTATCAGTGTTGAGAATTTTGATAATTGTTGAGTGAAGTTAAAGATACGTGAGTTCGATAAATATTGTCAGACTAAACAATTACAAGGGGCGCAAGTAAACTGTGCCCTAATAGCCCAAGTCTACTTAAAGTAGACTAAATAGAATAAGCCCTTCAACCCACTTGTAGTGGGTTTTGGTTATTAGCCCCAAATTTATTCTCACACCGGAATTTTGGGCGAATGAAATCTATCGAACTCATGTTAAAGATGGTATTTAGTTTCCGCGAGTTCATACAACTGCCGCCAAAATAGACGGTTAAGTCCCACTACATACAAACTCATCATCCCAATTCCTAAAGTAATGCGCGGCCAATCACCTACTTGGGTAGTCTGAGCGATGTATGCTCCCAAACCGTTGGCTGTAAGGGTCGTCTGTCCCCAACTAACAATTTCAGAAATAATGCTAGCGTTCCATGCTCCACCACTGGCAGTTATACCACCTGTTACCCAGGCAGAAAAAATACCAGGAATAATTAATTTGCGCCACACCAACCAACCGCGTAAACCCACATTTGCTGCCATCTCGCGCAAGTCTGTGGGGATACTCATTGCTCCAGCAATAGAGTTAAATAGGATGTACCATTGAGCGCCAAGGGACATTAATAGGATGCTACCCCAGTCAATGCTGATATTGGTACGAATAAAGAAGAGAGTCGCAAAGGGAAAAATAAAGTTTGCTGGAAATGATGCGAGGAATTGCACTACAGGTTGCAAAAGGCGTGCTAGTTTTGGGTTAAACCCGATCGCTACACCCACGGGTGTCCAGATGAGTGTTGCTACTACTATTAGCATCAGCACACGCCCAAGAGTAAGTAACCCTAACCAAAAAGTCTTAAAGACTTCACTTATTCCTACAGTTGTCAGGATAAAGTGTAATTCAATCACTAACAGTGCGCCAATTACAACTAACAGAATGAAATTATAGAGGCGATCGCTCCACACAGTCTGCTGATTACTGTCTACAGGGAGTGATGAATTTGGGGGGGTAAGTGATGATAGAAAACGATTAATAGTTTCACTGACGGGAGTCAGCAGTTGCCCCACTAGATAGGGAAGTCGAGCTGTTTTGAGCAAATCAAGAACCCAAGACTCAGGAATCTCTGCACTAGCACTCGTCTCTAGTCGAAACTTATCAGCCCAAGCAATTAAAGGTCGCCAAAATAGTTGGTCTACTAAGAAAATTACCACAGCAATAGTCAGCAAGGCCCAACCTAAAGCAGGTAAATTTTGAGCAGCAATAGCCGCAGCAACATAAGAACCAAGTCCCGGTAAGGTATATTCTTGATTCAACACACTAATGGCTTCACTAGCAGCAACAAAGAACCAACCACCCCCAAAACTCATCATTGCATTCCATAGCAATCCCATCATTGCCGAAGGCACTTCCAGTTTTGTAAATCGCTGCCATCCTGATAATCGATATAGTCTGGCTACCTCCTCTAGCTCTTGTGGAACTGTTCTCAACGACTGATAGAATGAAAAAGTCATGTTCCAAGCTTGGCTAGTAAAAATAGCAAAAATCGATGCTGCCTCTAACCCCAACAGGCTACCAGGAAACAGGGCAATGAAACCTGTAACAGTGATAGATAAAAAGCCTAGCACTGGCACAGACTGCAAGATATCAAGTAAGGGAATAAAAACTTTTTCTGCAAGACGGTTTTTAGCAGCAATATACCCATAGACTAAGGTAAATAGCGTCGAAAAAAACAAGGCGATAAACATCCGCAGAGTCGAACGCCCAGCATAGTAAGGCAGATTAGCCGGATCAAGGCTCACACCAGGAACAACATCCGGTGGTACAAAGCTTACAAGTGTTCCTGCACCTACACGTGCAATCAGTGCTAGTAAAACCAACGTCCCCAGGATGACAGCGATGTCTGCTAAGCCGAAGGGAAAGCGTTGCAGTACTTCCGGCGAAGGAAAAGTCCGCTTGAGCATAGCATGATTAAATTTATTTCAAGTTTTCCCCAATTAGAAAACAGGTAACTTAATTTTGAATAGAAATATCATAAATTATTTTGACTGTTTGATTAATATTGCTCGTTAATAACCTTTTTTAACCTGAAACTTATACCATCGCTCCTCGTTTGCAATCGTTATTATCTTTCTTGGGGAGTGGAGTAGTCTTTGTACTCACACAAATAGTTGGTCGGGGTTTAGGTTTAATTGTTCGTGGGATTTTGCAGCGTATTGGTAGTGTTTCGCTCTCAGAAGTAAAGAATAAAAAAGTTAGTGGTTGTAGAGACGTGCCATGGCACGTCTGTACAGTGGTTAGTAGTTAGTGGTTGATAGTTAATTACCATTGACAAATGACCAATGATCACCAATTACCAATTACCAATTACCGACCCCAACGGATAATATAAGTGTTCAAGCGGACATGATATAACTCATATTTTCCAATCACGGCGGAAGTGGAAGAAACTTTCCAAACAATCTTGCAATTTTGTATTATTTTGTAACCTTTGCTGCTGCCACTGTCTGGCAGTTTGTTCTAAAATTTCTGAAAAACTGGGAAAAATAGTAGCTAAATTAGCTATGTGATTGATTTTAATTTTTTGAGCGATCGCTAAAGCAATAATATTAATTAATTCATTTGCTGCTGTTCCCAATACCCCAGCTCCTAAAATCTCTCCATTACGTCGAACAATTAATTTACAAATACCTGTGGTTTCTTCCTGAATTTGAGCTACTGCTAGGAGTTTAAAATACTGCCGTAACACTATAATTTCATTCTTACCATACTGGCGTTTTGCTTGTACCTCTGTCCAACCAACTTGAGCCAGCATGGGGTGAGAACAAACTCCCCAAGGAATGCAATGATAATTTACTTTATTCCAAGGAAAAAATAGAGCATTTTTCAAGGCAATTTTTGCTTCATAATTAGCAATGTGAGGAAATTCATAACCACCAATGACATCCCCACAAGCGTAAATCTGGTGGTTAGTTGTTTGTAGTTTTTCATTCACTACCAAGCGGCGGTGATGCCATTTCACACCCACAGCCGCTAAATTCAGGGATTCAATATTTGGCTGCTGGGCAGTAGCTACCAAAATTTCATCAGTTTCAATGGCTTTGTGTCCTGCTTGGAGCCATTTTTTATCTTCGATGAGCATAACCTGAGTTACTGTTGTGTTTGTCAGGACACGCACACCTTCTGCTTCTAATTGCGCTTGTAGAAGTTGAGCTATTTCAGGGTCAGCATGACGGATGATAGAGGGGTGGTGAACTATGAGTGTGACACTACAACCCAAACGCGCCAGAGTTTGTGCTACCTCAACGCTTTGGGGAGTACCACCAATAATTACCCAATTCTGGGGTGGTGTAGAACCGCCTAGAGATTGCCAAATTTCCGAAAGGGTAAGAAAACCAGTTCTTTGCAATCCTTCAATATCTGGAATTGCTGGAACTGAACCACTAGCCAATAAATAGGTGCGTGCGCTCAGTAAACGATTATTAACAACAAATACTAAATCAGGTGAGGCTTGAAATTGCCCTTTGCCAATCACCACATCGACACCTTGAGCTGCTAATACAGCAGGTGAATGGGATTGTTCTAAATTAGAACTCACACCACGAGCGTAGAGCAATGCTTCTGACCATACCACAGGTGTTTGAGATTTTCCTAAAGGTATAGGCGTAAAAAAGTCTGTTTGGGAAAGTGCCTCTATGTTTTCCGTTGAGCTATGAATTGTGCCGTTAGAGACATTTGTAGGATAAAAAATATCTGATGGTTTAGAAATACCAATTCCGAATTGAGCAGCATTACTTACCTGTTGGGCAAGCCTGCCGATTTCGCTAAAAACGTGGTGATGAATAAATCCATAATCTGTTTTGGCTTCTACTAAAGCAACTTTAGCTTTGAGTTGGGTTGCCATCAGGGCAGCAGAACGCCCTGCAAGACTGCCACCAATAATTACGACATCGTAGTCAAGAGTCATTAGTCAAGGGTCAATGGTCAAGGGTCAAGGGTCAATTGTCAATAGTCAGAAACTTTGAACATTGGACTGTTGACTATGGACTATTGACTAAAGCGATCGCATCTAATAAACGCTGGTTTTCTGAGGATAAGCGGACAGCAACACGGAAATAGCCATCGCCCAACTCAGGGAAACTCAAGCAGTCGCGAATTAAAATTCGGTGATGCTTGAGTAGTTGTTGCTGCAATTCAAGACTGGAGTACTGTGATTTCACAAGTAAAAAGTTAGCAGCACTTGGCAAGGGTTGCAAACCTGGAATTTGAGCTAAACCTTCAAACAACTGCTTTCGTGTCGGTTCTAGCCATATCCAGGTTTGCTTCTGAAAGTCTTGATCAGCGATTACAGCAACTGCTGCGGCTTGGGCAAGAATGTTGACAGGCCAGGGGTCGCGCCAAGACTGCCAACGCCGCAAACGATCAGGATGAGCGATCGCATAACCCAACCTTAGCCCAGGCAGACTATAGAACTTGGTGAGCGATCGCAAAATGACTAAATTGGGATATTTCTCTACTTCTCCAATTATGCTTTGTTGTTGATCTGGAGGTAGAAAATCCATAAACGCTTCATCCACCACTACCAAAGCGAATTTCTCTAGATAGGGCAGAATGGCTTGTTTTGAGAATAATTTTCCTGTTGGATTATGAGGGTTATTGAGAAGTAGTCCTTTGTCTTTTGTGATTTGTCCTCTGTCAAGAATAGATGACAAATCACTGATCACGAATGACTCTTGATCAATAACTGGGGAAAGAGGAAATTCCAGCACTTTAGCGTTGTATGCCGCTAGCGATCGGTAGTAGTCGCCAAAGGCTGGAGTTATGAAAGCTGTTGCGGCTAATTCTGCCAATTCCTTTCCTGCCAGGGTTAGTAATTCTGCCGAACCGTTACCCGGCAGAATCCACTCTGGCGGCAGTTGATGAAACTTACCCAGAGCCAGTCTTAGTTCACAATAATCTGGATCTGGATAGTGGCGAAGATTAACCAGTTGTGACTCAATAGCAACTAACGCACTGCTTGGGGGTCCCAACGGGCTGATACTCGCAGAAAAATCAACAATAGCACTGGGGGAACAGCCAGCCAGCGCTGCTGCCCAAGCTAAATTTCCCCCATGTGCCATTTGCCGCATCAAAAAAGATTTCCCTAAAACATCACTAACTAAGATTTTGGGGGTGCAACTTTCTCTCTAAACAGCTTTCCAGCAGAGAAGGCAGGAACCTTTGTTGCCGGAATTTCCATCTTTTCGTTGGTTTTGGGGTTACGCCCTTCGCGGGCTTTGCGTTCCCGCGATTCAAAAGAACCAAATCCCACTAGGGTCACTTTATCACCAGAGGAAACAGCTTCAATGATAGTTTCCAAAGCCGCAGTTAAGACAGCATCAGCTTGTTTTTTGGTTACGCTAGCCTTCTCAGCTACTGCATCAACTAATTCACCTTTGTTCATGTCAAACTCCTTGAGGTTTACTTGAGATAGTGTACAGATGCATTTGACGCATCTTTACTTAAATCTCTGTTTTGAGATTTACAAAAGCCGTCCTTATGAGTATTTTTGCTTAAAATTCTTGTAACTCTCATAGGCTCGACTTTTCAATGAATCATTCTAAAGTGTTCAAGCCAGAAGTGGATAGATGAAAGCATTAATTTATATGGATTTCAGGATTTTTTATTGTAAAAGAGTAATTGTTTCACTAAAAACACCCCTAAAATTAGGAAAAAATACTTAGTAAAAGCCCCTTTTGCGAAGGTAACAGGGGGTGGGGAGGTTGGGGGAGTGGGGGGAGTATGAGGAGTGTCTAGACGCGCTTTGCGCGGCTTAAGGTAAGGGTGGAGTAAGGGGAGAAGGGGAAGACAAGTTTTTAATCTACGCTTATCATCCCTTTACTTTGTTTTCTAATTTTTTATTAACCAGGATTTGGAATTATTAATTATCTTTTTGAACCTAATAAGAACTTTTTTATAAGTTATGTAAACTTCTCGACCTCTATTAAAACAATACGGGAGGGCGAGAACCCCTATCTTTTTCTTTTAAGAAGGGGATAAAGCCCGACTCGCAGGACTTTAGAAGGCGCGTTTCTCTACTTTCCGCGTTCAACGATTACCAATAAATCACCTATTTCACAATCGAGCGCTAGACAAATTTTCTCTAAGGTATCAAGGGGGATAGATTTTGCTTTGCCATATTCAATTTTTTGAATATTCGCAAGCGACATCTCTAGCTGTCGTGCTAACGCATTTTGAGACAAGCCTTTGTCTTCTCTTAGCTGTTTGAGTCTGATCTCCACAGGCATAACCTTAACTACCTACTATTAGTATGGCTGACTCTTAGTAGCCTATCTATAAATATAAAATATGAGAAGATAGCTAATAGTTAGTATTTTTTTTGTTTATCTATCTATTGATTAACTATCTATTAGCATGTAATAATAAACATAGAGAAAGCGGTCCCAAACAACCAAAGTAGAAACCGCTTCCCTGTCATGGGGACCCCGAGTTCCCCATCTCCCCATCTCCCCATCTCCCCATCTCCCCACCTATCTACTACTTTGGAACCTGCAACCCTCGACGCTCAAGTATTTGCCGCACCTCTGGACTAGGAGTATAGCTGTAGCCATAAGATGATTTCTCAGAATCATCCATAATTTGAGGTGTAAGTAATACAACTACCTCATTGCGTTGATTCTGTTTGTTTGTACTTCTAAATAGTGAACCAATCAAGGGAATATCACCTAAAATAGGAATCTTGGAGACAGTTGTCCTGTCTGTGTCTTGAATGATGCCACTGAGAATTAAGGTCTGCCCATCACGCAGGCGAATTAAACCGGAATTAAGCGACCTTTGAGAAACTAAGAATATTTGCTGGCTACCTGTACCTAAATTAAGGTTAGTAGCAGCTTGAGGTGCTTTGACAGTAGGAGCCACCGAGAGAGAGACAAATCCATTGTCATCAATGCGATCAACTTTGACAGCTAGGGTTAAACCCACATCTTCTTTCTCTGCTGTAACTGTTTGTGTAGAACTGCCGTCACCTCGTGTAATTTCGTTCTTAATATTTCCCACTACTTGTTGAGTCAAGTTGACATTAGCTGTTTGACCTTCTTGCACAATCAAAGTCGGGTCAGTCAAAATTTTGGCGTTACCACTTTGTACCTGAGATTGCAAACTGAGGAGAAAACGTTTGGGGAACTGGTACAAAGAAGGCAGAGCAGATGTTACTGTTCCTGTACTGCCAGGGGAAACACTGATGGTACCCTCTGCATCAACAGTAATCACATCATTTGTGCCACGGTCAACGTTGGTAATACCTGGTTGTAATGGGTTAGTTGAAGATGGTGGGATTGGTTGATAAGTTGTAGCATCTCTGTTGGGTAATACTGTTGCAGAACCAGGTTGGACAGTAACTCCACCAATTGTAATGGGATTTGAAGATTGGTTAACTATTGTTGTACCCGAACCTCCACCTGGAATAATTAACTCGTTATTTACATCCAAGAAGGGTGTTCCTGTAATTGGGTTGCTGATTACAGGCGTACTACTCACACTAGTTCTTACTTCTGCACTAGTAGCTGGTCTAGAACCGCCAAAATTTAAAGCTGCTGCACCGCCGTCATTGACGAAAAAGTTATTGCCAATACCAAAGGAAAAGCTGGTGTTAAAGTCTTTAGTATTTAAAAGGTTAACATCGATAATTTTGACATTCACTGCCACTTGCCGACGACGGATATCTAGTTGAGTAAGTTGAGCCATAGCCATCTCAACCAATCTTGGTGGCCCAATCAAAGTCAAAGAATTTGTGCGTTCATCTCCAAGTGCCTGCAAACCTCTAAGTAAAGGTTTAGAATCCTGAAAATCTATGCGTTGAGTTTCAACTCTTGTTTCTGTGGTGGTCTGAGTTTGGGTAATCGGAGCAACTCCATTACCCACAGGAACAGCACTGACATTAGTAACTTGGCGTTCGCGGTTAACGGCACTTTCTGCACCTAAGGAGACCAAAAAGTTGAGAGCAGTCCCCACTGTTACCTGATTCAGTCGCAAGTTCCGCATGACGACATCACGAGTGGAATTGGGAAGTCTAGGCCCCACAAAAACTGTACGACCACTACGGTTTGCTTCCAAACCACTCAAGCGCAAGACATAGTTGAACACATCCTGTACAGGTTCGTTTTCTATATCTAGAGATATTGTCTGTCCAGCAGTTTGTCCCCCTTGTCCTCCAGTTACTTCTGCTCCTGTATAAGCCAAATTCAAACCAGCAGCACGAGCCAACAATGATAATACTTCTCTGACTGGTGCATCTCGCAGCACAAGCCGGGGTACACGTTCTTGAGTTCCTAAGTCAACGCTGCTCGGAGAAGCATCAATATTAGAAATGGCAATATCTCCTACTGGTGGTGCAACAGCTCTAGGTAAGAAAGGCGGAGCTTGGGTTTGGACTTGTCCTGGGCCAGCTGTTTGCGCTGGTGTGCCGTCAATACTAACTTGCGGGTTCGGAACAACAGTCGGAACTGATGGACTGGGGTTAGGAGTCGGTGCTTGGGGAGGTGTTGGTGCTGATGCTGTAGTTCCTGCACTGGAAGTTAAGCCAAGAGTAATTTCGTTTGTTCCACGCGTCAAAGGCTGAGTATTAGGAGCGCTGTCAGTACCAATTGCCAATACTCTAATACTATTGGTATCTAGTTGAGTCACCTCAATAGAGGCAATTCCTGAAATGGGATTATCTTTGCGGAAACTATTACCTTTGGGTAAACGTAGTTGAGTGTTAATAATATCTGCAACTAAAGTTTTGCCCCTCTGCGTCGTAAAAATTTGTGGGCGAGAGCCAGAAGAAGTTTTTAAAACAACATTCACTCCGCCATTAACATTTTTTAGCTGCACATCTGTAATTTGAGTAACCTGTGCTTTAACTGGTTGAGCAGCTAAAAAAACTATCGTGGTAGCACCTAATATAAAATCTAAACCTTTACCGTGAAGCTGTCTCACAGTTCATTCCTCACATTTCACCAAATTTTTTGACTATTTTTGCGACCAATTTCTTGGTATTTATACGTAAGTGCGATCGCTGTTAATTGTGTTTATAGTTTGTATATTTCCCAAAAATTCTGCTGAAATATCACAGTGTCACTAAATTAAGTGGTTAGTGGTTAGTGGTTAGTGGTTAGTAGTTAGTGGTTATTAGTTAGTGGTTGGTTGTTAGTGGTTATTCCCCTACTTCTCACACCCCTCACACCCCTCACACTCCCCACCACCCCATCTCCCCATCTCCCCATCACTTCTTCGCTGCTGCTTGAAGGGCTGCGATATCTTCTGGAGTCAGTGGCATCAGCGCCTGTAATTGAAAAGATGTAGAAATAGGTGCTGGTCCTATCCGCAATAGCGTTTTGCCTGGTTCTGAAGCTGGTTGGGGAGCTAAGGTAGATTGATAGTCTTTTACTATCAATAAAGGCTGCAAACGCTCAATATTGCGGAGTATTGATTGCGTTTGTTCATAAGTTCCGATAATTTCCACATTCACACTTCTACGCTTCAGCTTGCCGTCTACCTGTTGTCCCAATGAGCCATCAATAATTGGTTCAGCTTTATCTGAAACTGGTACAAATTTCTTCAGTTCGGCTCTGGTAACATTGATGGAAACTGTGGCATTGTTAGACTCAACTAGACGATTCAAGTCCAGCAGTAAGGTATCTAAGGTTTTCTCATTCGCAAACAAACCTAAAACTTGGGTTTGTTGCTGTTTGGCGTCTGCGAGTTCCTGTTTGACTTTATCCATCTGTTTGATGGTGGCTTTCTTTTGGTCAACTTGTCCTTGCAGTTCACCTTGTTTTGCTTGGTTTTGTCCAAAGGTTTCCCAAGCTGGCATTACTAAGTTGAACAACATGTAAAGCGCACCAGCAAATCCCAACACCCCTACTAAGATGCCTATAACTTTGGGTGTAAAGCTAATACCAAAGACAACGGGGTAGGCTGATGCAGCCTCTAGTGATTCCCCATCTTCCACAAAATTAATATCTTGACTCAGCGTCATTTTTGAATGACTCCTGTTTTTTGCAAACTGCGAATACGTGCGACTAATCCCACTGTGCCTTTTTGTTCTAATTCTCGGATTAAATCCGAAGCTGGAATATCGCTGAGGTTGGTTTGAATAGTGTATCTGGCTACTTTCGGTGGTTTAATGACTACACCTGTTTGAGTACCAGGATTTTTTACTGGTGCATCTACTAGTTCTGTGGAAATAATTTTGACTTCACTAGCTTTAAAGAAACGAGATTGTTGCAAACTAAGCAAAAAATCGTTGACATCATTGAAAGAGCGAGCTATACCAGTAATTTCTACTCCCCCGGCGGGATTTGGTGGTGGCTGTCCCTCGGCTGCGGCAGCAGGTGCTATTTGCTTGACATTTTCTATTTGTACTGTAGCTGGAATGCGATCGCGCAAATCTTGTAACATTGCAGACCAAGGACGAATCTGATCAAATACAGCCACTAAAGATTGAGTTTCCCCCTTAACTTTATTGGTTTCTTCTTTAATCTTGTTAATACTACCGATTTGGGCATCTAAGCTTTTGCTCTCTTGTTCCAGTTGTGCAATTACTTGCTCCAACTCAGCATTTTTTGCTTGCAAAAGCCACCAACCAGTTGCTACAAAAGCTGGAAAAATAACACCAATTGCCACTCCAATAAACACAGGTGCTAAATTACCTGTATTCATCGGTACTTTTACCCTTTTTTCACCATTTTTCGGAAAGTTTGGCCGATCTTTGAGAAAATTAATATCTAAACTATACATTTTTCGTCATTTGTAATTGGTTAGTTGTTGGTTGTTGGTTGTTGGTTGTTGGTTGGTAGTTGTTGGTTGGTGGTTGTTGGTTGTTGGTTGTTGGTTGGTAGTTGTTGGTTGGTGGTTGTTGGTTGTTGGTTTTTGGTTGGTGGTCGGTAGTTAGTAGTTAGTAGTTAGTAGTTGGTGGTTAGTGGTTAATGGCTTACTACTCCTCACACTCCCCACACCCCCCAAACTCCCCATCACCCCATCACCCCATCACCCCATCACCCCATCACCCCATTGCCCCCCAACCCCACAAAGTGGGGACCCCTAGCCCCCCATCACCCCATCACCCCATCACTCCATCTCCCCACCTCCCCATCTCCTCACACCTCCCGCATCCCAAGCCCCAGCACAATCCCCAACCCAGGACGTTGCACATTCGGAAACTTTTCTTCGTCAACTTGCAAGGATAAAGATCCAATGGGGTCTACTTGAGAGGTTGGCAAACTCAATCTTTGTGTGAAGAACTCATCTAACTGGGCCAGTCCTCCACCTGGTCCTGACAAGAAAATCTGCGCTACCTCTAAGTTTTCACTTTGGTTGAGATAAAAATCGATGGAACGGCGTAGTTCATCTGTCAGTTCTCCTAACACTCGCATCATTGCTGCTATACCAGGATTAGCTTTGGTGACACCCGTTTTTGCGCCTTCCATAGTATTTAGAGGAATACTCATCCCCTGCAACAATTCCATATCTCGTGATGCAGGTAAACTCATTGCTCTGGCCAGTGCCATTTGCATTTGATAAGTTCCCAAGGGGACTGTCCGCGAAAATTGCGGTACTCCGTTAACGATGATGGCAATCTCTGTACTGTCGAATTCTATATCGACTAAAACTGCTGCTTCTTGTGGCCCGTATTGCCGCAACTGGTCACGAATTGTCCGAATCAGCGCAAAAGAATTGATTTCTAAGACATCAATTTGTAATCCTGCCTGCTCGAATGTATTTATGTAGGTATCAGTAATTTCCTTGCGAGTTGCAACCAGTAGCACTTGTACTTTTTCAATCCCATCTTCATCTATAAAGTACCCAAGTTTCTGATAATCTACATCAGCTTCTTCACGAGGATAGGGTAAATATAAGCTTGCTTCATGGTTTAACACCATCTCGCGTAGCTCTTTATCATCTAATTCTGATGGAACGGGTATCAGGCGTACAATTGAATCTCGTCCCGTGACAGCAGTGGCAACCCGAGAGGCTTTTACTTTACTCTCTGTGAGTGCCTGCTGAATGATTTGTGCCATTGCTGGAGGATCAGCAATTTGACCATCAACAAAAACACCTTCTGGAACCGGTACTGATGTTAAAGCGTCTAGTTTCAGACCTTGGCGTTGTTTGCGTAAACGAGCGACCTTCACGCATTGTGGCGCCAGTTCGATGCCAACTCCACCCCTAGATTTGCTAAACAAATTATTGATGCTTTTAACCACTGTTTTGTCCGCATGAATGCTAAATTGAAAAATTTAAAAGTTATTTGTCCTCTGTCATTTGTCATTTGTTGATTGTTAGTTATTAGCTACTTACCACTAACTATTAACCAATAACCATTGACCAATGACCATTGACCAATGACGAATCATCAACTTTTCACCCTGATTTAACTGAAAAACTATAAGCACAATGATTCAAGTTCAAAAATTCAAAAGATTAACTATTTGGGCGTTAGTTGGCTTACTGACAAGTTGGATTGTCAGTTGCAGTACAGGTAACGTTAACCCAAGCACAAAACAGGCATCTTTAGGAGCGGCAAAAATTGAGTTTTGGACTATGCAACTCAAACCTCAATTTACCGACTACTTCCAAAGCCTGATTGCAACTTTTGAGTCACAAAATTCAGGTATAAAAGTTAACTGGGTGGATATACCTTGGGCGGAAATGGAAAACAAAATTTTAACAGCTGTCTCCGCAAAAACGCCACCTGATGTTGTGAACCTAAATCCGGATTTTGCATCTCAGTTAGCAAGTAGAAATGCTTGGTTAGACTTGGATACAAAAGTCCCAAATAACGTACGCGCCTCATATCTACCAAATATATGGAAAGCTAGCACGCTGAATGGTAAGAGTTTTGGAATACCCTGGTATCTCACCACACGGCTAACTATTTATAACACTGATTTATTAAAACAGGCAGGTATCAATCAGCCACCTGCTACTTATACTGAATTGGCACAGGTAGCTCAACAAATTAAAGATAAAACTGGTAAGTATGCCTTTTTTGTCACTTTTGTTCCGCAAGATTCTGGTGAAGTTTTAGAATCTTTTGTACAAATGGGAGTCACCCTAGTAGATTCCGAAGGAAAAGCTGCTTTTAACTCTACGCAAGGTAAAGCAGCATTTCAGTATTGGATAGATCTTTACAAAAAAGGTCTCCTGCCAAAAGAAGTATTGACACAAGGGCATCGTCATGCTATAGAGTTATATCAATCTGGAGAAACGGCGTTACTAGCTTCAGGTCCGGAATTTCTCAAACAGATAGCTAATAATGCACCTGTGATCGCTAAAGCTTCTGCGATCGCACCTCAGATTACTGGTGACACGGGTAAGAAAAATGTCGCTGTGATGAACGTAGTTATTCCTCGTGACACAAAGCAACCAGATGCTGCTGTCAAATTTGCGCTGTTTCTAACCAATGATGAAAATCAGCTAGCTTTTGCGAAACAAGCAAATGTCCTACCATCCACAGTCAAGGCTTTATCTGATAGCTATTTCAAGAATGTATCAGCAAATGCCTCAACAATAGATAAAGCTAGGGCAATTAGCGCTAGTCAAATGCAACAAGCAGAAGTTCTAACCCCTACTTTGAAAAATTTCAATATTCTGCAAAAGGCAATTTATGAGAACTTGCAAGCAGCAATGTTAGATGAGAAGACTGTGGATAAAGCTGTAGAAGATGCAGCACAGGAGTGGAATAGCCGTATTTAATAGTCAATGGTCATCCGATTTTGGATTTTGGATTTTGAATTACTCCCACAGAGCAATCTACTTTCTTGTACCATCAAGGAATTATAGGTCATAGATATGTAAAAGTCATTTTGTTTAGAAGCATTCAAATCCTGATTTTGCGAATTTTACCGCCTTGGAATAAATTCCAAGGCCAATAGCTAAAGTCATTTTTAACTGACTGAAATCAAGACAAATTTAGCTTGAACCCGCTTTAGCAGGTTTTAGCTATCAGCCGAAACTTTAGTTCACGGCGATTTTATTTTTAACTATTGGCTCTTAATTCTTTTAAAAAATGCCCAATTAAATATAATGAACCACATAAAACAACCAAATCATCCGTCGAGGAAAAAGCGGCTTCTAGTGCGGATGTGACATCTGGAAAAGTATTACAAATACTCAATTCTGGACAAATATCCCTGGCTAGCTTTGCTAATTCCTCAGGATTAGCTGAACTATGATTGGGTACTGGTACTAAATACAATTGGTCATTTGGTCGGAGTAAGGCTTGAAAAATTTCCTGATGATCCTTAGTTGAAAGCATTCCCATTACCCAAGTTACGCCGATTTTGGATGGGGTATCAAAGAATGGGGAAATATCAGCTTCTCTAGGATTTAATAAAATATCTACATAATTTCGCAAAACTTGAGCAGCTGCCGGGTTATGAGCGCCATCAAGCAATAGTTTATAATTTTTCCAGTTAATCCATTGCATTCGTCCTGGCCACTGGGTTTTAGCCATACCATTAATAATGGCTTGCTCAGAAATCTGCCAACCCTTTTGTTGCAAAATTTCCAAAGCACATAAAGCTATAGCTGAATTTGTCAACTGAATTTGTCCCTGTAGCGGTAAAGGGTATTTGATAGGGTGATCTTTCTCCCCACTTACCAATCTTTCATATTCTGCCCATCCCCCAGCAATTTGACGGGCTGGTTGTGGTGTGTAGATGGGGCATTGTAATTCCAAAACGCGCGATCGCACAACTTGTTCTGCATCTGGTGGTAAGGGGCCAATCACAGCGGGACATCCTGGTTTGAGAATACCCGCTTTTTCTCTAGCGATATCGGCAACGGTAGGGCCGAGTCGCTGCCAATGTTCGCGACTAATGGATGTAATGACGGTAATTAGAGGTTGTTCACAGACATTAGTAGCATCTAAGCGTCCTCCCAATCCAACTTCTACTACTGCTACATCCACTTTTTCCTGAG
Source organism: Fischerella muscicola PCC 7414 (assembly GCF_000317205.1). Lineage (GTDB taxonomy): Bacteria > Cyanobacteriota > Cyanobacteriia > Cyanobacteriales > Nostocaceae > Fischerella > Fischerella muscicola. The sequence goes on along the minus strand of NZ_AJLK01000013.1, from coordinate 53,217 downwards.
CAAAATATAACCAAGCTGCTGCGGTAATCACCTCAAACTGAGTCGGTGAGTCATCATTTGGGGAAATAGCAGCTTTAACTTCTTGCAATAATTTGCAAAATTTCTTAGAAGAAATTGGCTGTTGATTAATACAAATACGTTCTGTCCAATCAACTAAATGGGGAGAGATGTAGCGTCCCGTGCGATATCCCGCCTCCGTAAGAACCGAAGAAATATAGGCACAAACAGAACCTTTACCGTTAGTACCAGCAACATGAATTACCGGAACTTGATGATGGGGATTACCAAGATTTGCCAACAATTTTTGGCTGGCTTCAAGTCCCAAATGGATGCCAAACTTTTGTAAGGGTTGTAATAAGGAGTTGATATCCACAAGTTCTTAAAGGTTGATGGTTGATGGTTGGTAGTTGGTAGTTGATTGTAAACAAACAACTAACAACAAACAACAAACAACTAAATAATAAAACCGACTGCTCCAATGAGAAACAGTCGGTATCAGACTGATGATGTTGAGTATATTTTAGGCTTCTTTATTCAAAAAGCTTTGTACTTGTCTTAAAGCAGCAGCGCCAATATTAAACAATGCCCAACCCGCTGCGATCGCAACTGGCGCCAACACGATAACTACACGCATATCTAAGTCCATATCTAATACCCCTCTCTTAAGTACAACTTAAAGTATTGTCAACACTTCTCATTTTTTTATTTTTAGCTGAAGTGGACAATTTTTCCCAACAATTATGTAAAGATTCTTTACAAATTTAGTCAATTGTCAATTGTTGATTGTTGTTGGTTAGTGGTTAGTGGTTAGTGGTTAGTGGTTAGTGGTTGGTGGTTGGTGGTTGGTGGTTAGTAGTTGGTGGTTAGTAGTTAGTGGTTGGTGGTTGGTGGTTGGTGGTTAGTGGTTGGTGGTTAATTGTTTACTACTCCCCATCACCCCATCACCCCACCTCCCCATCCTTCCTCAATGTGCGCTAAAACCAATATCAGTCCCTTTCCCAGCATGGACTAAAGCTAACTTTTTGTAACGTTCAGCGTGTTCAATCAATTCTGCTGCCTGAGTATCTGTGACTTGACGCAATACCTTTGCAGGAGTCCCCACTACAAGGGATTTAGGCGGTACATCTTTGGTGACGACTGCGCCAGCCCCTACAATGCTGCCAGCCCCGACTCTGACTCCATCTAAAATAATTGCCCCAATTCCAATCAAACTTCCACGTTCAATGTAGGCTGAATGTACCACAGCACGATGCCCTACGGTAACATGGTCTTCTAAGATTGTGGGCTTACCCGGATCTCCGTGTAGAATTGCTCCATCTTGGATGTTGGTGCATTCGCCAATTTCAATCCGTTCTACATCTCCCCTAATGACTGCTCCATACCAAATGCTCACCCCTGCCGCTATATTCACTGAACCGATAACAACAGCGTTAGGTGCAATGAAGGCGGCTTGAGAAATATTAGGAGAAGACCAGTAGAAAGTGTTAGACACGATAGAATATGAATATGAATATGGTACTCAGGAACACTGGAAAATTTCCAACTTTGAAGGCTGGTTGCAAAACCAGAATATCATGGCTTCGAGCCTGTTCGCTGAGGCAGCAGTCAGTAAATACGCTTATGATGTGGCGCAGAAGTGTAACAAAAACCAACGTCACTGGTGAAGACAAAACCATTCTTCTTTTATGCACTTCATGATGAATCCAGGCTTGCAGTACCCAATATTTGGCCCTGAAATACAGTGTCCCCACTGCCGACAGACAATACCGGCACTGACACTGACAGATACCTATCTGTGTCCCCGTCATGGCGCGTTTGAAGCCAACCCCAAAACTGGAGAGTTGATTCATTTACAGTCTGGACGACATTGGCGCAGATGGAATGGAGAATGGTATCGGCAACATACCCATCCCGATGGCATTCGCTTTGAAATTCACGAAGCCCTAGACAAGTTATATACACAAGGTTATCGAGCAACACGGGTAATTATCGCTCGCCGCTATCTAGAGTTGATGAGTGGGTATTTAGAACGCAGCACTCCTTGGCGGGGAGGACAGTCGGAAGGGACTGCGGCACGATTATATGGTTTGCCAGTAGAGTTTAGCCCAGATTCCACAGAAGAACCCTGTTGGGAAGTAATTAATTTTGATTTGGAAAAAGAACCTGGCGTACCTGTGCGCTATCCTTATTTTCGATTGTTTGAATAATAGTTATTAGTTCGTTGTTGATAGTTAGTAGTTAGTAGTTAGTAGTTAGTAGTTAGTGGTTAGTGGTTAGTGGTTAGTGGTTAGTAGTTAGTGGTTAGTGGTTAGTGGTTAGTGGTTAGTGGTTAGTGGTTAGTGGTTAGTGGTTAGTGGTTAGTAGTTAGTGGTTAGTGGTTAGTGGTTAGTGGTTAGTGGTTGGTTGTTGGTTATGGGGTATTCCCAATGACTAATGACCAATGCCCAATGCCCAATGCCCAATGCCCAATTACCAATTACCAATTACCAAATTATGCACCACGCTTCCATTCGTACCGCTAATATCCATAAAGCGATCGCCTTCTATGAACAACTAGGGTTTACAGTTTGCGAACGCTTCACCACTGGTTATACTCTTGCTTGTTGGATGGAAGGACTAGGCGGCAGAATAGAGCTGATTCAAATACCAGAACCAAAACCAGCACCAGATGCATTTGCCGACGAACATTATGTAGGCTACTATCACTTATCTTTTGATCTGAGTGAAGTTACTCCCGATTTACCTAGCTACTTGACAAAATTAACAGAAACTTTTGCTCTTGCTGCACAAGAACAACCAGAATATCTACAACCACTCCAGGTTTTGTTAGAACCAACTCAACAGCAAATAGGCGATCGCGTTTATGAAGTCGCTTTTATTGCTGATGCTGACGGCTTACCCCTGGAATTAATTCGAGTTTTAGCAACACTTGGGGATAAGGGATAGGGGATCTGGGAAAGGTAAAGAATTAAACTTGTCCCCCTTGTCCCCTTCCCCAAACAAAACTTCATCCCTGAGCTAGTTGTCATTTTATTACTTTCTCAGTAGAATATTCTTTCTCTGTAGTGTTGCTGAGGTAACAAAATCCCTAGCAGTAATACACTATAGTCATAGAAAAATTCTGTAATTTAATTTACAGATACATCAAGCAAATACATGTCTGTGTTTAACAAGTTGCATAGATATCGTCTTTCTATTTTTGTGTTGACTCTCTGGTTAATTGCGGTTTTGCTACTGAGTGATGGATCAGCTACTAGTCACACAACCACAAATTATACCTTAGTAAAAACTCTTAAAGAAAATGCTTTAAAAAAAACACAAAAAAATTACGTGACAGAGAACGTTTCTCAGACAGTACTGGAAAATGGTCTGATGGTGTTGACAAAGGAAGTCCATTCAGCACCAGTGGTATCGGTACAGATGTGGTATAAGGTTGGCTCACGCAACGAACAACCAGGTGTAAATGGTATTGCCCATCAATTAGAACATATGATGTTCAAAGGCACAAAAAACCGTCCAATTCAATTTGGACGTTTGTTTAGTGCTTTAGGTAGCGACTCCAATGCTTTCACTAGCTATGATCAGACTGCATATTATAGCACCGCAGAACGTGATAAGCTCAACGCTCTGTTGATATTAGAAGCAGACAGAATGCAAAATGCTCTGATTGATGCAGAAAAACTAGAAAGTGAAAAGCGGGTAGTGATTTCTGAGTTGCAAGGCTACGAAAATAGCCCAGAGTATCGCCTAAATCGTGCGGTGCTACAAACAGTATTTCCTGAACATCCTTATGGCTTACCTGTAGGTGGCACTAAAGTTGATGTTGAGAAATTTCAAGTTAAACAGGTACAAGAATACTATCGGAAATTCTACAGTCCCGATAATGCTGTTTTGGTAATTGTTGGTGATTTTGACACAGCCAAAACCCTCAAAGTTGTGAAAGATATATTTGGGAAAATACAGAAAAGTCAAGTATCAAGTGTCAAAAGTCAAGTATCAAGCGTCAAGAGTCAAAAAATTTCCCACTTTCCCATAACCTTGCGCGAACCGGGAGCAAACGCATTGTTGCAAGCGATATATCCTTTACCAGATGTAAATCATCCTGATATACCAGCGTTAGATGTGATGGATTACATCTTGACAGAAGGACGGAACTCCCGGCTTGATCAGACATTGGTGGAATCTGGTATAGCAACCGATGTGACAGGTTCGATTGTGAGTTTGCATGAAGCTGGTTGGTATGAATTATCTGTGACTGCTGCACCTGGCGAAAATTTGAAAAAAATTGATACAGCGATGCAAAAAGCGATCGCATCTGTTGCTGTGCAGGGAGCAAAACCAGAAGAAGTGAATCGCGCCAAAGCACAGTTAGAAGCTGCTGTAATTTTGAATAACCGTGATATTACCAGTCAAGCGATGCAGCTGGGTAACGATCAAACTACGGCTGGTGATTATCGCTACACAGAGCGCTATCTAGCAGCCATCCGTCGGGTAACTGTTAGGGATGTGCAACGTGTCACAAATAAATATTTGCAACAGAAAGCACGTTTTGTTGGCAATTTTGAACCAACTCAAATCCAAGCATTAGAAAAGAGCGACACTAAATTACACTCTACACTCATCACTGAAAATTTCTCTGCTGATACATCAGAAGTAGCTCCCGAGGTGGTGAAATATTTGCCACCCGTGGATATGAAAACAGTTCCCACTGGGCTATCCCTCACTCCACCAGAGCAATTCAAATTATCTAATGGCTTGGAAGTATTGTTGTTGCCAGACAAAAGTTCGCCAACAGTGACTTTGAGTGGCTATATAAAAGCTGGTAATGAATTTGACTCAGAAGCGAAAGCCGGACTCGCAGCTCTTGTGGCAGAGAACTTGATGAACGGGACTAAAACAAGGGATGTATTGGCGATCGCGAAAGCTTTGGATGAACGCGGTGCTAGTTTAGATTTTGAGTCTTATCGTGAAGGTGTAGAAATTCAGGGTAGCAGCTTGGCAGGAGACTTGCCTGTTGTTGTGCAAATTTTAGCAGATGTAGTCAAAAATCCGACTTTTCCCAGTAAAGAATTAGAACTGACTCGACAACAAGCTTTAACCAACTTGAAGGAGGAATTAGACGATCCTACAGAAGTTGCAAAAAGAACATTTGTGCAATCTGTGTATCCGAAAACCCACCCATTGCACAAATTTGCTACACAAAAGAGTTTGCAGCGCATTCGTAGAGAAGATTTAGTTGCTTTTAAAACACAACACTACCGTCCAGATGCAATGGTACTGGCACTGGTAGGAGATTTTGACCCTCAACAAGTGCGATCGCTCATCGAAGCTGAATTTGGTAACTGGAAAGTTAGCGGCGAAGCTCCAAAATTAGAATACCCTGTAGTATCAGTACCAGACAAAATTGTGCGTGTTAATCCGGTACTGCCAGGTAAAGCCCAAGCTGTTACTTATATGGGTAACACAGGGATTAATCGCCTAGATCCACGATATTATGCAGCATTGGTATTAAATCAGATACTAGGCGGCGATACTCTATCTAGTAGACTGGGGGCAGAAATACGCGATCGTCAAGGCTTGACCTACGGAATTTATAGCACCTTCCAAGTTGGGAAAAACGTCGGTATATTTTTGATTGAAATGCAAACAGCACCAGAAGACGCAACTCGTGCCATCAACAGCACTCGCCAACTACTAGAAGAAATTCATCAGCAAGGTGTCACCCCTGAAGAATTGGAAACAGCAAAGCGCACCTTAATCAGTAACTACAATGTTTCACTTGCCAATCCAGAGGAATTGGCATACAGAATTTTGATGAATAAGGTTTATGGGTTAGATAAAGAAGAATTGCGCTCTTTTGTTAGTAAAATTGCCTCAGTTACCCTTGAGCAAGTCAATCAAGCAGGTCGTGAGTTACTCCATCCCGATAAAATCGTTGTGGTGACTGCTGGGCCAACTATAGTAGCGGATAGTCATTAGTCATTGGTTATTGGTTATTGGTTAGTAGTTAGTGGTAAATAGCTAATAACTAACAATCAACAAATGACAAAGAACAAAGGACAAAGGACAAATGACAAAAATATTCCTAAAGATTTTACAACTTATATGCGTTGTACTGGTGCTACTAAGTTTCACTATCCTCACAGCTACTCCAACAGAAGCAGCTAGCTTATCTGGGGATTTACTGAAGCAGCCACCTACAGAAATTACAGTTAGCCTTGGTAACTCTGCCAACGAACTGAAATATGAGCCAAATCATCTAGAATTTTTGGCAGGTAAACGTTATAAGCTAAAGCTGATTAATCCTAGTAATCAAAAGCACTACTTTACTGCTAAAGATTTTGCTGATGGAATTTGGACACAAAAAGTCGAAGCTGGCAAAGTAGAGGTAAAAGGAGCCATTCATGAAGTGGAACTGAAGCCAGGGGCTGAGGCTGAGTGGGTATTTGTTCCGCTTAAGCCTGGTAAGTATGGCTTACGTTGTCCAATTGCAGGACATACTGAAGCTGGGATGACAGGAGATATTGTCATTCAGTGAACAGTTATCAGTTATCAGTTACCAGTTGCTAATATGCGGATGGTGAAAAAGGCGGAAGTCAAAAGGTAAAAATACGTTAACTTAAAATATAGATACTATTTCTCAACTAACCTTACCCTGCTCGTACAGTAGTTAGTAGTTGCTTCAAACAACAAATAATGAACAACTAACAACTAAAAATGAAAAAAGCAGCAAGGCGCAAATAACTACTAATTCCCCATGAACATTCTAAGTAACCTGCTTTCTCAACCAACTCAAAATAACCGTCCCAAAAGACAACGCAGAGGCATTGAAATTAAGTCGCCACGTGAAATTGAAATTATGCGGCAATCAGCTAAAATTGTGGCAACTGTGCTTAAAGAAATTTCTGAGTTGGTACAGCCAGGAATGACCACAGCTGACTTAGATGCTTATGCGGAAAAACGCATTCGGGAAATGGGTGCAACACCCAGCTTTAAAGGCTATCACGGCTTTCCTGGTTCTATCTGCTCCAGTATCAATAATGAAGTGGTGCATGGCATTCCTAGCAAGAAGAAAGTTATTCGATCTGGGGATGTTTTAAAAGTAGATACAGGAGCTTATTACGAAGGTTTTCATGGTGACTCTTGCATTACTATTGCTGTCGGTGAAGTCACTCCAGAAGCTGCGAGATTGATTCGCGTTGCTGAAGAAGCACTTTATAAAGGTATCGAACAGGTAAAAGCAGGAAATTACCTGATGGATATTGCAGGTGCAATTGAAGACCATGTGAAAGCTAACAAGTTAACCGTAGTAGAAGACTTTACTGGTCATGGTGTCGGCCGTAACCTCCACGAAGAACCTTCGGTATTCAATTTTCGGACTCATGACATGCCAAATGTGAAGCTACGGGAGGGAATGACACTGGCAATTGAACCAATTTTAAATGCTGGCTCTAAGTATACACGGATACTAGCAGATCGTTGGACAGCTGTAACTGTAGATAATGCTTTGTCGGCTCAATTTGAGCATACTGTGTTGGTGACAGAAACAGGCTACGAAATTTTAACTGATCGCTCTTTGGTATAATTTTTATTGCGATTTTGACATAAAAAATGCGATCGCTCTCCCATCTCATTAGTTAAATAAGAGCGATCGCATTTTTGCAGATTCTTCATGATTCTTAACTATTGGTAGCCCTTCACCAGAATTACCACCGACATTTTAATCTTGTTGGATGCGATCGCACAGCACTACTAATGTTGAAAGACCGTATTTGGTAGAATGTACACGCACTTCTATTATAAATACAAACAAAGTTGTTTGCTGATGTCAGCGAGACTTATTCCATAAAGCGGTCAAAAATGCACTCCAGAAAGAAGACTGGATAGTTACCGATGACCCACTGGAAATAGAATTTGAAGAAGTAATGCTTACATAACAAAGATAGATTGGCTACCCTCAATTTATTTATCTCACCTTTGGGATTTGGTTATTGCCCAAACTCCAACTCCCACCCCTACACCTTCACCACTATACAACACCTGAAAAAAGCATTTATTGCTGGGTTAAAGGTTAAAGGGGAAGGAGTTGAATGATCCTGATTTCCAATAATCTTTGCCAAAACTAACTATTAACATCCATCAATCGCGATGTTTGTAATCTATCCATCCACTTTTCTAAATAGACTCGGTTAAGTTCCTGTTCTTGTGGATCTTGAGTATCCGCAGGGTAAGGCATAAGTCCCAAAATAGCTGCTGTAGTCACACAAAACATTGACTTTTGAAAAGTCATGCATATTTTTACTCGTAAATCATCTTCTCCCCGAAGACTGTGGCGATAAACTTCATGTAAATACTCTGGCAGAAAGTGACGCATATCTTGCATTAGCAATGTGGGAGGAATACCAGCGCCGCCAATGGGTAGAGGATCAGCATACAAAGCACCGTACTGAAATCTACCTTGGTCTGGTGGAATTTGATATGCTTGGGCATTGTAGGAAACTGTGCCAGGAAAAGGTGTTCCCCGAAAGAAGACAGCTTCTACATAAGGAATTGCTGTATCTGCAAGGAATGTTAAGCCTAGACTAGCGGGAAGAATTTCGTAAACTTTATCTTTAATTTTCACAGAGTAGGTAATCGGCTTATGTGCAGCTTCTACTAAACCAGTTTTGATATGGTTTACAACTTGCGGAATTGATTTAATTTTGCCTTGATCATAGAGGTCTGATAAGCTGAGGAAAATATCGGCCATCACCCGCCAAAATTGACCTAACCCACTGTAGTAACAACAAACGCGCAACTGCTCAATCAAAAAATCAGGAAAGAGTTGATTAATTCCCATCATGATGGGATTATTTTGAAATTTAGCTGCAATCACAGCTTTAGCTCTTTGTTGAAAATCTTTTGTGTCTAAATATTGATCTAGTCCACCGCCACCATGCCAAAACATGGCTTTCATACAATACTCGGCATACTCAAAATTAATGCGATCGTGCCACCAGTGACGCAGTAATTTCTGGAAAGAAATTTCGCCATTAAAATATTTGAAAAAAGGGAAAAATACTAAAAATTGATTTTCGGCAATATAGATAAGATTTTTTGAGTAAGCATCTAAAACAACGCCGTAGCTTTTGAGGATGCCAACTACTTCTAATACATTTTCTGGGGTGTCGCGAAGTAATGCTTCGCCTGTTTGCAACCGTTGAATAAACTCCGTTAATGGATGGCGAATACGATTATTTGTAGTAGTTACCATTGCAGTTCTCCTGATGAAAGGGAGCGGGGAGGTGGGGAGTGTGGGGAGTGTGGGGAGTGTGGGGAGTAGAGGAATTACTACTAACTACTAACCACTAACCAATAACAAATGACCAATGACAATTGACAAATGACCAATGACCAATGGATCACTAATCCCCGATCCTTTGTACTGAAACATGAGCAACAACACTTTGAGTATTGGCTATTGCTGTTGTTGTTGCTTCACTCCAACGTGTTAACCAAGCAGGTTGAATACCCAAGATGACAATCAATACGGCTAGAACAATTGCTGGAGTGCGATCGCTCCAATATACTCTTGGTAGGTTGATGACTTGTGCTGATAAGCGTCCAAAAAAGGCACGGTTGGTGAGAAGTAAGAAGTAAACGGCAGTTAATCCTGTACCGATCATGCATAACAAAGTTTGCACTGGATAAACTGCAAAACTGGCACGAAAGACGACGAATTCCGCAATAAATCCTAACATTCCTGGAATGCCCGCGCTGGCCATGACTCCGATCACAATCAAGCTACCAATTACAGGCATACCTCGTTCTGGGTTAAATAGTCCCCGCAGCACATCTAAATCACGGCTACCTGCTTTTTTATACACTACTCCCACTAGTAAAAACAGTAGTGCAGAGATTAAACCGTGACTAATCATTTGCATCACAGTTCCCAATATGCTTAATGGGGTAGCAGCAGCAGCAGCTAACAAGATGTAACCCATGTGTCCAATTGAACTGTATGCCACCATTTTTTTCATGTCTTTTTGGGCGATCGCACAGGATGCACCATAAAGGACGCTGATTACTGCCCAAGTTGCCAAAGCGGGAGCTACATATCTCCAAGCATCTGGTAATAAGTACATGCCAAAACGTAGTAAGCCGTATGTTCCCAACTTTAACAATACGCCAGCCAACAGGACTGAAATTGGTGTGGAAGCTTCTACGTGAGCATCTGGCAACCAAGTATGGAAAGGAACCAAGGGAATCTTGATGCCAAAACCAACTAAAATTCCTGCCAACAGCAAAATTTGGGTTGCTAAAGGTAAGCCTTTGCTGTTGAGACTTTCTAGAGCAAAGCTAGGGGAACCACTCAGCCACACTAACCCAAGGAAACTTGCCAAAATTAAAATGCCAGAAAAAGCGGTGTAAATCAAAAATTTAGTTGCCGCATAACCACGCTTTTGACCGCCCCAAATCGCAATTAGTAGATAAAGAGGAATCAGTTCTAGCTCGTAAAACAGGAAGAATAGTAGTAAATCCTGTGCTAGAAATGCTCCACTGACGCCCGCACTTAACAGCAATAGTAAAGAGTAATAAAATCGTGGGCGTTGTATATCTTCGTCTGTACTATAAATGGCAATGCCAGTTAAAAGTCCATTCAAAAGTAGTAAAGGCAAAGATAAGCCATCTATACCGAGATAATAGTTTAAACCCAAAGCATCTATCCAAGGTAGGAATTCAGCAAATTGTTGACTAACTATGGTTGGGTTAAACTGAACTGCGAGGAAAACTATCCAGGCAAAAGCCAAACTAGCAAAGACTAGAGCGATACGACGAGATAGTTTTCCATTCATGCCAACTGGCAGGAAACCAATTAAAGCCGCACCTAATAACGGCAGTAAAATTAAAGCACTGAGCATAGGCAATTGGGGATTAGGGAAGTAAAGGGAGGTGGGGGGAGTGTGAGGGGTGGGGGAGTGCGAGGATTAGTAAGCCATTAACCACTAACCACTGTAGGCCGCGTGCATTTGTACCAAGATATTTAGTTTTCAGCAAAGATACTCAGCCCATAGCTTCGCCCCTACTAACTACTAACCACCAACAACCAACAAACAACCATTGACAATTGACTATTGACTAAAAAGGCAATTTCTCTAATAAACCTAGTGACCAGCTAATGAAGAAACCTAGTATACTGATGCCGACAAGGATAGTGAGTAAATACCCTTGTGATTGCCCAGATACGCTATATCTCAAGCTTTGTCCACCGAAAATTGCTGCAAATCCTATCAAGTTAACCAGACCGTCTACTAGATAGCGATCGCTCCAAGCGGATATTTTAGAAAGTAGGGCAACTGCACCAACTACTGTAAATTTATAGATCCGATCAATATAAAAGTCGTATCCCAGCAAATCTTGTACAAGTCTCCAAGCCAATATTCTCGAACGTGACCAAGCTTTATGTAGATACATTGTAGAGCCAATACCTACTCCTAAGAGAGTAGACAACACCAGCATTGCTACTACATACCAGTTGACGCTTTCCCAGGTAGGTAGAAGATACCACTGCTGCAACATCATGGGTAATAATAGGGTAAGGATTGTGAGAGTTACCATCGGGAATGCCATTGGCCAAGGGGCTTCTGGGGCGCGGCGGGTCTTTTGTTGTGGTTCTCCCCAGAATACTAACCGGAATACTCTTGTTAAATTTAATGCTGTGAAGCCATTCACAATTACTAGTACCCACAGTACCCAAGGGGTGACAATTGCCAAGCCGTCAGCCCAAGACAACATCGCCCAGAAGCTTCCTAAGGGTAACAGGCTTACCATCCCAGCAGAACCAACCACAAAAGCGGTGGTAGTTGCCGGCATTCGTGACCATAAGCCGCCCATTTCAGTTAAATTTTGACTGCTAGTGGTGTAAATTACTGAACCAGTACTCATGAATAATAGTGCTTTGGCGATCGCATGGGTAAACAGTAAAATCAGAGCCACGCCTCCTTGCTGCAAGCCGACTGCCAAAAACACCAAACCCATGTATGCACTGGTGGAGTGAGATAGCGCCCGTTTGATATCAGTTTGAGCGATCGACACTAAAGATGCACCAACTGCCGTTACAGTACCAATAATGATCAGAGTATTGAGAGCAAAGGGCGATAGTGCTAAGATGGGCTGCAATTTGTACAGTACATAGGCGCCACCGGCTACCACCATTGAGTTCCGCATCACTGAAGCTGGATTAGGCCCTTCCATCGCTTCATCTAACCACAGGTGGAGCGGGAATTGAGCGCATTTACCAGCAGGCCCAGCAATTAAAGCCAATCCTAACAAACTTGAAGTTAATGGGCTAAGCTGTGCTGTTTGTGCCCATTCATATAAATTGGAAAAATTCAAACTTCCTGCTTTCGTGGACAGTGTCACCACCCCCATCAGCAACAACAAGTCTCCTACACGCTTAGTTAAAAACGCATCTCGTGCTGCTGTCACTACCAGTGGTTGAGCATACCAAAATCCTACAAGCAAGTAAGTGGAAAGAGTCAACATTTCTAGCAACGCATAGCTGAGAAACAGGGAATCACTTACTGCTAATCCGCTGAGGGCTGCTTCAAAAAAGCCCATTAAGGCAAAGAACCGAGCCAATCCCCAGTCTTTTTCCATGTAACCCAAAGCGTAAATTTGTGCTAGTAAACTTAGCCCTGCAATTAAAACTGTTGCCCCAACACTGACTGGTGAAATTTCCAAAGCAAAGGATATATTTAAATCCGCAGCACTGAACCAGGTAATTACAAAATATTCTGGTTCTCCATTCCAAATATCCTTGAAGACCAACAGGCTATGGATAAAAGCCAAAACAGTCGTCAACAAATTAAAATATGCTGCTGGTCTTGGGCCAGTACGACGAATTATTCCCATTGCCCAAGGCAAGGTCAAAATTGCTCCTAATAAGCTATAAAATGGTATCCACCAAGTTGTTGAGAACAAAAACTCATTCATTTAATTTGTCCTTGATGTCTCAGCTTGTAATTCTTCGCCTTGCTAAATGAAATGGATAAATTAGACTCTATGATTAAAAGCGTTTAAATTTCATTAAACAGCATTATTCGACTTTTGCTGTCTAATCAACAGGAAAGAAAGAGTTATCTTTCCTATAAATATTTTTTCATTTAAATCTATGCTAACCTCCATCTATATAACTAGAGATTTCTAATGAGAAAAGAAGCGTTTATATTACATATAATAAAAACTTATTTATTTATTTTGAAACTATCTGGTGCAAATAGCAGAAACTAAGGAAGGACGCCGATACTACTTTGTAGCTTGCGTGTCATTCCCCCAGAGACCGGATTTACGTCTATATGAACTTGTTTCAGGAAATATTATAAAAAAATTATAAAACACAAGTAGCTACTCTAGTAAACCGTGAAGATTGGTTGAGTAGAATACCCATATAAAACCCATATAAAAATTTATTAAGTTTTTTAAACTATTTTATTATAAACTATTATACTAATTTATATTGCCAGGGGAGCCAAGCTTTCTTATGCTTAATTTGAGAACAGTTAATTAGCTCAAGATGAGCATCCCCGTCAGAATTTTCCATAAAAAAGTACTAATTGGATTAATTGTGTAGGAGTCCTGCGATGCCTATTGCGGTTGGAATGATTGAAACAAAGGGTTTTCCGGCAGTAGTTGAAGCTGCTGATGCGATGGTGAAAGCCGCTCGCGTTACATTAGTAGGTTATGAAAAAATTGGTAGCGCTAGGGTAACAGTGATTGTGCGGGGAGATGTTTCGGAAGTGCAAGCTTCAGTAGCTGCTGGAGTTGAAGCAGCTAGAAGAGTCAACGGTGGTGAAGTGGTATCTACCCACATCATTGCTCGTCCACACGAAAACCTAGAGTATGTTCTACCGATTCGGTACACCGAAGCCGTAGAGCAGTTCCGCACTTAACAATAATGTGATTTTGCGAAAAGCGAGGCTCCTCGCGTAACGCGAGGCTCAAAGCTTTTCAAGACGGATTTTAGATTGACTTCGCAGGCAAACGCTTCCAGGGGTAATAGATGAGAAAGATTTGGCTTGAGATTTAGCAAACCCTAATCCAAAATCTAAAATCTAAAATCTAAAATTTTTGTGGCTTTGCTTGTTTTTGTTTGTTGGAAGCTTCTTAAGGATTGAAAAGAATATGTCAATTGCAGTAGGAATGGTAGAAACGCTTGGCTTCCCCGCAGTAGTGGAAGCAGCAGATGCGATGGTAAAGGCTGCCCGTGTTACCTTAGTCGGTTATGAAAAAATCGGTAGTGGTCGCGTCACTGTGATTGTCCGGGGAGATGTTTCGGAAGTACAAGCATCAGTAGCAGCAGGAGTTGAATCAGTCAAACGAGTCAATGGCGGACAAGTTCTGTCTACTCACATCATTGCTCGTCCCCATGAAAACTTGGAGTATGTTCTGCCAATTCGTTATACAGAAGATGTAGAACAGTTCCGTGAGAATGTGAATGCAATTCGTCCCTTCGGCAGAAGACCATAAATCATAATGCAAATTGCCAAAGTGCGCGGCACAGTAGTTAGCACTCAGAAAGATCCAAATCTCAGGGGTGTGAAACTACTGCTGTTGCAGTTCGTAGATGAAGAAGGACGCATTCTGCCAAAATACGAAGTAGCCGCCGATAGTGTTGGTGCTGGGGTAGATGAATGGGTACTTGTGAGTCGTGGTAGTGCGGCTCGTCAAATTCTTGGCAATGAACAGCGTCCAGTAGATGCCGCTGTCATAGCGATCATTGATACAGTTTATGTTGAAGATCGCATGGTTTACAGCAAAAAAGAGCAATATCGATAACCTTTGGTTAGTGGTTAGTCGTTAGTAGTTAGTAGTAAAAAAACAACTAACAACTAACAACCAACAACTAGCAACTAACAGTTTTTGAGGAGGAATCTCGCAATGGCAGCCCGCATTACCGCGGAGGCGGCTCCCCCAACCCCGTGGTCAAGGAATTTAGCTGAGCCAACAATACATCCATCGGCGTTTTTGCATTCGTTCTCCAACATTATTGGGGATGTCAGGATAGGAGCAAATGTCATCATTGCGCCCGGTACTTCGGTGAGGGCAGATGAAGGTACGCCTTTTTATATCGGTGAAAACACTAATCTTCAAGATGGTGTTGTGATACACGGTTTGGAAAAAGGGCGTGTAATTGGTGATGACCGACAAGAATACTCTGTATGGATCGGCAAGAATAACTGTATTACCCACATGGCTTTAATTCACGGGCCATGCTACGTAGGCGATGACTGTTTTATCGGTTTTCGCTCTACGGTGTTTAATGCCAGGGTGGGAGCAGGTTGCATTGTCATGATGCACGCTTTAATCCAAGATGTAGAAATTCCCCCAGGTAAATATGTACCTTCAGGGGCAATAATTACTAACCAGCAACAAGCCGATCGCTTGCCAGATGTGCAAGCTGATGATAAAGAATTTGCCCATCACGTGGTTGGGATTAACCAGGCACTAAGAGCAGGTTATTTGTGCGCTGCGGATAGTAAATGTATTAGAACTATTCGTGATGAATTAAATAATTCTTATACAAGCATAGAAGTTGATGTATTTGAAAGGAGCGACGAGGTGTCTAGCAATAGCTTGGGTGCGGAAACAGTAGAGCAAGTACGCTATCTGTTACAGCAAGGATATCACATTGGTACAGAACACGTAGACCAAAGACGGTTCCGCACAGGTTCTTGGACTAGTTGCAGACCAATTGAAGCGAGAAGCTTAGATGAAGCGATCGCAGCTTTGGAAGCTTGTCTGAGAGACCATAGTGGCGAGTATGTCCGTCTGTTTGGCATTGACCCCAAAGGCAAACGGCGTGTGTTGGAAAACATTATCCAACGTCCCGATGGTGTTGTTCAAGCACCAAGTTCCTTCAAAGCTCCTACTAGTTACAGCAACAATGGCAGCTACAACGGTAACGGCAGCAGCCACAACAATGGTAACAGCAGACTCAGCAGTGAAACAATCGACCAAATCCGCCAGTTGTTAGCAGGTGGTTACAAAATTGGTACAGAACACGTCGATGAACGCCGATTCCGTACAGGTTCGTGGCAAAGCTGCAAGCCCATTGAATCAAGTTCAGCTGGGGATGTAGTTGCAGCCCTAGAAGATTGTATGGATAACCATCAAGGCGAATACGTGCGCTTGATTGGTATCGACCCCAAAGCGAAACGCCGGGTATTGGAAAGTATCATCCAACGCCCCAATGGCCCAGTTAATACACCTAGTAGCAGTAAATTAACTGCTACAACAACCTCTTATGCTTCTGCTTCTAGTGGCACAACAGCAACAGCAACCAGCAGCAAATTAAGTTCCGAAGCAGTAGAACAACTACAGCAACTGTTGGCTGGAGGCTTTAAAATTAGCGCGGAACACGTAGACGGGAGACGTTTCCGTACAGGTTCCTGGGCTAGCTGTGGACAAATTCAGGCTAATAGCATCAGGGAAGCGATCGCAGCATTAGAAGGCTACATGAACGAATATCAAGGCGAATACGTACGCTTGATTGGTATTGACCCCAAAGCCAAGCGTCGGGTATTGGAGTTGATTGTTCAGCGCCCGTAAAAAAGGGGATGGGGAGATTGGGAAATGGGGGGAGGGAAGAAATTCTTTCCTAGTAAACTCCATCACCCCACGGGGAGTGGGGACCGGTGAGTTCCCCATTGCCCCCCAACCCCACAAAGTGGGGACCCCTAGCCCCCCAACTCCCCATCGTATTTTCTTCGGCTTCCGAGGTTAAAAATTCCATGTCTGTGCCGCCACTGCGCCTGGGTAATAACTTTGACTCCTACATCAGTGGCGAGGTAATGATTCATCCGAGTGCTGTGATTGCACCAGGGGTGATACTGCAAGCGGCTCCAAACAGTAAGATTATTATTGGATCAGGGGTTTGTATTGGTATGGGTTCAATCCTCAAAGTTCATGAAGGAACCCTAGAAGTAGAAACTGGGGCAAACCTGGGAGCCGGTTTCCTCATGATTGGCAGTGGTAAAATAGGTGCAAATGCTTGCATCGGTTCGGCAACAACAGTGTTTAATTGTTCCGTGGCTCCTGGACAAGTAGTTGCACCGGGTTCAGTTCTTGGAGACAACAGTCGCCATTGGAGTGATTCTGTCGCAGTAACTGAAAAAACCCAACAGCCACAACCATCTACTACTAATCCTGCTTCTAGGGAAGAGGATATAGACATACAAGAAGACTTGTGGAACTCTCAATCAAATTCGTCCCTATCTTCCGCTACTCAGGACTCACAACTGGACACTCAGGGTAAACAAGAGCCTACCACTGAATCTCCAAATAACATCGGTACTCACATTTACGGACAGGGAAGCATCCAGCAATTGTTGATCACTTTATTTCCGCATCGGCAATCCTTGAATAAGCCCTCTTCTGACGAGCAGTCTGAGTAAGTGTTAATTGTAAGTTGTCGGTTTGAATATCCTGGAGAATTCACATGGACGCATACAATGCCCAGACATCTCGTCAAAACATCCTCAGGGATAGTGCTTTAGGGCTAGTGTCAACTCGCAGTTTTCCGGCCATAGTAGGTACGGCAGATATGATGCTTAAATCCGCTGGGGTTCACCTAGTCGGATATGAAAAAATTGGTAGTGGTCATTGTACTGCGATTGTCAGAGGAGCGATCGCTGATGTCCGTCTAGCAGTAGAAGCTGGTGAGCAAACTGCTAAACAGTTCGATCAGTTTGTTTCTAGCTTAGTAATTCCTAGACCGTTTCCCAACCTAGAAGTAGTATTACCGATCAATAGTCGTCTCAGTGCAATCACTGAAGATGGTACTTATAGTCGTTTGAGTAATCAAGCAGTTGGCTTAGTAGAAACGCGGGGTTTTCCTGCAATGGTAGGAGCTGCTGATGCCATGCTCAAAGCTGCTGATGTCCAACTGGCAGCATATGAAAAAATTGGTTCAGGTTTGTGTACAGCCATTATTCGTGGCTCTGTAGCAAATGTTGCGGTAGCAGTAGAAGCTGGCATGTACGAGGCAGAACGCATCGGAGAATTAAATGCTGTCATGGTAATTCCTCGACCGCTTGATGAACTAGAGCAAACTTTACCAGTAGCAAATTGCTGGCTAGAACAGCGTCAACCTGTAAGATTGCCACTCAATATTAAAGAACCAGTCGCTGAGGCAGAATTACTCCAGTTGCCAGATTTATCTACATTACCTGTAAAAATACAGGAGGAATCATAACAAATGTGACGAAGAAAAAAACGTTGTACACACCCAGCAGGACGAGGTTAGTACAACGTTGTTTACTATCCCCAAAAAGCACCTTCTAAGGTGTGCAACGTTGGCTGGAAGGCATCTTACGCTTTGCTTGTTGTTCTGATAATAACTTTTTAATTCTATAAGTTAAATACCTATCTAATAATAACAGGCATAGAGTAATATCTATATTTACAACTCATTACTTGAAGTTGCCATTAGTAGAGGAGAATCACCCTTGAACCAAGCGACGTTGCACCAATTGAAGGTGTTTGAGGCGGCGGCGCGACACGGTAGCTTTACACGTGCCGCTGAAGAACTTTTTCTTACTCAGCCTACTGTTTCTATGCAAATCAAGCAACTGACGAAATCAGTGGGTTTGCCGTTATTTGAACAAGTAGGTAAGCGCCTGTATTTGACAGAGGCTGGACGGGAATTATACGCCACTTGTCGGCAAATTTTCGAGACTATAGCCCAGTTTGAAATGAAAGTGGCAGATTTAAAAGGGCTAAAACAAGGGCAATTACGCTTAGCAGTAATTACCACAGCTAAATATTTTATACCACGATTGTTAGGGCCTTTTTGTCAACTTTATCCAGGGATTGAGATATCACTACAAGTGACAAATCATGAAGGCATTCTGGAACGCATGACTAACAATATGGACGACTTGTATATTATGAGTCAGGTTCCAGAACATTTGGATGTAAGTTATCAACAGTTTTTGGAAAATCCCCTAGTAGTTTTAGCACCAATTAATCATCCTCTGTCGAAAGAAAAAAACATCCCTATTCAACGTCTTGCTGATGAACCTTTTATCATGCGGGAACCAGGTTCAGGAACACGCCGTGCTGTGCAGCAATTGTTTGACCAGCATGGGGTAACTGTAAAGGTTAAACTAGAATTGGGAAGCAACGAAGCAATTAAACATGCCATAGCTGGTGGTTTAGGAATTTCTGTTTTGTCTCGTCATACTCTGTTACCAGATACCGGAGATTTAACTATTCTAGATGTAGAAAACTTTCCCATTAAACGAGATTGGTACATGGTTTATCCATCTGGAAAACAACTATCTATTGTTGCTCGTACTTATTTTGAGTACCTACTTGATGCAGCCAAACAAATTGTTGAGCAAACTGTTGTTTCTAGTAGTGATAAGCATGAGGAAAGCGGCATAAACTAAAGTTTGCAATTTTCAAGTTTGGATTTTCACAGGGAAGGTTAAAAATGAAATTCTGTAGCAATTTTGTTTGACTTGCAAACAGGGGAGACATAGAAGGAAAATGTCATGTAATTTTTCTTGGCTATAATCTCCCCCTATATAGCAACCTCAACTTGAAATAGATGTGGATATAGTTAGGTAGGCTTTGCTTAAAAGTATAGCGTTATTAAACGCAGAGAAACGCAGAGGAGAGCGCACCAGGTAGCAGAGTTTAGCACAGGGATTTCGCGATGGATTTATGCAATTTGGTACTAAGCAGTATCTAATGCGCCTAACACAACCTACAGTGATTTTATTTTTACTTTATAAATGACCTCTTATTTCAGATTTAAATTCATATAGTTGCTTGTTAAAATAGAAGAAACAGATTTTTCAAAATTAAAATACATATTTTATTTGCTTAAAAAATAATTTATTGTTTAGATTTTGTTGAATAAAATAATTAAAAGAGAATAATTAATTTTAAATATTTTTTAAAACTTAATTACAAAAAGTAATTGGTAAATAGAAATCATAAGTATATGTACTGGAATAAGCATATTGCTTTTTTTAAATGAATATATTTTGTTTTAAAAGAATATTTTATGAATAAACTACGCATTCTCCACCTTGAAGACGATCCTATCGACGCCGAACTGATTCGGCTAATGCTAGCTAAAAATGGCTTGGAATGTGAAATATTCTTAGCGAAGATGGGTTCTGATTATCTCGCTGCTTTGGATGAGGGTAATTTTGATTTAATTGTGTCCGATAGCAGCATCCCTGGATTTTCTGCACAGGCTGCTTTAGAGACAGCCCAACAAAAGTGTCCTGATGTTCCCTTTTTCTTTGTCTCCTCTGGTATCAATGAGCAAGAAGCTACTAATTATTTACGTCAAGGAGCAGTAGACTATATTAGTAAAAATCAGTTGTGGCGCCTTGTACCGATTGTTCAGCGTGCAGTTAGTGGTATAAGGCAACAGCGATCGCCAAGCAGCTTAGGTGCCAATATTTCGGCAATGAAACAACTGATTAAGGTTGTTCAGGAACTTTCACTAGCGCGTAGCTTGGAAGAAATTACGGCGATTGTACGTGTAGCAGCACGAGAACTTACCAATGCTGATGGGGCTACCTTTGTGTTGCTTGAGAAAGACATGTGTTATTACGCCGAAGAAAATGCTATTCAACCGTTGTGGCAAGGCAAACGTTTCCCAATCAATATATGTATCGGTGGCTGGTGTATGCAGCACAAGCAACAGGTAATTATAGAAGATGTGTATGGTGATGAGCGCATTCCTTTTGAAGCTTATCAGCCCACTTTTATCAAGAGTTTAGTGATGGTGCCGATCCGCAAAGAAGAACCAATTGGCGCTATTGGTAATTATTGGGCGACACCACATCGGGCGACTTCAGAAGAAGTAGAATTGATTCAAGCTTTGGCAGACACTACATCAGTAGCTATAGAAAACGTCCGCGTTTACAACGAACTAGAACAAAGAGTACGCGATCGCACGGCGGAGTTAGAAGCTGTTAATCAAGAACTAGAAGGTTTTGCCTATACCCTCTCTCACGATTTGCGATCGCCATTAGGTGCGATCAATGGCTACAGTACACTTTTACTGAATGAATACGGTAGTCAACTTGATGAGCAAGCAAAATATTACATTAACCGCATGTGCCTTGCTGCTGAACGTATGAACAATCAGATTGAGCATATCCTCTCTCTACACCAACTCTCACGAGTGGAAATTCAGCCGCAAACAATCAATCTCAGCAACATGGCTCAGGAGATTTTAGCAAACCTTAAGGCTAGTGATCCTGAGCGTCAAGTGGAAACTATTATTCAAGCAGAACTCACAGCACATGGCGATCCTGTTCTTTTGCGTATCGTGCTAGAAAATTTACTATCTAATGCTTGGAAGTATACATCCCAGTGTCAGAAAGCTCGAATTGAGTTTGGTGCTACACCAGAATCTCACAGTTTGCCAACGTTTTATGTGCGGGATAATGGTGCTGGTTTTAACATGAAATATGCTGAGAAATTATTTCGAGCTTTCCAGAGAATGCACTCTCAGGAAGAGTTTCCAGGTACAGGTGTAGGACTCGCTTCTGTGCAGCAGATTGTCAAAAAACACGGCGGACGCATCTGGGTGGAAGCAGCAGTTAATCAGGGAGCGACTTTTTATTTTACCCTGTCTAAAGGAATGGAAGTGTGAAGAGGTGGGGAGGTGGGGTGATGGGGAGGTGAAGAGGTGGGGAGGTGGGGTGATGGGGAGGTGGGGAGTAGTAAACAATTAACCACCAACCACTAACCACTAACCAATGTAGAGACGTGCCATGGCACGTCTCTACAACAATCAACAATCAACCACTAACCACCAGCGATCAACCAGCAACTAACTAAATCTTGACGGCTAGACCTGTAAACCTGCAAAATTAACCAGCACGTCTATATAAAAACATAGGGGGAAACTGGCAGTGGTGAACCCAGAAATACCATCTGTGCGAAAAATTGTAACAAGTCAGATTGTGGCAGTGACGGTGTACTCTGACAAAGCTTTGGTAACAAGAAGCAGTATTGTCTCCTTAACAGGACAAGAAAAAGAATTAGTCATCACTCCACTGCCAGATATTGTGGAAACAGAGTCGGTAAGGGTTAGTGGTAAGGGAAAGGTAGCAGTGCGCTTGTTGGAAGTGAGATGCGATCGCATCTTTTCTACCGAACCCATAGCGGCAAAAGTTGCTCAGTTGACTCAACAAATTCAACAACTAGAAGCAGAATGGCAACACCTGCAAGCACAAGTTGATGCTTTGGCATTGCAGTCGAGTTTTATCCAAGGTTTGCGTGAGAAAACAGAAGAACAATTTTCTATTAGTTTGGCCCGGAAAAATCTTAATCTGAGCGAGACTTTGGATTTTGTTAACTTTCTGGGAAGTCAGTATACAGAGTATGCGATCGCCACAGCAGAATGCAAAACCCGTCAGCAACAATTAGACAAGCAATTACAAGCACTCCGCCAGCAATTGCAAACTATTCAAACACCCCATCCCAAAGAAAGTTTAAGCTTGAGTGTCGGGATAGAACCTGCGGGTGCAGGAGAATTTGAACTAGAAGTATCTTACCTAGTTAGTCGTGCCAGTTGGACTCCTTTGTATGACGTACGGGTAAGCAGTACCAGTAATGTTGTCAACCTTGGTTATTTAGCAGAAGTAACCCAAAGCACAGGCGAAGATTGGTTGGGTGTAGCTCTGACTCTTTCTACCGCCAAACCAGGACTAGGTACACTGCCACCTAAACTTGAACCTTGGTATATTGACATACCTATTCCTAGACAGTATGGTTACGTCATGACAGCCGCACCTATGCGTGCGAGGAATCAGTTAGGAGCCGCAGAAGCAGATACTGCAATGCCAACTCCAGCACCAGGAAGTGGAGAAGTACAAGAAGACATAGTAGCCGAAACTGTAATAGCAGAAGTATCTAGAGAAGGGAGTGTAGTTACTTTTAAACTGAGTAGTAGCGCTAATATACCTAGTGACGGCACACCCCACAAAACTACAATTTTCGATGATGATTTTCCATGTAGCTTTAATTACATAGCAATGCCGCGCTTGGTGAGTTTCGCCTATCTGCAAGCAAAGGTAAAAAATAGCTCTGAGGGGGCGACTTTGTTACCTGGTAAAGCAAATATTTACCGCGACGATATTTTTGTAGGAACTACTCAGCTCGAAAATATTGCACCAGGACAAGAGTTTAAAGTTAACTTAGGTATTGACGAAGGATTGAAAATTGAGCGTGAGTTAGTTGAGCGGCAAGTTGAGAAAAAATTAATTGGTAATAACCGCAGAATTACTTATGCTTATCGATTATTAATTACCAATTTGCTCAACCAACCAGCAACTTTAAAATTAACTGAACAATTACCAGTCAGTCGCAACGAGCAAATAAAAGTCCGTCTAACTCGCAGCAACCCCTCAATTCAACTTGGTGAAATGGGGATATTGGAATGGGATTTGATGATTCCTGCTCAGGGGAAACAGGAGATATATTATCAGTTTATAGTTGAGCATCCGCCTAACTTAACGGTGGTAGGGTTGGATGTATAAGGAGTCATACTGTTTCACAAAATGCTTGATACAAATAAGTTTTGTAGAGACGCGAATAGTACCGTCTCTACGATCTAGATTATTTACATGAACAGCGTGAAATGATATGGCTTGTGAGCTTTGCTTTTAAAGCAGCTGGAATTTTGAACATAGGTGAAAGCTACGTATTTACCCAGAGGAAGTAGCGTATTGCACCAATTGACCAAGACGCTGACGTAGAGTTTCTAATCCCAAGCGCTTGCTTGCAGAAATAAATACTGCTAAAGGAAATTCTTCCCTTGCTTGAGCTAAGGCCTCACTACTAACTTGGTCAATTTTGTTAAAAACAACCAGTGCTGGGCCAGGGGTGACTGGCATTTGAGCCAGGATTTCCCTGACTGAACGAATGTGACTTAACCAAGCTGGATGCGACAAATCTACTAAATGTATTAAGGCATCCGCTTCTGTAACTTCTTCTAAAGTGGCACGAAAAGCATCCATTAACGATGCTGGTAATTCGTGGATGAAACCTACCGTATCTGTAATGAGAATTTCTTGGGGTTCATTAGTTGCTGCATGGGGAACAACTAAGCGGCGTGTGGTAGGGTCAAGGGTAGCAAATAATTGGTCGGCGGTGTAAACTTCGGCATTTGTTAAGGCATTCAGTAAGGTAGACTTACCTGCGTTTGTATAACCAACTAAAGCTACAGAAGGAATTTCTCGATTTTGTCGCCGTTGTCGCAACCGTTCTCGATGGGCCTGTAGCTGGTTAACTTCTTGTTGTAAACGAGAAATACGTCGACCAATCGCACGTCGTTCGGTTTCCAATTTAGTTTCACCAGGACCGCGAGTACCGATACCACCACCGAGTCGAGACATGGCTTGTCCTCTGCCACTTAGCCGTGGCAGCATATATTCCAACTGCGCTAGTTCTACTTGTAATTTACCAGCACGAGATTGGGCGCGTTGAGCAAAGATATCTAAAATTACTTCTGTGCGGTCAACGACTCGGACACCAATTTGAGTCTCGAGGTTGCGGACTTGGGAAGGTGAAAGGTCGCGATCAAAGACTACAAGATTAGCTCCCAGTGTTTGGGCTGTGAGGGCTATTTCTTGTACTTTACCTTCACCAACTACTGTTTGGGGATGAATGCGCGATCGCTTTTGCCATAAAGTCTGTAATACTTCTCCACCAGCAGTATCCACTAACCGTCCTAATTCTGCCACGATATCTTGGAATTGTTGGGATGACAGATCATCGGTCATCACTCCAACGATCACCACGCGGTCATGGTCAATGTCTACCTCTTGGGCGACAAATTCCCGCCGGAAATCTTCTTCCAGTCCTTCTACTAAATCAATTAAGTCCTGTTTTGCCAGTGCATCCAGACTCATTGGTGGCGATACGTTCCAACTTGGGGATGGCACATTGCCATTTTCCACCTTCAAAGAGGGACTGGTAATTAAAGCGCGGGACTCTTGTGAGGTCAGGTGCGCTAAATATGCTTCTTTGACATATCCTGTAGCCCCACCACCCCGTTTTTGAAATCCTGTTCCTGTAATATTTATTACGACCAATGCATCAAGCCGTTGTAATGCCATAGATGTCAGTGCCGCTTCATTCGGCGGTTCTGATTTGAGGTGGGTGGCGATACAACGGATACCGCTTAGTCGTTCCGCACCGTAACGAGGCAATTCCAACGGTGGAATTTGCGTTTGACGCGGAGTACCTACCCCGACGCGGATCACTTGTCCGCGACGATTGAGATAGGTACATACAGGTTGATTGATTTCTGTACTAATAGCTGCCAAACGCTGGGCAAACTCCGGCGTAGTGATGCGATCGCCAGGAATGCGTTGATGATACAGCCGCTGTAGTTGCTTTAGCTGGCTGGACTTTAAACCCTGAAGATTACCGAAAATAGTCTCGATAAGCGTCTATGACCAGTGAACTGGTCCTCCGAATCCTACTCTTTCTATTTTACAATACTGTTTTTATGTCAAAACTCTTACAAAAAAAGGCAGAGGGCAGAAGGTCATACTATATCAATGAAAACTTTAGTTATGGGTGGCTTTCAAACCTATCAGAGCAGCAAATGCGATCGCTCCACCGTGACAACGATAAAATAAACCCATAAATACCTGATGAGAGTAGGAGTGATGGGGATGACGCGAAATTTTCGTAATTGGGTAAACAAACAAATCTAATTTGTCTGTTGGTAATTCGGGGTTTGAAGTAAGCGTGTTACGTTTAACTGCTATATCATGTATTGTTTAAGTAAAAATATATACTAATATATTTGAAGAAATAAAATCATTGACACAACAAAGGACACAGCAATACTGTGTCCCTACGTTTACTCTCAACTTGCCAAACCCTACTCTTGCTCATCCGGTTCTTGCGGACGCTCAATAGCAGCAGGATTTACCGTCGCTTCATCCGTTCTACTCGAAGAATCGGTACGATTTCCTACAACTTCCTGAGGATTTTCCGTAGCATCGTCAGCAGCATTTGTGAGTCCACTGGCGTTGACGTTGGGTTTAGCAGAAGTGCCTTTATGGCTGGCGTGTCCACCGGGCATAATAATTTCCTCGATTTGCGTAACTGAATACACCTCAGCTTAGATTCGCAAACACGAGGAATACCCTATCCAGAGGCTTAAATTTGTACTAATGTACTAAACTCCTGCTGCCACGACTGCTTTTTCTAACAAACCAGCAAACAACTTCAACCCATCTGTACCACCAAGGGCGGGATCTGCTGCCCTTTCTGGGTGCGGCATCATCCCTAAGACATTACCTGTAGCATTGCAAATACCGGCGATGTTTTTCAGCGAACCGTTGGGGTTCTCACCCTGGTAACGGAACACTATTTGACCGTTATCTTCTAGTTCTGCTAATGTCGGTCTATCTGCATAAAATCGTCCTTCTCCGTGGGCAATGGGTAAAGTGATAATTTCACCACTAGAGTAAGCTTGTGTCCAAGCTAAATCATTGCGTTCGACTTTCAAGGGAGTGCGATCGCAAACAAAATGCAAATCCCGATTTCTTGTCAATGCTCCCGGTAATAGCCCTGCTTCAGTTAATACCTGAAACCCGTTGCAAATACCGAGGACAAATTTGCCTTTTTGTGCATGTTCAATGACTTGCTGCATCACGGGTGAGAAACGAGCGATCGCACCACAGCGCAGATAATCACCATAGCTAAATCCACCAGGGAGAATAATCACATCCAAATCGGCAATATCCGTATCTTGATGCCAAACCATGCGAGTTGGTTGCCCTAAGATGTCCCTGGTAACGTAAGCAACATCGCGATCGCAATTAGAACCTGGAAAAACAACAACACCAAATTTCATTTTTAGTCAATAGTCAATAGTCAATGGTCAATTGTCCAGATCATTTGTTCTTCTCCCCATCACCCAACCTCCCCACTGCCCCTAATCCCCACCAGGGGCCGGTGAGTTCCCCATCTTTTTAAATCACTCCCGTCTGTGATTCCACTTCAATCAACTCAAAACGATAATTTTCAATCACTGGATTTGCTAACATTTGATCACATATCTGATCCAGATTTTGACGTGCAGAATTCTCATCTGGTGAAATCAGGGTGACTTCTATATACTTACCAATCCGCACTTGTTCCACGTTATTGTATCCCAACTGCTTCAGCCCCGATTGCACTGCTACACCAGCAGGATCTAAAACTGAAGGACGGAGTGTGACAAAAATTTTGGCTCGATACTTCCTTTGCACTGACTTTCGCTGAATGCTGCTACGCTCATACTATATCTTTATGTTGCAGTTCAGCGACAATAAAGATTACAAGTTATCGGCGTTAAGCTATAAGTTAGCCAAGACATAGCTTTACCCTTGCTCCCATTTTCAAGATAGTGTCTATGAAAGTTATACGTACCCGTAGCCAAGAGCGGATTCTGAATCTTCTCAAAACCATCAAACAAGGTATTTCTGCCCAGGATATTTACGTGGAACTGCGTAACCGCGATCAAAGTATGGGTTTGGCAACAGTTTACCGCTCTCTAGAAGCCTTAAAACTGGAAGGTATGGTGCAAGTGCGGACATTGGCTAACGGTGAAGCCCTTTATAGCTTGGCGCAGCAAGATAAGCATCATCTCACCTGTCTGCAATGTGGCACTTCCATTGCAATTAATCAGTGTCCAGTCCATGAACTAGAAACACAATTGCAAGTCACCCATAATTTTAAAATCTTTTACCATACCTTAGAGTTTTTTGGTTTGTGTAAACAATGCCATATGGCTCAAGCCGCGATGGAATAGTCGTCCGCTAACAGGATTTTGGATTGTGGATTGGTTTGATTCTATGGAATCTGGGGACTTGTACCATTGAAGAATTATCTCAGCCAAGACCATTTGTATTTATGTTTGACGTCTGGTTGTCTAAAATCTGGTTAGAATCTGTTGGGACATCTGAAACAATCGAGCGTATGCCCTCTAGGGTAGCAGGAATTGTGCGAGGATCTATAAACATGACTTTGCTGCTATCGCTCTTGCCAATAGTTGCGCCCATATCTAGATAACCTAAGGCAAACAGAACTTCTAAGGCTTTAGAGGCTGTAGGGTTGGTTTTAATTTTTTGGGCAATCAATTCCGCAGACTCAGCAATAGCTTGGGCTTTGAGAACTTGTTGCTGGCGTTCGGCTTGGGCTTTGAGAATTAGGGCTTTTTGTTGAGCTTCTGCTTCCAAAATCACTGCTTTTTGACGAGCTTCAGCCTCTAGAACTTGTGCTTCTGCTTTACCTCTGGCACTGTTAATAGCTGATTCTCGTTCACCTTCAGAAGTTAAAATTGCTGCTCTTTTACGTCTTTCCGCCGACATTTGCAATTCCATCGACTGCTGCACTTCTTGAGATGGAAGAATGTCTCTTAGTTCTACCCGCGTTACCTTTACTCCCCAAGGATCGGTAGCAATATCTAAATCTCGCAATAAAAGTTCATTTACTTCTGAACGGGCGGTAAAGGTTTCATCTAGTTCTAGTTTGCCCATTTCCGCACGAATTTGTGTCATCACCAAATTCACCATGGCAGCTTGGAGATTTTCTACTTTGTAATAAGCCTTTTCCATATCGACGATGCGCCAGTAAACTACTGCATCAACGGTAATTTTGACGTTATCGCGAGTAATGCATTGTTGTGGGGGAATGTCTAAAACTTTTTCTCGGATAGTTTCACGAAAGACAATTCTATCCATGAAAGGAACAACAAAGTTCAGTCCTGGTTCCAACTTTTTATTATAGCTACCTAAGCGTTCAACCAAAGCTTCATTACCCTGGTTGACTACTTTCACAGAACTTGCTATTACCGAACCACCTAAAACTAAACTTATAAGAAAAAACAAAGGTTCCATTATTTATCTCCTAATTTTTAAGTAGGTGAATAAATCAGTTATCAGTTATCAGTGATCAGTTATCAAATTCTATTACCCACTGCGGCTGGTACTGATTCCTAACCACTAACCACTAACCACTAACCACTAACCACTAATCAATGTACAGACGTGCCATGGCACGTCTCTACAACAATCAACAATCAACCACTAACCACCAACTATTGAAGTGAAGAATATTCCGGCATGACAATTAGAGTTGTCCCTTCGCGCCTGACTACATAAACTCTTTGATTTGGTGCGATCGCTAAATGGTCATCATAACACCGCGCCCGCCAAGAATTGCCTTCGTATAATACTCTTCCTGCTTTTCCAGGTGGTATTTCTGTTAAAGTTTCAGCCGTGGTTGCATCCTGAAGTTTTGACTTGCCTCGCACCGGTGTCACTAAACGACGACAAAGCACAATTAGCACTACAGAAAGCAGTAGCCAAACAACTAATTGCAGCCATAATTTTCCTAAAATCACTGGAGAGAGTAGCGCCACCACAAAAGCGCTAATTCCCATCATCAAAGCTACAAAAGCCGTTGGCAAAAACAGTTCTATTAAGCACAAACCTGCTCCTACCAGCAGCCAGATGAGGGTAGAACTCGACAACCACATTGCCGTAGAAATTGGCATAGCGCCATCCTAAACATTATATTTATTTATATTTCTACTGTGATGTACTAAAATTTTTTACGTAAAAATTTTCAACTTTTAATTAACTAGTGTTAAAAGTAAACCAGTAAATCCAGTCTAGTCTAACATTTCAATTTTTGGCTGCTAAATTTAATCGAACTTCACCTATCAATTTACCTAGATATTTACACTTGCATGATTTTGGCTCAACGGATAATTAATTGTCCTAATCCTATCTGTACTCGCCCAATCAACCCTGTAGATAACCGTGTTTGTGCAAATTGTCAAACTCCCCTGATTCATCGCTATCTTTGGGTAATTGGGTCATCAGCAGGTACAATTCCCCAAGGAGAAAAAGTAGCTGATAAATATGAGGTAATTGCACCTCGGATTTGGCTGGATACTCAACCAGGAAAGTTACCTAACATACCCAGCGCAATACCAAAAGAAATTATTCCTTACCTGCGGTTATATCAACAACGGTTACACCTACCCCAAGTTTATGGATTTGTTCTTTCTCAAACAGAAGCAGCAGATGATATTCTCTTGCTGGAAAATGTGCCTATAGATGAAGCGGGAAATCTTTACCCAACATTAACAAAAGCATGGCAGCAAGCAACGGCAGTTAGACAAGTTTACTGGCTATGGCAAATTCTGCAATTGTGGCAGCCTTTGTCTGAAATGGGAGTAGCAAGTAGTTTGCTCATACCAAATAATTTAAGAGTGCAAGGTTGGTGTGTGCGGCTGTTACAACTTCAGCAGTCAGGACAGCCAAGTGTAAAGCATTTGGGAGAGTGTTGGCAACCTTTGGTAGTTACTGCCAAAACCCAAGTTGCAAGAGACTTGCAAAAAATAGTTCAACAAATGTGTAGTGGTGAGGCAGGGTTAAAAGATATTGCTGCTCAACTGAATGCTTTATTATTGACATCTGCGGCGGAATTACCTTTAAGCATCAAAGTAGCAGGTGCAACCGATAAAGGGGCTGAAGGACTGATACAAAACGAAGATACTTGCTATCCTCATGGCAACAATGCGATCGCTGATTCATTATTACCACGAGTAGCGATCGTTTGCGATGGTATTGGTGGGCATGAAGGCGGTGAAGTTGCCAGTCAATTAGCAGTGCAGTCTGCGAAACTGCAAATTCGCGCATTATTACAAGAAGTTACCGAACAAGCCGAGATTGTACCGCCAGATTTATTGCAACAACAGTTAGAAGCGAGTTTGCGGGTAATCAACAACATTATTTGCAATTGTAATGACGAACAAAAACGTACAGGCACCCAACGTATGGCTACAACCATTGTTATGGCTGCCCAAATCCCGCAACGCATTCAAACTACTGCTGGGTGGCAATCAGACAATGCCCAGGAACTTTATTTAGTTAATGTGGGTGATAGTCGTGCTTACTGGATTACCCGTAACTACTGCCAGCTACTTACAGTTGATGATGATGTGGCAACACGGGAAGTATGCCATGCCCGCAGTCTCTATCGCCAGGCGTTGCAACGCCCAGATGCTACTGTCCTCACCCAAGCTTTAGGAACAAAAGATGGTGAATTGCTTCGTCCTCTAGTTCGGCGCTTGATTTTGGAAGAAGACGGCATATTATTGTTGTGTTCCGATGGCTTGAGCGACAATAATTTAGTAGAACAAGCTTGGCGAGATTACGCTGTACCAGTATTAACAGGGGAACTGACTTTAGAAGACGCTGTTCATGCTTGGATTCAACTGGCAAATCAGAAAAACGGCCATGACAATGTATCTGTGGTGCTTGCCCATTATCGTCTTTCTCCAGATTATTTGGTTCCAGTTACTCAAAAGAAATTACAAATAGAAGTTGTCGAAGAAAAACAAGTAGAAATTGTCCCAGAAGAACCACAACCAGAAGAATCTGAGTTAGCAGCAAGTTCACAAGTATTGCTGGAGTTAGACATTTCCCCCATCAGCGAAACTTCTAATACTACTCAACGCCAACATAAACCTTTGGTTTTACTGCTGGGATTACTGGCTTTGTTGCTAGGAGGTGCAACGGTAGGGTTATTTGCTTGGCAACAATTGCAGCCGCAAACATTCCAGCAAATGTGTAGACAACTTCCCCAAAGAGTGCAACAGCTGTGTCTACCCCGGAGGTAGGGTGGTGGGGAGGTGGGGAGATGGGGAGGTGGGGAGATGGGGTGGTGGGGTGGTGGGGAACTCACCGGCCCCCACGACCGACAGGGAGTGGGGATTGGGGGCTAGGGGCCCCCTTTGGGGTTGGGGGAGGGACCCCCCTTGGGGCGCGCTGACTCACCACCAACCACCAACAACCACAACCAACTAACTTGACTGCTGTATCACCCTAGAGTGAAGATAAAATGGTTAGGCCCCTTGCCAAAGCACAGGTGATTTTAGATGTCGCCTGGTTCTCTTATTCTCCCGTCGATTGGAAAACAAGGGTTTTAGACTAAGAGAACAAACCATATTCAAGCCTGCATAGGCAGGCTTTGTTTGTCTAGGCAGTATTGAGGCATTAAATCAAGCTTCAATACTGCCTAGAAGCCAACAGCAACTTTTGCAAGCAGTCTATGTTTTATCAGCAGCAAGTTCAGTGAGGGATGGCAGTGGAGACACTTGTGGAAAAGCAGAAGCTAGGTGTGAATTCTATTATGAAGAAAGGCGATCGCGTCCGTGTTAAAGAATCCGTGGTAGTTTACCATCATCCCGAACATCGTGGTAATCCATTTGACCTAAAAGGTACAGAGGGAGAAGTGGTAGATATTGTTACCCAGTGGCACGATAGACCAGTTAGTGCTAACTTGCCTGTTTTAGTGCAGTTTAGCAAAAAATTTAAAGCTCACTTCCGCGAAAAGGAGTTAGAAATTATTTAACGTCCCTCATTGGCGGCGAACAAAAAACTGCATTATATTGAATTCGCCGCGCACTTTTTTAAGGTCTTGACGATGCTGTTCTGCTATTGCGTAATACCACTCACAGTATTCTTGATAATCTGCTCTGGTTTTAACTTCGTGATAAAACTGGTGAGTTGTTTGGTAGACAGCAAAACTTTCCTCAATTTGAGGTTGAGGGGAAGGAATAATATGTGGTAAGTCTTTATACATAATTTTAATTAATTAAAAGCAAAAATTAAGAGTGAAAGTTGATAATTTCTTGTTCAACTCCTCATTCATTATTGCGTACTTATTGAAGAAGGCAGCTATGCTGGAGGCAGAAGGGCAGATAACTTGTCTCTGGCATACTCAAGATAAGATGCACGATATACAATTAGGCTTATTTAACAGTTATCAGTTATCAGTTTAATTACGGGGTATAAAATGCGATCGCATTCCTTGGCTTGCCACTCTTTGATCATCACTTTTTCTGTATCAATTGGGTAAGTTTTTCCACAGCTTGAGAGTACTGAGGATCTGCCATTGTCCCAAATGAACGCTTTTGAAGCATTGCTTGCTGTTGAGCTTGTGTTAAATTTACAACTACATCAGGTATAATCCCTGACTTATTAATGTCTCGTCCTTTGGGTGTACGCCACTTGGCAATAGTTACAGCCAAAGCTGAGCCATCATCAAGAGGTCGCACTTATTGGATTGTATTGTAACCATTTGTTTCATAGCTTACTTAGTACACATCTCCAGAAATTAATTATGCGTTACCCAAAATCCTTGTACCAGACGTGCCATGGCACGTCTGGTACACTATTTGTCGGAGAAGTCTAGTGTATTTTTGTAGCTTTTTCCCACAAAAATTTATGCTCTGGAAAATATAGGTTTATTTAGTTATCAGGCGATCGCTCAAATTTTATTAATATAACGATGTTTATTAATATATTTTCACTATTTGAGGTCAAATTACAACCTCTACACTTGTTATTTGATGAGGAAAAAAGCAAACAGAAATATGCGTCGGGTTTGTTTGAAATTTTTACAGCCAGCCTCTCAAGCGATAGACAAACATACCAACATACTCTTTAGCTGCCGTAGTAAACTTGTGTAAATTAGAACTATCTGGTAACAAACTCAAAATAGCAGCTTTAGGAGTATGACCTAGTGCTTTGATTTCAGTGTTAGTTATCAGAAAATCAGTAGGTGCAGGAATAGCTTCAATACCCTGACGCTTAAAGATTAAAAATGACCGGGGCATATGCATAGCAGAAGTTACTAGCAAAATCCGGCGAATCCCACGAGTGTCAAGTATTTTTTTGACATTTACTGCATTTTGATAGGTATTGAGAGATTCAGATTCTTGAACGAGAACTGCTGGTGGTATACCAATAGAGGTGAGGACTTGGGCCATATCTTCAGATTCTGCTAAGCCTTGATTGTCGCCCCAATCAATGCGCCCACCACTCAGAATAATTAAAGGGGCTTTGTTTTGGCGATAAAGTTGAGCAGCATAAATCACCCGATCGCCAGCTTCATTTAAATCTACACCTGGCCGTGGTGGCAAAGCTGGTTTGGTAGCACCGCCTAACACAACAATTGCTTCTGCATTTGGTAGTTGTGCAGGTGGCAAATATTGCCATTCTAGCGATCGCACCAGTAAATTAGCAATCCAGGCATTACTACTTAACAGCAATATCACTAGCGCCAACGTAATAGCGATCGCTGCTGTACGAGGACGTTTCCACAACATGAACAGTGCTACCAGCAAACAAATACTAGCTAGCCCCAAGGGATAAAAAAACAGTGGTAGCAACTTTGAGAGATACAAGAACATAAAGAGGGATCGGGGATTGGGGAGCAGGGACAAGGGAGACAAGGAGGACAGGGGAGAAAACAAACCACTAACCACTAACCACTAACCACTAACCACTAACCACTAACCACTAACCACTAACTACTAACAAAACTTTTTACCTCCGCCAAAATTGTGGCCAGTTAGAACCTCCAGATGAACGACGGTAACGACGTGTAGGCTTTCTGACTCGTCGCTTAACAGTTGGGGTTGGAGGTAATTCTAGTTGTGTTTCATCTGTTAATTCATCGGGGATTTGTGTTCTAGTCTCTTCCTTGCTTTTCCACCAAGCAATAATCCAGCCTCCACCAATACCAGCTAACGAACCCAGCAAGATACTTACGGATGGTTGATATCCCAAAAACACAAAGCCAAGCAGGAAAAATAACCAGTATTTAAGACCCGCGTCAACACCCTCAGAAGAAGCAATAGAATCACCCTGAGGGCTACTTTTATTAGCTGTTGTCAGCCAGCCTACGGCTAAACCACCTAATATGCCCAAAAAAAGACTCACAGGTAGTGGATAACGTACCACCAAAAAAATGAGTGTTAAAAAGATCCCAAATAGGATTTGATTTAAAAAATTGGGTGAAATCGAGAGAAATTGGTTGAAATTGTTCTTTTGTGGTGCCATAAGGTCAACCGATTTTGGATTGTGGATTTTGGATTGTGGATTTTGGATTTTGGATTAATGAGCATCAAGCCGATTACTAACAATTACTTTCCTAATCACTAATAACTGCCGATCTAAAATCCAAATTCCAGAATCTCAAATTCACTGTCAAGGCTATTAGTTAAATATTTCCTTTAATTGTGCCTGTATTGGTTGAGTTGTGTCCAAAATTTTCACAAATGGTTTTTCTTTTTCAGTCCAAGTCTCAGCAGTATCAAGTTGTGACGCCAACAAATCAGCAGTTGCATCAGCAATATCACCAGTGCGCTGTTGCAGACGTTGTTGTAAAACATCATGCGGTGCTTTACAATACAAAATATCCAAGGGTATTTGCTTAGCTTGGGCTTGAGCGATCGCTTCTTGTCGTAACTGCTGGCGATCGTACTTGGCATCTAAAATTACATTAAAACCTTGACTTGCCAGCATTATTCCCAATTCCAGCAAGCGTGTATAGGTTTTCTGAGTCATTTCGGGGGTATACAAATCATCTCCACCGCGTTGCAGTAAGGGAATACCTGCCAAATGCTTTCGTACTGCATCGGAACGAATGTGAATTGCTCCTATCTGTTGAGCTAAATACCTAGCTGTTGTACTTTTTCCAGAACCAGATACCCCAGACATTAAAATTAGCTGTCCTTGACGCGGCTGAGTATATTCCCACGCCTGTTTGTAATAAGTAGCAGCAGTTTTTGTTGCCTCCTGCTTAGCTTCTGTCGGTACGCCCGGATCATCCAGTAAAAAGGAAGTTACTTTCGCCCTGACGTACGCCTGGCGACTTAAATACAAAGGTAATACCTGTAAACCTTCCCAATCCCCTGTTTGCTCAATATAAGTATTCAAAAACACATTAGCCAAATCTTGAGACTGCCGCGCTTCCAAATCCATTACCGTAAACGCCACATCGTACATCACATCAACAAAGCGAAACGGCTCGTTAAACTCAATGCAGTCAAATAGCAAAATCTTATCTTGCCATAGCGCAATATTTCTTAAGTGCAAATCACCATGACATTCCCTAATATAGTCATTGGCAATACGACTTTTAAACAGTTCCCCACGCTCTGCAAAAAACTGATCTGTATATTTCTTCGTTTCCTCAAACTGTACCTGTGTCTGTGGCCCACCAATATACTTTTCCGTTTGCTGGTAATTTTCGTCAAACGCAGCCCGGACTTGTGATACTTCCCCAAAAGAACGAATGTAATCATTGGTAACGGTTTTCCCATGAAAATCCGCTACTACTCGTCCCAATTGTGCTATGTGCCTCTGTTTTAACTTCCCCTGCTCAAACATCTCACTCAACAACGCCTCTTGGGGAAACTGACGCATCTTTAACGCATACTCTACCGCTTGGGTTTCCCCTAATTGATATTGTTCACCCACCAAAGCAATAGGCAATACTTCCAAATAAAGTTCCGGCGCACCCCGTTGATTTAACCTTAACTCCTCCTCACAAAAATGCTTGCGCTTTTCCAAAGTCGAATAATCCAAAAAGCCAAAATTTACCGGCTTCTTCAACTTATAAACAAAATCCCCAGTCAACAACACATAAGAAACATGCGTCTGAATTAACTTCACTGGTTCCTGCACCGGATGGGGATAAAACCCAGGCTGCAACATCTGCTGAATTAAAGGTGGAATCGAAACCTCTGTCATTTCTTAGCTTCCTTGGCGTCTTGGCGGTTCAATCAATAAAAAACCAGGGTTTTCACCCTGGTTCCATCAGCAATTATGACAAACTGTATCAACCTTTGCTGGAAGCAAAAAAACTCAAATGATAAGGTGTCCCTTTAGCTGGATGAGTTTGAACCTCCCGGATCACGGTTTTACCGCGCCAATCCAAATCTGTTACATTAAGTTCAAACTCAGTTTTGTTGACACGAGCCTTTTTGAGCAACTGCTCAACAGTTTTAGCATCAACAACTAAAGAAACAGACTCGCTACCTTTGTGACCATACAAATTAGCAGGTATTAACCCAGAACGACGCAAAGCATTAGGCTTGCTACCTTCTGGCCGCTTTTTACACTCAATCGTAAGTTCCATAGAAATTGTTAGTTGTGAATCGACAAATTGGGCTAGCCTAAGCACTCAGCAAAGAAGCTGGAGAGCCATCAGCATGTAGCAAAGCCCGTTTGGGGCCATGTATGGGGTCTTCGACAATGATAGTTTGATCGCGGCTGGCTCCTAAAGAAACAATCGCGATCGGCACTTCCATTAATTCTGCCAAAAATTTCAGATAATCCAACGCTTGCCTTGGCAAATCATCTAAAGAACGGCAGTTACTTGTAGACTGTTGCCACCCAGGCAAGGTTTTGTAAATAGGACGACACTGAGCAAACTTCCGGGCGCTAGTGGGAAAATGTTCACAGCGATCGCCGTCTATCTCATAGGCAACACAAACTTTGATTTCCTCTAGTTCATCGAGGACATCTAGTTTGGTGATTGCTAGACAGTCCAAGCCATTGATACGCACAGCATAGCGACCAATAACCGCATCAAACCAGCCACACCGACGTTTACGTCCGGTGGTTGTACCAAATTCTGCTCCACGGGAACACAATAATTCTCCTAATTCCCCATCTAATTCTGTGGGGAAAGGCCCTTCACCAACTCGAGTGGTGTAGGCTTTTGCTACCCCAATCACCCGGTCAATCATTGTCGGGCCTAGTCCTGTACCAACGCAAGCCCCTCCGGCTACTGGGTTAGAAGAGGTGACGTAGGGATAAGTCCCGTGATCTAGATCGAGAAGTGTACCTTGGGCGCCCTCAAATAAAATATTGCGCCGCCGCTGAACCGCATCGTAAATTTTCAGCGAGGTATCGACTACATAGGGTCGCAATCTTTCTGCATACCCTAGATATTCGTCTATTACCTTTTGGGGTTCTAACGGTGGTAAGTTGTAAAGCTTTTCTAAAATTACGTTTTTGTAATTAATCGTCCACTCTAGCTGGTCACGTAGCCCTTGGGGGTCCATCAAGTCTAACATCCTGATGCCTGTCCGCTCCGATTTGTCGGCATAGGTTGGGCCAATGCCTCGACCAGTTGTGCCTATTTTATGATTTCCTCGCCGCTCTTCTGATGCCTGATCAATCAAGCGATGATAAGGCATCGTTACATGTGCTGTTTCAGCAATTAATAAGTTGCTAGTAGCAATGCCAAGTTTTTCTATTTGATCGAGTTCTGCTATTAAAAC
Source organism: Fischerella muscicola PCC 7414 (assembly GCF_000317205.1). GTDB lineage: Bacteria > Cyanobacteriota > Cyanobacteriia > Cyanobacteriales > Nostocaceae > Fischerella > Fischerella muscicola. Next base: position 15,038 of record NZ_AJLK01000013.1, on the reverse strand, counting down.
CTGTGGATCAATGACTGTTCCACAACCAATAATGCACTCTGTATCCGGGTACAAAATACCAGAGGGAATCAAATGCAATTTAAAGGTTTGACCCTTGACTACAATCGTGTGTCCAGCATTGACACCCCCTTGGTAACGTACTACTACATCTGCGGAGCGGCTGAGTAAATCAGTGATCTTTCCTTTTCCTTCATCGCCCCACTGGGCACCTATAACAATGACGTTAGCCAAGAGTTTATTTTAAAAAGCTAAAGTTTCCACAAACGTTAATTATCGACAAATTTTGTAGCAGATGTCAAGCTTTGAAAGCAAAAGTTTAGTAGAGACAAACGTAGGCACGTCTCCTATTAGAGAGATAATATTTGCAAATGTGTCTTTGCAATCAAATTGAAATCTTTGCTTACAAACCTCTGCGGTGTACATCCTGAAAGTAATTGGGAGGAGCGATCGCCTACAAGCTTCAGGAAGTTAGTATTGATTATTTTTGGGTGAGCGCAAGTTACCAAAGCCCAAGACGATATTAAGGTGTCACTTTGTTAGTAAAATAATTCCTAATAATATTGCGATTATGTTTCATGATAGTATTATTTTTGCTGTATTTAATAGGTTAGCGATCGCACCTATAGATAGATTTGCTATTTTCATTTGTAGGTGTAAAATACATCGGAGAAGCGGTACATCAAGAAGAATGGCGATCGCATTTGGGTAAATTTGACTGTATCGCTTGTACGCGAATTGAGTAGAGAGCCTAAATATTTTATTTCAGTTATAGAAGACATTACAAAACGTAAGCAAGGAGAACAAGCGCTGCAAGAGTCGCTTAAAAATCTAGCAGACATGAAGTTTGCACTAGATCAAGCTGCAATTGTGGCTTTTACCGACAATCAGGGAACGATTACATACGTCAACGATAAATTTTGCGAAATTTCCAAATATTCCAGAGAAGAACTTTTGGGAAAAAATCACCGCCTGATTAATTCTGGTTATCACCCACGGGAATTTTTTCAACAAAGGTAATGAAACCCAACAATCTACCCAAGAAATGGAAGAACTTACAGGGGATGGGGAATTAATTTTGGTAGTAGATGATGAAGCCACTATTCGGGAAATTACTAAATCCTCTTTAGAAGCTTACAACTATCGCGTACTTACTGCTAGTGATGGCGTGGAAGCGGTAAAAATCTACGCACAGTATAAGCAGGAAATTAGTGTGGTGCTACTAGATATTGATGATGCCATCAATGGATGGAGCGATCGCGATCCGCACGCTACAAAAAATCAATTCCAATGTCAAAATTATTTCTACTAGTGGACTGTCCTCACAAAAAATGTAGCCGAATCACAAGGTGTAGGAGTAAAAGTATTTTTATCAAAGCCTTGTACGGCGAAAGAATTATTACTGACAATTGCCGCAGTCAACAAAAGTAATTAAAGAAACTTACAAAAAATTTATCCAAAAGCAGGTTGTTTTTTTATTTGTTACTGTTAATAATAATTAAAATTTTTTCTAAATACACTACTATGGCTTTATACGCAGAGTTACACAGACACCTTGGTGGTTCGGTTGTACCAAGAGTTTTATGGCGATACTTTGAACGTCATTCTTCCGAGTTAATTTCTCGGTTTGCTAACTATGGAGATTTTGAAGAATTTTACACACGTCCGCGTAATACCTTGGATGAGTATTTAGAGTTACACACGCTTGTAGAAAGTGTGCAAACTGTAGAAACTCTACCCTATTTTATTTATCGTCTGCTGCGGGGTGCTTATATATTTGAAAATTTGGCTTACTTAGAACTGCGTTACACACCTTATCTGCGGACACCAGAACACCTGAGTCAATCAGAAAGAATTGACAAAATGGCGGAAATTGTCGAAGTTGTGGGCCAGGCAAGCAAAATACCTGAATATCCGATTGTTACTAGTCAAATTCTTTGTATGCATTCGCGCCTACCCTATGAGGTAAATAAAGCGATTGTAGATTTAGCCACACAAAATAAGCAGTATGTTTGTGCAGTAGACGTGGCAGGTGGGGATAACTATTATGGCGATCGCCTAGAAGAATGGGTAGAGTTATACGAATATGCCCTATCTCTAGGAATTGGCACAACAGGACATCTTTACGAAACGACCGCTGGTTGTTACCCAGAACTGTTACCTTATCTGATGCGAATCGGTCACGGTATCCAAATTCCTTTGTTATACCCCGAATTACTTCCAGATTTAGCGAAACGCAATCAGTGCTTGGAAGTTTGCCCCACAACTTACCTCAAAACAGGTACTTTAGAGGATATGCGGCAACTTAAGGTTGTTTTTGACCGTTGTTTTGATGCTGGAGTAGATATCGCTATTTGTACAGACAACGCCGGATTGCATAACGTGCGTTTACCGTTTGAGTACGAAAATCTTCTCACCTACGACATCATTAATTTTCAACAACTGCAAGCTTGTCAGGATGCTGCTTTTCGTCATGCTTTTGCTTGGCCTTACGGTCAACGTCCAGCATCGTTGTTAAATGGGTTGCTAAATGATGAAGATAGTAAACTTGTAGCGATGCAAAATTAGATCGGGGATCGGGGATCGGGGGAAAACGCAGTAAGGCGGATATGTAGATGACCCAGAGAATCAATCAAAAATATTTTCCCTTGTCCCCCAAGTCGTCCCCCTTGTCCCTGATCCCCAATCCCCTTGAATTATGCTCCTACTGTTGCACCTCCAACTGCTTTCCAGGCAGACAAGCCACCCTTGATTTCACAGACATGAGCAAATCCTGCCTCTTTTAGCACCTGTGTAGCTTGGGCGGCTTGTTCATCGTTTTCACCATAAACAAAAATCTCACGCTTGCTATGGAAAGAAGTTTTGGCACGGCTTGCCAAATCAGTTAAAGGAATGGGTACTGCTCCTGTAATATGACCGCTATTGTAGCTGTTGCGATCGCGTACATCCACTATTGTAAAACCTGGTTGACCCAATTCCAGACGAGATTTCAAGTCGTGTGCAACAGAATCAAGCATAATAGCCACCTAATTGATTGTTTTTGCCTAATAGTTAGTTGATTTTCACCATAAACAGCAATCTATCAAAAAATTTATTTTTCTCGAGCTTTTTTTAAAAAGAATAAATATTTTTATTAAGGTTGACAAAATTGAATAAATTTAACTTAAAAAATATAAATTTTTATATAGAAATATCAGGAAATTTATTTAGATGCTACACCAATTAACTCCTCGCCTAAACTAGACTTTATGGTATCCACGATCCAAGTTTTACCAAAAGAAGTCGTACATTTAATTACAGCCGGAGAGGTAATAGACTCTTTAGCAGCTGTTGTGCGGGAACTAGTCGAAAATTCCCTCGATGCAGGGGCAACGCGGATAGTAGTTTCTCTGTGGCCCGAACAATGGCGAGTGCGAGTTGCTGATAATGGCTGCGGCATGAACTTGGAAGACTTACAGCAAGCAGCATCAGCTCATAGTACTAGTAAAATTCGTAGCTGTGCAGATTTATGGAAAATCACTAGTTTGGGTTTTCGTGGTGAAGCATTGCACAGTTTGACGACTTTGGCAGAATTAGAAATTTTGAGTCGTCCCTCTGCACGTATATCTGTTCCGTTGACGGGGGGGACGGAAGGGGAAGTCGGTTGGCGAGTAGTGTATGGCCATGGGGGACAAATACTAGAACAACAAGTCGCTGCGATCGCACCTGGTACAGTTGTCACAGTCTCCAATCTCTTTGGTAGTTGTATAGCCAGACGTCAAGGCTTGCCAACAGTAGCACAGCAAATGAAAGCAGTGCAAGCAACAATCTACCAAATTGCCCTGTGTCACCCCCAAGTTGCTTGGCAAGTTTGGCAAAATGACCGAGAATGGTTCACCATCTCTCCCGCCCCGACAATGGGGAAACTCATACCGCAACTTCTCCAGCAAGTGCGTCCGGGTGACTTGCAAGAATTGCAACTAGAATTGCCTAATTCTCAACAAAATTCCCTAAATATAGTTGTGGGATTGCCTGACCGTTGCCATCGCCATCGTCCAGATTGGCTACGGGTAGCAGTAAACGGCAGAATGGTAAAAGCTCCAGAATTAGAACAAACTATCTTAGGAGCATTTCACAGAACATTACCACGCGATCGCTACCCGGTTTGTTGTCTACATTTGTTGATTTGCCCAGATCAAATCAACTGGAACCGCAACCCAGCTAAAACAGAAATATATCTCAATGACTTGAGTTATTGGCAACAGCAAGTCAGCCAAGCGATTGAACAAACACTCCGCATCAACTCTGATACGATTCAGGAGGCAGTTCACACTAGTAGAGTAGGAAAATTAATCAAAGTTGCGGAAGAAACTGGTGCTTATAACACCAACCCCTCTACTCCCCCAAATCCCGCAACTTCCCACACCCTCAAAGCCGTAGGCCAAGTTAACAATACTTATATAGTTGCCGAACATCCTGGTGGTTTGTGGTTAGTGGAACAGCACATAGCCCATGAACGGATATTGTACGAGCAATTGTGCGATCGCTGGCAAATCGTCCCTGTTGAACCACCGATCATTCTCTATCAATTGTCGTCAGTGCAAGTATCCCAACTACAACGTATTGGTTTAGATATCGAACCCTTTGGTGAACAACTTTGGGCAATCCGCAGCGTACCCGCAATGTTACAGCAGCGAGATGACTGTGCAGATGCAATTTTAGAACTGAGTCGCGGAGGTGACTTACAAACAGCACAAGTAGCTGTTGCTTGTCGCAGTGCTATTCGCAACGGTACACCCCTTTCCTTGCCAGAGATGCAGCAAATTTTAGATGATTGGCAACGTACCCGCAACCCCCGCACCTGTCCCCACGGACGCCCGATTTTTTTATCGTTGGAAGAGTCTTCTTTAGCAAGGTTTTTCCGGCGTCATTGGGTGATTGGGAAGAGTCATGGGATTTAGAAGGAATTAGGGATCGGGGATCGGGGATGAGGAGGACAAGGGGAAAGAAGGTGTTAGGATATCAAAGTTGAGTGTATACGACTGCTTTTGTGGGAATAGCCAGGATGTTTTGAGTCTTTGAAAGTCAACATTGAGTTTTTGAGAGTCAACATCTTATGTAAATTATTCAAATCCGAGAATTAGAGCTTCGTCAACGAGGATTAGAACTTCGTTGATGAGTATCAAAGCTTTGTCAATCAGTATTAGAATCTCATGGACAAGTCTCAAAACTATGTAGACGAGTATCAAAACTTTGTCAATCAGTATCAGAATCTCATGGACAAGTCTCAAAACTATGTAGACGAGTATCAAAACTTTGTAAGCGAGTATTTGAAACTTGCTAATGAGTAGTATTACGTGTTTGCTCTACTACAGAAATTATGAAGAGGTTGGCAATAATTAGTCGATTATAGTGATCGCTCAATTTATTATTCAAAATATTTCATTATACTGGTTAGCGACTGTTTTCTATCAATATATATGTGTAATTATTGGCTTATACTCCAATAGGCTTAGGTTAAATCTAAAAGGTCACAGGTAAAAGCTGGAAAAACGTTTGTTTTTATTCCTTTTCCTCTTACCCTTTAACCGAACATTATTGGCATACTCCCCACCCCCATTGCAACCTATGCAAAGACAGGGCAACGATGAATCTAACCACTCAGGGAACTCATTACCCCATAGTGTGGACTTTTTCCGCGCTTTAAGTGCTTGTTGTCCGATAGGTATCTTTACGACGGATACCCAAGGTCGCTGTACCTATCTCAACCCACAGGCTGAATCTGTGTGTGGCTTCAAGGCTGAGGAAATTTTAGAAGCAAGTTGGGTGCAGTTTCTTCACCCTAATGAACGGGAATCTGTCATGGCAATGTGGGTGGAAGCAGTATTTGCAGGTAGTGAATTTTGCCGTGAATGTCTTTTCCAAAATCCCCAGGGAAAAATTCAGCGAGTGCAGGTAAAATCTTCCCAGTTGCATGATCAACAAGGAAACCTCATCGGTTCGTAAATGCGATCAAAGAAATTACCCAACAGCAAGCTACGCTATCCGAATGCCAACAAGTCCAGGAAGTCCGTCAGTTGGCATCGCAACTTCAACAGACAGATGCAGCATTGCAAGAAAGCGAACAATGGTTGCGATTGGCACAAAGGGCAGCAAGAATTGGTACTTGGGAATGGAATGTGCAAACTGGTGAAGTATCCTGGTCAGAAGGCATCTGGAGATTATTAGGACTGGAACAAAATACTGAGGAACCAAGTATCCAACCTTGGATTGATTTTATTCACCCCGACGATCGCGAACAAGCGATGCGTAATGTAGAAACGGTATTTGCCCACGGGGAAAACTATTATGACGAGTTCCGCATTCTTCGAGGAGATGGTTCTATCCGCTGGTTGGCATCCCAAGGACAAGTTATCCGCAATGCCCAAGGGCAGGTTGAACGGTTTCTAGGTGTCAATATTGATATTAGCGATCGCAAGCAGGTCGAGGAAGCACTGGAAACCTACTTGGCACAATTAGAAGCTGTAATTAATAGCATCACCGAAGGGCTAGTGATTGCCGACCCCCAAGGCAACGTCCTAATGTTTAATCCAGCACCATTAGCTATGCATGGTTTCCAATCTCTCGAAGAGGTACGTCAACACGTGCAGTCTTTTGCTAGCCTATTCGACGTGCGCGAACTTGATGGTCAACCCGTAGCAGTGGCAGATTGGCCCATCTCCCATGCTTTAGCAGGCAAAACCTTCTCTGGAAGACGATTGCAACTGCACCGAACAGATACGGGTAAGCGTTGGGTGGCTCAGTATGGAGGGACACCTGTGCGTAATAAAGCGGGTGAGGTGATTTTGGCGATCGTCACCATCAGTGATATTACTGTTATGTATCAAGCAGAACAGGAACGTGAACAACTCCTGCTTCGGGAACAAGCAGCACGGGTGGAAGCAGAAACTGCCAGAGAACAAATCACCAAAATTTTGGAGAGTATTACCGACGGCTTTTTGGCGTTTGACCGTGAGTGGCGCTTTACCTACCTTAATCATGAAGGCACGCGTACCTTAGGACGTTCTGCGGAGGAACTGCTGGGCAAGAATTTGTGGGAAGAATTTCCCGAACTCGCACAAAGCAGTTTCGGTCGCATGTATAAACGGGCAGTAGCTGAGGGAGTGCCACTAGAACTGGAAGACTATTATCCCCCTTTTGATGCTTGGTTTTCCGCGCGTGCTTACCCTTCTGCTGTGGGACTAACGCTCTATTTTCTGAATATAAGCGATCGCAAGCGAGCCGAAGCACAAATTGCTGCTCTCAACCGAGACTTACAAAAGCGAGTTGACGAACTGGAAACCCTATTTGAGGTCATTCCAATTGGCATTCTCATAAGTGAAGATCCAGAGTTTAAACAGGTTCGAGCCAACCCTGCCTTTGCCGAAATTTTGGGAATTTCCCAGGAGAACAACGCCTCGTATACTCCACCAGAAGGTAATCACAGCCCTCCCTACAAAATTTTTAGAAATGGCAAACAACTGCGTCCAGAAGAAACTCCCCTGCGTTTTGCTGCGATTCATGGTGTAACAGTTCAAGGGGCAGAGGTCGATATTCTACGGCATGACGGTAAGTTATTTAATTTGTACGGCTATGCAGCTCCCCTATATGATGATCAAGGTAAGGTGAGAGGAGCTGTCGGTGCGTTTTTGGACATCACTGAACGCAAAGTTGCTGAAGCCGAACGAGAACACCTACTCCAACGAGAACGAATTGCACGGGAAACTGCCGAAACTGCCAATCGTATTAAAGATGAATTTTTAGCTGTGCTTTCCCACGAACTACGAACTCCGCTCAATCCGATTCTTGGTTGGACAAAATTGTTGCGGACTAAAAAATTGGACGAGGCGAAGATAGCATTTGCCCTAGAAACTATTGAGCGCAATGCCAAACTGCAAACTCAACTGATTGAAGATTTACTGGATGTTTCCCGAATTTTACAAGGAAAACTCACCCTGCAAGTATGTCCTGTTGATTTAGTTGTGACTATTGAAGCTGCAAAAGAAACGGTACGTTTGGCAGCAGAAGCTAAATCAATTCAAATTGAAACAAAATTTGAACCCACGAACAAACAAGTGAGTGGTGATCCAAATCGCTTACAACAAGTCGTGTGGAATCTGCTATCTAATGCAGTCAAATTTACTCCGAATGGTGGTCAGATTCATATCAAGTTGGAGTACATTGACACTTACGCTCAAATCACAGTAAAAGATACAGGCAAGGGAATTAACCCGGAATTTTTGCCCTACGTATTTGATGCCTTCCGACAAGCCGATGGCACAACTACCCGTAAATTTGGTGGATTAGGATTGGGATTAGCGATCGTGCGTCATATTGTCGAAATGCACGGCGGTTCTGTCTCTGTAGAGAGTGAGGGAGAAGGACAAGGGGCAACATTTACCGTCAAGTTACCCTTGGCAGATACAACTGTAGAGGCAAACCAAAAAAGCACTAAATTAGAAGACTCACCTAGTTTGCATGGAGTAGCCATCCTAGTTGTAGACGATGAACCAGATACCCGTGAGGTGATTAGCTTTGTATTAGAACAAGCAGGAGCAAATGTCACCAAAGCTGCATCAGCACGGGAAGCGCTGGAGATACTGGCACATTCACTTCCGAATATTTTGGTATGTGACATTGGTATGCCAGAAATAGACGGTTATATGTTGATTCGACAAGTGAGAACCCGCTCAAAACAGCAAGGCGGAGAAATTCCAGCAATTGCTCTGACTGCCTATGCAGGCGAGGTGAATCAGCAGCAGGCGATCGCTGCGGGATTTCAAAAGCACCTATCTAAACCTGTAGGTCCAGAAGAATTGGTGAGAGCGATCGCCAGTCTATATACTGAAAATTAGCCAACTAGTGTTTTTTTGGTTTAGGAATCATCATTGTTGCAGCAGGCAGTGGAACGAGTTTCCTACCATCCCTTTCACTTACATTAGACGCTAGAATATGTAACATTTCTTGCCGTTGCTCTTCAGAAAGCTGGCTCGAGTCTGCCTGACAAAAGAAATCCATAAGTGCTTTCCCTGCTGAAGAATTTTCTTCAAAGCAAAGCGTCACATCCATGTATTCTGGATAATTTACCACTTCATAAGACAATCCCAGTTCGTCAACCATCGTCTGCATTTTTTCCATCTGTAGCATTTCTGTAAAGCCTTCTCCTGTGAGGGCGGCATATTTAAAGATGGTGTCATAGATAACGGCGTCTGTAGTATCAAGAGTCAGGATCAAAAAGCCATTATCTTTAAGCATCTCCATTGCCCTCTGCACAAGCAGCTGCTCGTAACCGGGCATATGATACATCGAGTGAGTGTAGTGAATAATATCGAACTTTTCATCTGTCCAAAATTCTTCAACTTTTTCTGGATGAACTTTCCAATCGACATCAGCAAACTCTGGGGCGGTGATTTTTTGCTCATAGCGCTGTCGATGTAAATGGTTTGGTTCAACAGCGACATAACGAAGTTTTAATTCTTGTGATATTTGTTGCTTAAGAGTAGATATCACCTGTACATCAAAATCCCCTGGTCCTGCCCCGACACTTAATACAGCTATTTGTGGGGGGTGTGGCTTCAGGTGTTTTTGCATCAAATCAAGAGCTACTTGGCGATTGACTTGCCAGTTTTTTAGGAAGACCTGGTAGCTAGCATCATAAGCTTCATATAACTTGATTTCTAGTTCAGTTGGGGAAATCACAAGATTCTCCTAATAATTTATGGTGTGCTGTTACAGATATTCCAAGCGATTAATTTATATGGTCATTGCTTCCCTTTACACTCAAACTATTTGCCTTACAATTATCAGTTTTTCCTAACATACTCTCTATAATGTTCTCAAACAATCGCAATTTTAATTGTGTGATTTCATTAATTTTGCTACATCTGATTAATTTTCAGTTAATTGAATAATAAAAATATTAATATTTAATTACATTTAAACCAATTACTCCTACAAAAATTAAGCCAATACATAAAGCTTTAGCTAGGCTAATACTTTCCTGAAAGATCATTGCACCCAAGATTGATGTCCCAATAATTCCTATGCCAGACCAGACAGCATACCCAACACTAATTTCAATTGTTTTTAGAGAGAATGCAAAAAAGCTAAATGCTAGAGGATAACCAATTACTGCTCCCATTAAATAAATCGGTTTTGAAAAGCCATCTGCAAATTTTAGAGAAGTGGTTGCAAAGATTTCACAAGCGATTGCGAGAAACAGAAAAACCCAAGCCATGAAATTATTCTCTAATTCATAATTAATAATTTAACGTAATGTGTGACTGATTTTAAAACTAATTGCTCAAATCCTATTAGTTTGCAACCATAAATGCAGTTAAATCAGACTAAACCCTGAATGAAAAAGGCATGTAGAGGAGTAATACCGTTTGACTATAAGTCCGATACATTCGGCAGCCAGGCAACAAAGAAGACAAGGAGACTAGTGGTTCATCGCATTAATTTTGCTGGGCTACAAGATCCCCGACTTCTTGAAGAAGTCGGGGATCTGACCCCTCACAACTTCTCATAACTTTTGCGATAGACCACTAGTGCGGTGGACTATTTTCCTGGCGTCACGTGGCGTTACCTGGCGTGGAGGATTCGTATCAATAATTTTATGAAATGGTATAAAAAGGTCTAAGAAACGAAAAAATGGTAGCATCCCAAATTTTGCAAAACACAAAACGAATAAGCTCTAATTAACACTATGTGTTTCCTTGCGTTCACCTCTGCAACCCATAGCGTTTAAAAATAAACTAAAACATTTGGGATGTTCCCGAAAAACTTGAACTAATTGATTCGAGAAATAGCAGAATCACGTACCATCGCCGTGTCGTTACCAAAGAAAGACCTACTAAAATTTGGAATAATTTCTTCTTAAAACAATAACACCCAACCATCTAATCGCTTAGAAATCTCCTCTGTTTCTTCAATCAACTCAGGGTTGTACTGCTTGAAATTTGCTTAAAAACAGTTACATTGCCCTCAATTTACCAGTATGAGGAAATATCAGCTTTCGAGTTGGGTGTTGGTGTTAGTTGACGAGACAGATTGCAATAAAACAGCTTTTTTACCTCTTAACTAAATTGAACATTGGCTGTTAAATCTGCCAGGGAAGCTTTTTAGCTTCAATTAATAAATTATCATTACTAAATTAGATATAGTTTTTTCTGCAACTAAACTTTACTTTTTCACCAAATTGCTAGGAATGCGATCGCTTTATCTAGTTACAAGCCTATTTAAAAGTACAAGCGATCGCTAATTCTGCATGTTGCTTGAGTGTGTCTTGGTCAAGGGCAGAAACTGAGTATTGCGGCGTCATGGCGATTAAGCTATCAATTCGCATTCTTGCTGCTTCGACAATGGGTTCATCCAGGCTACCGTTACTTAGAGAGTCTACAAAATCTTGAGCGATCGCAAAGGTGCGTTCCACAGATGATGAAGGTAGATTGCGGGAGACAATGAATAAATCACAGCCAGCATTAAATGTCTGTGCCACAGTCCCACTTTTAGCATACATATTTGAGACTGCCTTCATATCCAGGTCATCAGATACAATCACCCCTGCAAACCCCAGTTCTTCCCTCAGTATGCCCGTTAAGATAGTTTGTGAAAGTGTTGCAGGTACATTTGCATCTATCTGTGGGAACAAAATATGAGCAGTCATGATCATCGGCACTTGTTCGGCGATCAGTGCTTTAAAGGGTATAAGTTCGCGATTTCGTAGTTCTTCTATGGTTAAATCCAAAACTGGTAACTCTAGATGGGAATCTGTGTTGGTATCTCCATGTCCAGGAAAATGCTTAGCACAGCCAATAATCCCAGCTTCCCGCAGTCCCAATAAATAATCACGCGCACCAGCAGCAGCAGTCTCCGGAGTGATACCAAAAGCGCGAGGCCCGATAATTGGGTTATCAGGATTAGAGAAAATATCTGCTACAGGTGCCCAGGATATATTAATTCCCAATGACTTCAGTTCTGATCCTGCTGCTTTTGCGACTTCACGTGCCTGGGACTGCAACAAGAAAGCATGGGGAAAGCGAGTGATTGGTAAATATGGACGATGGACAGTACCACCTTCATGATCGATAGTGATCAACATCGAGGTACGTTCAACATATTGCCGAATCTGATGAACTAGATCCTGATAGATTTGCAGCCATTCTTCGTAATGAATACCGTAACGAAAGTTCTTAGCATAAAAGATAATCCCCACTGGCTTTAACTCGCTCAGTATGCGTTTATCTTCATCGTTTAATTTAGTACCAGAAATACCGACTATGAGGTGATGTCCAAAGCGATGCATATCTTGCGCTGCTGCCATGATCGGGGTTCCTTGTTTCTGAGATTTTCCAGCAGTTGCAACAACTGTGCTAAACCTACTGGAACAAAAATTCTAACCCGCTTAAGCGGGTTTGAGCTATCAGCCGGAACTTTAGTTCACGGCTTGTTGATCACTTTGATCACAAATCCGTGACAATTGCCAGCTTTTTACTAGGTTTCTGATTTTTCAGACTCAGGTTGAGATTTTTCAGAGTTATTTTCGCTTCACTTGGTTGCATAATCACTGCTTCATAGGGTACAACTCCAGCTACTTCACTATTGATACAACGAGCGGCTACTCGTGACAAATCTAGACTGCGAGGAGGAATATAAGGGCCGCGATCGTTTACTCGCACAATTACCGCTTTGCCAGTTTGCAAGTTAGTCACTTTTAAGAAGGTGTTAAAAGGCAAGGATTTATGAGCAACTGTCAATTCATTTTGATTGAATATTTCACCATTTGCCGTTAAGCGACCATGAAAATATGGGCCATACCAAGAAGCTAAGCCATACATTTTTTTCTGGGAAGGCTTTAAACCATACATCTCTAACTGCCCTTCCACAAGTGATAATGTCGGTGCGTTCATTGCCGTACGTAGGTTATTAGTCCATTCAATTGCTAATAATTCACCACTACGGTTGGCTTTTTGAGTAATTTGTTTGTTAATGCCAAACAAATAGCGATTCCCTGCCATTAATGCTGGTACACCATCTACCAATGCTGGTTGTAGTTGCAATGCATTGAGATTGGGTGTCTGCAACAATCGTCTCAAACGTTGTTGCATCAAAATTGCTTGCAACCTATTGGGTAAATTTGCAATCAAGCGGTTATTCACCCAGACTTCGTAATTACTTTCATCACGATACACCACACCCACCGGCAAACCTGATGAAGAACTAAAAAGAGACTCGAAAGGCGTGGAAAAATGGAAGAAGTTATGTAGCGATCGCAAGATTTTATCTGCGAGAAAAGCTGGTTGAGTAGAAGTTGCTTCTATAAATGTAGCGGCTGATAAATTACTGACACTTTTGACAGGAGGCTGTCGAATTTCAGTTACCTGGAGAGAAGAACAAAATTGATTTTTGCTGCTTTTAGCCCTTACTTTCAAAGCATTTGACGATTTATTTAGCGTAGGTTTTGCTGTTTTATCTCCCCAATCTATCTTTAAAAAACGTGTAGGTAGTAGCGTCGTACTCCAAAATTTTACTGGTTGCTTTGGCTGCACAAAAAATGGGTGAGGCTTACTAACCAATTTACCTAAATTAGCAGAAAGTTTTGTCGAATCAACTGCTGATGTAATGCTTGGTGGCAAGCTTTGATTCAGCGACAAAAACGAACCAATCCAGGATGTAGCCCAAAGTAGTCCAAACAATATCATGGTTATTGTCAATGTTCAGAACAGTGCGCCTTTCTACAGGTGCAACTTTATTTATGTTTTCCCAAGTTTCTCAACAACTATTTGTGCATAAATTCTTTTGTTGAAAAAGAATATGCATCTAGTTAGATACACACCAAATGAGCGATTACCAGCAGGGATCATCTTATACTGTTAATGCTAAATAAGCAAATCAATGTTCCATAAAACTTTCAGATGTGAAAAGCAATTTATACTGGTTTTTCAATTTAAATTTTTTATAAGACACGCAAATAAAATCCACAAAATATGCAAAAATCTGCTAGACGAGTCCAGTCTAAATACGTAAAATAAAAAATGAGCAGTCTTATTTTTTACATAGTTGACGTATTTGCTGAAGCAAAATATACCGGTAATCAACTAGCTGTTTTTACCAACGCGGCTAATCTTTCTACAGAGCAGATGCAGCAAATAGCCAAAGAAATCAACTATTCTGAGACTACGTTTGTGACTTCAACCCAGACACTATCCGGAGGTTATAATGTAAAAATATTTACACCAAAACAAGAATTGCCTTTTGCTGGGCATCCTACTTTAGGCACAGCCTATATCCTCCAAAAAGAGATTATTAAAAGCTCAGTTAAAAAAATTTTATTAAATTTAAAAGTTGGGCAAATACCAGTAAAAATTGATGAACACAATAGTTCTGGAGAATATCTGTGGATGCAACAACAAGCGCCAACTTTTCATCAAATCTTGGATAGACATAAAATAGCTGAAGTTTTGAGAATAGAGTCAGATGAGATAGATTCTCGTTTTCCAATTCAAGCAGTTTCTACAGGCGTTCCCTTTATAATTGTTCCTCTGAAAACTCTGGAATCTGTGAAGCGAATTCAGGTTAATAGAGACAAATATTTTGAACTGATTAACACCATAGATGCGAAATGTATCCTTGTATTTTGCCCAGCAACATACAAACAAGAGAATGATCTGAATGTCAGGGTATTCTGTGATTATCTGGGTATACCGGAAGACCCTGCTACTGGCAGTGCTAATGGATGTTTAGCTGGTTATTTAGTTCAATATTCTTATTTCGGCAAATCAGAAATTAATTTACGAGTTGAGCAGGGATACGAAATTAACAGACCTTCTTTGATTTTGCTACAAGCAGAGCAAAAAGGTATAACCATTGACGTGAATGTGGGAGGACGAGTGGTTATGGTTGCGAGGGGGGAGTTTGTATGAGATGGGGAGGTGGGGAGATGGGGAGATGGGGAGGTGGGGAGGTGGGGAGATGGGGAACTCACCGGCCCCCACTTCCCCCCAAGGGAGTGGGGATTAGGG
>NZ_AJLK01000012.1 GCF_000317205.1 Fischerella muscicola PCC 7414 | reverse complement strand
CCAACAACCAACAATCAACCATCTTCTGCAAATGTAACGGTTTGCAAAGTATAATGAGTACGGCAAAACCCTTAAGAAATATTGAAGAGCAGTAAAGTTACATGCGAGTAGCGATCGCCGGAGCAGGTTTAGCAGGACTTTCCTGTGCTAAATATTTGACAGATTTAGGTTATACCCCCATTGTCTTGGAGAGCCGGGATGTACTGGGAGGGTTAGTAGCAGCTTGGCAAGATGCCGACGGTGACTGGTACGAAACTGGTTTGCATGTCTTTTTTGGGGCTTACCCCAATATGTTGCAGCTACTCAAAGAACTGGGCATTGAAGACCGTTTGCAGTGGAAAAAACACACTATGATCTTCAACCAGCCCGAGAAGCCAGGAACCTATAGCAGGTTTGATTTTCCCAATTTGCCAGCACCGTTAAATGGCATCGTGGCAATTTTGCGGAATAACGATATGTTGAGTTGGGGAGAAAAAATCGAACTAGCCAAGGGGTTGGTTCCCGCCATGCTTCGAGGACAAAAGTATGTTGATTCCACAGACCAGTATACTTTTTCCGAATGGCTGAAACAGCAAGGAGTGAGTGAGGATGTCCAACAAGATATTTTTATTGCGGCCTCGAAATCGCTTAATTTTATCAATCCTGATGAAATTTCAGCAGTAGTATTATTGACTGCCCTGAGCCGCTTCCTCCAACAAAAAGATGGCTCCAAAATGGCATTTTTGGATGGTTCCCCCACAGAGCGGCTGTGTCAACCATTGGTAGATTATATTACAGCACGTGGAGGAGAAGTACGGTTAAATGCCCCATTAAAAGAAATTTTGCTGAATGAAGATGGTACGGTGAAAGGGTTTTTGATGCGGGGACTCAATGGAGCAGCAGATTACATAGAAACTGCTGACGTTTACGTTTCGGCAATGCCAGTGGACGTTATGAAGGTGATGCTACCAAATCCTTGGAAGGAAAATGACTTCTTCCAAAAGCTAGAAGGGTTAGAGGGCGTGCCTGTGGTAAACTTGCAGTTGTGGTTCGACCGCAAACTTACTGATATAGACCAGTTGCTATTTTCGCGCTCGCCTCTACTCAGCGTTTATGCTGATATGAGCAATACCTGCCGTGGGTACGCCAATCCTGAGCGCTCTATGCTGGAATTGGTTTTGGCTCCGGCAAAAGATTGGATTGCCAAATCCGACGAAGAGATTTTGCAGGCAACCCTTGCGGAATTGCAAAAACTCTTCCCCTCACACTTTAGCGGAGACAATCCAGCAAAATTGCTGAAATATCATGTAGTCAAAACGCCGCGTTCAGTATATAAAGCAACTCCTGGTCGCCAACACTACCGTCCTTCTCAGCAAACACCGATTAGCAACTTCTTTCTGAGTGGGAGTTACACTATGCAACCCTATCTCGGTAGTATGGAAGGTGCTGTGCTTTCTGGTAAGCTGACAGCGCAGGCGATTGCTGAAGGACACTCGGTGGCAAATTCATCAACCCTGCAAATGCAAACCCCTCAGCCCGCAACGAATGCTGCAACTGTCTGATTCCCCCCCGCGCATGAAACCGCCGGTCTCTGTGGATGAGTCCTATCAACTTTGCCGTCAAATCACAGCAAAGTATGCCAAAACTTTTTACCTTGGCACTTTGCTGATGAGCAAGGCAAAACGTCCAGCTATTTGGGCAATTTATGCCTGGTGTCGCCGTACCGATGAACTGGTGGACGGCCCGGCGGCTGCCATTACCACACCAGAAACCTTAGATAAATGGGAGCAGCAGCTGGAATCCATTTTTGCGGGACATCCAGTAGATAATTATGATGTTGCTTTAGTGGATACCCTCCAGCGCTTTCCGATGGATATTCAGCCCTTTCGGGATATGATCGCTGGTCAGCGTATGGACTTACAGCGCAGTCGCTACGAAAACTTTGACGAGTTATACCTGTACTGTTACCGTGTCGCCGGTACTGTAGGGCTAATGTCAACGGCGGTTATGGGAGTAGATACCAAGCAAAACACCGCTCCTTGGAACCGCAATCAACTACCTTATCTGCCCACCGAAGAAGCGATCGCACTCGGAATTGCCAGTCAACTCACCAACATCCTACGGGATGTGCATGAGGATGCACGGCGGGGAAGAATTTACATTCCCCTAGAGGATTTAGCACGATTCAACTACACTGAGCAAGATTTGTTCAAAGGCGTGGTGGATGAACGCTGGCGTTCCCTGATGCGTTTTTTAATTGCTCGCACCCGCCAATTTTACAAAAAGGCAGAAAAGGGAATTAGTTACCTCTCTCCAGATGCACGGTTGCCTGTATGGGCAGCTCTGATGCAGTACAGTAAAATTCTGGAAAAGATTGAGCGTAACGACTACAACGTATTCAGCCAACGTGTTTACGTGCCGCAGTGGCAAAAGATACGTAGTATTCCACTGGCGTGGTTGCGATCGCAAGTACTTTAATTGGTAGTTGGTTGTTGTTTGTTGTTTGTTGTTTGAACAACTAACTAGCAACTACCAACTATCAACAAGATGAAAATGACTCTTGACTCTACCAAAATAATCTGTTAACATTTATATTCGACATAGTGGAGAGGTGGCTGAGTGGTCGAAAGCGGCAGATTGCTAATCTGTTGTACGGATCGAAAGGCCGTACCGAGGGTTCGAATCCCTCCTTCTCCGTTTTTTTTACTAGAGACGCGATAAATCGCGTCTTTATTTTTTAAGGGCGCAACGAATTCTTTCTGTAGGTATCTATAGAAATACTCCTTTAGGCTGATGCTATTATTTATGCTTTGGAGCGATTACAGATTAAACTTATCTTGCAATTAAAAACTAAGTTTGCATCTGTTAATGATTAAGCTGCTGAGCAAAATAAGGAGTGAAATTTAAATATTATGAAAAAAACTATTAGTGCTTTTGCCCTAGCTATAACCACCTTCACAACAGGCTTTTTAGTAGCGGCTTGTGATGGCAACACCACCACAACCTCTAACACAGGCACTGATGGAGCTACTAGCACTCCAGCAGGTTCAACCACCACAGCCGCCAGCAACACTCAAGGGTTAAAAATAGGTTCGCTGCTACCAACAACAGGTGACTTAGCTGCGATCGGACAGCAGATGGTAGAGTCTGTTCCTCTACTCGTAAATACTGTGAATGCTTGCGGTGGTGTGAATGGACAACCCGTAACCTTAGTGCAAGTTGATGATCAAACTGACCCCAAAGCTGGTACTTCTGGTATGCAAAAACTAGCAACTTTAGATAAAGTTGCGGGTGTAGTTGGTTCTTTTGCTAGTAGTGTCTCCAGTGCAGCTATCTCCATAGCTGTGCCAAATAAAGTCATGCTCATTTCTCCTGGTAGCACCAGCCCTGTATTTACTGAAAAGGCAGCAAAAGGTGAATACAAAAACTATTGGGCGCGTACTGCCCCTCCAGATACCTACCAAGCTCAAGCTTTAGCCCAACTTGCTAATCAAAGAGGTTTTAAGAGAGTTTCCACTGTCGTTATTAACAATGACTATGGTGTGGGATTTGAAAAAGCATTTGTACAAGCATTTGAAAAATTAGGGGGAACGGTAGTAAATAAAAGTAACCCCGTTCGCTACGACCCGAAAGCTACAACATTTGATACCGAAGCACAAGCAGCTTTTGCAGGTAAGCCAGATGCAGTACTAGGGGTGTTTTACGAAGAAACTGGAGCCTTGTTTCTGAAATCCGCATACCAGCAAGGTGTGACTCAAGGGGTGCAGATCATGCTGACTGATGGTGTGAAGTCAGATACATTCCCAGACAGAGTAGGCAAAACTCCTGATGGTAAATACATCGTTGCAGGAGCTATAGGTACAGTTCCCGGTTCTAATGGTAAAGGATTAGAAGCTTTCACCAAGCTTTGGCAAGAAAAAAGAAAATCCCCACCTGCACCATACACTCCCCACGGTTGGGATGCAGCTGCTTTGTTAGTTTTATCTGCCCAAGCTGCTAAAGAAAATACAGGTGTTGGTATCGCCAATAAAATCCGTGAAGTTGCCAATGGCCCTGGTGTAGAAGTTAGCGATGTTTGCGAAGGTTTGAAATTACTCAAAGAAGGTAAAGATATAAATTACCAAGGAGCTAGCGGCAACGTAGATATTGACGAAAATGGGGATGTAGTTGGTGTCTATGATGTTTGGACAGTGGGTGATGATGGCAAAATCAAGACTGTTGAGCAAGTTAGTCCGAAGTAGGGACTAGGGATCGGGGATAAGAGGACAAGGGGGACATGGGAGAAAATAAACACCAATACCCAATCCCCGATCCCCTATCCCCTATCCCCTAATTTTCACAGACCGAAGTTATAACCAACTCCGAGTGTCAAACCGATATCAGTGTCGTCAAAAAATGCTGCATTCACAGCGGCTGTGGCAGTAAATTGGCTGTTGAGTGGGAAATCTACACCACCAGATAATAGAAAGGAAAACTGAGAGTCATCACCTGTGTTAATCGCTGCACCAGCACCGACGTAAGGGGCGATCGCAACAGTTTCACTAAAAGGATCTCCTAGTTGCTGAAAGGAAAAATCGTAGGTGACGGGAACGAGAATAGTGGTGTTATCGCCTACCACTACTGAAGGTCTAACAGATAAGCTTCTTGATAGTCCTACCTTACTGATTACCATAAAATTAGCATCACCTAAGGAGGAGTCACCACCAGCCAAACCAATGTTTGCTGCTACACCAATATAGCTAGATCCTCCACGTGTAGCTCGACCTGGAAGAATATCTGATTGTGCAACTTCCTGAGTAGGAGTAGATGGTTGAGAAGTTGAGTGTTGATCTTGAACAGTAGTAAGTCCTGTAGATGATGTTGCTACTGTGCCAGGAATGGGTGTAAATGTAGGATTATCTGTCTCTGGTGTAGCGACGTTATAGAACTGTTCCTGAGTAGAAGTAGAATTAGATACTTCTACTGAATTTTCTACTGGAATGGGTGATGCAGTCATGGCTTCTGCTTCAAAGCTGGTAGAGTCAGCAGTCTGAGCAACAGCAGGCAAACCACCAAATAAAACAGCGGTAGTTGCTATACCAACTAAACCGACAAGTTTTTGATTAAAAACAATCGTATTCACATTCACTCCTCAAACAATATTACCTTTATAGATAATGGGTTTTGCCCATATTGAGCCAATGTTTGGCAATATCTACATTTAACATCAAAAAATCTATTTCTACATCCCTATTTTCAAGGTAGTACAAATTTTTGAATAGTCACTATATAGAGGGATAGATCCTCAATTCAACGGATGACAAAAATTATTCAATAAATAAAAATAACTTTCTACCAATCATCAAAGTTATTTTTTGCCATTAATCATTAATTACTATTCATTTATTCTTGATTATTTATTGAAGAATAGACCTTTTGTACAAATATTTTTACCCCACCCTAACCCTAAGCGAAATCGGGCAGAGAAGTAAATTTTCCTCTTGTTTCCGGGGGCAATTAAGGGGAATTTTAAGAATTCATGGAAGAAGCCTAATAAGCACTGACTAATGACTAAGGCATAACTTCTAACTAATGTTAATAAAATACAAATAATTTATACAAATTAATAGTAGTACTGCTCAGAAAGAAGTCGTTATATCTTTACCTTATGGCGCTCTACATCTTGTAATTTCTGTAGTAAATGCAATGGTTGTTCGACTTTTTGCCTGACTAATAAGTCAGTTACTTTGATAATCTCGTCAAAGCGAAAATTATAAGTGAGTTGCGTTATGACTTGAATTAAAGTTGGAAATTGTGTGGGAATTTGAGCCAATAGCTGAAGAATACTTTCATCATTGCACTCTTTAGCTGCTGTGTGTAGTTTTTGTATCCATGCATCTGGCATCGTTGCTAGGTCTTCAGGAGTTAAGCTTCTAGATTTCACGTCCTTATTTTGGTTAACTATACCTGGTTCAAAGTAAATGTAGCGCACGCCTAAGTGTTTTGTAAGTTGAGCAAAAATTTCTTCTTCAGAAAATGGTTTGCTGAGAAAGTCATCACAACCAGCAGCTATCATTACCTGTCGCTGTTCCTCAAAAGCATAGGCCGTGAGGGCGATGATTTTAGTATGAGACGGGAGATGGTTCTCCCTATCTCCCCATTTAAATTGCTCCCTCCTTTTAATTTCCCTGGTAGCTTCGTAACCATCCATAATTGGCATCTGCATATCCATAAATATGATATGGGGACACCAACTTTCCCAAATAGCTATACCTTGTTGGCCATTTTCTGCTTGTTGTATTTCAAAACCCAAAGGTTTTAAGAGTTTGATGAGACATTGGCGATGGTCTTGATTATCGTCCACAATTAGCAGACGATAAATTGGTTGGTCTGGTGCTAGACACTTAACCCGTTGACTTGACAACTGTGGTAGCTGTGTCATCTCTGCTAAGCTGACCTGAATGTCGAATGCAAATATACTTCCTTTTCCTACTACGCTCTTAACACAAATATCTCCACCCATTAACTGTACAAACTTACGACTAATTGCTAGTCCTAAACCTGTTCCTTCTTGCGATCGCCTACCACTTTCGGTTTGAACAAAAGCTTCAAATAAATTGTTGATTTCTTCTGAAGCAATACCAGAACCTGTATCTTCAACCTCGAAAATTAGGAATTGGGGATTGGAAATTGGGTATTGGGGATTGGGATTTTTCGTTTGTCTTCCTTGTTCCCCATGTCCCCCTTGTCCCCCTTGTCCCATTTTCACACGTAGAGTCACGCTTCCAGTTTGAGTGAATTTGAGGGCGTTACTCAACAAGTTCAATAGAACTTGCCGCAGTTTACTTTCGTCAGCAATTATGTATTGTGGTACTGATGGCGATCGCTCAAAAATGAGAGTAAGTTTTTTGGCTGCGGCTTTGAGGCACAGCATATCTTCTAAACTATCTAACAGACTATATAAATCTAATTGTTTTTCATTGAGCTTAATTTTACCTGCTTCAATTTTGGACATTTCCAGTACATCGTTAATTAATTGCAGCAGGTGTTGACCACTTCTGTTAATAATGTCGAGATACTCCCGATTTTCACCGATACAGGAAGTATCGTCATACATGATTTGAGAAAAACCTAAAATACTGTTGAGGGGGGTGCGAAGTTCATGACTCATTGCTGCCAAAAACTGGCTTTTAGCCTTGTTAGCTGCTTCGGCTGCTTCTTTGGCATGTTGCAATTCTATTTCAGCTTGCTTGCGATCGCTAATATCTCGTGCTACCCAAAGTACTGATTGGTCTGAGATAGGGGAAATACTAGCACTAAACCAAACCTGACGCCCCTGCCGAAACAAATTGTAATCAAAATAAAGTGTCTGCTGTAAATCTAAAGCCTGTCGAACTTTTTCTAACCACAGCTGAGCGGTCTGTTCATGAAAAAATTGTTCTACCGTCTGACTAATCACATCAGTATCATCTGTATGTGTTTGATTGGGTTTTGTTGGTAGAATTTTTATGCTTCCAAGTTGGTTGTTGTGAAGATTAATGATCAGCACTACATCAGTCATTGCCTCAAAGACAGCACGCATTTGAGCTTCAGAAGTCCGTAGCTTTTGCTCAAGTAACTTGCGCTTGCTTGTTTCCTTTTGCAGCTGCTGAGTTAACTTTCTTAATTGGCATTCCGGACAATCAACTAGATCCATATATCTTTAAATTTGCGAATAATGACTAGTAAGAAGTTAGAGATAAGGATTTATGTTAGGTAAGAAAAATTGTAGGAAGTAATATTATTTTAATTTTTTATATAAAATAATACTTCATCTTAAGTATATTCTTGGATACATCATTAGTCACTACTTAATTTTTGCAGAAGACGCGCAGAGAGAAGAGATGGGCGACGCGGGGACACGTCATGTCTAACCAACAGCAGATGCTTCGATTTGAGAATACGCTCCGCGTCTCTCTTTCTCCGCCTCCATCTTCTAATTTAAACTGGCAACTGCTTCGGCGATACGCTGAGAAACAAAAGGCAACAGATTACGATTTTTAGCGTGCGTTTTGCCTTCAGTAAATACAACTACAAGATAAGGGCGAAGATTGGGTATTTCTATATACGCAGCATCATGTCGGACTTGGCTAGTCCAACCCGCCTTTGACCAAATTTGTGCTGTTTGGGGAAGACCTGCACCTAAAAAGCCTGTAATTTGGTCTTCCTCTACATCTTGCGGCAATTCATCAGCCTTGAGACTACGTTTGAGTATACTCATCATCGCTTGCGATCGCACACTAGATACTGCTACACCACCAACAATACTATGTAACAGTCTGGCGGTAGCATTAGTTGTTAGCATATTGCGATTTTCTAGTAATTGTCCATAAAATGCCCGTTCCCGTCCGTAGGGGCCATCACACCAAGTCTTTTGGCAGACGTTAATACTTTCCATTTCCGGCCATCCCAAGGATTGATAGTAGCGGTTAACAATATGGCGCTGTTGCTTCCACGTCTCAAATGGCCCTGGTGGTAATTCTGGCCCCGATGTAGTTCCTGTCAGTATATCTACTATCAAGCTAGTAGCATCATTACTAGATTCAACAATCATATCACGCATGGCTCTTTCTAACTCACTAGAGGTCTGAACCATACCTTTTTCTAGCCATTCCTGGACTGCTACCAAGTAAAATAGCTTCACCACGCTGGCTGGGTAAATTCGCTCTAAACCTCGATAAGTAAAACCACGGACTGGATGGTTCCAAAAAGCATCTGGAGTCAAAGCACCACCAGTATTTACCAAGACAGGTGGATCGTAGACAATCCAAGTCAAAGCAATTTGGTTGCGGGCTAAGGTCGGAAATTCTGCCCAAGTTGCTTCTAAAATGCCATTACCTAGTTTTTCCAGTTGTTCTTCTTGATTGAAAAAAGTCATTGTTGTGTTTGCAGAATGTCCCTAAATCTCAAATCCCAAATCGAAAATTTAGAATCAGGTGAGTATGAGTGTCTAACTGACCTGAACATATATGATTCTCCAGAATGTACACGCTTGGCTACCCAAGCCCAGGCTGGGCGACATTTGTGGTTAACATCAAATTATCAAGATGTGGCAGTAGAGGTGTGTTTGTGTGAGGATGACTATCCAGGCTGGTTGTCGGTTGCAGATTTGGTTTTTTTACAGACAGCTACTGTACCTTATCAGGCTAAACCATTTTCCGAATCAGAAATTAAAAAATTGCTACCAGAAGTAATTGCTTTTACTCACAAAGCGATGCAACAACCTAATTATTATCTCTGGGGCGGTACAGTTGGGCCAAATTATGATTGTTCAGGCTTGATGCAGGCGGCATTTCGTTCAGTGGGTATTTGCTTACCCAGAGATGCGTATCAGCAGGAAGGCTTTACCCAACCAATTGTCTTAGCACTGCTGCAACCAGGTGATTTAGTATTCTTTGGGTCTCCCCAAAAAGCTACTCATGTGGGACTCTATTTAGGAGATGGTTTTTATATCCATAGTTCTGGTAAAGATCAAGGGCGTAATGGTATTGGGATTGACATTCTCTCGGAACAAGGTGATGAGGTGAGTCGGTCATACTATCAGCAACTACGCGGTGCTGGCAGAGTGGTGAAGAGTTACGAACCGCAGAGTCATAGAGGATTGAAAGAAAAAATATGAGGAGTGGATTAGTTTCTAATGGGATGGCTGGACAATATGAGGCGATTTCCTCATCAGTTCCTAGTGTTTCAGTGGTGGTGCCTGTACGTGATGAAGTGGAAAGTTTGCCTCATTTATTAGAGGCGATCGCTTCTACCTTAAACGTAAGTCATCTTAGTTACGAAATTATCTGTGTGGATGACGGTTCTACGGATGGTTCTGCCCAGTTGCTCAAAGAACAAGCACAAATCCGTAATGATTTAAAAGCGGTGATCCTGCGGCGTAACTATGGTCAAACTGCGGCAATGGCAGCTGGATTTTATTATGCACGCGGCAAAGCAGTTGTAACTTTAGATGCCGATCTCCAAAACGATCCAGCGGATATACCGATGTTATTGGCAAAGCTGGAAGAAGGCTACGATTTGGTCAGTGGTTGGCGACTCAATCGCCAAGATGCAGCTTTGACAAGGTTATTACCCTCTAAAATAGCCAACTGGTTAATTCGACGGATCACTAGCGTAGACATACATGATTACGGTTGTTCATTAAAGGCTTACCGTGCGGAATTGGTAGCAGATATGAACCTCTACGGAGAACTGCACCGATTTTTGCCAGCCTTGGCGTATATCGAAGGGGCAAGAATTACCGAAATGCCCGTACGTCACCATGCGCGCCGCTTTGGGCGGAGTAAGTACGGTTTGTCGCGGACTTTCCGGGTAGTAATGGATTTATTAACGATCGCCTTTATGAAAAAGTTCCTTACCCGCCCAATGCACGTTTTTGGGCTATGGGGCTTGATTTCTATCCTTTCGGGAGGTGCGATCGGCATTTACTTGACTTGGGTAAAATTAGCTTTGGGTCAAGATATTGGCGATCGCCCTTTATTAATTTTGGCTGTTCTTCTGTTAGTGACTGGGGTGCAGTTATTCTGCTTTGGTTTACTAGCAGAGTTACTCATGCGTACTTACCATGAATCCCAAGGACGCCCAATCTATCGAGTACGGGAGGTTGTGACAGCCAAGGAAGTTGAGTGAGGAATGGGGAGGTGGGGAGGTGGGGAGATGGGGAGATGGGGAGATGGGGAGGTGGGGAACTCGGGGTCCCCTCTGGGGATTAGGGGCAGTGGGGAGGTATGAGGAGTGTGAGGAGTGTGAGGAGTGTGAGGAGTGTGAGGAGTGTGAGGAGTGTGGGGAGTGTGAGGAGTGGGGGAGCCAGCGCGGTCTTGTTGGTTTCCAACAAAGAGCGACTGGCGTGGAGTGTGAGGAGAATAAATAGTGACAAATGACCACTAACCACTAACAACCCTACCCTTACCTTAAGCCACTACGTGTCTACGGATTCGCCAGTCCCCCTACCCTTACCTTAAGCCACTACCTGCGGAAGCCGCTTCGCGTCTACGTGTCTACGTGACGGAGACCGCCTTTTTGGGGGGCTGGTCTCACCAACAACCAACCACTAACTGCCACAATTGTGAAGTATTAGTTATTATTAAGTAATGTAACGATTGTTGTCAGTCATAAGTCTCAAGTCTACTGTTAAGGATTTAAATTCCATAATGCCAAGTCTAAAATCCAATGACAATTGACAATTGACGAATGACTCTTGACTTAAATTTAAGTGCATTTGTTGTGAAAGTACTTAGTAAAATTGATACTCAATTACGGCAGAACCTGCTGGTTTTATTTACCGCAGGTTTATTATTCTGGTCTAGTTTGGCTTCTTTATTGCCAACCTTACCGCTTTATCTAGAAGAAGTGGGGGCGAGTAAGCAACAAATCGGGATTTTGATGGGCAGTTTTGCGATCGGACTGCTGTTATTTCGTCCTTGGTTGGGGAATTTAGCAGATCAACGGGGCCGCAAAATTGTACTACTGATTGGGATGGTGGTGGTAGCGATCGCTCCCCTTGGTTATGAACTCACGACCTACATACCTTTATTAATAGTGTTGCGTGCGTTTCATGGCATCAGTATCGCTGCCTTTGCTACTGGTTACATAGCGCTGGTAGCAGACTTAGCACCACCTAGCCATCGGGGTGAGATTATTGGCTACATGAGTTTGGTGAATCCGATTGGTTTAGCACTTGGGCCTGCTTTGGGTGGTTATTTACAGGCTGCGGTTGGTAATACCGCATTATTTTTGTTATCTGCCGGGTTAGGTGGGTTAGGGTTGTTATGTATTTTGCCAATTGTCAATCCACCAGTCCAGAAGCAAGCGCAAGTCGAAAACCATAATTCTAATTTCTGGCAAATGTTGTTTAGTGCCAGGGTGAAAGTACCAGCATTTGTGATGTTAATGGTTGGTTTGACTGTCGGAACTTTGCATACTTTTGCACCCTTGTTTATCAAATCTACTCAGGTTGACTTAAATCCTGGGTTGTTTTACACAGCTTCGGCAATCTCTAGCTTTAGTGGTAGGTTATTTACTGGAAGGGCAAGCGATCGCCTTGGTCGAGGACTGTTTGTGACAGTTGGTTTAGCTTTTTACTCTCTATCGATGGTACTGATGTGTCTAGCCAACAATGGTAGTACTTTTTTACTCGCTGCCCTGATTGAAGGTGCTGGAGGTGGTACATTAATTCCGATGATTTCAACACTAATGGCAGATCGTTCCCTTCCTCAAGAAAGGGGACGTATTTTTGCTATCTGCATAGCTGGGTTTGATTTTGGCATAGCGATCGCAGGCCCAGTTGGGGGTTTTGCTGCTGATCAATTCGGCTATCGCCTAAGCTTCGGTTTAGCAGCTGCTTTAACCGGACTTGGTATGATTGTTTTCCTTACCCAGTGTAGTAAAAATCTGCCCACTTCCCTACGTTTCGCCCTTGGTCGTGGTCAAGATTATTATGCTCTAAATGGAATTCAAGATTGAAAGCTGCAAATAAAAATGAAGAATTTAAATTCTTCATTTTTTCATTTTAAATTTAGAAACGGGCGAGGAGGGATTCGAACCCCCGACACCGTGGTCCGTAGCCACGTGCTCTAGTCCACTGAGCTACACGCCCTTGCGGTCACAGGATCTAATACTAACACATCGTTATCATATGACGCAAGATAATTTTCAAAATTCTTCTGTTGACCTTACCCACCTGGACCACCAAGGGCAAGCCCAGATGGTAGACGTGTCAGAGAAACCGTCCACAGTTCGCCAAGCAACAGCAGCTGCAAGAGTGCGAATGTTAGGCGAAACCTTTGCCGCCATTCAAGCGGGAAATGCCCCTAAAGGAGATGTACTCGCAACAGCACGACTAGCAGGAATTATGGCTGCTAAACAGACAGCTAACTTGATTCCTCTATGTCATCCTTTACCTTTACATAAAGTAGAAGTCATTTTAACACCAGACCCGCAACTGCCTGGTTATCAAATTCAAGCCACAGTTAAAACCAAAGCCGAAACGGGTGTAGAGATGGAAGCCCTCACAGCTGTTTCTGTCGCTGCTCTTACCCTTTATGATATGGCAAAAGCTTTAGAAAAATCGATTCAAATTGAATCAATTCGATTAATCAGTAAAACTGGCGGCAAATCAGGGGATTATTTAGTTAATAGGTAATAGGTAATAGGTAATAGGTAATAGGTAATAGGTAATTGGTAATTGCGATTTATACTACCCATTCCCCTTTCCCCCTTCCCCTTATTCAATCGCACTGACAGCTTCGCTAACATCAGTTGGAGTTTGATATTCCTGTTCTGGCAATTGCTGCAATACAGAGATAGCATTCTCATCAGCACCATTTTGTTGAGCGTGCTGAATCAATTCTTCTTTGCTAGCAGGATAATCCATGCCTTTTAAATGTTTTTGTAATTGAATGGGGTTGATTTTAGCCATTTTCTTGACCTCCAAAATACCACCTCTAAATGTCATTTTCATGTTTACAGCCAGATGGAGTTGTTACCTCTATCAAGAAGATTAGGTAGTTTTATTTTCTAAGCAATCAAAGGTCTTCCATTTGGCTGATGAGGCAATTTTTTGCCCTTGATACTTTGAGGTAGAAGCAACAAGATTGTAAATCTTGCGTCCGATAGATATCGGAGGGCTGAAATATGGCACTAATACGTTGGGATCCTTTCCGGGAAATTGAGCGTAACGATCCTTTCCGGGAAATTTCTAGCTTGCAACGTGAAATGAATCGCCTGTTTGATCGCATGATGACTACTAGTGGCGATGGCGGCGAAATGGCTGGATATGCTTTTATACCAGCAGCTGAAATGCACGAAAATCCCGATAATATCGAACTTCGGGTTGAACTTCCGGGTATGGAAGCTAAAGATTTAGATGTCAAAGTTACCGCCGAAGCTGTTTCGATCAGCGGTGAACGCAAAGTTGAAACTAGAGCTGAAGAAAAAGGCATGAGACGTTCGGAATTCCGCTACGGCAAATTCCAACGAATAATTCCTTTACCTAGTAGAATTCAAAACGATAAGGTACAAGCGGAATTTAAGAACGGTGTTTTGTGTCTGACAATGCCGAAAGCTGAGGAAGAAAGGAACAAAGTTGTCACTATTAGTTTAGAAGGACAACAGACTCCGGCTATCGGCGAACAATACGACAGACAAACTCAACAGCAACTACAAACTCAATAGGGTTAGTTTTAACTAAAATTAATCAGCCGTTGATATCTCTAGTAGTTTCACAAATACTACCAGAAAAATATAGTTAACAGGATTGACAGGATAATTCACAACAATATTATGCTGTCAGTCCTATTTTTTGCTCAAATCAAATTAACTCACCTAGACTTTTCCATGAAAAATGCCATACTGACGGCAGATTTTTGCCAGCAATTCTATTAAGTAGACTAAAGTCAAGCTTTCCATTCAGCAATGACAAAGCTATGCCAGCAAGCGACTTCAAGGATTATTACCAGATTCTAGGGGTAAGCAAAAATGCCACGCCGGAGGAGATTAAGCAGGCTTACCGCAAGCTGGCACGTAAGTATCACCCCGATATCAACCCCGGAGATCAAAAAGCGGAAGAACGCTTTAAAGAAATTAATGAAGCTAACGAGGTTCTTTCCGATCCAGAAAAACGTCAGAAATATGACGCTTTTGGTCAATACTGGCAGCAAGCGGCGACAAGTGGGGCAACGCCACCACGCGGGCGTCAAGGTGCAAGAGTAGATGTTGGTGGGGTTGATTTCGATCAGTACGGTAATTTTGATGATTTTATCAATGACTTGCTTGGTCGCTTTGGTGGCGCGGGTAGAGGTGGCAGAACTTATACTTATCGTACCTATACAGGTGGCGATCGCGACTATAGCGATTTTTTTGAAAATGTTGCGGCTGAAGCACCTGCACCCGATACAGAAGCAGCTATTTCCCTGACTTTTTCCGAAGCATTTCACGGTACACAGAAACGGCTGCAAATCGATGGTGAGACGGTTACTGTCCGCATTCCTCCAGGGGCAAAACCTGGAAGTCGTCTCCGCATCAAGGGTAAAGGACGTCCCAGCCCATTTTCTCAACAACGGGGAGATTTGTATTTAACAATTGAAGTATTGCCCCATCCTTTCTTTCAATTTGAAGGTGATAATATTGCTTGTGAAATTCCCATTCGACCGGATGAAGCTGTGTTAGGGGCGCAAGTCAAAGTTCCCACGCCTGATGGTAGCGTCACGATGAAAATTCCGGCGGGTGTGCGTTCCGGGCAATCCTTGCGTCTGCGGGGCAAAGGCTGGACACTACCTAAAGGGGGACGCAGCGATTTAATTGTCAAGCTACAAATTGTATCTCCTAAAGATTTGAGTACGACCGAACGTGAGTGTTATGAAAAAATCCGCGACAGTAGCACTTTTGATCCGCGCGCTACGCTACAAGAGGTGAAACTATGAGTCAGGTTAGTCTGTCACAGGTGGTTGTCTCTGAAGAAGGCGATCGCCTTTACACATTTGAATATGCAGCTTTAGTTACACAAACATCAACTGCACTGATAGAACGCTTTGCTACGTTGGGGTTGATTTCACCGATTAATTCGATGTTGCGATCGCGTGATATTGCTCGCATCGCTCAAATTCTGCGCCTACGTCGGGATTTAGGATTAAATTTAGTCGGTGCTGCAATGGTTCTAGATATGGCTGAAGAAATTGCTCAACTGCGGGCACAGTTGCAAGTGTACAAGTCTCGGCAATCTTAGTAAGCTTTGTGTATATCGTAGTGTTTTTTAACGCAAAGGGGCGCAGAGAAAGCGCACCAGCTAGCAGAGTTTTTCTCAGGGGAATTCGTTCGGAATTAATTAAATATATAGTTAGCTTATGTTAGGTTATCAGGATCAACGCCAATAGAACCGAAAAAATCCTAAAATGGGTCAGAAACCAAATTTTATTAAAATCTGTAACAACGTATATGCCTCCTCGTTGGCCTCGTAAACCCGATCGCAAAGACCCAGCTTACCGCAAACTAGATGATCGAATGAATTTTGCTGTCCATGTGGCAATATTTGCAGCCTGTAATTCGGGGTTGTGGTTCTTTCACAACTTCTTAAAAGCTACTTGGGAATGGCTACCTTGGGTGACAGCAGGGTGGTTGGTGGTATTGTTAGTTCACCTGATTTATATTGCTGCGATCGCTGACTATTCGGAAATACCGCCCAAATCCACCTGAAGATGGACTGATGAAGCTAGGGCAATTGTAACTTGTGGCTGTAGAGTCTCCCAGTAATTGAGCGATAATAGTAATAGTTTATAAATTCGCTTCCGTTCATTAGGGTTATTTTTATGGCTAAGACTAACACCACAGAATTACTGGAAGCCCTAGCAAATGAAATTGGCGAAAACGTTTACATGGATATTGCCAAATGGCATTTATATCTATCAAATGCCAAATTACATACTGTGGTTGCAGAACAAGTTTATCCCTTAATCACTGCTAATAAGCCTGTAGATGAAGATGATGTAATTCAGATTCTCGAATCTATTCCTGTGAAAATTGGTGGTGGTAGAAGGGAAATTCCTCTGATTGATTTATTACCTCTGCAATGTCAGGTGAATTTGGTAGATATTTTAGAAAAATTCCAACGCGAAATGTAATTTTTTTCTTTTGTGTTAAGTAGATTCAAAATTACTTGACTTACCAATTCTCTTTTGAAAAGAGAAGCTATAACTGCGTATCAGTTCTATTTATAAATCCACTCTAGTAGCAAAAATATTTGCAAAAGATTGAGAAGAAGGACTGTTACACAGTTTTTTTATGGTTGATTTTCTATTCAAGCAATATAAATTTACGGAGGTTATTTATTATGTTGTTACAACTCAAAGATAGTGGTGAATTGTTGAAAATTCTTGATGTTCAAGAGTTAATTGACCCTAGCATCGATACTATTCATGCTAGAGATCAAGAAGGTCAAGAAGAACAATCACCAGAATCTTATAAAAAAGAAGACCTCGTTTTTCCTTCAGGTGAAAGTCTACCACGCTGTTGGATGGATGCAAATTATAGAAATGCAAAAGCTTCTTAATTTGGTCGATTGATGTAGAGATGCGAGTAACATCACATCTCTGCTTTATTTGCTAAGGTCATTTTTATTTTTTACTACTTTAGGAACTTCCAAAAAATAAATTATCTAGTAGGGTGCGTTACGGCGTTAAGCCTAACGCACCGTCTCATATATAAATCCTTAACACACCCCACAACCATCGGTTAGATATTTTTTAATTGGAAGTTACTTGAAATTGTTAAACCCCGTCCTTAAGGACGAGGTCTTCATTAAAATTTGGAATTTCAAAGATAAATCTCAAAATTCAAAATTGCCATGATGGGTATCACCCATCATACTTGCAATATTGAGTGAATGTTATTATTAGCGATCGCACTTAAAAAATCTTCCTCACAAATACATCAATAAACAATTGGTGAGTTTGTTTGAGGAGATGCAATACAAAGAGCGATATCACTGATTTTGTGTGAAACAAATCAGAATTATTTGCAAAAAGAGGGATAATAATTGTTGTGGTTAAAAGTGAGGAGACTTTCTAGCAAAGTGACAATATAGGAGGTAAAGATGGGTCGTCTACTCTACGAAGAATCGTTGTCTTACAAGGGATATTTAATCATTCCTTTTGTTTTTGGAAAAGCGGATAATTACGAGATTTATTCGTATAAATTATTGTCAGAAATTGGTTACACAAGTAAATTCCACAAAGTGGAAAATCCAGCACAAATATATGGCAGTAGTGTCAGTAATATCCTGGATATTGCCAAAGAACATATAGACCAAAATTCAGAATTGGTCAGTGAAGGCGATTACTTTAAGAATCGCTATGTTTACCGTAATAGCCTCATAATTATTTATCGAGAAGAGGGTAAATATTTTTACGACCACTATCCACCAGATTCATTAAATAATATTGCAGCACCCAAAATCTTCACATCAGAATATGAATGTCTGAGTTGGATCAAGCAAGGACTTGATAGCTTGCATGTCCGGCGCAGGTAGTGGGAGATGGGGAACTCACCGGCCCCCACTCCCTGTCGGTCGTGGGGATTAGGGGCAATAGGGAGATGGGGAACTCACCGGCCCCTGGTGGGGATTAGGGGCAGTGGGGAGAAAGATTTCATCCCGCTACCCATACACCCCTACACCCCTCTTTCTAGCCAGAGAAGTTAAGGTAGCCAAAAATTAGGCAAGATAGACTTACTCACCTGACGCACTGTTCTATTGACTGTCCTTGCTAGTTGAATATGAGGTTCATCAGCTGCCACTGATAGAATTTGTGCTGGTGTTCCCTCGCCCAAATGAGAAATTACTAAATTTGCTGCTTCTAATCCTGTGACGTAAGCTTTTTCTTGAGACCAAGAACCGTGGCGGCTAATAATCCAATCACCACTCATAAATACATTTTTTACACTAGTTTTAGCTGGTAGCATATAGCGATAGCTACCAGGGGCAAAGTGAGTTACTGCTTGTGGTAAACGAATGACACTACTATCGATTACTTTTGCTTGCTGAAATTCTGGAATGCAAGTTGCTAAATAACGCTGCACTATCGATACAATTTCCTGATCTTCTAGGGGAATAAATTGATTAGCATGATAAAAATCAACTTCTACTACTGTCCCTGATTCATGTTGATATTCATCGTGTAGCGCGTTTAAATCAAAAAATGTCCAGCCTGTAGTCTGATCAAAGCCAAAGCAAGCATTAGAAGGACGAGGAATTGTAATTTTACGGTCAAACCAAAGACGAGTTGCTAAAACATCAATCGCCCCTAAGTTATTTAAATTCCGGAATTCTGCACGAGTTTGCAAACTGCTGCTACTTGAGACAATCTTTTTCATCCCAGTCACACCGACAGCGAAAATTACTGCATCAGCATCAAACACTTCTTCACCGCAAACTACACCTGTCGCCCGATTATTACTATCAATAATTAAGTCAGTTACACGTTTACTGATAAGGAATCTTCCCCCTAGCTTTTCAATTTGTTGTATCCACGGACGAAAGATTTTTTCTCCCACGGTTCCCCGACACCAAACCACATCAAAATCAGGTTGATGTGCCAGGATAAAAAAGTAAAGCATCCCTAAAGTTGCTGCTGCGGAACATTGTTCACCAGGTGCAAACAAGCCCACCAATAACATTGGTTCAAAAGACTCGCTATAAAGTCTTGCCGAAACTCCAAAATCTTTAAACAATTCCCGCGCAGTCACAAAATCATATCGTCGCCAAGCTGCATCAGAATTATCAAAATCAATGACGGCATAAAGTAAAGGTAAGGCGCTAAGGCGATCAATTAATGGCAGACGTTTAAATTGAGTATAGATAAAAGTCCCCAAAGGTGTGGGAAGTTGGGGTAAATCTTGAAAAATTGGTGATTCAACTTCTAAACCCGCGGGTGAATATTGGGAAGAACGAGTCCAACTGGTAAAAGGGTTAATCTTTAGTTCATTAGTAAGGGAAAAAATATTTCTGTAAGGATACCAAAAACCGTGAATTCCCGCTTCTATTGATCGTCCTCCTGGCGTTTTCCAACCTGCGACAAGTCCGCCAGGGTAGGAACCTGCTTCCAGAAGAGTCACATCGTATCCTTGTTTTGCTAGATGATAGGTTGCACCTAACCCAGCCCAACCTGCACCAACAACTATCACCTTTTTACGCTGTGATGCTTCTGTCATTGTTCAGTCTCCGGTTATCACTGTAGGGGTATACCCAGCCTTTGTGGTTCTAGTATTAATTTATTAGATTTTTAACAGCCAAAGTTTTGATTTAAACAAGTTAAACCCCATCCTTAAGGACGAGGTCTTCATTATGTAAAAAAATGGAGCTAAGCGGATTCGAACCGCTGACCCCCTCAATGCCATTGAGGTGCTCTACCAACTGAGCTATAACCCCCCATAAAGTATTGACTTGTATAGCTTTTAGCAACTTTGTATAATTGCTATGAATTTTTCACTTTTCTGATTATACAACAAAATCTGCTTTTTTAGCCAATACTATCATTAATATACATTAACTAAAGCAAAGTTGCAATTAATCAGTGATCAATTATCAGTAATCAGCGAGCAAATTAAATTGTTTATTGTTAACTGTTGACAGTTCACTGATTCCCAACCACCAACCAATACAATAGTCTGAAAATTCATAATCTCAAAAGGCTAAGATGCGGGCGCTATTGTCTGGGTACTACGGGAAAGGAAATGGTGGCGATGAGGCTTTGTTGGCAACGCTACTGCAAATGTTACCATCTGATGTGACACCAGTGGTTCTTTCTGGCAATCCAGAGGAAACACACAATCGCTATGGTGTAGAAGCTTATGAACGTATGGCTTTTTCTAGCTTAATCAAAGGTTTACGTTCTTGTGATGCTCTAATTTGGGGTGGTGGTAGTTTAATTCAAGATGCCACCAGTGCGATTAGCCCATTTTACTATGGAGGCATGATGAGTGTAGCTCAAAAAATGGGCTTAAAAACTGTGGCTTGGGCCCAAGGTATCGGCCCTTTACATCGTCGTGTGACGCGCTGGTTGGCACGACAAACTTTTGCAGGTTGTACGAGAGTAAGTGTACGCGATCGCGCTTCGGCAAGTTTACTGTCTGATTGGCAAATTCCCCACATCCTCGCACCCGATCCGGTTTGGGCGTTACAATCCAAACCAGTTCCTGGACTGTGGGATTTATCTGCGCCGAGAGTTGCTGTCACATTGCGATCGCATCCCCAACTCACCCCAACTCGCCTTAGTCATCTGACTCGCGCCTTGGTTGATTTTCAAAAAGCTACACAGACTTTTATTGTGCTGCTACCCTTCCAAAAGGCACAAGATTTGAGTATTGCCCAAGCAATGCAATCAGCACTCAAGGATGTTAGTCAAATTCTTTGTTTGGAAGAACCACAATTGTTAAAGGGTGTGTTTCGCGGCATTGAAATGGCGATTGGAATGCGCTTACATAGTTTAATCATGGCAGCAAGCGAAGGTTGTCGCTGTTTTGCTTTAAGTTATGACCCGAAAGTTAACCGTTTAATGGAAGATTTAGATATGCCGGGGTGGGATTTGGCAAATCTACCAGATGACCCCAATATTATTAGTAAAACCTGGATTGAACATTACGCCAATGGTGATCCACTCTCATCAGAAAAAAACCAGTTTTTAATAGATAGGGCCCTGATTCATCGCGAGGTATTGCACCAAGCCCTAAATCATTGAACACTGATAACTGATAACTGTTCACTGAACAAAGCCGATGGCGGGATTTGAACCCGCGACCGCCCGATTACGAATCGGGTGCTCTACCACTGAGCCACATCGGCACAAACAGTCTGTAATTATAGCATCTTTAATACCATGGTACAACCGAACCCCGAAAACCGCCGCTCCCAAAGCCAAATGCATCCGGAACGGTATGCTCGTCTGAAAGCAGAAATCACTGCCCCCTATCGCAACATACGCAAATTTTTTTACCTCGGTGCTGGTGCTTCGGGTTTTATTGGTGCATTTATCTTCTTTTTTCAGGTGTTGGCTAGACACAATCTTGATACTGCCTTACCCAATTTTGCACTACAGGTAGGAGTAGTTGCCGTGGCCATGTATCTGTGGCGCTGGGAAAGTAGGCGGAAAAGTTAGTGAGAGGAGTATGGGGAGGTGGGGAGGTGGGGAGATGGGGAACTCACCGGCCCCCACTCCCCT
>NZ_AJLK01000011.1 GCF_000317205.1 Fischerella muscicola PCC 7414 | reverse complement strand
AAGGGAGTGGGGATTAGGGGCAGTGGGGAGATGGGGAGATGGGGAAAATAAACATTGATACTTGCTCCCCAATTCCCGATCCCCAATCCCTGATACCCAATCCCCAATATCTCTACTGCACTCTCACCAAATAGGGTGAGGAAATAGCTTGAACTTGTCCGGCGTTAACCAGTGCTTGGTAAACAAAAGCAGCTACTTCTGCCCTAGTTGCTTCACGGTTGGGATTTAGTTGTTTAGCATTTGGGTAATTTACTACCAACCCTTTTACAGTTGCTGCTGCTACTTGAGAAGTAGCATAACTAGGAATTTGGGCAGCATCTGAGTAGAAGGAAAGCACATTCTGGTTAGTCGCAGTTAAATTCAAACCACTAGATAATGAGACAAGCACCTGTACTCGCGGGATTTGCTGTTGTGGTTTAAAGGTGCGATCAGGATAGCCAGAGACAAAACCCAGTCTATACGCATTTCGGATGGCATCGTAAGCCCAGAATTTACTATTAACATCGCTGAAGTTAGTAGCTTCGCGTTTCGGTTGAGTTTGGGCAAAGGCTTTAGTGACAATGGCTGCAAATTGCGCCCGTGTTACGGGATCATTGGGTTTAAAAGTACCATCTGGGAAACCAGCAATAATATTCTTAGCTGCTAAAGCTTCGATATAGCTTTTAGCCCAATAACCAGTTGTTACATCCCTAAAACCGCCAGCAGGTACGACTGTAGAGGCAACAAATTCAACTGAACCAGCTATTTTCTTAGTATCAATATCGTTACCAACAGCCAAAATCTTAATAGTTTTGGTGGCGTTGTTGAGGTCATAGCGAGTGTTACTGCGAATCAGATTACCGCCAGGACTTTCGGTTGTACCAAGATCAGGCGCAGCATTGACGGTTGCTACTACACCATCCCGTTTATTTCCCTGAATAATATTCTTACGCAGGATAGGTTTAGCCGTGTTGTTAATATAAACACCGTCTTGATTGCCGATGATTTGATTTCCCTCAAGCAAAGGTGTAGCACTATCACTGACCGCCACACCAAAACCAGTATCTTCAAAGATGTTATTCCGAATGACTCCAGCAGCAGATTTGGCTACTGAAAGACCATTACCTTTGTTTTGTACAAAGATGTTGTTTTCTATCCTGGGATTACCTTTACCTGTGACAAAAACGCCATCTCTGACGCTGTTAGTAAATGTACTGTTTGTGATCGTGGGGTTAGTTGATTCTACCCATACAGCCGTGCCACGAGAGTCTTGATTCGTAACCGTTACACCTGTAATGAAGCTATCCTTTTCAGTCTTAATGGTCACATTTTGACTGGCAAAGGTAGGACTAATGTATTTACCGCTACCGACAATCAGTACCCCTTGACCTTTGGTGGCTTCATCTCCTCGTAAAATTACGCCCTGCTTAACTGTCAGTGGGAAGACTTCTCCACTTTCTTTGTTATAAGTACCGGGTGCTAGTTGAATAGTTGTACCTGGTTGGGCTTGACTAAGAGCATAGGTAATAGTTTTATAAGGTTGTGCGGCTGATGTGCCAGCACCAGTGGTATCTGAACCTGTTGCGGGATTAACGTAGACAACGTTTCCAGTTACAGGAACTGTTGTTCCTTGAGTAGTGTTTTGATTTCCTGTTTGAGTGGTGTTTTGAATTATTGTTTGATTAGTATTCTGATTTCCTGTTTGAGTGGTGTTTTGAATTTCTACTTGAGTTGTGTTTTGATTTCCTGTCTGAGTGGTGTTCTGATTTATTGTTTGAGCAGTATCAGCATTTACCCCAACAGGCAAAAGCAGATAACCACCGGAAAGCAAGAATAAAGTGGTGAGTGCTACAGGTACTCGGAAAGTATTGCAAAGGTTTTTACCAACAAGCAAGCGAATATTTTTTTGTTGAATGGGAAAACCCTGATGTTTCATATTTATTTATACGTCTGTGATGTGCTGATTTACCGCATGTTTAGAAATGTGTCAATTGCAGCCACTCATTTGCTAAACACATGCAAAACTATAGCGGAAGACATGCACCTTTGCAGCTGGGTTCCCATGCAAAATTTAATTTCTGTTTTGTAAACTCAGAAAAATTTACAAGAAAGTTAAAGACTAAAGCTGACTGGTGGCAAGTATTCTGGCTGTTTTGCTTGCCCAATTTAGTCAAAGTCAGATTAAGCGATCGCTTTTCATCATTAGCTAGCGATCGCACCTTTGTAGAGAATATCTATACTTTAGTACTGTATTAGGCTGTCGTAAACACGCGTAGTACCGTGTATCCTTAAGTAAAATTATGTATACGAATGTATCAGTATTTGGATTTCAAAGCTTAACATTAGTACATAACTAGAAATACAAATAGACAAAAAATAAAAAAAATATTTAGGAAATCAAAAAAATCAAAAATTTCTGCAAAACTAGTAATTGTTCAAACGGGGTCAGCTGATATAAAGACCCTGAATATAAACCATCATATTTAAAAGGAGTCAAAGCTATTTAAAGACTCCCTATAAACTAAAACTCACAATGTTCTAAGCGCCAAGTAACAGCTATATTTCTTGGCGCTTTTAATTTGCCAACTAATAGGTAACGGAAACCGCCCATAAGGCGTCTACACCAGTCCCCTTACTACAGAAAGTCACTGTTGCGTCTACGTGACGGAACCACCTTTCTAATACTCAACCATATTCCCCGACTTTTTTCAAAAGTCGGGGATCTGGCCTTTCTCAACATCACACAACCTCAGCCATGCAAAAAATTTACCATATAAAAAAACTGGAAG
This sequence comes from Fischerella muscicola PCC 7414, assembly GCF_000317205.1. Taxonomy (GTDB): domain Bacteria; phylum Cyanobacteriota; class Cyanobacteriia; order Cyanobacteriales; family Nostocaceae; genus Fischerella; species Fischerella muscicola. The sequence goes on along the minus strand of NZ_AJLK01000011.1, from coordinate 62,498 downwards.
CTATACGATTTTTGTAGGCTTCCAGTTATTGTTTGCTGTTTAAATAGCAAATTTAAAAGTAGGTATAATCCCAATAGGGAGTATTAGGATTTTTGCAAGAAAAGCGAAATAGCCGTAAATCCTACCAGCCATAAAAACGATTCAACTATTACTTTTTCTTTTTCTGATTTTAGTTGTATTAAGTATCAACTTATTTGAGAGAAAGCAACATCCACCACAATGTTGTAACTCCTATAAGCAATATTTAGACTTGAGCAGAAAAAGAACCACCAGTAGTAATAGCTTCAGGTTAGAAACATTCTTGATAATTCAGGTTAGGTTAAATTTTTGATTGTCCTTAGCCCTGATAAAAAAGGGTTGCTAGAGTATTCAAATATTTAACTTTGCTAACTGAACTATATTCTTTGCTCGTCTCTCTTATTCAAGTTTAATGTTTTTACTTTTATGTTAATCAATAATAATTCATTTACTTGCTCCTAAATAGTGACTCCTTAGGTAAACTAGATATCTAATTTTCTTATTTATAATGTATAAAAATAAATCCTTGCTGTTCTGCCAAAATGGCATATTCTTTTTTCAGAACGACTAGCAAATATCAAATTTTATATTATTTTTATATTTGTTTTACCAGTAGATAGGTATTGAAACACACATTATTGTGTACACACAAATAATTTAATTACCCCAAATCTTTTTTTGTAGGATGTGTTATGCCGTAGGCTAACGCATCAAGGAGTGATTTTTGGTGCGTTAGGACGAATAGTCCATAACGCACCCTACCAGAATCAAGCCAATGTGGACAAGGTTTTGGACTTGTGTGTACGCTTGAGCCTCATTTACGGGAGGACACAGGGCGGTTAATTCGACTTTTGCAAGAAGTCTAATAACGTTAGGAGGTTTAAAACAGGATATTTTTTCTTTTTCTACCTAAATCAATCTAATAACACCAGACCACTTTCTAAATTTGATAACTGATTACTGATTAATGTCCACTGATTTCATCAGTCTGCCATACCAGAAATTACTAACTAGCATGGCAGGTGATATGAAACTTGACCCAGTATATTTTTGGCTTTATTAAGCCAAGAGATATTTTAGTTAATTTCACAAAATTTGAATGGTAAATCTTGAGTACTTTCTGGTTTAAGTTCAGCTTCCATTGATTGGTATTCGCGAATTTGTGTTCCTAGCCACTGATTTTGATGACCACCACGAATTTCTCTTTTTTGCTTACCCACTACTTCCAGATAAGCCAAATCTTTAATTTTACTTAAGCAGCTTTGTGAGGGATTGCTATCAGATTTCTTCTCAGCAGGAAGTTTAGCAATTTTGAGATTTTCGTTGCGCTGTTGATTAACTCTTTTGAGTTGCGAGTTTTCTTTGATTAATCGGTTGTAGGTGCGGTAAGGAATGTAATGTAAAGGATTGTAGCCAGCGAACCGCAGTATTAAAACACAAGCCCAGGAATACTTACCTGCAAGAATGGCTTCAACTAACTGATCAAATTGTTCTGGGTTAAGAGTCTTCTCGAAGTTGCTAGTAGCGCTAGATACATTTTGGTTCATGGTGCTGTTGTCCTGGATACAATAAATAAGTTTGTTAGTTTTTGTGGTGAAGAGTGGCCTAAGCAAGATTTATCAATCGCTTTCGCTGTTTTGCAATTCCTTCATTGGTTTGAGGAACATATCAGCAACACGGCGATGGTGAATGATTTCGGCTGTGACTACTTGTCCGGCTGTAAAGTTGACGGTTTGATTGTTATCCAAAGCTATTTCTACCCGACGCACCCAACCTAATTTTTCATCTGTTTGAGCATCGCTGGAGACTGAAATAACTCTTCCTGAGAGAATGTTGTTATTTCTATAGCTAGGAACGTTCTGCTTTGGCGTTTTAGCAACATTCAGACGCTGGGAATCAAAATTGAGCTTGAGTTCTACCAAATCTCCCTTGTTAACAAAGGCTGCTTTTTGGGAGGGTAGTATGAGCGATAAAACCCCAGATGCATGAATTGGAGCAATTTCAGCAATAATTTGCTTAGGTTTAACTTCCTCGCCAGTACTACGGATATTTAAAGAGGACACAACCCCATCTATAGGTGCGTACAGAGATTTTGGCTTTAACTGTACTTGGCTTTTTTTGAGCAAATTTTGAGTTTCGGTAATATTGACCTGCAACTCGGTTACTTGTGCTTGTAATCGATTTAGTAACTGTTGTTTGGCAACTAAGGGAGTTTGAGGAGTAACAATATTTCTGGCGGTTGTTTTTTCTTTTGCAGATGCCATTGCCATAACCGCAGTTTGTGCAGGTGTGTGGCGAGTTTGATCTAATAAAGCTTTAATCCGTTGGAGTTGTTGCTTTTTTACTTGTAGGTCATTAGACAGGGGTTTGGTGTCTAATTCTGCTACCACCTGACCAGCTTTTACTTGTTGACCTTGTTTAACCGCAATCTTCACTACTTTACCAAACTCTTGTGGTTGAAGTTGATAAAGCTGTTGTGATGGTGCAACTTTTCCTTGAACTTGGCTGACTTGTTGTATTTTTCCGGTACAGACCCAAACTAATACAGTTGCAAAAAAAACTAGACCGCCTAACAAAATTAGATGAGCAACAATAGAAGGCCGTTGTTCTAATACTTTTTGCAAAGATGTAGAGTAATTACTTGTACTCGTAATTCCTGCTGGGAAAGTTTTGGTTGTTGCGGTGTGGATTGTAGGTAGTTCTGATAAAACTGCTCCTGGTGAAGCAACACTACCTCCGTAAATTGATGCCATTTCAGAAGTTAGAGCGTAGCAGGGATGCACATCCTGTAAGTTAATTTCTAAACTTCCTGATTGGCTTGAGGTTTCGACTGCATTTGACCTGATGATTCTGTCCATGAGCTGACCTAAAATCGGAAACCTGACTATGAGTTTTAGGTTTGATAAGGCAGTGACTGAGGCAAAAATTTACCTTGAGTCATCTTTGTTGAATGGTAGGAAAAAGTCTCCGTTTGGCTCTTGGTAGATGCAGTTTTGCCCTCTTGAATATTTGGCTCACTCCTAATTTAATTACTTTCCCCTGGTTATTTTATGTAGTGAATTACACCAAAAATTAGGAGATTTTTAAGTGAAACTGCCATTTTTTTCTACAAGAGCAAAGAAAAAATATTCATTCTTGATGTTCAAGGGCAACATTCGTACTTATACTCTTTTTTCCCATGAATGTCATCTGCTGATTTTTCATTTCTTTCCGTTCGGTGTAGTTAATATTCTTCCCTATCTAACTAATTATTATACAATTCAGATTTTGTCCATCAGTGTTAAATACATTAGGGGTTTCGCCCCTCACCTACTATTTATTTTTGATTTGTATTTTTTTCAAAAATTATAAAATTTACTATGAAATTTATTGATGAGTTCCTGATAAATAGAAATACGCATGTATGATGTTGTGGATGTTTACCTGGCAAACAAAATGATAATAATTTTTACTGTTATCGCAAGATAATCTTGTTTGCAATTTCGACAAAAACCTTGCCATGACTAATTTTCACATTAGCATTTTATTGTAAATTTGCGGTGAAACTGTTGTTAATTTTGCTTGAAAACAAACATGTTGTTGTGAATAAATAGTTGTGTTTTTTACCATTTTATGGTATGATTTTAAAACCACTTTCAGCAATGTATCTGTGGGCTAACAAAATCACTACAACAAGTTTTTTTGCAGGACAAAAGTAGCGGTTAACGCTTCTAGGAAGTTATGCAATACAGCGACTACAAAGAAAATTAGTCGCAATTGTTATCCCTAAGTATTTTAAAAAATAATTTGCATTATTTCTGCACTACAATTCATTGATATAGGTGCGATTACAGATGTAATTGTTGTTGAACTAAGTGGTAATAAAGACCCTGAATTGTCATTAATTCTTGATGATTGCCTTGCTCAGTAAGGATACCTCGGTCTAAAACCAAAATATGGTCAGCATGGCGAATACTAGAAAGACGATGGGCAACGAAGATGATAGTACATGCCTGATGAGTGGAAGTGTTGCTGGAAGGACGCAAACTAGCTAAATTTGAGGCATTATCCAGGCAACTAGTAGCTTCATCTAGAATTAGGATAGGTGGATTTCTAACTAAGGCACGGGCGATCGCAATTTTTTGGCGCTGTTCATCAGAGAGCATCATCCCTCCCTCACCCACACGGGTGTTGTAACCCAGTGGTAAGGCTTCGATAAAGGTGTGTGCTTCTGCAACTCTAGCGGCGGCGATCGCTTCTTCTAGGGAAATTTCTGAATTAAACAGTGTGATATTTTCCAAAATGCTGCCAGCAAATAGAAAAATATCTTGCGGTACTACCCCTAATTGACTACGCAACGACTGGGGAGAAACCTCAGCAATATTATGCCCATCAATTAAAATACGTCCGCTATTGGGACGATACAAACCTGCTAGTAAATTAACTAAAGTACTTTTACCAGAACCATTAGTACCAACAATTCCTACAGTCTGTCCTGCTTTGATGTGAAAGGAAATATTGTGCAAGGTGTTGCGTTCTGCATTGGCATTGTAACGAAAACAAACCTCTTCAAACTGGATATCACCTCGAATCGGAGGTAACACCATTTGTGGTTTTTGGCTATTTTCTTCTGGTTGGGTAGTGAGGATGTCATCTAAACGTTCAGCAGAAATCAATATCTCTTGTAACTCATCCCACAACTTCACCAGTGCTAAAACAGGGTTGATTGTACTGCCAATCAGCATATTAAAAGCAACAAATTGACCAAGTGACATCTGGTTGCCCATCACTAGCGTTGCCCCGTACCATAGTAAAAAAGTGATCCCCAGATGATTAATCAAACTAGTTGCTAGCTGTAAATTATTAGCTAACTTCTGACCCCGAAATCTTGTTTGGACGGTGTTGGTAAAACTTTCCTCCCAACGCCAGCGCATTGGACGTTCAGCAGCAGCTGTTTTAACTGTGGCTACAGCAGTGACAATTTCTAGCATTGTGGAATATTGCACCGCCGATTTTTGGTAAAGTTCTCGTGAGGCATCTTTGAGAAGTGGGCTAGTTGCAGCAGTCACAACCACAATCGGTAGAATTAAAAGCAAGACGATGAGAGTCAAGCGTAAGTTGTAATACGCCATCAATCCCAAGTAAACAATCACCATGACCGCATCTAGGATAGTACTAAGTGCTTGCTTGGTGAAAAATAGTTGAATTTTGCGGTTTTCTTGAATACGAGTAATAATATCTCCTGGTTGACGGGATACAAAAAACTGCAATGGTAAGCGCAGGGTACGGCTAATAAAACTGCCTAGTAACGTCAAATCCATGCGGTTGGAAAAATAGTCCAGCAAGTATTGGCGCACTGCTTGGACGATAATCCGCCAAATGCCAAAAAATAGAAAACCGAAGGCGAAGATATTTAGAGTCAGAGAACTTTTATAAGGCAGAACTTGGTCAAGTACAACCTGAGTAATTAAAGGTGCTGCTAAACCAAACACTGTTAGCAGTACTGAAGCGAGAACGATTTGCCCCAGTAATTCGCGGTGATGCCAAAAAGCGTGCCAAAATTCTCGCAAGGAAACTTTTTCGTTCCGTTGAGTGTTTAAGTGTTTGGTTGGAAACAACACTAAGGCATATCCTGTCCAGTTAGCTTCAAACTCTGCACGCAAAAGCGATCGCTTGCCGATTGCTGGATCACAAATCAATACGCGATCGCCTTTGACTCGCCAAACAACCACGTAGTGAATCCCTTGCCAATGAGCAATCCAAGGATTAGGTTGTAACTCTAATTTGCTCAAAGAAGCCCTAACTGGTAAAGCATCATAACCTAAGGTTTCTGCCGCATCCGCTAAAGACGAAAGAGAAGCCCCCATCCGGTCTGTCTGGGCTAGGTTTCGTAACTTATTCAGGCTGAAACGCTTACCCCAGTAGAGGCTAATCATCGCCAAACACGCAGCACCACAATCAGATGAACTCTGCTGTTGAATAAAAGGATAGCGACGCCAGAGTTTGCTTACCGACCAGCGCTGTTTCCTCGGTGGTAGCAAACTCATCTCTGCATGGGTATTTTCAGAAGACACAGCCGTCGTGTCCCCCTTGTCTTCCAAGTCGTCCTCCTTGTCCCCGTGTCCCCCTTGTCCTCCTTGTCCTCCGTGTCCCCCTTCTCCCTGCGTCCCCGCGTCTTCTTTCTGTTGCTTGTGGAGAAAAATTTCCGGTGCAATTGTGCTAGTTAATTCTTCATATTGTTGAGGTAGGTGGTATACTAGTAGATCCGTTTTGGCAATCCAATCTGGGATTGTAGTATCGGGGTATCCCCAGCCTTCTCCTACTTGTGGTGGTTGATTTTCTGGCGTGGCACTCAAAATTTTTCCACTCCGCAGCCAAAAGCGTCCTTTTGATGGAGGAGTCGCTTCTACAAGCTTGGAGCCAGCGCTGACCTTGGTTTGTTCCAAGTAAGGTAAAAGCTGGCGTAAAGAATGGCTAGTATGTGAACGTAATTCTGTGGCGGTTTTGAAAAAAATCAAAGTTTGTCGCTCACAGGTTATTTTTTGCAAATAGCGTTGCAAATTAGGTAGTCGTTGTAACCACTGTTTCAGGTCATCTAGATGTATAGATGCAACTAAACCAGCACTAGCTGCAACTGCTCGATACGGTAGAGGCTGATTGTGAAATAAATAGTCTACTCCAAAGATTTGATCTGCTATTAGCAACTGAGTAGATACCTCCCGTTTCAATTTTGGATCAAATCCCAGTAGCCGCACTCGACCTTGACAAATTAAGAAAAGAAAATCATTTTGATTTTCTGTTTGTCTTGCGATCGCTAACTCCGCCAAATCATCCCCTAATTGAAACTCACGCCAAGCCCAAACTTGATGAAAGTCGGATGCGAGGGTCGTATCTTCCGTGGCTATCCTGAAAAGCTTAAGGATAGTCTGTTTTGAGATGGAAAATTTCTGATGTTTTGTATAAACAGGCTCTTTATTACCCCCTAACGACGAATACGAGTTCATGTCTTAATCTCTAATGCCTGAGTAAGCTGATAAAATGCCCGTTGAGGCAGCCAATATCAGTGGATTTGATTTCATAACGGTAGCCTGAGCTTTTGTAAAGCCCGATTTTTTGTGTTCTTAATCACTTTTCTCAGTTTTTTTGAGTTGTTTTTTGAGAAAGAAAGTTTGTCTAATAACAGGTCACTCACTAAACCTTATTTAGTTTTTCACAAGGCTATTAAACACCTCTTGATGCATTCTTATAAAATTTTGATAACTTTAGTCAAGATTTTTTGGCAATTTACCAAACTTTTACTAAGCTTTTAATCCGTATTTTTCATCTTGTTTCTCCTTTATTTGTGCCTTTAAGCACTTGTGTACAGTATTACAATTCTTGCAAATTATTGCTTCAAAGAATGAGTTTGTGCTTAAAAACAAGAAAACTTGGCTCTGAATTCTGAAAAATCAGAACAACTTGCGTTATTGGCATTCATAGCCCCATTACTTAGCCTTCAGGGCTTCATGTCTTGTATCTGTAACAACAGACAAAAAACTATTATATTACCATTGCCCCAGGAGAATGCAATACATAGTTGTCTTAGCAAGTAGCCATGCATCCATAGGTTAGTTGCATTTTTTTGGAGAATTCATATTAGTCAATTACAACCAATTACAATCAAAACCGGATTTTTTGTCTTCATGATCAAAAAAGATGGGGATTGGGGATGGGGAACTCACCGGCCCCTGGTGGGGATTAGGGGCAGTGGGGGGCTAGGGATCCCCACTTTGTGGGGTTGGGGGGCAATGGGGAGTGTGGGGAGACAAGGAAGAAATTACCTATTTCCTATTTCCTATTCCCTGTTAAGAGTTCCCTCTTAACCAATGACCAATGACCATTGACAATTGACAACTAACCACTAACTACTGTAGAGACGTGCCATGGCACGTCTCTACAACAATCAACCACCAACAACTAACCAACAACTAAATATATTGCCCAAATTGCCATCGCCCGTAGATAGGTACTAGCGCGGAAAGTACCGACAGCAGTGATTGCTTCTGGTGTGCGGAATTGCAATCCATTTTCGTAAATTTGCCTAACTACAGCTTCTGTCAATTTCATCGCTTCGTCTTTCATACCCATCTGCACCATAAAGGCCGCTAGACCAAAATTGATCCCCGTCCATACTTCTAAAGGATGGGTAGCTTGGGGATTTTCTGGTGAACCATCAGGACGAAGACCATTAGCAGCACCAAACTGACCATTATGAAACTTCAAGAAACAAGCATTGTAAATAGTTTTCAATGCAGACAAAGCGCGATCGCACTTTACAATATCAGGCAATCCCAATAAACGGGCATAAAACTGACCACACAATTGATCTGCCATGACTACATCCGAACCACTTTCGCTATCTAGTCGATAATATTGACCATTCCAGAGTTTTGCTTCATAAATAGGGCGAGATTGTTGTAACCAAGTTTCGTAGATCGATTTTTGTGCTTCTATCTCCTCTGTGTTCTCTGTATCTCTGCGGTTTGTTATCAAAACATCACAAATTGCGATCGCAGCTTCTAATGCTGCCAACCATAATCCACCACAATAAGCACTCACTCCCTGTAGCCGCCAGTCATCAAAAGTTTGATCAGGCGCACCAGAATTTTCCGGAATTCCATCGTTATCTATGTCAAAAGTTTTTAGATAGTTGAGGGTTTCTACAATGGCATTCCAGCAATCTGCTAGAAATGTAATATCGTCAGCACCAGTAAAAAGAAAATCGCGATATACCTGCAAAACAAAATCACAACCTAAATCCTTCCACAAATTGCAATCTTGGTAGCTGGTATAATTCGTCTTCTCCCAAACATGTTCATTAGGTGCGCCTAAATCATGAGGTGTTGCTCCTGCCACCTTTCGGACAGCAAAGGGACTTTCTGCACCGATTGTGTAGTAGTAGCCAATTACACGAGTCTTCGTATTCCTTACTGGAATTGCGCGGGCAAACGCACGCATTACCGCCTTCTCTAGTTCTGGAAACAGCATCAATAGGGCAAAAGAGCCATAAAGCCGGACATCTAAACTTTCATACCAACGGTAGTCTAGGCACTCTAACACCGCAAACTGACCAATGGGATCACGCTCAGTTGCTGCACTCCAGAGAGTACCACCGGCAGAAAGGTCGTAAAGCTCATTAAATAAAGCCATCTTCAACCAGTCTGGTAAATCTGCACGGTCAAGAATGGGTTGTTGCCATGCTTGAATTTGTGCTTGCCAATCCTGGTATTGTTGTAGTGCTATTAATGCGATCGCCCACGCATTCTTGCCATCATTACCAAAAAAGTCTGTATATCTGCGGTTGTAATTGATGCCAGCCGCGAATTCTGTAACCGGAAAATCCCAAGTTAAAACAAAAGGAATCTCTAGTGTTTCCCCTGGTTGCAGAGTGAAACGCACTGCAAGCGCAGCTGCAATTTGTTCACCCTCAACTGCTGAGGAATGATCTAGATAGTTTGGTAACGATCCATCTTGAGCAAAACTTTGCCACACATCCTCACCCGTGCCTGTAGTCTGCCAACGGCTATGATAAAAGATTTCTAGTTTGGGATGTTTGCGAGTAGCAATGCACCACTGTCCTTCTCCCTCTTGGATGGCTTGATCAATGCCAACTCGATCCAGAACACAACCAATGTATTTAGTATTTTCAACTAGTTGATTAAAATTATCTTTACTTTCACCTAAGCGTGGCTGATACTCATAAACCGGACTACCATCATCCCGCATCCGTACCTCTGGGGATTTCAAGGCATTAGTAAACCAACCTACCATATTTTCCCAAGTGAGCATTATGCTCAAAGTAATAGGTGCGTTGGTGGGATTGTGTGCTTTCCACACAAAAATTGCCACAGGGTAGCTAGTTTCTTGGTAATTATTTGCCCAGATCGGAGAAAATTGTTCACAGGTTAACTGGGTTTCATATACTCTTTCATAAACAAACCAACTGCGCGGATAAAGGGCATGATAAGTTCCAGTGACGCCTTCTTCATTTTTAATTGTTGGATACCACTGCCAAGCAGCTAAACTCCCATCTTCAGGAGGTTGTGTACATAAGGCGTATGCCTGAGTTCCTGCTTCAGTACGTTCAAATACACTAAATTGACAAGCAGGGATATTTTTAAAGACGTGTTCGCCACCATCAATATGCCACAGATTAAAATCTCCCCGCGAAGAACGACCAATACAACCTGCACCAAAACCACCTAAAGGCATTCCGTGCCAAGGCCCATCATCAATATTGCTAGCATAGCGAACAGTATAAGGTTTGTCCCAACCTAAACCAATGGGACGACTCCAGGTGCAAGAAGGGATTTTCGGGGAGGATTGATTTGTCATCGCCTGAGTTGACAGTGTGCAGTCACAATTAAAGAAGACTAGCGCGATGTGTAAATTTTCTCAAGTTGTCTGGCAAACAGGTATCCTGGTATTTAATACACAAAAAGTCGGCAGGATGCTTGTTTTGACTCTGACTCAAATACTGCCAGAATTTTGATACTTGTCAGGAAACTTACACTTCACCTCAATTTCAAAATTGCCTTCTGTAGAACCTTCAGCCAAGATAGGAATGCCAACCTTGCCACCTAACTTGATGCCAAATTTAATTGTTACTTCTTCAGCTTCAGGTAAATTTTTAAATGCTCCCAGAGCTAACTTAGTATAGCCACGTAGCTTATCGTGAAACTCCTGAATATTGATAGTGGGGAGAACATCACGGTATACGGGTTAACCTGGTTCTGGAACCTCAGTAGCAGTTTTAGATTCTACGTAAATTTCGTACTCTTGACCGTCTTCTTTGACAATCAGGCGTTGTACTTCTGACATTTGTAGCCTCTAGTCATATGTGTTTCTGTTAAGTTATTAATAATACCTAAAAATCTTAACAGCAGTAAAAACTCTATGGCAAAATATGCTTTGGTAATTGGAATTGCAAACTATAGTAATTTCACAAATCTACCAAAAGCGGTGAATGATGCAGAAGCGATCGCTGAACTTTTGGAACAAAACGGGAATTTTCAGGAAGTTAAACGATTACCTGCTAAGTGGAACCCAGAAGAAAACCGATGGCAAATAGCTCCAGATAAAAAACTGACAGGTAAGCAATTAACTCAAGAGTTAGAGCAGTTTCTATTGAAACAAGCAGCAAAGCAAGAGGCTGTTATTTATTTTGCTGGACATGGTTTTGAAATACGAGGTATGGGAGGAAATAAAAAAGGTTATCTCGCAACCTCTGATTGCAGTAGTGATGGACAAAACGCTATTTTATTAAGTGAATTAAATCATTTAATTGCCGTTTCTGATCTCAGTAGTTTAGTAATGGTGCTGGACTGTTGCCATGCTGGTTCATTACTAGAACACAGCATCCCAGTATCATCAACTTTTACGGCATTCCAACAGAGAACAGACTATTACCTAATTACAGCCTGTCGGTCTTTTGAAAGGGCGCGTGAAGGAAAAGAACACGGTATTTTTACAGACGCATTTCTCCAAGGACTTTCGGTTAATAATGCTGATGAGAATGGGCAAGTAAGTTGTGAACGCCTATTCGATTTCATTGCCAAAGAACTTAGAGGTTCTGGTCAGGAACCAATCCGTATGGGTTTTGGGCGAACAATTCATTTAGTTAGCTATAAAATATCTAAAAAATTAAATAACCAAGATGTATCTATAAAACAGGATGTATTTCTTAAAAATATAAATAACCAAACAAACCCTATTTCCGAAAACAAAGAAATAAGTACAGCTATTTTTAAATATCCTTTAGACAATGATATAAATTATCAATTACTCAGAGAATTGTTAGCAGCAGGTAAGTGGGAGGAAGCAAACCTAGAGACTAAAAATATAATACTCAAACTATCTGGTCGGCAAGAAAAAGGTAAGCTCGAAGCAGAAGATTGTAGACAATTACCCTATAAAAATTTATATCAAATCAATCAGTTGTGGTTAGAGTATAGTAAAGGAAGATTTGGCTTTAGTGTGCAGTTGCGTATATGGCGAAGTCTTTCTCAAAATAAAGGAGCAGATTACGAAACTTTTAAGCGTTTCAGTGATCGGGTCGGTTGGTTTTTCCAAGGGAATTGGAGAAGTTTGGACAACCTCACCTTCTCTTTAGATGCTAATTATGGACACCTACCGTATTGTCGAGAATGGTTGAATTGGGGTTATTCTAATACGATAGCCAGTAGATTTTCTGCTCTCATGTCAAGATTAGAGGACTGCGGTATCCGAACAGTAATTACAGGTGATGAGCTGATCTCTGAGCGAAGTGTAGACTATACTCAACTACGTAATTTACTCGCAGAAGAAAAGTGGAAAGAAGCAGATATACTAACTGCGGCTTTGATCCTCAAGGTTAGCGATCAAGAAAAGAAAGGCTGGCTGAAAAAAGAACATATTAGAGAATTTCCTTGTCAAGATTTACACACTATTGATACTCTTTGGGTAAAGTACAGCCAAGGACACTTTGGTTTTAGTGTGCAGAAACATATTTGGCTGGAATTAGGCGGTGAAATCGATAAGTATACAGAGTGTTTATTGGGCGATCGCGTTGGCTGGAGAATCCAACAAGAGTGGCTAAAATATTCTGATCTCAATTTTTCCCTTAATGCTCCCCAAGGTCATCTTCCATCACGCTTGGTAGGAGTTAGTCCATCTTTGGGGATAGAAGTGTTAATATTCCCCAAGGGGGATTGGGGCGTTGTTTCCCTGTGTTCCCCTTTAGTGGAGAATAGGCCAAACGGTTGGGTTTGGTTTTGGGGAGGGTTGTCTTTTTTATCCCGGGTTTTGTGAACTATGAAGTTTCACATCATAAGTATGGGCAGGGGAACTAAAATAAAATCACCCCGAATGAGCTATCAATTTATTTCCCAATCATCATGCGATGGAAACTATCACCCTAAATGTTCCTCCTAGTGTGGCTCTCACAGATGAGCAATTTTATCATCTGTGCATGGCGAATGAAGAATGGCGCATGGAGCTAACAGCTGAAGGAGAGTTAATCATTATGCCACCAACTGGTGGAGAAAGTGGGATTAGAAATTCCGAACTGAACTTACAAGTAAGTTTGTGGAACCGCCAGACAAAGCTAGGTTATGTTTTTGACTCCTCCACCATCTTTAAATTGCCTAATGGTGCAAAGCGTTCTCCTGATGTTTCTTGGGTAAGTCGGGAAAGATGGGAAGCTTTGTCTATTGAAGACAGACGAGGCTTTCCCCCTCTTTGTCCAGACTTTGCGATCGAACTACGTTCCCAAACAGATAACTTGCCAAAATTGCAAAGCAAAATGCACGATTACCTAAACAATCGACTTCGCTTAGGTTGGCTAATTGATCCCCAAACTCCCCTAGTGGAAATTTACCGCCCAAATCAGGATGTAGAAACCCTTTACTTTTCTGAGCAAACTCCGCCTACTTTATCAGGAGAAACTGTACTACCCGGATTTATTCTTGACCTAGCTCCTCTTTTTAATCTTTGATAGAAGTAGATTTATTTCAAATCCAGCAATCCTTCTTCCTTCAACTTGGGATTAAATCGAATTTGCATTTGCAAGCCACGTACCTCTAATACCTTTAAAATTTCCGCCTCGACTCGCCGCGCTACATTTTTAAGAATTTTGATTTTAGCTATTTCATCATTGATAGGGTTTTCGTAATTTGCTTGTTCTTCAGCGGTCATTACTGCTTTAGCATCTATTGGCTGTGTCCATTTTCCCTTTTCATTGCCGTTACCCACAGGCACACAACCATTTTCTTCTATCCAAGCCTTTTCAATATTCTCTAATACCGCACGACTGGGACGTTCAATCGTTTGGACTTTTACCCAATAACATTGTTGTGGTTGGCGCACAATGTGCTGCTTGAGGCTAAGATAAACATCACGAGAATACCCGACAAATTGCAGCGTTTGTTGTTGGTCAAAAATCGCGTATACTCCGATTTTACCTTGTAAATATTCAGGTAATTGCCCGTTTTCATCAATGTAAGGGATATATTCTAAATTTGCTAAAGCAGGAATATTTGTATCTGTAGTCATAAATTTTAGTTAGTGGTTAGTGGTTGGTGGTTAGTGGTTGGTGGGTACAGACGCGAAGAACATCGCGTCTGTACGTTAGTAGTTAGTGGTTAGTGGTTGGTATTTTTCCCTTCCCCCTTTCCCCTTTCCCCTAATCCCCAATCCCTACCTCCCAATCCCTAATTTCTTATAAACAGCACAAAGGCGACTAGGTTGAAAAATCTTGGCTGTGAACATGAAGTTAGGCGGAACGTTGATAATGACGTACTCCTCCGATTCATGATATTTTTCAAATTCAGCTGGCATTCCTTTAGGAGTGGCTATACTGTAAGGGACTGGCTGAAAAAGCAATTCTGTAAATTCTACTTGTTCACACTGCAAGTTTTGGCAAATTTGATTTAAAAATGCTTCACTTCTCAATAATTTAAATAGATTCTCTTTCGCTTGTGGTTCAAGAGTGAAAGTGCCATCGAAATTTTCGATAATTTTTAAAGCCATGTTTTTATAGATAATTTTGATCTACTGATAAATGTTAGAAGAGTTAGGCGTCAGGAACAGTATGTTCCACAAAAAATTACTAAAGAATTCTTAAACTTAATTCAGAGTATGGGATTGTGTGACTACTGTTAGCAGAGAACGATCGCTCTTGATGATTAAAAATTATGAAGACGGGTTTAGGTTGAGAAGCGCCAAAAATCTGGAGTAGGGGATCGGGGACAAGGAAGTGTGGGGAGTGTAGGGAGAGAAGGGGGACAAGCCAGACAAGGGGGGATGGGGAACTCACCGGCCCCCACGACCGACAGGGAGGAGCCAGTGCGGTGGACGGGTTTCCCGGCATAAAGCACCTGGCGTTGGGGATTGGGGGCTAGGGGCCCCCTTTGGGGTTGGGGGAGGGACCCCCCTTGGGGCGCGCTGACTCACCACCAACAACCAACAACCAACAACCAACAATCAACCACCAACAACCCTACCCTTACCTTAAGCCACTTCGTGTCTACGGGTTCGCCAGTCCCCCTACCCTTACCTTAAGCCCTCCGGGTTCGCAGTCGCTCATGGGGGACTCGGGGGCCCCACGACCGACAGGGAGTGGGGATTGGGGGAGAACCCCCCTTCTGCGCGCTGTCTCACCACTTCGTGTCTACGTGACGGAGACCGCCTTTTTGGGGGGCTGGTCTCACCAAAAACCAACAACCATCAACCACTAAACAATGTAGACTCCAATACCAAAACCTGACTTTTTTCTCAGAAATCATAACATTGGCGTTTTGGATGCTATATTAGTAAGTCTAGTAGTGTGTGTACATATTTATAATCTTTCTGGAACTGACTGTGGCGAATACAAAGTCTGCTCTCAAGCGCGCCAAAATCGCAGAGCGCAATCGTTTACGCAATAAAGCTTATAAATCAGCTGTGAAGACGCTGATGAAAAAATACTTTGCTGCGGTAGAAACCTATGCAGCAAACCCAACCCCTGAATCACAGCAAGAAGTCCAAGCTCGGATGTCGGAAGCTTATAGCAAAATTGATAAAGCTGTGAAGCGAGGCGTCCTCCATCCCAACAACGGGGCGAGAAAAAAATCTAGACTAGCTCAAAGGTTAAAAGCTCACACACAACCAGCGGCAACTGCATAATAATAGTCAATTGTCAATTGTCAATAGTCAATTGTCACTCAACTTTTGACTATGGACTCTTGACTATGGACTCTTGACTAATAAATAAACAATGCAGCTAATCGATACCCACGTTCATATCAACTTTGACGTTTTCCAGTCAGATTTAGAAACAGTACGATCGCGATGGCAACAAGCAGGTGTAGTGCGTCTAGTACACTCCTGTGTAGAGCCAGCAGAATTTTCTAGCATTGCGGCTCTAGCTCATCAGTTTCCCGAAATTAGCATTGCTGTGGGGTTGCATCCTTTAGATGCAGACAAATGGAATCAGCAAACACTAGATGAAATTAAATCTTTAGCTCAATCTGGTCCGAAAGTAGTAGCAATTGGGGAAACGGGGCTGGATTTTTATAAAGCCGATAACTACGAACAGCAATGCATGGTGTTTGAAGCACAATTGAGCGTAGCCACTGAACTGAATTTACCAGTAATTATCCACTGCCGTAACGCTACGGCAGAAGTCAGGGACGTACTGCAAAAATGGAAAAATCTCAAAGGCGAGAGTGTACGAGGTGTAATGCACTGCTGGGGTGGAACGCCAGAGGAAACTCAATGGTTTATAGACTTAGGCTTTTACATCAGCTTTAGCGGGACTGTTACCTTTAAAAATGCTAAACAGATTCAAGCATCCGCTGCGATGGTGAGAAGCGATCGCCTGTTAATTGAAACAGATTGTCCTTTTCTCGCACCAGTTCCAAAGCGGGGTGAAAAGCGTAATGAACCCGCCTATGTTCGCTACGTGGCTGAACAAATAGCCCGCCTCCGAGGAGAAACAACTGAAGCGATCGCAGCTATTACTACCCAAAATGCCTGTGAATTATTCGGTTTGACACTATAAGGAATATATAAACACGTATTATGTGTATTTTCTGGAACTATCTTCTGGAAAAGAAAATTTGAGGGGACAAAAATTATGATATTATTGTACCCTCCAAAAAATCTTTACTTGCGCCATAATGTTTAAGGAGGCAAATTATAAAGTTTTCGGCTTTTGTTGTACTACTGTTCACTTGACCATCCTCCCAAGCTCCATAGATGAAGCTAAAAACCTATGACTACCTACTTTCCAGTTTAGGTAAAGCTAGACTTTGGCTCAAGCATTAAAGTTATAGAAATTTATAAACGAAATTTTTTGTGAGAATAATCCGACAACCTCAAGCTACAACAGACAAGCGCTAGGCTGAGAAAATTATTTGCTCAGTACTAGGATACCATCGCTCTGGGTTGAAAAACACCACAGTTTACAAAGGCAACAGTCAAAAGAACTGCGTATGACCAATAGCGCGGTTTTCGGAGGGGAAGTGAAGAGAGCAAAATACATTCGGGCAAAGCTGAACCATCTTCTGTTTTTAGAAATCCAGCAAAAGGGGCAAATTCCCTCTTGCCAAAATTGCTCTTTCCAGGTTTAATTGCTCCGTTTGCCTGCACCTGCACTTTGCAGGTGGTGTAAGGAGAAGTTCCCACACACCGACAAGTTTAACCAGGTTGACAAAGGTAGAGGCATGACTAACGACACAATAATGGAACCCGCCTTTTTGTTGCCCGACTTGATTGAAATCCAGCGTTCTAGTTTTCGCTGGTTTTTAGAGGAAGGGCTGATTGAAGAACTTAACTCCTTTAGTCCCATTACTGACTACACCGGCAAACTTGAGCTGCACTTTTTAGGTCAGAATTACAAACTGAAGGAACCAAAGTACGACGTTGACGAAGCCAAGCGGCGGGATAGCACTTACGCTGTGCAAATGTACGTACCCACACGTTTGATTAATAAAGAAACGGGGGAAATTAAAGAGCAAGAAGTATTTATTGGAGATTTGCCTCTGATGACAGAGCGCGGCACGTTTATTATTAACGGTGCTGAGCGAGTGATTGTCAACCAGATCGTGCGATCGCCAGGAGTTTACTACAAATCAGAAATTGATAAAAACGGACGACGTACTTATTCAGCTAGTTTAATTCCTAACCGGGGTGCTTGGCTGAAATTTGAAACAGACCGTAACGACTTAGTGTGGGTACGCATTGACAAAACCCGCAAATTGTCGGCCCAAGTACTATTGAAAGCCTTGGGACTGTCAGATAACGAAATCTTTGATGCTCTGCGTCACCCCGAATATTTTCAGAAAACCATCGAAAAAGAAGGGCAATTCTCAGAAGAAGAAGCCCTGATGGAACTATATCGCAAACTGCGTCCGGGTGAGCCACCTACCGTCTTAGGTGGACAGCAACTCCTCGACTCTCGCTTTTTTGATCCCAAGCGCTACGACTTAGGGCGTGTAGGACGCTACAAACTCAACAAAAAACTGCGTCTGCAAGTACCAGAAACCATGCGGGTACTCACCCCCCAAGATATCTTGGCAGCGGTCGATTACCTCATTAACCTGGAATACGACATTGGTAGTATAGACGACATCGATCACCTCGGAAATCGCCGAGTCAGAAGCGTTGGTGAATTACTGCAAAACCAAGTCAGGGTTGGCTTAAACCGTTTGGAGCGGATTATTCGGGAACGGATGACTGTATCCGATGCTGAAGTTCTCACCCCAGCTTCCTTAGTTAACCCCAAGCCTTTGGTAGCAGCAATTAAAGAATTCTTTGGCTCCAGCCAATTGTCGCAGTTCATGGATCAAACCAACCCCTTAGCAGAATTGACACACAAACGTCGTCTTTCTGCCCTTGGGCCTGGTGGTTTGACCCGCGAACGTGCTGGCTTTGCCGTCCGTGATATTCACCCATCTCACTACGGACGTATTTGTCCCATTGAAACACCAGAAGGCCCCAACGCTGGTTTGATTGGTTCCTTGGCAACCCATGCCCGGGTGAACCAATACGGCTTCTTAGAAACGCCCTTCCGGCCAGTGGAAAATGGGCGCGTCAGATATGACTTGCCACCAGTTTACATGACTGCTGACGAAGAAGACGACTTCCGGGTAGCGGCTGGAGATGCACCAATTGATGAAAATGGTCACCTCATTGGGCCGGAAGTACCTGTACGTTATCGTCAGGAATTCTCCACCACAACCCCAGAACAAGTAGACTATATCGCAGTCTCCCCCGTACAAATTGTGTCGGTAGCTACGAGCATGATTCCCTTCTTGGAGCATGACGACGCTAACCGCGCCCTCATGGGATCGAACATGCAACGGCAGGCCGTACCTCTGCTCAAACCAGAGCGTCCATTGGTAGGGACGGGCTTAGAAGCACAGGGAGCTAGAGACTCCGGGATGGTAATTGTCTCACGCACCGATGGTGATGTCACCTACGTAGATGCAACCAAGATCCGGGTACGTCCACGGGTACGCCCAGGTGAGGAAAACGCCAAACCCCCTGCTGAAATCGAGTACATCCTGTCCAAGTACCAGCGCTCCAACCAAGACACTTGTCTCAACCAAAAACCCCTCGTCCGCATCGGTGAACGGGTTGTTGCTGGTCAGGTGCTAGCAGACGGTTCCTCTACCGAAGGTGGAGAATTGGCACTGGGACAAAATATCATCGTCGCCTATATGCCTTGGGAAGGCTATAACTACGAAGACGCAATTTTGATTTCCGAAAGATTAGTACAGGATGATGTTTATACCTCAATTCACATTGAAAAATATGAAATTGAGGCTAGACAGACAAAACTGGGGCCCGAAGAAATCACCAGAGAAATTCCCAACGTCGGTGAAGATGCCCTACGGAATTTAGATGAACAGGGAATTATCCGGATTGGTGCGTGGGTAGAAGCTGGAGATATTCTCGTCGGTAAAGTCACTCCCAAAGGTGAATCTGACCAACCACCAGAAGAAAAACTACTGCGGGCAATCTTTGGGGAAAAAGCGCGGGATGTACGAGACAATTCCTTACGCGTACCCAACGGTGAAAAAGGACGCGTTGTAGACGTGCGGATCTTCACCCGCGAACAAGGCGATGAACTACCACCGGGAGCCAACATGGTAGTACGGGTGTATGTAGCCCAGAAGCGGAAAATCCAAGTCGGCGACAAAATGGCAGGACGTCACGGCAACAAAGGAATTATTTCCAAGATATTGCCAATGGAAGACATGCCCTATTTGCCTGATGGTTCACCAGTAGATATCGTCCTTAACCCCTTGGGTGTGCCTAGCCGGATGAACGTTGGACAGGTATTTGAGTGTCTGTTGGGCTGGGCTGGTCACATCATGGGAGTGCGGTTTAAGATTACGCCCTTTGACGAAATGTACGGTGAAGAAGCATCCCGGTCAATTGTGCATGGCAAATTGCAAGAAGCACGAGATGAAACTGGCAAAAACTGGGTATTTAACCCAGATGACCCAGGCAAAATCTTGGTCTATGACGGCCGCACTGGTGAACCCTTTGACCGACCAGTGACAGTAGGTGTGGCTTACATGCTGAAACTTGTACACCTAGTAGACGATAAAATCCACGCCCGTTCTACTGGCCCATACTCCTTAGTTACCCAGCAGCCTTTGGGTGGTAAAGCCCAGCAAGGTGGTCAGCGGTTTGGAGAAATGGAAGTGTGGGCATTGGAAGCCTTTGGTGCAGCTTACACATTGCAGGAATTGCTGACAGTCAAATCTGACGATATGCAAGGGCGCAATGAAGCACTAAATGCGATCGTCAAAGGCAAGGCCATTCCTCGACCAGGAACACCAGAATCTTTCAAAGTCTTAATGCGAGAATTGCAATCTCTGGGATTGGATATTGCCGTCCACAAGGTGGAAACCCAAACAGATGGCAGTACCGTAGACGTAGAAGTTGATTTGATGGCAGACAATAGTGCCCGTCGTACACCTCCACGTCCAACCTACGAATCCTTAAGTCGCGAGTCGATGGAAGAGGAAGAATAAATACTGGTTGTTTGTTGATAGTTGGTGGTTGTTTGGATTTTCCAACCAACCAACAACAAACAACCATCAACTAAAAACTAAATACTCCTCCCACTAGCACGGCTAATTATGCCCGTGTTGTTTGTAAAGTCATAACTTAAACGCAGCATTAAACAGATGAGAAACGCCCAAACTAATCAGTTTGACTACGTTAAAATCGGCTTGGCATCGCCCGAACGTATTCGTCAGTGGGGTGAAAGAACACTACCAAATGGTCAGGTCGTTGGTGAAGTTACTAAGCCGGAGACCATTAATTATCGGACTCTCAAACCAGAGATGGATGGCTTGTTCTGCGAGCGCATCTTTGGCCCGGCAAAAGATTGGGAATGCCATTGCGGTAAATATAAGAGAGTGCGCCATCGGGGGATTGTTTGCGAACGCTGTGGTGTGGAAGTTACCGAATCACGAGTACGCCGCCACCGCATGGGTTACATTAAACTCGCCGCACCTGTAGCCCACGTTTGGTATCTCAAAGGTATTCCTAGTTATATCTCCATCCTGTTGGATATGCCACTGCGGGATGTAGAGCAAATTGTTTATTTCAATTCCTATGTTGTTCTTAGCCCTGGTAATGCTGAAACCCTCAGCTATAAACAATTACTCAGTGAGGATCAGTGGCTAGAAATAGAAGATCAGATTTACAGCGAAGATTCAACTTTACAAGGTGTAGAGGTAGGCATTGGTGCAGAGGCATTACTGCGACTACTTGCTGATATTAACCTCGAACAAGAAGCTGAAACTCTGCGGGAAGAAATTACCACCGCCAAAGGTCAAAAACGAGCAAAGCTCATTAAACGCCTGCGGGTAATTGACAACTTTATCGCCACTGGCTCCAAACCAGAGTGGATGGTAATGGCAGTAATTCCTGTCATCCCACCAGATTTGCGCCCAATGGTGCAGCTTGATGGTGGACGGTTTGCAACCAGCGACTTGAACGATTTGTATCGGCGAGTCATCAACCGCAATAACCGTCTGGCACGTTTGCAGGAAATTTTAGCTCCGGAGATTATCGTTCGCAACGAGAAGCGGATGCTACAAGAAGCGGTAGACGCATTAATTGATAATGGTCGACGCGGACGGACTGTAGTTGGAGCAAATAACCGACCCTTAAAATCTTTATCAGACATTATTGAAGGGAAACAAGGGCGTTTCCGGCAAAACTTGCTCGGTAAACGGGTAGACTACTCTGGGCGTTCCGTAATTGTGGTGGGGCCAAAGTTAAATATCCACCAATGCGGTTTGCCACGGGAAATGGCAATTGAGCTATTCCAGCCGTTTGTGATCCACCGCCTCATTCGTAGTGGCATGGTAAACAACATTAAAGCTGCGAAAAAGCTGATCTCCCGGTCTGACCCCAGTGTTTGGGATGTCTTGGAAGAAGTGATTGAAGGACACCCAGTTTTACTCAACCGCGCTCCCACTCTGCACCGCTTAGGTATTCAGGCTTTTGAGCCAATTTTGGTAGAAGGAAGAGCGATCCAGCTACACCCGTTGGTGTGTCCAGCTTTTAACGCTGACTTTGACGGCGACCAAATGGCGGTACATGTACCGTTATCTCTGGAATCACAAGCTGAAGCACGGTTATTGATGCTGGCTTCTAACAACATTTTGTCTCCTGCTACAGGTAAGCCGATCATTACACCTAGCCAAGACATGGTGTTAGGTTCGTATTACTTAACCGCAGAAAATCCCCACGCCACCAAGGGTGCAGGACGCTATTTTGCTTCTTTAGACGACGTAATTATGGCTTTTGATCAGGAACAGGTAGACCTGCACGCCTACATCTATGTCCGCTACGACGGCGAAGTTGAGTCAGACCAAGCAGATCATGAGCCACGAGAAGTGGTTAAAAATGATGATGGTAGTGTGACTAAGTTGTATAAATACCGTCGAGTCAGAGAAGACGCTCAGGGAAATCTCATTTCTCAGTATATATACACAACACCAGGTCGTGTAATTTACAATAAGGCGATTCAGGAAGCACTAGCAAGTTAGGAAGTGTTGTTTGTTGTTAGTTGTTTGTAACAATCAACGAACAACCAACCATCAACCATCAACCATCAACCACCAACTACCAATAACTATTGACAAATGACTAACGACAAAATGATTTTCCGCAATCGCGTCGTTGACAAAGGTCAACTGCGTAATTTGATTTCTTGGGCGTTTACGCACTATGGTACAGCACGGACGGCTGTGATGGCGGACAAATTAAAAGATTTGGGTTTCCGCTATGCTACCAAAGCTGGGGTTTCAATCAGTGTAGAAGATTTGATGGTGCCTCCTTCCAAGCGATCGCTCCTGGAAGCCGCAGAAGCAGAAATTCGCGCCACAGAAGAACGCTACCAACGTGGGGAAATTACGGAAGTAGAGCGCTTCCAAAAAGTAATTGATACCTGGAATGGAACTTCTGAAGCTCTCAAAGACGAAGTTGTCACCCACTTCAAAAAGACAAATCCCCTCAACTCCGTGTATATGATGGCATTTTCCGGGGCTAGGGGTAACATTTCCCAAGTACGGCAATTAGTCGGGATGCGGGGACTGATGGCAGATCCCCAAGGGGAAATTATCGACTTACCGATCAAAACCAACTTCCGGGAAGGACTCACCGTTACCGAATACATTATTTCCTCTTACGGTGCGCGCAAAGGCTTAGTAGATACCGCCCTCCGCACAGCAGACTCCGGTTATCTCACCCGTCGTCTGGTGGATGTTTCCCAGGATGTGATTATCCGGGAATTTGACTGTGGTACTACCAGAGGAATTCCCATCCGGGCCATGACCGAAGGTGGTAAGACCTTGATTAGGCTAGAAACCCGCCTCATGGGGCGAGTTGTGGCGGAAGATGTGGTACATCCCACCACAGGCGAAGTTATCGCACCCCGAAATACACCGATTTCTGACGACTTGGCAAAAATCATCGAAAAATCAGGTGTAACTGAAGTAGTAGTGCGATCGCCCTTGACTTGTGAAGCAGCGCGATCAGTTTGCCAACATTGCTACGGCTGGAGTTTAGCCCACGCCAAAATGGTAGATTTGGGTGAAGCTGTAGGTATTATTGCTGCTCAGAGTATCGGTGAACCGGGTACTCAGTTGACGATGCGTACTTTCCACACAGGTGGTGTATTCACTGGGGAAGTAGCTAAACAAGAACGCGCTGTAATTGATGGTACAGTCCGTTTCCCCCGCCGCTTACGCACAAGACCCTATCGTACCCGTCACGGTGAAGATGCTTTGTATGTAGAAACCAACGGCACATTAACTTTGGATGCTGGTAACTCAACAAGCAGGGAAATTGCTGTTACCCAAGGTTCAACACTGTACGTTGTAGATGGACAACAAGTCAAGCAAGGTCAATTAATTGCAGAAGTCGCCCTTGGCGGACGTACAACCCGCGCTAATACAGAAAAAGCTGTGAAAGACGTAGCGTCTGACTTAGCCGGGGAAGTTAAGTTCGCTGATGTTGTCGCCGAACAAAAAACTGACCGTCAAGGCAACACCACCACCACAGCCGCACGGGGTGGTTTGATCTGGATTTTGTCAGGGGAAGTTTATAACTTACCACCTGGTGCGGAATTGGTAGTCAAAGAAAACGATACTGTCGCTACCAATGGTGTTCTAGCAGAAACCAAACTCACCACCCAGCATGGTGGTGTGGTACGTTTGCCCGAAGCCACCCCAGGCAAATCTACACGGGAGATTGAAATTATTACAGCTTCTGTAGTTTTAGACCAAGCTACAGTCACTGTCCAAAGCTCGCAAGGTAAAAATAACTACTTAGTTAGCACTGGTAACAATCAAGTCTTCAACTTGAGGGCAACCCCTGGTACAAAAGTCCAAAACGGTCAGGTAGTCGCCGAGTTGATTGACGACCGTTATCGTACCACTACTGGTGGAATGCTCAAATATGCTGGTGTAGAAGTCCAGAAAAAAGGTAAAGCCAAGCAAGGTTACGAAGTGGTGCAGGGCGGAACTTTACTGTGGATTCCCGAAGAAACCCACGAAGTTAATAAAGATATCTCCTTGCTGTTAGTGGAAGACGGTCAGTATGTTGAAGCTGGTACTGAGGTAGTCAAAGATATCTTCTGCCAAAACAATGGCGTCATCGAAGTCACCCAGAAAAACGACATTCTGCGAGAAGTGGTGATTAAACCAGGAGACCTGCTAATGGTGGATGACCCAGAAGCAGTGATGAGCAAAGATAACACCTTTGTCCAACCTGGTGAAGAACTGCTGGGACAAACCTTTAATGAACTGCGCTACATTCAGTACGTGGAAACACCAGAAGGCCCTGCCCTATTAAGTCGTTTGGTAGTTGAGTATGCTGTACCCAACAATCCTGATGTGCCTTCTACTACATCCGTGAGCCAGCAAACTGCCCGTTCAATTCAATTGCGGGCTGTACAAAGGCTGCCTTACAAAGATTCTGAGCGTGTTAAATGTGTTGAAGGCGTAGAACTGCTGCGAACCCAACTAGTGTTGGAAATTGAGCAAGAAGACGAGCAAGACCACACAGCTTCCCCCTTGGCAGCAGATATTGAGTTGGTTCCTGATGCCAATGATCCAGAAATTCAACGTTTGCAGCTGGTAATTTTGGAATCTTTAACGGTTCGTCGAGATATTACCGCTGATGCTACTCAAGGTAGTACAAATACAACCCTTGAAGTTGAAGACGGACAAACCATTGCTCCTGGTGCAGTAGTAGCACGCACCCAAATCTTATGTAAAGAAGGTGGTATTGTCCGGGGCGTCAAAAAAGGTACAGAAGCTGTTCGTCGTTGCTTGGTGTTGCGTCAACAACACGACATGATCAAGATGAATTGCGCTGTCCAACCCAAATTAAAGCCGGGTGACTTGGTGGTAGAGGGTACAGAAATTGCTCCTGGAGTCTTTGCTGAAGAATCTGGGCAAGTTGTAGCTGTGAAAAAAGTAGAGAGTGCAGGAGAAACTGCGGCTGATGAATCGGCACTGGCTACTCAAAACTACTCTGTTACCATCCGTGTTGGTCGTCCCTACCGCGTCAGTGGTGGTGCTATCTTACAAGTAGAAGACGGCGATTTGGTACAGCGCGGTGATAACTTGGTGTTGCTAGTATTTGAACGCGCCAAGACAGGAGACATCATCCAAGGTTTGCCGAGAATTGAAGAACTCCTCGAAGCTCGTAAGCCGAAAGAGGCATGTATATTAGCTAAGAGAGCAGGAGAAGTTAAGGTCATCTATGGTGATGGTGATGAAGCGATCGCCGTAAAAGTGATCGAACCTAACGGTGTAGTTACAGACTATACCATTGGCCCTGGACAGAACTTAGTAGTTACAGATGGGCAAACAGTCAGTGCTGGACAGACACTCACAGATGGACCAGCCAACCCCCATGAGATCCTGGAAGTCTTCTTTAACCTTGGTTCTGAAGATGGAGTCTATGCCTGTGCTAGCCATGCCTTACAGAAGGTGCAAACCTTCCTGGTGAATGAAGTACAACTGGTGTATCAGTCCCAAGGCATTGATATTGCTGATAAACACATTGAAGTGATTGTTCGCCAGATGACTTCTAAAGTGCGGGTTGATGATGGTGGTGATACCACTATGCTGCCTGGTGAATTGGTAGAACTACGTCAAATCGAACAGGTAAACGAAGCTATGGCAATTACCGGCGGTGCGAGGGCGCAATATACTCCCGTATTGTTGGGTATTACCAAAGCATCTTTGAATACTGATAGCTTCATTTCTGCCGCGTCCTTCCAAGAAACTACTCGGGTATTAACCGAAGCAGCAATAGAAGGTAAATCTGACTGGTTACGTGGTTTGAAAGAAAACGTGATTATCGGACGATTAATTCCTGCTGGCACAGGCTTTAATACCTACGAAGAACCTGGTATAGTCGAAGACTACACTGATTCCTTCAGCAGTAGCGTCTTGGATGAAGTAGAAGATCCATTAGATATGGTACTGGACGATCGCACAGCCCGTACCTACAACTTGGATTCGCCAACTCTAGGAGTAGGAGAAATGACTTATGGCAGTAGACCAAAGTCGATTTTGGATGATGATGATGATTTGATTCCTAGTGAAATCAACGATCTGACAGAAGACGACGAAGATGATTACGATGAAGATGATTTCGAGGACGAAGACGACGAATAAACTAGCGTAGTCATAAATTCAGGCGGGGATGTAGTGAAGTTGGCTACATCCCCGCTTTTTGTTAGTCTGGGTGTATATGCAGAGAGTACTAAGAAGACTTATAAAGCTTTTATAGTTTTTTTACCGAAGAAAGGCAGAGGGTAGTCCCTATTAAACAAGTTCCACCACCAGGCATGAAAATTTAACTCTGACTACACCTCTACACCCTTACATCCCCACACCCATTTTCAAGCTAGACTCTCATGTGATAAATCACACAACGAGGGCATGAAAATTTAACTCTGACTACACCCCTACAACCTTACACCCCCACACCCATTTTCAAGACAGTCAATCACGCTGCTGTTTTGGCACAACCAAACATGAAAATTTTTACCCCTTCTGCCATCTGCGGGGCCCCACAAATTCGCGATTCGGAGAGCGAATTTGTGGGGAACCCCTTCTGCCTTGTGCCATCTGCCTTATTTTCAAGACAGAAAAATATATCTGTTATATCAGTGACAGAAATATTTTGAGAATTTGTAGGAAAATAAATAAGTATATTTACTCTGTTAATTTCTGGCTCAGGCAATTTGAAAATCCTCGTTGACAATTGATCTCATCCTTAGGAAAAAATTCATTTTTGTTTGACAGTATTTATGAAAGCCTCTTTATATTTTGTTTTCACCACTAGAAATACGTTAAAATTAGGTACTCGATAAATCAGTTATCTCATTCACCACCTGTTGCCAAGTGGTTGTGATCGCTTAAAATTTAACCCATCTTCAAATGATATCTATTGATAGAGGTAATAAAGTGTAAATAGCTAAAGTTCAAAGACCGAAATTTAGACATCCGATCATCTGTATCCATACAATAATGTTAGCTACTAAATTAGAAATATAGGTAGAAAGTATACTTAGAGCCTACCTATGCAATCAAAAGCCGACTAAAATATGAAAACAATCTATCTCCCTACTTTGGGGATATGACAAACATGAAAAAAGTAGTAATTGGTTGGCTATCAATTGAGAGTAACTAGTAAGACTTTTCTAAGTACTGCTAAATTAGCCGGAAACCGACCAGAACAATCACAATTTAGTAGCCTTTGTAAAAAATTCATATGCTACAAACCTTGAGAGTATCAAAAAAATCCAGGTTAAGCTAGAAAAGAGAGTTGGTGTTAGCTACCCTTCCCCCTGAGGGCAAGAAGCAAAACTCATTCTCAAGCGGGAATATTTTAAAGTTGGCATTGTCCTTACTCCATGCTGCGAATCATTACTCAGCAGGCAGACGTCAGATCAGAATTACAAAGGATCTGCGATCGCACCAATGACGAACAGGTGCTTCATAAAGAAGCAACAGTGCGGGAAGTGTTGCAAGCGGTGAAGCGCCAAGGTGATAAAGCTGTATTACATTACACAGCAGAATTTGACCATCAAATTCTCAAGCCAGAAGAACTACGGGTTACAGGTTCAGAAATAGATGCCGCCTATCAACAGGTCTCAAAACAATTGGTGGAAGCAATTAGATTGGCTTGTCGTCAAATCGAAGCGTTTCACCGCCAACGAGTTCCAAAAAGCTGGGTACACTTTGATGATGATGAAGTAGTTCTCGGCAAACGCTATACTCCTGTAGATCGAGCAGGAATATACGTACCTGGTGGTCGTGCCGCATACCCGAGTACGGTCTTAATGAATGCAATTCCTGCTCAGGTGGCAGGAGTACGCCGTATTATTATGGTGACACCACCAGGAGCAAGTAAAACTATTTACCCAGCCGTATTGGTAGCTGCCCAAGAAGTTGGGTTGCAAGAAATTTATCGCGTCGGTGGAGCGCAAGCGATCGCTGCTTTGGCCTATGGCACGAAAACAATCCCTAAAGTCGATGTCATCACCGGTCCAGGTAACATTTATGTAACTTTGGCAAAAAAACTGGTCTATGGGACAGTCGGTATTGATTCTTTAGCGGGACCGAGCGAAGTGCTGATTATTGCCGATGAAACCGCAAATCCCGTTCATGTAGCAGCAGATATGTTAGCACAAGCTGAACACGATCCAATGGCGGCGGCAATTTTATTGACGACGGATCCGGCTTTAGCTAAGAACGTCCAAGTTGCTGTAGAAAGACAATTGGTAGATCACCCGAGACGCACCCTTACAGAAAAAGCCCTCGCCCACTACGGCTTGATTGTGATTGTAGAATCCCTACAGGCAGCAGCCGAACTCTCTAATGAATTTGCTCCCGAACACTTAGAACTAGAAGTGGAAGATCCTTGGGAGAAAGTTCTACCATTCATTCGCCATGCTGGGGCAATTTTCTTAGGTCACTCCACACCGGAAGCAGTAGGAGACTATATTGCTGGACCCAACCATACCTTACCTACCTCTGGTACAGCCCGCTATGCTTCACCATTAGGAGTCGAAACTTTCCTCAAACACTCAAGTATTATTCAGTACTCACAAACTGCCTTGGAGAAAGTAGCAGGCGCAATTGATGCACTAGCAGCAGCTGAAGGCTTACCCTCTCATGCTGATTCCGTAAGACGGCGAGTTCAAAAAGAAGAATAAATCAAATTGTTGGTAGTTGATGGTTAGTAGTTGGTTGTTAAGACAATAAATCCCAAACAACAAACAACAAACAACAAATAACCACTAACAATTATTAAATTTTCTCCAGACTTTTGACAAAAACCAATTTGTGGCGTCAAACTTAAACTTTAAGACTACATTTACCTTAGTATAATCTTGAAAATCATCAATTTTAATTGCAGGGGTTTGCGCTTTTGGAGATACAAGCCGTGCTAAAGACTATTTTGGTAGCTCTAGATTCTTCAGGCATTGCAGAGCGAGTCATTGAAACTTTAAACGATTTAGTATTACCAAAAGACAGCAAAGTTGTCCTTTGTCATGTTTTTCCTCCCCCTGACTCAGAAATGGAATTGCCTGCCGATAGGCCTCACTCAGATTCCCCAGCCCTTTCTTATCTACAGATCGAAAAACAACTGCAATCTTACCAAGCACAGTTACCTGTAGCAAGCGAAATAGAATTAGTCACTGGCGATCCGGCAGAAGAAATTATCCGTCTTGCCAATATTTACAAAGCTGATTTAATTGTGATTGGTAGTCGTGGATTAACTGGTATGAACCGAATAGTTCAGGGTTCGGTTAGTAGTCAAGTAGTAGAAGAAGCCCATTGCTCAGTGTTTGTAGTTAAGCTTAATTGAAGATAAGGCAGCTATGCTGAGGGCAGAAGGATTAAAATCTTTGGCTGATAGCAAAAGTCATCTTGACATTACTCAATAAAAGCATGAGTCTACTTAAGTAGACTTAAGCTATGAGCAAGCTATTTATTTGAAGGCGAGACGTTGGTAATTCTTAAGAGTGGTACAAATTTGAAGTTAAAACTATTAGTATAAAGAAGAATTTTTTGATAATTTGCTTAAAAATAAATGTGATTAATTAAGTATAGAAGTATCCAATACCTTAGTGCTTTCGCAAAAATCACAGTAAGTGTAATACCAATTCCCTTTAAACGTGAAACAATATTTGTGTTGTACCAGACGTGCCATGGCACGTCTGGTACAGGATTTAAATGTATTATGATTAACGTGAAATGGTGTAATACCATTTCGCTAAAATAAGGCAACAGATGAGAGAATGAGATAAAAGGTTAATTTGGGGAATCAAAATGTCAGGGGTATATCATCTAGACATCAAAGAAAGTGCAGAAGAACTCAAGCAGATGCTGTTAGAACAAAAAGTAGCAAGTATCAAAGAAAAAGTTCAAGCACTGTACTTACTAAAAACAGGGTATAGTCAAACAGTCAGTAAGACAGCACAGATGATCGGCAGAAATCGTTCGACAGTACAGGAATGGCTACGAGTATACCGAAATGAAGGAATAGAAGGAATACTACAACAAAAGCATTCTCCAGGTAGACCGAGAGCAATACCAAAGTGGGCAGAAAAAGCACTATCTCAGCAGTTACAAAAACGAGAGGGATTTAACAATTATCAGGAGATTGTAGAATGGCTCAAGCAAAATTGTGGGATTGAAGGGAAATATAAAACTGTCTATAAGTTGGTACATTATCGCTTAGAAGCATCACCGAAAGTACCAAGACCACAAAGTATAGAGCAATCTCAAGTCCAAGTAGAAAACTTAAAAAAAATAGCAGAGAACCTAGCTATGCTGCACTATTTTTGCGTCACAGTGTTATACACAACGGCAACAGTTAGGTTTTTCTGTGGAGACGAAACACGCATTGGGCTGAAGACAATCACAGGTAGAAAAATTACCTCTAGTGGAGTAAAACCCGTTGGAGTACATCAATGGAAGTTTCAGGCAACATATCTATATGGAATTATTGAACCTTTAACTGGAGAACATTTCTTTTGGGAGTTTTCACACCTCAATACTGACTGTTTTCAGATATTTCTAGATTTAGTAGCTCAACACTTTAGCGATAGCTTTTTGATTCTACAATTGGATAATGGTGCTTTTCATAAGGCTAAACGTCTTCGTGTGCCTGATAATATTATTTTATTTTTTCAGCCTTCCCATTCTCCCGAACTGAATCCCATTGAACAAGTTTGGCAATATCTCAAACGTCATTTACGTTGGTTAATGCCGAAAACTCTTGAAGAGTTGCGCTCTGCACTTTACTTTCACATTGGTAATTTAACCACATCTATCATTGCATCTATTGCTAGGCGAAAGTACATTCTTGAGGCTCTATCTGTTGCCGGATTTTAGAGAATTGGTATAACAACGCTTTGCTTTGGTATCACTACAATAGATTAATTGAGGGAAAACCCTTAGATATCTAGCTCCAAAATCTCAAACACCAAATCCCAAAGGGTGTTAGTCAAGCTCCCTTATAAAAGCGATTTGCTGACTCTTGATTTCACTTGAATATGATTTATGATTGACTTATCCGCTCATTAAAGTAAAAAATTCGCATACTAGTTGCTCAAATTGAAATACTGATGGGTTGGTACTGAGTTCAGTTGTATGGGCTACGCTTACCTGTGTTTAGGTGATCATGGCGAAATCTAAAAAGACCACCAATCAACAAATTAATCTTAACGATACACAATATTACTTAAATCGTGAGTTAAGCTGGCTAGAATTCAATAGCAGAGTATTGCATGAAGCTCTGGATTCACGCACACCCCTTTTAGAACGCCTCAAGTTTTTGGCTATCTTCAGTTCTAACTTAGATGAGTTCTTCATGGTGCGCGTTGCAGTTTTAAAGCAACAAGTAGAAGCAAAAGTTAGCCAATTAAGTTTTGACGGTCGGACACCACAACAACAGTTGGATGATATCAGTTTTGTTTTACGTCCTTTAGTCGCGCAACAACATCAACATTTTGAGCAAGTATTAAGACCTCTTTTAGCCAATCACAACATCCATATTTTGGATTACATAGATTTGACTGAAAAACAGCGTAAATATTTAGACAATTATTTTGAAGAACAAATCTTTCCTGTTATCACTCCTCTTGCTGTTGACCCTAGCCATCCTTTCCCCTACATTTCTAATCTCAGTTTAAATTTAGCAGTTGT
This sequence comes from Fischerella muscicola PCC 7414, assembly GCF_000317205.1. Taxonomy (GTDB): domain Bacteria; phylum Cyanobacteriota; class Cyanobacteriia; order Cyanobacteriales; family Nostocaceae; genus Fischerella; species Fischerella muscicola. Next base: position 30,225 of record NZ_AJLK01000011.1, on the reverse strand, counting down.
AGTTAAAAATCCAGAAACAGAAGAAGAATTTTTTGCGAGAGTTAAAGTTCCGAAAGTTCTGCCTCGATTTTTACCTTTACCCCCAGAGTTGGGAATTCAACGGCATGGTAAACCCGCTTTATGGACTGGTGTACCCTTGGAACAAGCGATCGCTCACAATTTAGAGTCGCTGTTTCCAGGAATGAACATTCAAGAATATCATCCCTTCCGGATTACTCGTGATGCTGATTTAGAACTGGAAGAAGATGAAGCCGAGGATTTGCTACTTTTAATTGAGCAAGAATTGCGAAAACGCCGAGTCGGTGGTACTCCTGTTCGATTAGAAATTCAATCCCAAACTCCTGATGTCATACGTAATCGACTATTGCAGGATTTGGAGTTAACTGAAAGTGATGTTTATGAAGTAGATGGTCTTTTGGGACTACACGACTTAATGTATTTTATGTCTTTGAGCGTCCCAGCAGAACTGAAAGATCCTCCTTGGCAGTCTGTTGTACCCCCTCGCCTGCAACGCATTCGCGAAGTTAATCCCAGTTCCGAGGTTTTAGAAATAGAAGAAGGCAGAGACTTTTTTGCTGTGATTCGGGAACGAGATTTACTGGTACACCATCCTTATCAATCTTTTACAGCATCAGTAGTGCGCTTTATTACCAGTGCTGCCCATGACCCGAATGTCTTAGCAATTAAAATGACTCTGTACCGTACCTCTGGTGATTCACCAATCATAAATGCCCTAATTGCTGCTGCGGAAAATGGCAAGCAAGTATCTGTATTGGTAGAACTGAAAGCGCGGTTTGATGAAGAGAATAATATATATTGGGCTAAGCGTTTAGAAAGCGTCGGGGTTCACGTTGTTTACGGTCTAGTTGGTTTGAAAACCCACTCTAAAATTGTCATGGTTGTACGGCGCGAACAAGACCGTATCCGTCGCTATGTTCATATTGGCACTGGCAATTACAACCCCAAAACAGCACGATTGTATACAGATTTGGGATTATTTACTTGCCAAGAAGAGTTGGGAGCAGATGTTACAGATGTATTTAATTTCTTGACTGGATACTCACGACAAAAGTCTTACCGCCAATTATTAGTGGCGCCTGTAAATTTACGCGATCGCTTTGTTGGACTGATCGAAAGAGAAATCGAAAATGCCCAAAAAGGATTTTCCGGACGTATCGTTGCCAAAATGAACTCTCTTGTCGATCCACAAATCATTTCTGAACTTTATAAAGCTTCCCGCGCAGGTGTACAAATCGACTTAATTGTCAGGGGTATTTGCTGTTTACGCCCTGGACTTAAAGACGTCAGCGAAAATATTCGCGTGATTAGTATTGTGGGTCGATTTTTAGAACACTCCCGGATTTTTTATTTCTACAACAATGGTGAAGAAGAAATTTATATTGGCAGTGCCGACTGGATGCCTCGCAACCTGGATCGGCGAGTGGAAGTAGTTACCCCGATATTAGACCCAGATATTGCTAAAGATTTGCAAGAAATCTTGGGTATTATGTTGGCAGATAATCGCCAAGCTTGGGAGTTACAACCAGATGGCAGTTACATTCAACGTCGTCCTGGTGAAGATTGTCCTGAGGCTAGTTCGCAAAAAATTCTTATGTCTATGGCTTTAAACCAACCAGCGATCGCCTCAAATTTGATGAATTCAAGAAAGAGTTACGTGTATCCTGACAAGTAGTTCAATAATTTTCTTGAAAAAATTTAATATTACTAAATATTCATACTTTTTAAATATTTTAAAAAGATTGAATTTATTCAACCATAGGATAGAGTTAGTTCCAGTAGTTATTCCCATAAACTATAAAGGCTGTCATGCATTAACCTTATAGTTTGCTTGGATGTTAATGTTGTCTTGTGAGTCTTCTACCTTGCGCGTTCTAGTGGTTGATGACCACGAACTAACACGCTTAACTCTGCAATTAATATTTTCTGCTCAAGAAAATATTCACGTTGTAGGATTAGCTTGTAATGGTCAGGAAGCCATAGAAATGGTTAAGCGCCACAAGCCTGATGTGATTGTTCTGGACTTGCAAATGCCAGTTATGGATGGGTGGAGTGCGTCTGGTGAGATTAAAGCTATTGCTCCTAGCACTCAGATTATTGCTTACTCATCAGTAGATGACTCTAAACTTATTGAAGGAAAGGCAAGAGCTTGTTTAGATGCTGTTTGTAAAAAAGATGTGCCTACCACAGAACTAGTTTCCTTGGTTAGACAACTAGGACAAAGGACTATTAATGGTACTTTTGCTGGATAAACAAACACAAATGCTGATTTGGGAATTTGGGGATTTGGAAGAAATGGAAAAGGTGTCGGTAGAACCAGAATGAAGGGTTGCTACCGACATAAATTTTATTGCTGTAGCTTAGTTTGGCTTAATTAGATTTCTGTTTCAGGAAAAGTGCGTCTATATTCATCTATTAACTCATCCATTTCTTCCAAAGCTTGATTGACGTCTATTCTTAAAGTCCCCAAATTAGGCTGCTCCAGTAAGCTGAGTAGGTACTCCCGCTTGCTTTGAATTTGGGCAATTTGTTCTTTGATGGTTTGTGCGTCCATAATTTTGGATTTCCGTCTTGCACTATGTTCAAATTCAAAGTTAACTCAAAACAATAGAGACTTTTCTCTATCCTCTTCCCTAATCTGTTGGCGATCGCCGATGATAATAAAACTGGTGCTAAGAAAAACTATTAAAAATTTAAGTCATGTTACGCCAAGTTTCTCTGGGAACCCTGGGTTTAACCATCGGTGGTATCTTAACCATCATCGGCTTCATCGCCTACGCTAACGATAACGCTACTCTCAATCTAGTCGGATTTTTTTACGGGATTCCATTAGTGCTAGGAGGATTAGCACTTAAAGCTAATGAACTCAAACCCGTACCCTTCAGTCAACCTACTGCACCCACCGTTTTGGCACTGCGTCAGCAGCAAGCAACTCCCACTCAAAATAAAATTCGCAAAGACCTGACTCGTTATTCCTACGGACAAGATGCTCATTTTGATCGTGCTTTATCCTACTTAGGTTTAACTTGTTCAGATGGAGAACTACCACTGATTACAGGGTTAAGAGAAGAAGATATCAACGGAAATTACGCCTTGATTTTAGAATTTGATTCCTCAGCACTACCAATTGATATTTGGCAGCAAAAACAAGAGAAAATGGTCAGTTATTTTGGCCCTGGAGTCGATGTCAAAGTCACACAGCCAGGAGAAAATACCATTGAACTAACACTGATTGCGACTACAAAATAGTCCTATGTTAATAGTCAATTGTCAAAACAATGGACTATTAACTATTAACTAAATTTATTTCTCTAAGCGCACTGCGTACCATTGTAAATATTGCCCAGGGCCAATATCAAATTCACAACTAGTGTCAAGCAAATATTTCGCTCTTGCTTCTATAGAATTCAAAGACCGCAGATCAGGAGGTAAATCTTGAGGATTAAGTTTTTGGAGAATACCTGTCAATTTTTCTAATAATTCTGATGCTGTCAGAAACTGTTCCTCTTGATTTGTTTCTAAAACAACAAAATGATCTTCCTGGTACATTAATGAATCTGGCATAACAAATACTCAATAGTTTTCAATAGGATGGGTGTGAAGCAGAAAAAAACGAAAGCTTTTCACCTGATTTTTTGTCATCTTATCTTTAGTTTCAATATTTCAATCTACATAATTTATTTTGGTAGTTTTGTCTATTCTAAGTCAGAAACTATCAATTAAAACAACGTATTACCAGACTCAACAATCGATTCGCTCTTAGGGTTTCCCCAAACTCCCCTTTGTAGCACCTGGAGCGGAGGATTTGTATCAATAATTTTGTGAAATAGTATCACAATTAAAGGAATTTAAAAAACCTCTTTCCCTTTGCTTTTTAACATTTTCACTATAAATTTTATTTATAATTGCATCTATTTATTTTTTTAGACGTTAGTTAAGTAAATCTACCAAATCATTAGTGTTCTTTAATCAAAATTAAATCTATTAGTTTTGACTCCATAGTTAAAAATTGCAGATTTACAACATACTTACGCAATCAGCCCTTTTTGTCCTAATGCAGTTGGTGTTTAAACATACTGTGTAACCTCAGAGTGCGAAATACATTTGAAGTTTTCAAAAAAATAGTAATTGCTTGTTTGTAGTTGGGAAATATAAATAGTAACATTTCCCTACCTTGCAAGTGCGTGGTAGGAAAAAAGGGTAGAAACTGCCTTTGCTATTTTTCAAATTGGCGTTAATAAGGCTTTTTTGAATAAAAATGATCAAAACCAACAATTTGGCAACATTAGCATAAATATACTGGGTTTCTCATTGCCTAAGCTTTTATTTCCTATAAAATTCAACTCATGTTAGGGATAGGCTCATTTACTTCTATTTCCAATAAACCTCCTCTGATTCTCGTCGCTGATGATGATACAACCATGCGACTTCTGTTGCGTGAAGCCATGGAACAAGAAGGCTACCGAGTAGTCGAAGTCAGTAATGGTAAAGAGTGTTTAGATGCTTATACTGCCGTCAAACCTGATTTAATTTTGTTAGATGCGGTCATGCCAACAATGGATGGCTTTACCTGTTGTCAAGAATTAATGCAAATTGCCAAGAAAAATTTAGTGCTAGCACTTGCATCCCTTGATAATGTATCTGGTTGTGGCAATAGCTTGATTTCTACATTATGGGCTCGTACTCCTATACTGATGATTACAGGATTAGATGATCCTGACTCAGTAGACCGTGCTTTTGAGGCTGGAGCTAGTGATTTTGTCACTAAACCCATTCACTGGGCAGTATTGCGTCGACGGGTAAGAAAGCTATTACAACAAGGGCAGGTATATAAACAGTTAGAAGCAGCCAACCAAGCTTTGCAACAGCTTGCTAACGAAGATGGCTTAACTGGACTAGCTAATCGCCGTCGCTTTGATCAGTATTTCAATTCTCAGTGGTTGGAGTTAGCACAACAGCGATCGCCAATCTCATTAATTTTATGTGATATCGATTTTTTTAAACTTTATAACGATAAATATGGTCATCCTGCTGGGGATGTCTGTTTGCAAAAGGTGGCTAATGTTTTAAAAGACACAGCCCAAAAATATCAGGATTTAGTTGCACGTTATGGTGGTGAAGAATTTGCTGTGATTTTGCCTCACACTCATGATAGGGGTGCAGTTCACGTCGCAGCAGCAATGCAGGCTGGAGTGAGGGAGTTAGAAATCGTTCACTCTGGATCTACTGTTAGTCAGTTTGTAACTCTCAGTTTAGGAATCGCTACTATTATTCCCAATTTTGAAACTTCGCCCTTAGCTTTAATTGAAGCAGCCGATAAGGCACTTTACCAAGCAAAAGCAGAGGGACGCAACCGCATTATTATTAAGCAGATTTAAAAATTACAAAATTTAAATATTAAATATATTGATAAATTATTTCCAAGTAAAAGGTAAAGGAGTAAGGGATGGAAGGAACATCCCTTACCCTTTAACCAAGAAGTAATGATTTAATTCTTTTTTGTGCTTGTTTCGGTCAAGTTAGCCTTCCGCATCATTTGAGTGAGTCGATCTATTAATCGCACTTCTTGCTTACTGTCTTCTAGTATCTTGGCTACCGTAATTGCCCTTTCATAAAAATTACGGGCAGTTGGGAAATTACCTAGTTGCTCATATAACTGAGCGTAAGACTCAAAAGATTTTAATTCTTCTCGCCGATTTTGTAATTCTTGAGCTAAGATTAATCGCTGCTGTAGCAAGTCAAAAGCACGTTCATAGCGTCCCACAGAACTGTGAGCGCTAACTAGACCATCAATTGCTCGTAATTCGTTAACGCGATCGCCACTATACTTGGCAATTCGCAGTGCAGATCCATAAGTCCCAATAGTACCTTGATAATCTCCTGCTTCTAGATAGGCATCACCTAAATTATTGAGGGTGTTAGCCTCGCCGATGGGATCACGAACCTGACGGCGGAAACTTAAAGCATTCTCATAAAGTTTTATGGCTTTGTTGTAATTTCCTAACCTGGCATTTGCCAGTCCCAAATTACTTAAGGATAATCCTTCACCTTCGATATTTTTAACGTGGCGGGCAATTTCCACAGCTTCGGCAAAAGTTTGTAAACTAGCGGCGGGTTCCCCTTGTTGCAGCAACAATGTACCAATATTATTCAGGGCGAAAATTTGACTTTGAAAGTCATGGGTATCACGAGCGATCGCTAAGCGTCGGCGTATGGCGTTTTCTGCTTCTTTGTAACGACCCAACTGAACATAACCTCTACCAAGGTAATCGTAAATTAAACCTTGAGCGTTGAGATCACCAAGCGAGTGATAAATTTCTAGTGCTTGTAACCAAGACTCAATTGCTTTATCAGACTTGCCAGAGGCGTGTTGCTGCTGACCGATGCGCAGCAAAGTATCTGCTTGGTCTGTTGATTGTTGCACTACAGATTTATCTATCTGACGGTGGAGTTGTTCGGTAATATCCGCAGCATTCACCGCTATGGGATGAAATATAAAACTTGCAACTAAAAAGGGCAAGGGAGAAAGGGGAAAAGGTTTATTAGCTTTACCCTTTAAACTCTTTTTTCCCTGCTTGAATCTATAAATGAAAATTTGGTTAATTTTTGGTATCAAACACCATTGTTTCATAAACTTTGCCCGTGGAATTGCGGCTTGATGCAGAATGTTTTGTATGATTTTTATGAGTGTTACCAAATACAGATTAATTCTGTATTTCTACGCAATTGCAGGTGGCAGTAAATTTTCACCCAAGTAGATAGCACGAATATCTGTTGGTAATTTTTCCTCTAGCATACGATAACCTTCCTGGAGAAAATTGGCTACTTGGCTAGGAGCGATCACTTCTCCTTCAGCTTGTAGATAGGCAGCAATTCTCGTTTCGCTCCAGTGAAAGGTTTGAGCCATTAACACCATCAAGCGTAAAATTGGCGTCATTTGGTCTAAGGCTTGTTCTACATAACACCACAGTGGTACAGAGGTTGCTTTGAGAGAATAATGAATTGCTTCAGTAGGAGGAAGTTCAATCTCGTTGATGCAGTAAGCAGTCTGATCAATAAGCCAATTTTGTAAGGTCAGACTTTCCCTCCCAGGTTGAGTGCTACTGAGGTTAAGTCCACCCAATTCGTAGTAGATATGTCGCCAAGTCAAGGCAAATAAATAATCTGCTTGTACAGGCGATCGCGCTGAATGGCGAATTACTGTATAAACGATGGGACTATAACGGCAAAAAATAGCTGTAAAGTATCTTCCCGACTCTGGATGCTGCTGGAACAACCTAACGAGTTCTGGGTCAGTGTGATGGAACAGTGACTTAACTAAGGGATGGTTAGCTTCAGGAAAATGAGGAATTTGCACAGTCCGATTCTGCTTATGTTGTTAGAATTAACTTGGCGATAAAAATCTCTGTAATTAATCACATAGTCTCTTGGTGTCAGTCTATTTCGACCCAACACCAAGACGGATTAGCACTTGATACACTAGAAATAAAGACTTCATTTAAGTCATAATCTACAAAACAAAAGCGGCTCCCTTATATATAATTCCCGATTCTGTTCATGTTTATAGCAAGTGTGACATCATTCTTGGTTAATCCTTATACTTTTGCCTCTTTTTTACCTTCTATACCATTAGATAGCCTTTTTTCTACCCAAGGCATAATGGTAATGCTGCTAGCAGCCTATGCTGGGGCCATGTGGATGTTCCTCACCAGTGCGCCAAAGGTATACACAGTTATGGTGTCGGATTTGGAAATTGCGCGACAGTTATATGAAGGACTCCTAGATTTACCAGCAGCAGAAGTACCGCTACACTACTACTACAACTATGAACAAACTATAGGTGCAACAGGAGTTGACCCGCTTTACTTGGGGAGCAGCCCTTCCTTTTCTAACAAAATGACGAATGCAAGTGAGGGACTGTGGTATCAACTCAAGAAAAATACTCAGTTGCATGTAATTACGGGAGCCAGTTTAGGCAGCAAAAATCAACAACGCCACGTTTGCTTCGACCACGAATGTATGGAAATGATTTTAATGCGGGTAGAAGTGCGGGGGTTGAAATTCAAGATTCGCAGCAGAAAACCCTTAAACTTTTTGGTTAAGGACTACGAAGGGCGAATTATTGAGATGGCAGAAGTAGCAAATTAAAGGTAAAAAATTTTTCACCATCCTTTTTTCGGAAAATTATAGCTTGCTTCTGTAGTCACTACAGAAGGGTGTTAGATGTGACACCCCAATATTAGCCAGCCTACAATAGAGCAAATCTACAGGAGTAAGCAAGCAAGAATGTTTAAAAAAATGTTGGCAAGCGTTGGCATTGGCTCTGCTAAAGTCGATACACGTATTTTTAACGCTTCCGTGATTCCCGGTGATGTATTGGAAGGAGAAGTTTATATCACTGGTGGTGATGTAGCTCAAGATATAAGTGATATTTATTTAAAACTTGCCACTGAATATGAGCGTGAAGTCGATGATTCTACCATTCATGAAGAGTGTGTAATGGTCGATTACCGCTTGCTAGAGCGGTTGACTGTTCAGCCTAAAGAAGAAATTGTAGTACCGTTTACTTTAGAATTACCCTACGAAATGCCCTTGACTATGGGCAGAACACCAGTATATATCCGTACAGGCTTGGATATTAAAAGTGCTATCAATCCCAGGGATAGAGATGTTTTAGAAGTGAAACCTCATCCACTAATGCAACGAGTATTTGTAGCAGTAGAAAGATTAGGTTTTCACCTGCATAAAGTGGATTGTGAATATACCCACTCTTTTGGTGGTTCTTATCCATTTGTACAAGAATTTGAGTTCAAACCCAGTGGAGAATACAGAAACTATCTAGACGAGTTAGAAGTCATTTTCCGTTTACACCCAGAGGAGTTAGAAGTTTTGCTGGAGATTGATAAACGGGCCCGTGGCTTTGCAGGTTGGTTAGACGAAGCTTTTGATTTAGATGAGCGCTATGCACGCTTTTATCTAACAGAATCAGATTTAGATGAGGTGGATGTAGAGACGATGATTGATGACATGATTCGCAGTCATATTCATTAATTTTGCTTTTGTTAAGGGTAATAGTATGCACGCCTAGAACTAAAGTTCTAGGCTGATAGCAAAAGTCATCTCAAGATGAGCAAAGAAATTTATTTCTTGGCGGTCAAAAAATAGGTATAAGATATTGAATATATTAATTTCCACCTACATTCATCGCTGCTAGAATAGCTTTTTGGCTGACATCTTTGTAAACAGTATCTAAATATTTCATCACTAGATCAGCAGCAGTTAAGCTTGCGAGATTTTCCTCTTCTTTAGCAAGGGGAATAGACCCCAACACATCTAAAACTGTTTCACTAGTGGATGGTGCAATCACTACTAAAGAAGATTCTAATGGTTCATGATATTGCCAAAAAGATTCTAGATTTAAAGAATATTGATTTTGAGAAATCGACTCTTTATCCTCTAGTTTTTGAGCAGTCGTGGCTTCAATATTAGTACTACGTAACTGACGTAAATTACTAATAATTTGCTCTTTGGTACGTCCCCGCAATTGAAAGAGTACAAAAGGATCTTCACTAAAGTGATCGCCTAACTGATAGTAAACTGCTGCAATATGTTTACAGGGATTTGCTTTATCAGGACAAGAACATCTACTGTGGACGTCAGATAGAGTAAAAGGAAATAGCGAAATACCATTGGCAGTAAAAACTTCTTCTATATTTTGTGGCATTTCTCCTGCCAAAAGTTTCGCCGCAAATATTGCTTTTTGAGACATTGTTTCTACTACATAACCCCATTCTTCATCACTAAAAGAGTCAAGGGAAAGAGAAACTTTATAAGGTTCAGGTTCACTACCCTGCACCTTGGCTAATACCTTTGCACCCTGAAACTCAATGCTGAGAACATTACCTTGACGTGCATAATTTCTACCGCGTTCTAAACGCTTTTTAAAGCGATAGGAATCTAATAATTCTAGCCACCTTTGTGACCACCATTCTCGGCTGGCTTGTAATGTGTAATTTGTCATTTGTCAATGGTCAATTGTCAATGATTAATGGTCAATGGTCATTTGTTAGTGGTTAGTAGTTAGTAGTTAGTAGTTGGTAGTTAGTTGTTAGTTGTTAGTGGTTATTATATACTTCTCACACTCCCCACACTCCTCGCACTCCTCACACCCCCATCTCCCCGATCCCCGTCACTCTTCATCTTCTTCAATTACGGCACTGCGATCCAATAAAAGTAAATTACGGAGTTGATTTGTATCGAGTTCAGTTAACCACTCTTCACCCGCACCAACCACTTGTTCGGCTAGTTGCTTTTTACTTTCAATCATGTCATGAATTTTCTCTTCTAAAGTACCAGTACAAACAAATTTATGCACCTGGACATTGCGGGTTTGACCGATACGAAATACTCGGTCTGTGGCTTGATTTTCGACTGCTGGGTTCCACCAACGGTCGAAGTGGAAGACGTGATTTGCACGGGTTAAATTTAATCCTACACCACCAGCTTTGAGTGACAAAATCATAATTGGTGGCCCTTGGGGATCGTGTTGGAAACGGTCGATCATTTCCTCACGTTGTTTTTTGCTGGTACTACCATACAAAAAGAATATTTCTCGTCCTAGCTGTTGTTCTAAATAGGGTTTGAGCAGTTTACCCCACTCGGCAAATTGGGTGAAAATTAAAGCGCGATCGCCTTCTGATAAAACCTCTTCTAACATTTCTTGTAACCGCAATAGTTTTCCTGATAAATGCGGTTCCGAAAGAGTAGGTTTTTTCAAATATTGCGCTGGATGATTGCAGACTTGTTTTAGCTTGACGAGTAAAGCTAAAATCATACCCCGGCGTTGCATTCCTTCGGCTGTTTCAATTTCAGCCAATGACTCTTCTACAACTTTTTGATAAAGTTCAGCTTGTTCCAAACTCAAACCACAAAATACATTCATTTCTTGCTTTTCTGGCAAGTCTTGAATAATTTCCCGGTCAGTTTTTAAACGACGCAAAATAAATGGTTGCACTAATGAACGCAATTGATTCAATGAAGAAGTATCGCCATATTTTTCAATTGGCATGGCAAAGCGTCGTTGGAAGAACTGCTTATTTCCTAAGTACCCTGGATTGAGAAAATCTAAAATTGACCAGAGTTCTTGCAGTCTATTTTCTACAGGTGTCCCCGTCAAAGCAATCCGATAAGTTGCTTCTAGCTGGCGTACTGCTTGAGATTGTTTTGCCTCTGCATTTTTGATATTTTGGGCTTCATCTAAAACAATGCCTTGCCAAGAAATACCCTGTAATGACTTTAAATCTCGGTGAATCAGCGCATAACTGGTAATTATCAAATCATGCTTGTTTGCTACTTCTACAAATGCCTTACCTTTGGGGCGTTTGTCACCGTGATATTGCAAAACTTTCAGAGTTGGGGCAAATTTTTTAACTTCTCTTTCCCAGTTTCCTAATACTGATGTTGGACAAATCAAAAGTGTTGGTTTTTCTAATGCATCCTGTTCTTTTAAATGTAGTAGAAAAGCGATAAACTCAACCGTTTTTCCCAATCCCATATCGTCCGCAAGACATGCACCCAAACCCCAGCGTTCCAGGAATGCCAACCAAGCGACACCACGCTGTTGGTAGGGGCGTAGCTGTCCTTGAAAATCGGCGGGTGTGGGTAGGGGTTCTACTGCTTTGTTATTTGTCAGGGTAGTAATTAACTCTTGTAATGCCCCTGATGCTTCAAAGCTAACCACTGGTAATTTTTCAATTGTCTGGGTGTCCCCCGTACTCAGGCGCAAAGCATCTTCTAAGGAAAGGGCCATTTGTTCTTTGCGAGAAGCAAAAAAGGCCTGTGCTGTTTTGATATCTTGGGGACGCAATTCTACCCATTCACCGTTAATTTCGACGAGGGGACTGTTTAACGCCACGAGTTTGTCAAATTCTTTTTTGGAAAGAGTTTGTCCACCGATCGCTAATTGCCACTGGAAATTTAACAAACTCTGCAAACCCAAGCGTCCCTGCTTTTGATTTGGTGTTTGGGCGGTGATTTTTAAACCCAGACGATTTGCCCATCCTTCTCGATTTGCCAAACTCGCAGGTAGAACCACACCCAAACCATTATCCTCAAGCCGCGCCTTTACCGACTTAATAAATTCGTAGGCTTGGATGGGGTTAAGGCAGCAAGATTGGGGATAGCTAGTATCCAGGCTGGGCGCGATCATTGGATACAAGCGCGATGCTAATCCCAATCCGCGTAGAAATGTCTCTTGTGGTTGTTTAATGGTACGACCACGATAAACAAAACTTTCAACTGGATGCTGCCATATCGTCTCTGCATCCACTAAAAATTCTGGGTCATCTGGTGCTTGCAAAAAATAGGCTAAAGTCCAATCTGTTTCACCTGACTCTGGCGGACGCAAGACAAAACAGGTACGAAACAGATTTTTTCCTGCCAGTTGGTATTGTAGCGGCATAGTCCAAGCTTTCAGCGCCGCTTCTAGTCGTTCCAAACCCATTGGTTCGGCGTTGACAGTATCTGACGCACCCGTGAGAGACTGCAACCACTGCCGCACCGCGCCTGGTAAAGACGCCATAACTCTTGCTTCTAGCACAGGTTGGGAACCAAACATTTCTCTGACTTGGGCATCAATTGTACTGTTGAGAAATCCCAGTAATAATTCTTGTGGTTCCACAGGGAAGTCTATTGAGATGGGGTGGTGGGGTGATGGGGTGATGGGGTGATTTTTCTCCCCACCTCTTTGGTATGTCCGACAGGCTAGGGGCATTAGTTGGGAAAATTTTTCTAAGCGAGTTCCATCCAAGGCGCTATCTAAAAGTGCTTGCCACTTGGCAGTGAAAGAACCGTCTGCTTGACGTTCAAGAGTAGGCAGAAATTTACATCTTGAGATTAAATCCAAACTCCAACGGGCAATATGGCACCAAAAGCGTAAATCGCCTCCTAAAAAATCATCTTCGCTGTTACCAATACTCAAGGGTAAAGAAGTCAGAAACTTGACTGCTTCTGTGGGATTGAGACAAAATCCCTCTACTCGCCAAGGTTGTAGGTATGGCGAAGATGGTTTTTCTAAACTTAATGCTGCTGAATGTACTGGATGAATCGATGTTGTTGCCTCGGTTTCACCTGCTGCAAAATCAGTGGGTAAAGCAATAGTTATTTGCGAGGAGGTTGGCAAAGTTTTTGTAGCAGTAGTTGTTCGTTGGCGTCTCTCTGTTTGCCGAGATGCAATTGATTGCGTCTCGAGGTGCAGCGCTGAATTGGGAATTGTAATATTACGAGAACTCAGCCACTCGCTTAATTCGGCTGGTGCGATCGCATAAGGTAATGGTGGTATTTCTGTCAATGTATTTGGCTCGATATTTGTCCCTAGCGATCGCCAAGTCTCGCCCCAAATAAATAAACAGTTACCCTGATTTTGTAGTAACCAACTACCGTGTAAAATTGCCATTTGCCCACTACTTAGATTTTCGCAACATTAAAACCTTGAATTTGCTTATTTTCTACTTTGTGAATTCCTTAATTTTTAAAATTTAAATACATATTATTAATATTTATAAAATTTATTTAAATACTAGAAAACAATCTTAATCAACTTTAGGAAAAATGCAGTTACCCCTTTATAAAATTTTAAAAAATGGCATCAAAGTAGAGTTAGATTATATGCATCCAGAGGAACAAGAGGAGGTAAGGAAATTACTGAATGTTGTGATTTTAGAAGGACAAACCTATCCCCAAAAACAACCCCTCTCACCATCAGAATTTGCAGCTTACTGGTTAACTCAGGATGCTTTTGTAGTCAGGACTGCTGCTGAATCTGCTACACACCAAGCCAAGGAAATACTGGGAGCGTTTTATCTCAAACCAAACTTCCCAGGTCGATGTAGCCATATTTGCAACGCTGGTTTTATTGTACAACCTGGCAAGCGGGGTCTCGGAATCGGGCGGTTCATGGGAGAGGCGATGCTCTCAATTGCTGCTAGTCTCGGCTATGAGGGGGTAGTGTTCAATTTGGTCTTTGCTACTAATATAGCTTCGATTCAATTATGGAAATCACTAGGATTCCAGATTATTGGGCAGATTCCGGCGGCGGTAAAACTAGATGTACAACAAGTGGATGCGTTGATTATGTATAGGGGATTAGGGGATCGGGGATCGGGCATTGGGCATAAACTCAGTGAACAGTGACCAGTTTAATTTGATAACTGATAACTGATTATTTGTCTCCCTTGTCCCCTTTGTCCCCCTTGTCCTCCGTGTTCACGCCACGTGCTACAACGCGGGAGACCCGCGCAACGCAGTGGCTCCCCTTGTTCCCGATTCCCGATTCCCGATCCCTTTTGTAACGAAATTGTTTATCATTAATTCTGTATACTGCTCAAGCCAGTATTAGATTATAAATGTTAGGATTGCCACAGAGAGAGAATAGCGAGCATAGTAAGGAAAAAAAACTGAATGGGAGAATTTGAGAAGTCAATATCCTTCGATGGACGGGATATTCGACTGAAGGTGGGTCTACTAGCACCCCAGGCTGGTGGATCGGTGTTGATACAATCTGGGGATACGGCAGTTCTAGTTACAGCTACGCGATCAGCAGCCAGAGAAGGCGTTGATTTTCTGCCCCTCACCGTAGATTACGAAGAAAGATTATACGCAGCAGGTAGAATCCCTGGAGGATTGTTGCGACGCGAAGGTCGTCCGCCAGAGAGAGCAATTCTCACTAGTCGTCTTATTGACCGCCCTTTGCGTCCTTTGTTCCCATCTTGGTTACGGGATGATCTGCAAGTTGTAGCGCTGACTCTTTCTATGGATGAGCTAGTACCACCAGATGTGCTAGCTGTGACTGGTGCTTCTATTGCGACCTTAATGGCAAAAATTCCCTTTAATGGGCCTATGGCAGCCGTGCGCGTCGGTCTGGTGGGTGATGATTTTATTATTAACCCCACCTATGCAGAAATCGAAGCTGGAGACCTGGATTTAATCGTAGCAGGTTCGCCGGATGGTGTAATTATGGTGGAAGCGGGAGCTAATCAGCTACCCGAACGAGATATTATTGAGGCGATCGAATTTGGTTATGAAGCTGTGCAGGATTTAATTCGAGCGCAGCAAGATTTAATTGCGGAACTGGGGTTAGAAATAGTCCATGAAGCACCACCAGAACCAGATCAATCACTGAGTAACTTTATTAGCGATCGCGCTACCGACGAAATCAAGAAAATCCTCTCGCAATTTGATTTCGATAAAACCCAGCGAGATAATGCCTTAGATACTGTCAAAGAATCAATCGCAGCTGCGATCGCTGAACTACCAGAAGAAGATCCAATTCGAGTTGCCGCAACTAGTGATGCCAAGGCATTAGACAACACTTTCAAAGATATTACTAAAAAGCTGATGCGCCGTCAGATCATCGAAGACAACGTCCGAGTCGATGGTCGTAAGCTAGATGAAGTTCGTCCTGTTTCCTGTGCCACTAGTTTATTACCCAAGCGAGTTCATGGCAGCGGTTTATTCAACCGGGGACTAACCCAAGTTTTATCTGCTTGTACTCTTGGTACACCAGGTGATGTGCAATTCTTAAACGATGATTTGCAACAAGACCAGCAAAAGCGCTACATGCACCACTACAACTTCCCGCCGTTCTCCGTTGGGGAAACTAAACCCCTGCGCGCGCCGGGACGTCGGGAAATCGGACATGGAGCGCTGGCGGAGAGGTCAATCTTACCAGTGCTACCACCGAAAGAACAATTCCCCTACGTAATTCGGGTAGTGTCGGAAGTGCTTTCTTCCAATGGTTCGACTTCGATGGGTTCGGTGTGTGGTTCCACTCTGGCTTTAATGGATGCAGGTGTGCCAATTACCAAACCCGTTAGCGGTGCAGCTATGGGTTTGATCAAAGAAGGCGATGAAGTTCGAGTCTTGACGGATATTCAAGGCATCGAAGACTTTTTGGGTGATATGGACTTCAAAGTTGCAGGGACAGATAGTGGGATTACTGCCTTGCAAATGGATATGAAAATCAGCGGATTGTCCTTGGAGATCATTTCTCAAGCTATCCACCAAGCTAGAGCCGCACGGTTGCATATTCTGGAGAAAATGCTCCAGACCATTGACCAACCACGCACAGAAATGTCACCCTATGCCCCACGTCTGTTAACGATCAAGATTGATCAAGACATGATTGGTCTAGTGATCGGGCCGGGAGGCAAGACTATCAAGGGTATTACTGAGGAAACTGGTGCTAAGATTGACATTGAAGATGATGGTACTGTTACCATTTCTGCTGTGGATGAAAACAAAGCCAAGAGAGCTAAAGGCATCATTCAAGGCATGACGCGCAAGCTGAATGAGGGTGATGTTTACGTAGGTAGAGTGACGCGAATTATACCTATTGGCGCTTTTGTCGAGTTTCTGCCAGGTAAAGAAGGTATGATCCACATTTCTCAACTAGCTGACTACCGTGTCGGCAAGGTTGAAGATGAAGTTGCAGTTGGTGATGAAGTGATCGTCAAAGTGCGTGAAATTGACAATAAGGGTAGAATCAATCTCACTCGCTTAGGTATTCACCCTGAACAAGCAGCTGCGGCACGCGAACAAGCAACCTCAAAGTAAAGGCAGGAGGTTTGGTAGTTCTGGCTACAAACTAAACACAAACAATTCACTAGTTATGGATTGAGAGCAAATCTCAAATCCATAATTGCAGTAGCGATCGCCAGCGAAAGAAGCGATCGCTTTGTGTTAGTCCCCGTCCTTAAGGACGGGGTCTTAATTAGTTCGGAATTACTGTCACAACTGCTGACATACCAGGAGTAATTCGCGATTCATAACCTTTAATACTCGTCGGCTCAAACGTAATTTTTACAGGAATTCTGCGTACATTGTTGGTGAGCGCAGAATTATTTGTGTCATTGTTTTGTGGCATCAAGGCAATGCTATCTACTTTACCTGTAAAAGTGCGACTAGGAAAAGCAGCTATTTTAATGTCTGCCTTTTGTCCTGGTTGTATCTTTTCTAACTGGCTCTCTGGAAAGTTGCCAATAACCCAAGGGTTTGGTTGCACCACTGTGAAAAGAGTTTGACCAGGTTCGACTCGTTGTCCTACTTGGACATTTTTGTTACCAATTTTTCCAGGAACTAGAGCATTAATATTGGTGTAGGATAGCTGAAGTTCAGCTTTTTTAACCTCTGCCTGCTTCTGAGCAACTGTAGCCAATGTGGTTTTATATTGTTGTTCGTTGATATCTCTTTGTTGAGTGGCTTGTGCTTGGAGCAAATTTTGTCTGGCTTGAGTATTGTTGTCTAACGGAGATAGCTGCGGTGCTGAAACAGAAACTGGGACATTCCTAATTTTTTTCTGTGCCAAAGCTGCTTGCTGTTTGGCTAACTCTAAAGATGCTTTGGCTTGAGCTAGAGATACCTGATAATCTTGAGGATCAAGTTTTACTAACAGTGTTCCCGGAGTAACTACTTGGTTTTCGTTGACGGCAATTTGGCTGACTATCCCTGAGATGCGGGAAGTAACAGGATAAATGTCTGCGGTAACATAGGCATTATCGGTTTGGGGAAATCTTTGAGCATATTGCCATTGACGGTATGCGTAAATTCCTGAGGCGATCGCTCCTGCACCTAAAATTACTCCTACTACCACTATAGGCAGCAAACGACTCCGAGATAGGGGTACTTTTGTTTTAACATTACCGTTTGATGCAGCAGGAGTGATAGCTGTAACTTCTTGCTGCACAACTGGAGTTTTTTGCTCCTCCAATCCTGTAGCTTGTTGTGTGTGTTGTACAGAATCTAAACGTTCCATCAGCCACCCTCTTTTAAGCAATAATTGAAGATTTCTTATTAAAAACTGACAAAAATATACAAGTGCCCTTAGGCACAAGGTGCTAGGAGCGAAGTTTATTTTATTATAGGCGTTTGCCTTGTTTTTTTACTTTGATATTTATTTCTGTAGTGCTTGATTAACAACTTATACCAAATTAATTGATATAAGTGTAATTTTTTATTTATCTGGAACAGCTTTAAGAGTAAAGAATTTTAAATCAAAAAAAATACAAAGTTGGTATTAAGCGATCGCCTGATATTAATTCAAGCTCCCATTCCCGAATAGCGCTTCAATCCCTGTCGCCATAACCAACGATTCAGACCCGAAAACAACACAATCCAACCAACCATTGATAACAATCCCTGTGTCAAATTTACAGGGATCCCTACCAAAATACTGGCAGGAAAATCAATTAAATAGGGAAAAGGAGTCAACAGAACCACCGCCCTAACGGGTTCCGGAAAAACCTCTAGAGGGGCAATCATCCCAGACAAAAATAAAAAGAACAAAAACCAGAAATTCTCTATAGCGCTGGCTCTTTCTGTCCAAAAGGAAAATATAGAAAAAGTGTGTTGAATAACGAAGCGCAAAATAAAAGCTAATACCACTACAAAACTAAACAATAACAAAGTTCCGAAACTTGGTATCCAAAATGCTTGGGGATACAGGATAAAAAACAACCCTACTAATAGAATTGCGAACGGGATACGGGCAGCTCTTTCACTAACATGAGCAGCAACGTGATGCCATACTGGATCAATTGGTTGTAACAACCGGTTAGAAAGTTTACCTTCTACTACTTCCCTTTCCACCTCCCAAATTACCCATACAACTGTGAATTGTCTGACAAGAAAAACAGCCAAAAAGTAACGAGCAAAATCCACAGGTGTTAAACCAAATTGTCCGCCTTGAGCAGCTTGTATCCAAACTCCCATCAAGATAATAGGTAAAGAACCAGCTAACACCCATAAAATTAGTTCTGCTCGGTATTCCACCATATAAGCGTAGTACACAGACAGAAAAGTTAATGTTGTTTTGATTAGTCTTTTCATCATTAGTTAATTGTTAGTAGTTATTAGTTAGTGGTTAGTAGTTAGTTTTGAAAAAGTACCACTAACCAGTATCTACTAACTACTCACCACTCCTGCTTGAAATACTCTACCAATTACTTCTTCTACTGGTGGTTCAGTCACCTTTAAATCAATCACATCTAAATCTGCTAAAATCCGCGAGACGGTGCGTGTCAGTTCTTCTTGCTGCACCATAAAACACACCATCCTTCCGTCTAACTTTTGGACATCACCGTAGAACATGAGTCTTTGTTTTGATAGAGGTTGTGTTAATTCCACATGCACCTCTCGATAGGGTGCAAACCTTTCCAACAGTCCATCCAAACTACCGTCATACATCAACTTACCTTGGTGAATTAATAATACCCGTTGACATAGAGCGGTAATATCTGCCATGTAGTGACTCGTCAACAATACTGTGGCTTGATAACGCTGATTATACTCTCGTAAAAAATCGCGCACTCCCACCTGAGCATTGACATCTAGTCCTAAAGTTGGTTCATCTAAAAACAGCACCAGGGGACGGTGCAAAAGTGCTGCCAAAATTTCTGCTTTCATGCGCTCACCTAAAGATAGCTTGCGTACTGGTTGGTTAAGCTTGCCTTCTAGAGAGAGCATTTCGCTGAGTTCGCCAACTCGCTTACGAAACTCGTGATCGCTAATATTGTAAACAGCAGCGTTAATTTTTAGAGAATCTATAGCTGGCAAATCCCAAATTAGTTGCTGCTTTTGTCCCATTACTAAGGTTATTTTTTGCAAAAATGCCTCTTGGCGACGAAACGGGACATGTCCAGCGACTTTAACTAAACCGCTAGAAGGATGAATTAATCCTGTCAGCATTTTCAGCGTAGTGGTTTTTCCTGCACCATTCGGCCCTAAAAACCCTACCACTTCACCAGCCTCTATTTCAAAGGAAACATCTTGAACTGCTTTTATTTGGCGGTAGGTGCGACGAAAAAAGTGGGTAATTGTCCCAGTAATACCTGGTTCTTTAACAGCAACAGGATAAACTTTGCTCAAATTTTGAGCTTCAATGATTGGCATAAAATGGTTGAGAGTTGATGGTTGATAGTTGGTTAGTAGAGGCGCACAGCTAGCTAGCTGTGCGCCTCTACAGTACTTGGTGGTTGTTGATTGATATTTCCAAACAACAAACAACAAACAACAATCAACAACCAACAAAAATTATCGTAAACGTCCTGATCGCAAAATACTAATAATCAGCCACAAACCCAACAAAGTAGCAGTAGCAAATAACACATTACTTAAAAGAGAAAACTCTGGTGTTCTTGCATTACTAGAAATAATTGCTGCTCCCATAATCAGTGAACCTACTACGATACTAAAAGAAAGCCGATTGGCAGCATCATCGGTGGTACGGCGTAAGCTATCGAGACCACGTATATTTAAATTCCACTGTAATGTCTCTGATGTGACTCTATCTAGCAGAAATTCTATTTGCCGGGGAGATTGTAAAGACAGGGTTTTAAGATCCAAAGCTGTCCTCAGCAGCGATCGCACAGGTGTTTGTCCAAACAGATGACGACGGAATAAATCTGTAATCAATGGTTGAATTTCATCTATAAAATTTAGTTCTGGATTGAATAACCGTGCTACTCCCTCTAAATTCGCTAGGGTTTTAGCATACAAACCCATATTACTAGGCAAACGAATTTTATTATTACGGGCAACTTGTAGCAGCTCATAAATGATCTGACTGAAATTCATTTGCGACAAGCTCAAATTATAGTACTTTCGCAGCATTCGGTCATAATCATTTTCCAGACGAGACAAAATCACTGGTTCCTCGGAATCTGCTAGCTGTAAAGTTAACTGAGCGCACCGCCGAGCATCTAAATCGACTATTGCCAGTAACATTTCTGTTAAAATCTGCTGTGTACGCGGATCGAGTCGCCCCATCATACCGCAGTCAATTAGAGCTATGCGTCCATCTTTGAGATAGAAAATATTCCCTGGATGCGGATCGGCGTGAAAAAATCCGTCTATATACAACTGTTGAAAGAAAGCACGAAATAACAAGCTAGTAACTTCTTGGCGTTCGACTGCTGGAGTTTTACCGTTTTGGTTATTCAAATCAGCCGCCAATAATGGTACGCCATCTAACCATTCCATTACTAGTAATTTTTGTGTGGTCAAATCCCAATAAATTTTGGCGACTACAATTTGATTGGGATCAAACCAGCGGCTTACAGATAAATTCTGTCGTAGTTCATCCGTATAACTAGCTTCTCGTGTAAAATCTAACTCTGCCTCCAGCGCCTTGATAAACTCATCGGCGATAGATTTGATCTCGTAGCTTTGACCAAATTCAGTACGCGCTACTAAATCAGCAATACCTTGAATCAGAGCAATATCTCTGGCAACAGTAACATCAATTCCTGGACGTTGCACTTTCAAAGCAACTTCTCGACCATCTTTGAGGGTAGCGCGATGTGTTTGAGCAATAGAACCAGCTGCTACTGGTACAGGATTAATTGTTGTAAAGGTTTCCTCTAGAGGCTGTTTGAGTTGTTGACGAATCAGTACTTCTACTTCTGACCAAGAAACTGGTGGGACTTCATCTTGTAGCGTTGATAGTTCTTCGATATAAGATGCACTTAGTAAGTCAGGGCGGGTAGAAAGTAGTTGACCCAACTTAACATACACAGGCCCCAAATCTACCAAGATATTTTTCAAAACTGCTGGTGTCGGTAACTGAGGCTCGTCAGCTTTACCGCCTGTGAGCAACCTCCGCATGTAGTCCCAGCCATTACGGAAAAGAACTTCAATGATTTCTCGTTGACGAGGAACAGTTTGAGTAAGAAACATAATTTTAATAAATCGCTATTAAGTAGAAGGAAAAAATTGTTTGACGTTTACTTATACTCACCTTGTGCCAAAAATGTAACAAAGAGTGGAAAAGTAATATAGCCATACATTGATCAAAATAACAAAAAAGTTATAGTGGCTTTCTGCATCAGCAAGTATAGTTGTTCCAACAGTTAATCATCTCAAAAGCTAAGACTACTATCTTCCCACTGGAAGATTAACACTCAGATAAGGCGACGGGGAGAGTATATTAAAACATCCCACCACTGAAATACTGCCCACTATCAAATTACCCAGATAACAATAGCGCTAGCCCCGCTACAGGCTAGCGCTCATATTTTTATATAAATCAGGGATAAAAATAGTTAAATCAACTCCCTGAGGTTTATTATAAATTGATTACGGCTTTGTTAACTAGATGGTACTGCGGCGAGTTAACAAGTTCCACACGAAAACAGCGATAAGTGCGCCGATTACTGCCACTATAACACCCGGAATGCTGAGAGTAGGAGCTGCTAAGGTAAAAGTTCCCGTGCTTAATAACACACCTAAACTACCGCCGATAAAAGCACCAATTATTCCTAAGATGAGTGTTCCCAAAATGCCGCCACCTTGATGACCGGGGTAGATAGCTTTGGCAATAGCACCAGCGATTAGACCTAAAACAATCCAAGCAAGAATGTTCATTGTTGTGAATTTGGTAAATGTTTTTCAGTAACACGTATACATTAACAATCGCGGACTTATCACTTAATCTGTCAGTAGAATTAATTATTAATAGCCACAAGGTATAGTTAATGTAGAGAAAGCAAATGTAAGTACAAAAATAAAGTTTATTATTAAGTAATAAATATTTAAAGCTATTTAAAAAACTTTGCTGCTTTTGTATCTACCTAATTACCTAAATATATATCATTCCTTTTGATAGATATATAGCAATCCTATTTGATTTGTGAGAATGGTAATGCCCAGATCCCCGACTTCTCCAAGAAGTCGGGGATCTTATCTCTTATAAATGATTTAGGAATACTATATCTATCGAATTGGGTAGAAAGTAAGAAAAGCCCCTAGCGGTTGTAAGACTAGAGGCTAAAAAATTTCTTGCTTGGTAATTGCAGTATATGCATTTTTAATGACCTGTATACCTCTACTTGAAGAATTAAACTACAGTGTTGATGAGGATTTTGTTGCTCAAGAGGTAGAAAGGTAATTGAAGTTTATAATTTAGTTGTCCACCTAATGAACGTCAATTTTAATACTTTAGTTTAGTTGAGATTAATTGTGGGTTGGTTGAGGAACGAAACCCAACCTACACAAAATTAGGTTTTTGGCTCTAACTAAACCGTATTGCTTTATAACCCACCGCGATCGCGTTCAAGGTCATAAATAACCTTATCAGCATACCAGTCGGCTGTTTTGTTGGGAAACTTGAACTGTGCTTGAGTAAAAAGCCGCTTGGCTGCTTCTCTATCATCATGTAAGAGAGTCAGAAGTCTCTTTTGCAGTTTGCGGCTAGCTTGATCAAGGCTAATAATACCAGCCTTTTGACCCGTAAATGAACCACTATCTGTAGTACTTCCTTGGCGATTTCCTCTTTCTTTTAAAGCTACACCAATTGCTACACCACCTACAGCCGCCGCTACTAACCAGAGTGTAGGTTGGTTATCTTGTTGTGTTACTACTGTGGGAGTTGGAGAACTAGAATCTGCAAGCTGTGCAATTGGTTGCTCAACTTGTTGTGCAATCGTGGGTGCTAACTGAACTGCTAAAAGACTAGATACAACCCCAGTCGCCAAAACTTTCAAAGCATCTACAGACTTGTGAAGAGAAAAAGTGTGAAACATCTCCTAGAAAGGAAACTCAAAAATTATTATTATTCCTATACTGATATTTTGAGCGATCGCTATGACAGCAGTGTGTCAATTGTCTGAAAATAGTGCGATCGCTTGTGTATACATAAAGAAGTTAACTTATAAATTCTTCTTCAATGAAAAAAATCTTAATCTTCTCTATTATTGCTTTTGTAGTTTGTAGTAGCACAATTACAGTTGCTTCCCAATTGCATAGCAATCATATACTGACTCAAAATACTACTAACACAGAAGAGTTTATTGCTCGGGGTACGGAACCATTTTGGAGTGTGACAGTATCTAAGAAGAATGGAATTGTCTACTCAACACCAGAAAATCGCAAACTCACCTTTCCCTACGTTACACCATTTCAGGCATCAGGGCGTCCAACAGATTTGCTCAGAGTGTATCGATTGCGGGGCAAAACTAACAATACACTGATCATCAAAAAAGAAGATGCTTGTAGCGATGGCATGTCAGACAAACAGTATCCCTACTCAGCAACTCTCATCCTGGGTAATACAGTTTTAGAAGGTTGTGCAGAGAGAAAATGATGTTTCAAATCCATTGAGTATCAAACCCATCTTGTCCTGTACCATAAATTAAGTCGCCATACTCTTGCCAACAGGCTACTTCTTGTGCAGAAAGTGGAGGAGTGTGTAGAATAGTAAGGTTTGCCTCTAATTGCTGTCTGGTTTTTGGAGCAGTGAGTGCTAGATGTATCGCAGGATTTTGTAGCACATAGCGGTAACAATCTGCTGCTGTGGGTAGTTTTCCTTGCCAGTTGGGGTGTCCCTTCAGCAGTGTCCCCCAGCGGGTGCAAGTGAATGCTACTACAGGAATGCTAACTCTATGAGCTGCGGGTAAAACATCCTCTTCGACTTTGCGATGGGCCATATTATAGCGATGCATCAACACTTCACACTGATACCCCTCAATCATATCCAAAGCGATCGCTCGGTTATGAGTAGTGACTCCCACATAGCGCACAAGTCCCTTCTCCTGCCATGATCGAAGTTCATCCAGCGCGATCCGCACCTGGTTGATGTCATCACTAGGAGAAACATATTCCAAAAAAAACACATCTACACCATCAATATTCAGTTGCTGGCGACAAGCATCAAGATAACGGCGTAACCTATCTATATTTCTGTCTTCACTCCCAGTTGTAACTAATACCTGTTCGCGCTTGGTTGCTAAGAGGGGTTTTAATCCAACCAAAAACTTTTCCGACTCTAGATTGTAAAAAAAGAAATAATTGATTCCCGCCTCAAACGCCACCGATACACACTCAGCATCTATTTGCTGCTGTCCTGCTAAACCGAGAATACTTGCTTTTTCTCCTACTTGTGTTGTTAGCTTCATTGCTTTTGTGGATAGCTTACAGCTTTGCATAAAAACGCAGAGAGAAGTTTGAGCGGAGGTTTCCTCCGATCAAAGCTTCGGTGGGGACGCAAAGTCAGCGCAGAGGTTCGCAGAGTTTTTACCACCAACCCAAAATTTATCTGCGTCCATCTGTGTCCATCTGTGTGCATCGGTGGTCGATATTAAAAATATAACCTTTGTCACAACACGAATTCAATTAACGGTCGTTGAACTCACACCACTACAAGATATAGGAGAGAACAAAGAACTATGGGGCGTTGCAGTCGGGGCAGTAGCAACTAAAACTACTTCACCATCAGTATTGATTTCCCATCCTTGAGCTTCCACAATCTGAGTCAGGTTATTTACAGAGTCAGTTCTTTGGCTTTGTTGCTGCTCCTGGACTGGTTCAGAAAGTAATATCCAATTAGTCAGTACTTCATCAGTCATTAACGGTTGTGTAGGACTAGGTGATATACCTCCACGTCCTGTGGCAATAAATGACCCCCTTCTTTGCTGTTGATTTCCGTTGCAACCAGTGGCAATTTTCTGTGAGGCGTCAACAAGATTGACGTGCAGTTCTACTAATCCCTGACTAGGATCAACATCAGGTGTATTGATTTGTACTGTACCACTTAGCTCTGGACTTGCTCCTGTGGCGGTAATGTCGCTGTCTGGGGTTGGTGACTGTCGGAACTGTGTACCAAAAAGTCCTTGGGTATTGATAATTACTCGACCACCAAAAAATTGATCAGAGTTAGCACTGATATCACTATTGGCAAAAGCAGCAAGCACATCAGTATCAATATTAATGTTACCACCGATAATATTACTGCCTGTAGCATTGGTAGTAATACTGCTGTTGTTACCTAATATGAGGTCACGCGATCGCAGCGTGATATTACCTGCACCGCCTTTAGTATCTGCGCTAATTTTGGCTTGATCCAAAAGACGAATTGAGTCAGCATCAATTTTTAAGGAACCTGCTACTCCCGATCCAGCACTACTAACTGTTACCTGTGCCTGATCTCGGATATTTAACTTGCCAGTATTAATTATTAATTCTCCTCCCTGACCTGTGGAAGTATCAGAGGTATTGGCAAACAGCCCACTGGTAGGACCTACATTGGGAACTATAACTGGAGTATACCTGTCACGCCGAGCAAAATAAGTAGGGTCTGTACCAGCCAGAGTAACACTGTCAGTAACATTCAAGGTAATGTTACCTGCCTTACCACTACTAAAGCTGGTAGTAAAAACTTGTCCACCGTTGATAGCTTCTAATTTTTCGACATTCAGGATGATGTTACCCCCATCTCCTCTACCACGAGTTCTTGCACCTAAGACAGCACCATTTCTGATACTCAGTGACCTAGTGGTGATATTGACACTGCCGCCCTTGCCTTCACCTGTTGATTCTACGTTGGTGACTGCCCCACTAGAGTAGCCATTTAAACCAAAACCATCAAACACGACGCGATCGCGAGCTTGGATATTTATATTACCTGCATTGCCAAGTCCAAAGGTGTTGGCAATCAGTCGAGCGCCATTAGTTACAAAAAGTGACCCGGTGGTGATGGTGATAGTGCTACCATTACCGATAGCATTTGCTACCTCTGTTGACCCTACAGAACTAGCCGCCCCGCTGATGTTTGCTAGGTTAAAACTTACACCGTCAAAGGAAACGACATCGCGGGCAGAGATATTGATCGCACCTGCATCTCCCTGCCCCTGGCTTCTAGCCAGGACTGCGGCAGCATTCTTGACAAAAAGTGACCCCGTGGTGATATTGATATCACCACCATCACCCACTGCACGTGGTTCTACGGTGGTGTATGCACCAGTGGAACCATCACTACGCATACGATCAAAAAGAACCGTATCACGGGCAAATATATTGATCTCACCTGCGTTTCCCTGGCCAGAGGTGGTAGTTCTGACTTGACCATTACTGGTTAAAGTCAGTGATCCAGTAGTAATGTTGATGTTACCACTGTTGCCGACAGCCTTTGTTTGTACTGTGTTAGAAATTACACTGCCAGCATCTACATTCACTGCCTCTGTGGTATTTATATCAATATCAAACGCTCTGGAGTCTACAGAACCTTTCCCCGACTCTATACCCGCCTGCACCGTACTTGCTCCCGACATATTCAAGTTACGGGCATTGATGGCAATGCTACCACCACCAGCAGCGATAACACTGACTTGGGCGCTATTGCTCAGATTTACGTCTTTTCTTTGCCCATCATTAGGAAAATTTAAACCGAATTGAGAACCGTTAGAACTTAACTCGATAGTATTATTTTCTACCACACCTGCCAACTCAATTCGACCACCAGGGGCTAATAATTTTCCAGCATTAAGTTGGACGTTACCACCAACCAGCGCAAGGGTTTTGCCAGGAGATACTTCTAAATTAGAAGCCTGTACTTGAATATTTCCGGTATTGCTGCCGTATTGCAAACCAATTGGTAAGTTAACAGTTAGCAAAGGTGTATTAGTGTTATTTGGAGTAGCACCAAAGTTTGTCCCGTCAGCAAATTTAAAGCTACTGGCTGTACTCGCCAAAAATGAGCCACCTATATTTAACCGCGCATTCTCACCAAAGATAATGCCATTGGGATTAATCAAAAACAGATTAGCTGTACCGTTAGCTTTGATTAAGCCATTAATATTAGAAACAGATTCACCTGTTACCCGGGTGAGAATATTTTGAATATCCGTAGCATTGTTAAAGAAAGCCGTGTCACCTGTGGGAATGGAAAATTCTTGAAAACTATGGAATAAGTTGCTACCTGCTTGGCTTCCACCTGTGATGTTGAAGGTGTTACCCTCTTTGGTAACGTTAGAGTTGTTTGGTAAAGTGCGATCGCCAGTAATTTGAGCAAGGGCATAATTTGCAGAGAAAATATGGGTAATAGCGATCGCTATACCCAAAAACTGATTCAAACGACTACTCTCAAAACCAGTCATTTTCTCTCCCTAGCTCCATAGCAGTAGTATCAGTATTGAGTACTATCTAGGATATCAGAGTCAAAGATATGGATTCAGGATAGTTCAATATGGAAAAGCCTGCTAATTCCCAATATCCAATTCATCAGTTGCTAAAACAACGTTGGAGTCCTCTGGCATTTTCTCAACAGCAAGTAGAAAAAGAAAAGCTTTGTAGTTTACTAGAAGCTGCGCGCTGGGCTGCTTCTTCCTATAATGAACAGCCTTGGCACTTCATCGTAGCGACTCAAGACAATCCTGAAGAATTCCAGCGTCTGCTTAGTTGTCTAGCAGAAGGAAATCAAGTCTGGGCGCAACATGCACCTGTCTTGATGCTGTCGGTAGCAAAGCTTTACTTTGAGAAAAATCACACTGAAAACCGTCATGCATTTCACGATGTGGGTGCAGCAGCTTGCAGTCTGGCAATTGAAGCAACTTCTGTTGGTTTGTTCATCCACCAAATGGCAGGATTTGATGTGTCGAAGGCGCGGGAGTTATACAATATCCCAGAAGGCTATGAACCAGTAGCAGCGATCGCAATTGGGTATCCAGGTGAACCGGAAGCACTACCCGAAAAATACCAACAGCGTGAGTTTGCTCCCCGTCAGCGCAAGCCATTAGAAACGTTTGTGTTTACCGGTAGTTGGGGAAACACTTCGCCTGTGATTTCGCCGGACTCGTAATAAATGGTGATCGCATTCGTAAAGCCACTATTATCCGGTTAAAATCGATCCCAGACTAAAAAGCGGCTTCTACACAGATGGCGTAACGTGTAACAATTAGGCATCATTCATCGTGAGTGATGCGTATTCTCTACTATGTAGAGACACAAAATTACACTGTAGGATCTTGCTACGCGTCTCTACAAAGGATTTGCTAATAACATTCCTAAATCATTTAAGGATTGCAGTAATTACAATTCACTGGATCTGCGTATTCATTGCCATGTGGAGATACTTCTTCTTGAGTAAAACCACATTTTTGGCATTGATATATGACTGCGCGAGTTAGAGAAGTTGGCATGTAGCACAAGGCGCAGGGCAACCCCCTAATTCTTTTTGTAATTTCAAAACCAGGCATAGAACATTTTGGGCAGCAGCTATTAATTTTTCTTAATAAGTCACGCGTGGCTTTTTCAATATTTTTCATGCGTGTAGGGTTATGCATTGCCCGCATATCTGTCTCTATATGTGCTTTGCCAGTGGGTGAATTTTTCAAAACAAAATTTACAGCTTCTATTAATTTTTCTTCTGAAGTAATTCCTTTAATTACTTCAGTTTTATCCTTTGGTAATTCGTCAAACATGACCACTAAACCATGTTCAGGAAAACCAACTTTCTGAGCAAATTGGAAAGCTTGCTCAACACTCTCCACAACTAAATGATTATGATTAGTGTTAACAGATAATTCTTCACCAATAATTTCTAAATTATGTATTTCATCCAATAAAATGACAACTTCGCGATTGCTAGAAATAAAAGGAATTTCAGGGTGAGGGCCAAAACTACCTTCACTAGCGAGCGCTAAACTTTCACCAGTTAATTCCAAAGCTTTTTTGGCTTTCAATCTCGCAGCTTCAATTTGAGTACCGGGGCGTTTCACTTCTCTGGTAAACGTACCAAAAAC
The DNA here is from genome assembly GCF_000317205.1 of Fischerella muscicola PCC 7414. Taxonomy (GTDB): domain Bacteria; phylum Cyanobacteriota; class Cyanobacteriia; order Cyanobacteriales; family Nostocaceae; genus Fischerella; species Fischerella muscicola. Next base: position 643 of record NZ_AJLK01000011.1, on the reverse strand, counting down.
ATCAGTATCAAATTCCTCCGGCACTACTACCTTAATTCCTAATTCTGCTTCCAAAATAGGAGCAATTACCCTTTCCTTTTGATGCTTAGTAGCAAGTACAGCAATTCTATCCGTAAATAATGACTGCTTTAACATTGTCTACCTCATGACGACAACCAAGGTGCGTCACCATGCATCAACGCACCCTAGAACATGAAAACATCACCAATTACCACTCAGACTCCAACGGAAAATCTATCCGTGTTCATCTGTGTTCATCTGTGTTCGATAATATAAAAAATTATTTTTCTCATCGCCTTAACTCCCACCAAATTTACGTATTTGCTGAAAGTAAAGGAATACTATCAGCCAGAACATCATCAACAGTAATCCCCTGTTTCTTTGCCCAAAACTGAGTCAAAAAATGAATTTGTCTTAAACCAACAATTAAATTCAAACCAGGTACAAACAACCACCAAATTACCAGTGGTTCCTTCATCCCAGCTTGCCGATATAATTCATTAACTGTTTTATACAGCCGGAACTGCACAATATAAATCCACACAACACCCAACAACGAAAACCAGCCAAACCACCCTGGTACATCTGGATCAAAAATTCGCAAAGCTTGGGGAACTGCAACACCTAAAACAAAAGGTGCTGA
>NZ_AJLK01000010.1 GCF_000317205.1 Fischerella muscicola PCC 7414 | reverse complement strand
TCAGCAAAAGGTGCTAAACATAACGTTCCTGACCAACCATAACCGTTATAGCGACGTAATTCTTCTTGGATAATCCACTTGTACCAGCCATAGTACAGCATTCCAGTCACTACAGATAAAAGAATCACTTGCCATAGCGGACGGGGTTTACCCAAAGATTTATCGTTCATATTTATCCCTGAGATGCCAAAGAAATTTTATTTACATTTCTTAATTTATTGCATCTCAGGCATAATTACTTAAGCTTGTTGCTGAGGAATATGTGTCATTTCCGCTAGTTGCTTCTCTTTATCAAGTCTGCGCTTTCTAGCATAAAGCTGAATAGTCAGCGCCATCAGCACAACCAAGCCAAAAATAACCCAAGCAGTCAAATCTGTAGGCAAACTATTCTTAAAGACAACCAACATCACAATCACCACTAGCAAGACAGTTGGTGCTTCATTCATCGCACGCATCTGTTTGCTTGTCCATTTGCATCTATTTTCTGCCAACTGTTTCATCAAACGAGCGCAGTAATGATGATAAACAAGTAAAAGTGCTACAAATCCGAGTTTATAGTGTAACCAAGTTTGTTTTAAAAACTCTGGTTGCGTTACCAGTAACCCAATTGCACACGCCACAGTCACCAGCATTCCCGGAGTAGTGATGATGTTGTAGAGGCGCTTTTCCATAATTTGATACTGATTTTTTAGTATCGTCTTTGCTGGTTCTGGTTCTTGTTCAGCTTCTATGTGATAGATAAAAAGACGCACTAAATAAAATAACCCAGCAAACCAAACGACAACGCCGATAATATGAAATGCTTTAAACCAGGAATAAGCCATGAATTTTAACCTGTGTTTCTACTCTCAAATATCCAGGTTACGGCAAAATCCTGTATGGCAGTTGCTGGAAATAGGGTTGAGTGATAAAGAAGTGTAAAGTTTTTCAAGTCAATCACAGGAAAACCCCACGAACCTTGCGATGAAAATTTGACTCCTCCTACACCCCTACACCCAAACCACCCCCACACCCATTTTCAAGTAAGATTATCTTTATTTCTAAACTGCTCAGCGTATTGCTGCAATCTTTGAAAATAGTCGAGATTCACAATCTCAGCAATATCACTTTCTTTTTTCGCTTGATCTATTTGAATTTTTAACTCTAACACTTCTTGTTTGAGCTTTTGTTCTCGTTTGTAAAACTCGCGAGACATGTGAATTGCTGCTGCGGCTTGGTTAGCTAAAGCACTCAAAAACTCTAAATCTTCGTCGGTATAGCTAACAGCAGGAGATAAATTATCGACGTATAACACTCCAATAACTTGCGTATAGGTTTTGAGAGGTACGCACATGCAATTCTGAATTGCTTCTCGGACAACCGAGAAAGAATCATTAAATCGCTGATCACGCCTAGCATCCTGAGTGATAATTGCATCCCCGCTTTCATAAGCGAGATTGACGATTTTGCGACTGTAAAGCTGTTGATAACCAGCCAGATCCTCTCGTAACTTGCTGGCTTTTGGTTCGAGTTGTTGAGACTTTTCATCGACCAAAAGAATCACTGCGTGATCGATGCTCATAATTTGAAACAGTAAATTGAGGATCTTGTGCAGAAGTTGTTCGGGTTCTTCAGGTGAACAAAGTTGTTTGCTGACTTCTAAGAGAATTTTGAGTTTGTTGACTGTTTGTTGCTGACTATTGTGAGACTTCAACTTAATAATTGAGTCATCGCTAGGCTTCTGCGCCACCAAATTCTGAAGTTGAGCATCATTTTGGGGCAGAGGAATTTGTTTTAAATGATCGCTTAATAATTCTTTATTATCTCCGACAGGCTTCGACTGAGATTTCTTCAGAGAATGAACAAACTTTAACTGGAGTTGACCACAAGCGATCGCATCGCCGTCACGGAGTTGAGAGACAGTAACTTTAACTTGATTGACAAAAGTATGATTGCGACTGCCACAATCTTTGATCATTACTCCATTGGGGCTGACGTGAATCTGTGCGTGGTAACGAGATACAGTTTCTTCCAGCAAGACAATGGTATTATCAATTTTACGACCAAGGGTGTTAAATCCTTGCTTTAACTCATAAACTCTCTCATTTGGTGTGTCAGGAGCGTAGATTAAGTACGGCACTTTTACTGCTCAGATGTTCTGTAGCTGATTACTTTAAATAGTAACTATCTTTTTAAAGAGTCGCACAGACCTACTTTTCTAGATAACATGATTGGCGGTGATTTTTGTCTGCAAAGCTTTATAGGCGTGATCGCTACAAATAATTCATCTGCTGTGTGGTTTGAGGATTGTTACAGTTCACAGTTTGCCCTATCTGTTGAGAAGTGTCTCGAGCTAAGCTAGGCAATACATTCATAGCCAACAGTGTAGGGGCAACAACTGCCAGTAACTTGAAATTCATCATTCACTCCTAACCACATTCACCATAATCTTCCCATCAGAATTCCTTGCCTACACGTTAAGCTTGATTAAGGTAGCAATTTATTGCGCTTTTTATACTAACTTCCTCTGTTCCTGGTAACTTTTAACAGTTATCAGTTATCAGTGAGTAGTTATCAATTTTATTTGTGGGGTTATGGTTTCTTCGTTAATTTAGACTGAATGCTTTAATTGTGTTTCTTTATCTCCTACCATATGCCTGATAACTGTTTACTGTTCACTGTTCACTGGTTAAATTTTCACTGCTTGAGAAACTCGGAATGCTAGACAAAATTTTTGACTACCTTAACTTTCATCTCAGCATTGAAGCGGCTATAGTCTTGCTGATCCTGATGTTTTTAGAGGCGGTGCTATCTGCTGACAACGCCATTGCCCTAGCTGCGATCGCTCAAGGACTGGGAGACAAAAAGCTTGAAACCCAAGCACTCAATATAGGTCTAGTTGTTGCCTATGTCCTACGAATTACCTTACTACTCACCGCTACTTGGGTGCAACAGTTTTGGCAATTTGAGTTACTAGGTGCAGCTTACCTTCTGTGGCTAGTATTCCAGCACTTTACGTCTGAAGAAGACGAAGAACATCACCATCACGGCCCCCGTTTTCATTCGTTGTGGCAAGTCATCCCCGTAATTGCTTTAACAGATTTGGCTTTTTCTTTGGATAGTGTCACCACTGCGATCGCTGTTTCTCAAGAAACTTGGCTAGTGCTAACTGGGACAACTATTGGTGTAATTACCCTGCGCTTTATGGCAGGTTTATTTATCCGGTGGTTAGACGAATTTAAGAACCTAGAGGATGCAGGTTATATCACCGTTGCACTGGTAGGGTTACGCCTGTTGATCCGGGTGGTAAATGAAGATTTAGTTCCACCACAATGGTTGATGATTACTGCGATCGGCCTAATTTTAACCTGGGGATTTTCCCAACGCACCCAGCCTGCATCAGTATCAACGGAAACGGAGAAGACAGAAGTTAGTACAGAAGTTAATACAGAAGTTAATGTAGAGGGACTAGGGAGTAGGGACTAGGAGGAAAAACAATTTTAGATTTTAGATTTTGGATTTTAGATTGAAATCGTAAATCCAAAATCCGAAATTCTTTCCGCTCCCCGCTCCCTAAATTACTCGTGCAACCAAGGCATTGAGTGCGGTTGCCAATTTACTAATTCTTCATCCTTAAACCACAAGGCAATTTCGCGCTGTGCGGTTTCAATAGCATCGGAACCATGAATGATATTGCGGCCAATATTGACGCCAAAGTCACCCCGGATTGTCCCGGGTTCTGCTGTTAAGGGATTAGTCGCACCAATCATTTTTCTGGCAGCAGCAACGACGCCTTCTCCTTCCCAAACCATTGCGACTACAGGGCCGGAAGTAATAAACTCAACTAACCCTGCAAAAAATGGTCTTTCCTTGTGAACGTCATAATGAGCTTCAGCTAATTCTCGGCTTACATGCAAAAATTTTAAGCCAACTAAGGTAAAGCCTTTAGTTTCAAAGCGGCGGATAATTTCACCAGCTAGTTTACGCTGTACACCGTCAGGCTTAATGGCAATAAATGTGCGTTCCAAAGCTATCTCCTCAAACTGAATTAATTTGTCCTTTGTCATTTGTTCTTTGTCAATTGACCAATGACCAATGACCAATGACCAATCAAACAATATCTCACAAATCAACTTCTGGTGTATATGCGTTGAACCATCAATACGTTAAATTTTGACACTCCCACCACTAAAAGCGGATGGGATTCTTGGTTCACCGAGCCGACTTATCTGAACCTGTTGCCAGATTCTTTCCAGAGGTCGTTCTCTCCCCAAGCGCTGATTCCGACGTGCCCCGCCGTACTGAGTCCCTTGGTTAAAATATTCAACGCTGCATTTTCATCCCGATCTAGTACTATTCCACAATGAGGGCATTGATGAGTTCTAGTGGATAAAGTTTTTGTTACTATCTCCCCACACTTAGAACAGTTTTGACTTGTCCACTGGGGAGGTACAGCAATAGTTATCTTGGCGTACACTCTACCAAAATACTCTAACCAACACTGGAACAAATACCAGGAAGCATCGCTAATGCTCTTAGCTAGTTTGTGGTTTTTCACCATGTTTCGTACTTGCAAGTTTTCATAGGCGACCACGTCGTTAGACTGGATTACGCATTTTGCTAATTTCACAGCAAAATCTTTACGCTGCCTACTTACTTTCAAGTGCTTTCTTGCCAGTTTATTCCTGGATTTTTTATAGTTATTGGATTGGGTCGTACGAGTGCGGAATTTCCTGGAAACTCGTCTTTGCAAGCGTTTTAATGCTTTCTGGGACTTTCTCAAAAATCTAGGATTTTCTACCTTGTTTCCATCAGAATCAGTGTAGAAATGATTTAACCCCACGTCCAATCCAATTACTCTTTTGGTTGGCTCTACCTTGATTTCACGGTCTACGGCGATACAGAATTGAGCATAATAACCATCTGCACGTTTTACCAAGCGGACACGTTTAATGTCTTTGATTTGATAAAAATGCAAATCGTAGGTTCCAACTAATTTTAGTCTCCCAATATCAAAGCCATCTGTCAGAGTCAAGTACTTTCTATCCTCTGACAATTTCCATCCTGTGGTTTTATATTCCACGGAATGGACACGCTTTTTGAATTTTGGAAAACCTTTCTTACCCGGAATCTTTTTCTTGCAGTTACTATAGAACCGAGAAATTGCAGCCCATGCTCTATCTGCCGATGCTTGCCTTGCCATTGAGTTGAGTTTTTCTGCCCACTCAAAATTAGCGGCTAGCACCTTGCAGTAAGCACTTAGGTTATTTATCAACTTTTGAATTATCTAGCCAGTAACGAAGACAAGAGTTGCGGATAAACAAAGCAGTTCTGATTGCTTCATCAATCAGATTAAACTGCTGCTGTTTGCCCTTTAATTTGAATTCGTAGACCAGCAATGAACAAGACGTTACGCTACAATATCAGCGTAACATAGTTCCGATGATTTTGATTGACACTAAGCGGTACTGCGGCTAAAGCCCGCACTCTTTGCATCCCACCCCTGAAGGACGCAATACCCTGAAATATTTTCTGGGGTTTCAGGCTATTGTTAGTGTGCTTTCTGCTCTAATAGTTGTAAATTCGTGGGTGAAGATAAAGGTCAGGAAAATGCGTCTTGATTCTACTGCTGCATCTGATGAGGTGGTGAAGCCGCCGTCCCATAATGGTAAAAAATCTGAATTGAAAAATCACAAGCACAAAAAACTGCTGCCACCTGCCAGCATACAGGAAGGAACACGCGTTTGGAAAATAGAAGATAGCGAAGCGCTGTACCGCATTGAAGGTTGGGGGCATCCTTATTTTTCCATTAACGCAGCAGGTCATATTACTGTTTCCCCAAAAGGCGATCGCGGCGGTTCTTTGGATTTATATGAGTTGGTTAATGCTCTCAAGCAGCGTAATCTAGGACTGCCGATGTTGATTCGGTTTTCTGATATTTTAGAAGACCGGATTGAGCGGTTAAACGCTTGTTTTGCCAAAGCGATCGCTCGCTACAACTATCCTGGTGTTTATCGTGGCGTATTTCCGGTCAAATGTAATCAGCAGCGGCATTTGGTTGCTGATTTGGTACGCTTTGGCAAACCCCATCAATTTGGCTTAGAAGCAGGTTCTAAACCAGAATTAATGATCGCCCTGGCAATGCTAGATACACCAGGAGCATTGTTAATTTGCAACGGTTACAAAGACCAAGAATACATTGAAACGGCGATGCTAGCCCAAAGATTAGGGCAGACACCAATCATCGTCTTAGAACAAATTGAAGAAGTAGATGTGGTGATTGAAGCCAGCCGCCAGTTAGGCATTCAGCCAATAGTGGGGGTGAGAGCAAAACTCAGTACCCAAGGTATGGGACGCTGGGGAACCTCCAGTGGCGATCGCGCTAAATTTGGTCTCACAATTCCCGAAATTATCCAAGCAGTGGAAAAGTTACGGGCTGCTGATTTGTTAGATTCTTTACAATTGTTGCATTTTCATGTTGGTTCCCAAATTTCTGCCATTAATGTCATCAAAGATGCCATCCAAGAAGCTAGCCGGATCTATGTAGAATTGGCAGCGTTAGGGGCAAACATGAAGTATCTCGATGTTGGTGGTGGCTTGGGTGTAGATTACGACGGTTCCCAAACCAATTTCTACGCTTCCAAAAATTACAACATGCAGAACTACGCCAACGATATTGTGGCAGAGTTAAAAGATACATGCTCCGAGCGGAATATCCCCGTACCAACACTGATTAGCGAAAGTGGTAGGGCGATCGCTTCTCATCAGTCGGTATTAATTTTTGACGTTCTCAGCACCAGCGAAGTTCTCACAGAATTACCGGAACCGCCCAAAGAAGGGGAATCCCATATTATCACTTATCTTTGGGAAACTTACCAATCCATCAACCAAGAAAATTATCAGGAATTTTACCACGACGCCACCCAATTTAAAGAAGAAGCTATTAGCCGCTTCAATCTGGGAATATTAAGTCTGACGGAACGCGCCAAGGCGGAACGTCTATACTGGGCTTGCTGTCAAAAAATACTGAATATCACCAGAAAGGAAGAATACGTACCTGATGAATTGGAAGACTTAGAAAAAATCATGGCTTCCATTTATTACGTAAACCTTTCTGTGTTTCAATCAGCACCTGATTGTTGGGCGATCGACCAGTTATTTCCCATAATGCCGATCCACCGTCTAGATGAAGAACCAACACGACGGGGTATCTTAGCAGACCTCACCTGTGACAGTGACGGTAAAATTGACCGCTTTATCGATCTGCGCGATGTCAAGTCAGTTTTAGAACTGCATCCCTTTAAATCCGGAGAACCCTATTATCTGGGGATGTTCTTGAATGGAGCGTACCAGGAAATTATGGGGAATTTACATAATTTATTTGGTGATACCAACGCCATTCACATCCAATTGACACCCAAAGGCTTCCAAATTCAACACGTAGTCAAGGGTGATACGATGAGCGAGGTAGTGAGTTACGTACAATACGACTCGGAAGACATGGTAGAAAATATCCGCCAGCGTTGCGAATTAGCTTTAGAAGAAAATCGCATTACACTAGCGGAATCACAGCGACTGCTACAAACTTATGAGCAGAGTTTGCGGAGGTATACGTATTTGAGTAGTTAGTGGTTAGTGGTTAGTGGTTGTTTGTTGTTTGTTGTTTGTTGGTTGGTTATTCCAAACAACAATCAACAACCAACAATCAACAATTAGCTAGCATTCGTTCCCAACAATTCTGCGATCGCTTGATGTTCGACAGGAGTGTGAGACGGTGGTATCTGACGGGCGTCGGTAATCAGCCAATCTAAAGCAGCTGCTTGCACATCGATTGTTGCCCCAGTTTTATCTACACAATAGCGCCCAAATACTAGCTTATCGACTAGTCGCACTCCTGGGCCGAGACGCGACCATTCAAAGATGACGCTGTTTTCCACCGTTGCACCATTGCATATCCAGCAATTGGGGCCAATCATTGTTGGGCCGACAATTTTTGCCCCGTCTTCGATCTTGGTCATGCCACCGATGTACACTGGGCCTGTAATGTCAACTTTGTCCCAATTCACGGCTACGTTTAAGCCAGTGTAAATGCCGGGGGCAACTTGTTGACCAGGAATTTGGACGTTTTTAATTTCGCCTAGTAGCACACCGCGAATTGCTCGCCAATAATCTGGGACTTTACCAATATCTACCCATTCAAAATCCATAGGAATGGCGTAAAAAGGCGCACCCATTTCTACTAGTTTGGGAAATAGTTGACTACCAATGTCATACTCTACACCAGAAGGTATGTAATTTAGTACCTCTGGTTCAAAAATATAGATACCTGTATTGATATTGGTGCTGAGGGCTTCTTCTACCTTCGGCTTTTCTTGGAAAGCTTTAACGCGACCATCTTCATCGGTAACAACCACACCGTAACTGGAAACTTCTTCCCGTGGTACGGATTTCATAATAATGGTAGCGATTGATCCTTTGGCTCTGTGCCATTTGACTGCTGCTGTCAAATCGAGGTCTATTAAGGCATCTCCGCACAGGACTACAAAAGTATCATCAAAAAATGGATAAAAATCTTGGATTTTTTTCATGCCGCCAGCAGAGCCAAGGGCCTCACCCACTAGCGTACCTTCAACAATTCGCCCTTCAAAAGAATAAGCAATCTGTACGCCAAAGCGCTGACCATCACGGAAATAACTTTCTATTTCTTCAGCCAAATGGCTCACATTGACCATAATTTGGTCAAATCCATGTTGACGTAACAGTTCTAGTAAAAATTCCATCACTGGCTTTTGCAGGATGGGCATCATCGGTTTGGGCATAGTGTACGTAATCGGACGTACCCGAGTTCCCTTGCCCGCTGCCAGAATCATCGCCTTCATATATACTTATTCCTCAACCACAAGCTAGTTAACTTTCAGTGAGTGATACTTAATCATCGGTTTGTTTTTGCTCCAAGTCATCCTTAAAACCACGGAATACGGGAATTGTCGGACATGGTATAACCATATGCATAGCAAGATGACATGTGTTCGCGTAGTGCGTTCAAACTGCCTGCCCTGTTCTTGTGGAACGGGGCAGGCGTTTCTTGAGTAGAAACCTTTTTCATAAACAACTAGCAATCGCTTATCCTTTCAATTTACCCGGATTTTGGGGTGAGCTGAAGCATTAATTCTAGAAATAATTGATATTTTTAAATCAAATATTGCTTATTTCATTAACTGTTCCAATTGTCTGCTATTGTTTCCTTCGCCTGTAAGCAATCTTATTTTTATGTCTTGGTAAAACTCCTCTTGGAATAACTCCACTTTAGATTGAGCCGAGAGTAATAGTAACGCCCAAAAAACACTAACTTTATGGCCGTTTGGCGAATTGTGACCTGTTTCATGCTGCTGTGATTGTTTGGTTTGTGTCCATAACTCCACTAATTGTTCCAAATTCAACCAATTTTGTTCCAAACAAAGTTCTGTTGACCAACGGTACAAAACCTGCTCTAGTTCCCCAGCCACTTCGGTAAGATTTTCCTGATGAGCCAGTTCTAATGCGGCTCGCATTGTTTGCAGGCTGGGCTGACGCCGAGGACGTGACGGCTTATTGACTTTTTCTACCAGTTTTAATTGCTCTGCCATAACCTGCAATTGCTCTATGAGTTCTTGCAGAGTTACACGACGCTTTGGTGGTGGCATTGCTGCTGGACGACGACGGATATGGCGCTCAAATTGCAGGCGATGAGCTTGGTAAAGTCCCCCTTCTTCTATCTCCTCCAAGAGGTTATCATCTGCTAAAGCTGCCTGTTCATCAGCAGCTGATTGCAATTGCATCAAGGTATTTGCTTTGAATAATACCAGCATTGATGCAGATAAAAAAGCTTGTCCAGATTGAGATAAGTCGGCTTCATAGCCTTTTTGTGTTGTCTGTGATCCCATTAATTCTATATAGCGGTCTATCACCTCAATTACCTGCACATCCCAAGGGTCTATTTCTCCTTTTTCAGCCTGATGTATGAGATTTTCAATTGTTGCCAGTAACTCAGAAGCATTCATTAACTTTAGTTATTGGTTGTTAGTTGTTGGTTGTTGGTGAGTACCTTAGCACAGCAGTACCAAGGTATAGTTATTCCAACCAACAAACAAGCATCAACAAAGAACAAAAAATATAAGAATCATCATTTAATCATTTTTTCTAATTTTAGTGCTATTCATCGCATCCAAAGTACCTTTAATTGTCCCAGCAATAGGTACTGCCAAGAGTGATCCTAAAAACCCAGCAATCTCAAATCCCATTAAAATTGACACAAAAATCCAGATGGGATTGATCCCAATAAAATCTCCAAGTAATTTTGGCCCTAACAAATTGTCTTTCACTTGCTGCATGACGATCGCTGCGATCGCCACTTGAATTGCCAACCACCAATTTTGTAGTAGTAGTAAAATTGTGACAGTACCAATACCGAGAGTTGCTCCCACAAAGGGAATAAGTTCGGATAAACCGATGAAAATGGCAAATACAAGCGCAAAAGGGACTTTCAGAATCAAAAAAATGGGAGTAAGACTCACCACCATGAACAAGCCTAACAATAGTTGAATCAGAAAAAAGTTTTGAAAATTTAGCCTTAAAGATGTAGTGAAAGGCACACGGATATGAAATGGTAAAAGGTTGACTAAAGCATACCAAACGCGATCGCCATACAAAAGCATGTAAAATGCCAATACAACTACCAACACCACATTCAGTACTCCTGACAATAGTGTTCCCGCAAATCCTACAGCCCCAGAAGGTATTTGCTGTACCAGAATTTGGATATTGGCGTTGATTTGTTGATTGATCACGCTGAAATTTAAAGGCAAACGCCGCTTCTTTGCCCAAATTTGCAATTGCTCTAAATTATCTTGACTACTAATTAACCAATCGGGAATCTTATCTAACAATTGGTTGGTTTGTTCAATGACCATCGGTACAAGCGTTACACCCAAGATTACCAACAAAGTTAAAGTCAAAAGCAATACAATGATTACTGCTTGGGCGCGAGAAATACGGGCGCGCTCAAAAAACTTCACTGGATAATTCAGCAAAAAAGCAAGGATTGTGGCAATACTAAAAATTGTAATAGGATGCTGGAAATAGCTAAACAGTAAAGACAGCAGCCAAACATTCAGCGCGATGATTGGGCCGCCTAGACCATAGATTAATAGATTTTGAACAGAGGCCCAACGTCGCATTTGATGCAATGTTATTTACAAAACTCCTTGGCTGGATTGGTAAAAGTTACTTAGCGCTGATTATCATCATAATTATTTTTGACAAAACTACCAGGATAAAAACCCTATGGACAAAACTGTAGCCGATCTACGCAAAGACTACACCTTACAGGGGTTAAATGAAACCGATGTTGCTCCAAATCCTTTTATACAATTTCAAAAATGGTTCGACGAGGCACTGACAGCACAGTTGCTAGAACCAAACGCCATGACTGTTGCTACTGCGACGACCGATGGTAAACCGTCAGCAAGAATGGTGTTGCTGAAAGATTTTGACGAAAGGGGTTTCGTTTTCTTCACCAACTACAACAGCCATAAAGGACAAGAATTAGCCGAAAATCCCCAAGCAGCCCTTGTTTTTTGGTGGGCAGAACTAGAAAGACAAGTCCGTATTTGTGGGCATGTAGAAAAAGTATCTGAAAACGATTCAGATAGGTACTTTCAAAGCCGACCTTTCAACAGTCGCCTGGGTGCGTGGGCATCCAATCAAAGCGAAGTCATCGAAAGTCGAATAATTCTAGAACAACGTCTGCAAGAATTAAAAGCTAAGTATGAAAACCAGGATGTACCCCGACCACCTCACTGGGGAGGCTTACGGGTAATCCCTACAGAAATAGAGTTTTGGCAAGGACGTTCTAGCCGCCTGCACGATCGCATACTATATTCTCGTTTAGATGATGGTGATTGGAAAATACAGCGTCTATCACCCTAGAGTTCTAATATATAGAACGACTGGCACCCATATCACTATCTTCATCAGGGTCATCAAAGGGGGGTATTTCCCCTGTGATTCTTGAATTTATTTCCCGAGATGCGCCAATATTTGGAGGGGGTAAAGGAGATTTAGAAGTTAATGAGTCTAAATCTGTTGTTAGGTGGCGTCTTTGCTCAATTCTTCTGCGAATCTCCTCTAATTCTCGCTGAAATTGATAGCCTAGTTGAACTACCTCTTCAGGAGTGAGCTTATACTCGCTCAGATTCTTAGCAGCATCGTCTAAAACATTGATCGCCCAGATAATATCTTGTTTTGCTTGTGCTAAACGTTGCTTGGCTTTTTCAAAATCGGTTTGGCTCATTTTAAATTTGTTGATTGTTGGTTGTTGGTTGTTGGTTGTTGATTGTTGGTTGTTAGTTGTTAGTTGTTAGTTGTTAGTTGGTGGTTCGTGTTTAGTGTTTAGTGTTTAGTTGTTATTCACTCCTCACACTCCCCCATCACCCCATCTCCCCATCTCCCCATCACCCCATCACCCCATCACCCCATCTCCCCACCACCCCATCACCCCATCACCCCATCACCCCATCACCCCACCTCCCTCGATCCCCAATTAACTGTCCCTAGAACTTCTTCTATAGATTCGACAAAGTTTTTGCCAGTTAGCGTTGGCAGTTCCGGTTTTTCATTCAATTTCTTCAAAAGTGCAGATTTGAGTTCCGGAAGACCTACACGGATGCTTTCTAGGTCTGGATCTTTACCCGCCCACTCCCAAGATTCTCTGTTTTTGTCTCTTGCTAGGCTGTAGGTTAAGTAACGATAGGCTTGCTTATGAGTTTCATCCGCGACATCGAAGCGATAAGCCAGTGCATACCAGCAGGCAAGATAATACAGTAAGCGGTAGTTTAATATTGTAGTAGCATCCCAGTTTTTTGCTGTTTCCAGGTTTTGGATTTCCTGTTTTGCTGCCAAGATCAAATCTTCCTTTCCTGTGAGTAGTTGGGTGATTGCTTTGGCAACCTTGATCCTTAACTGCACAGTTGGTTCTGTAACTCGCTTGAATGCTTGATCGTAGTGAGCGATCGCGCTTTGGAGATGACCGATTCTTCTATCACCTTGTGTGCGCCCTAAGAGACTGTAAGTCTCAGCCAAATTATCGTATGGTTGATACCAATCTGGGTAAAATTCTATTGCTTGCTGCAACTCCTCAATTGCTAGCTGGTAAAAGAATTGACCATGAGTTTGAGCGCTAGATTGATTGAGGACACCAAAGAAATTATGAATTTGTCCTAGATAGCGTTCACGCTTCCTACCCAAATAAAATTTAGGTATACCTCTGATCATCTCGCGTTTAGAGAGTTCTAATGCCAGCCAACGACTAGCTGTTCGCAATAACTGTCTAAAACGGTCTTTAAGTACTCTTTTTGACTCTTTTCCTCCTTCAGAGTCAGATACTTCCCAGATAGTGTAAATCTGAGCAGCAATGCGATTATCTATGTCCTGAATTTCAAATGTGATACCAATTCTTTTATGTTCTTCACCCTGGCTTTGTAAAATACCAGTAACTTTAGTGCCATAGGGTGGAAATAATACTGCAAGTAGTTGTACTAATGGATCAATTTGGTCAGGAGTTAATTCTTTGACAGAAGATATAAAATTAGTAAGTTGTTGATTTGCAGTGGCTTGTGGTAAAGGAAATTTATCAGAGGAGAGATGAATTTGTGGTCCCACACTAGTGATATGCTCCTTTGACCTTTGGTAGACGCTTTTCATCTCTCTCGCTAATCTTTCCCGTGCCAATTGTGACAATCCTGATAAAACACCCTCAATTTCATCTGCACCAGTTGCATTACTGAAATTATCAATTATCAATTGGGAAGATCGGTTAGTAATTAGTAAAAAGAATCGCCGAATAACAAATAAACTCAGTAATGCTACTAATGTTTTTACCAATAAAAAGACAAGATTAGTAAATCCTTTATCTACCTCCTCAAGAGCTTTCAACAAATCCTTACGGGAAGCTTTAGTATTATTAGACTGACTCGAAGATTTTGGTGTAAAAGTTGTTGTTGGAGTAACTGTTGGAGTGGCTGGTATCTGTGGATTTGGTACAGTTGTTTGTGAATGCGCCACTCCAGAATTGACAACCAATAAGGTAAAGATTAACAAAAGCTGTGCTTTCACTATTAGTTGTTAGTTGTTAGTTGTTAGTTGTTAGTTGTTAGTTGTTATTCTATACTTCTCACACTCCCCACACTCCCCACACTCCTCACACTCCCCATTGCCCCCCAACCCCACAAAGTGGGGACCCCTTGCTCCCCATCACCCCATCACCCCATCACCCCGCCTCCTGCTACCCTTCACTAACTGCTGTTTTAGCAGCAAACTGAATTTTGGGGTCGGGCATAAATTTATACCGCAGATAATATCCTACACCAACAAATAGCACAATCAATAATGTACCAATACCTAGAGGACTGGGAAGCCAGAAAACTGCTTCTATATGGTTGAGTTCGCCGGGGTTGAGATGCCATACTAGCTGATTGTTATTTTTTTGTGGTAGGGGAGCATTTTCTGTTCTTTGAATAGTTCTTGCTCCCCAAGGAGTCTTCAAGCTAAATTCTAAATCGAGAATGGAACCAGCATTTGCCAAAACATTACCATCGCTGGAAATTAAAGCAAGCGATCGCAAATCCAGATCATAAATCAAGTGATTCCGTACTAATAGCAAAAAATTATTCTGACTTAGAAGTAAATTTGACTCTACTTTTGGCAGTTGTGATTCAGATTCGCTAGTGACAACTTTTTGATTAACAGTCGGGTGAAAAAATTGATTAAATTTTGTTTGCAATTCTTCACCATTAGTGAAAGGAATTGTGACAATCACTTCTTCCTTGGAAGGTCGTCGCACTTTACCTTCTTCTTGGCGGGCGCGACGTTCTATACTATTTAACCATTCATACACAGGTTCACCACTAAAGCTGGTAAGACGTTCTCCCAACTTGATATGCTGCACCAACTCGCCACTATTAGAATTATCAAAACTTACCCCTACGTCATAATCCACGCAACCAGAAAGCAGCAAAGTTGCTATTAGCATCAGGCAAATAAATCTCAGCCACACAAAACTTTTTCTGAAAGTAGACAAATTGATCACTATAAAATCTCCACAAAAGTCAATGGTCATTTGTCAATTGTCATTTGTTATTCACCCCACAGCCCCTAATCCCCAGAGGGGACCCCGAGTTCCCCATCACCCCATCACCCCATCACCCCACAGCCCCTAATCCCCAGAGGGGACCCCGAGTTCCCCATCACCCCATCACCCCATCACCTCATCTCCCCATCTCCCCGATCCCAATCCCTAAACATTCAACCAAATTAAACTCACCAATGTTAAACCAATTGCAATTAAAGCCACCCAGATAAAGCGATTATCTTTAGTATTGACCTGACTGAGGTCAACTAATTCTCGCTCAGGAGGCTTTTTAGAGCCAGAAGATTTATTAGGATTAGCAGAGAAACTTATTTTACTTTCATTATCAGCAAGATTGCTAAAATCAGGGATTTGAGTCATCCATTCTTGGGGACGTTGCAGCCTGGGTGCTTTGAGAATGTATTGCAATCGCCTTGCTTCTTTACTTGTTTCATGGTGGGGATGGCGTTTGAGTTGTTCACATAGGGCGATCGCATCATCTGTACGCCCTGCTGCTTCATAAGCTGTCGCCAACCAAATTTGTACTTCACCACTAAGGCGAGTGTTACGGGTCAACAAGGCGCTTGCTTTTTCTAGTTGTTCAATAGCTTCTCGATATAGCCCACTTTCAAAGGCTACTCTTCCTTGCTGGTAGCGATTTTTGGCAATTTCTATACTCTCTGAACTCACGTTTTACTCACAAATTCAGCACTGCCTTCATTGTGCCAACGGTAGCAGCATTTGTGAAATCCTTTGGGCTAGCAACAAGTCAAAAAAAGGGGTGTAGGGCAACGAAAGCAGTTAGGTTAGGGGTTGATACTCTACGGTCTTGAATCAGTTAATCCGGTGTTAGTGAATCCTAAAATAAGAAACTCAACTTTGATTAATCCTGTGATTGTTAAAGATTCTTGGTATCACGACAAACTTATTCAGCAGCCGATTATTATTCAGCATCGCTGAAGAGATGGGTAAAGGTGAAAGGGGAACTCGCGGATCCCACAACCGCCAGGGAGTGGGGATTAGGGGCAACGGGGAAAGGTTTAATTTATTCATTTTCTTTTCAGGAGAAGGGATTTATCCCTTCTGCCCTCTGCGGGGCCCCCACAAATTCGCGATTAGGAGAGCGAATTTGTGGGGAACCCCTTCTGCCCTCTGCCTTTCTTCGATAAAATTCAAGAGATAAACTGAGAACCAAAAATCATCGTGCCAATACCGCCGTCAGTGAAAATTTCTAGTAGCAGGGCGTGGGGGATGCGACCATCAATAATGTGTGCGGCGCGGACTCCTTGGGCAAGCGATCGCACACAACAATTAACTTTAGGAATCATGCCACCACTAACTACACCACTAGCAATTAAATCACGGGCTTCTTTAATATCTACTTTGGGAATCAAACTAGTCGGTTCTTTGTAATCTTTTAAAATTCCGCGTGTATCGGTTAGCAAAATCAACTTTTCTGCCCCTAGCGCTGCTGCTATTTCTCCGGCTACAGTGTCAGCGTTGATATTATAAGCTTGTCCGTTATCATCAGCGGCAACACTGGAGACTACGGGAATATACCCACTATTTACCAGTGTTTCTAAAACCCGAATATTGACATTACTTACTTCCCCAACAAAACCGATGCCTTCATCTCCTTGGGGACGGGCTTTAATCAGGTTGCCATCTTTACCACATAGCCCCACAGCAGAACCACCAGCTTGGTTAATCAAAGAGACAATTTCTTTGTTAACACGACCGACTAGCACCATTTCTACCACATCCATTGTGGGGGCATCTGTGACACGCAGACCATTCTTAAATTGCGGTTCGATGCCTAGTTTATCTAGCCAACTGTTAATTTCTGGCCCACCACCATGTACCACAATTGGTCGTAAGCCAACGCAGGATAAAAATACAATATCGCGGATGACTTTATCTTTGAGGTTGCTATCTTTCATGGCAGCACCACCATATTTGACAACTACAGTTCGACCTGTAAATTGTTGGATGTAGGGCAGTGCCTCACTCAGAACATGTACGCGAGTGGCTGCATCTTGTCGAATGTACTCAGAATCGTTGATCATAATTAAGTTTATGAGGAGCTTTTGTTAGTGAAATTGGTACTCCCAACAATTTCTCACAGAAAAGAATATTTGTTGCTAGGATGTTCGTGCTGATTTAGTAAGGGTGTAAAGGTATAAGGGTATAAGGGTGTAAGAGGAAATAAGAGTTTTTTGAAACGTATATTTTCTAGGACAATGTTGCAAATCCAACAGGTATTACGCGATCGCTATCAGCTTATAGAAAAACTTGGTGAAAATGCTGGTCGTCAAACCTGGTTAGCATGGGATTTGTCCACTCAAGAGCAAGTCATCGTTAAACTGCTCACTTTCAGCGACCAAGCACAGTGGGAAGATATTAAACTTTTTGAGCGAGAAGCCCAGATACTCAAACAACTAAATCATCCACGTATCCCAAAGTATCGTCATTATTTTGCCTTTGAAGACCAAGCACTTCACTTTGCCCTAGTGCAAGAATACATTCCTGGTTCATCATTTAAGGAATTACTTGCAAAGGGCAGAGTGTTCAGCGAAGCAGAAGTACGGAAAATAGCTGCTGAAATTTTAAAAATTTTGATTTATCTGCACAGTTTGAATCCGCCGGTCTTGCATCGCGATATCAAGCCTAGTAATTTGCTATTAGGAAAAAATTCCCAGATTTATTTGGTAGATTTTGGCGCAGTGCAAGACCGCGCCGCTAAAGAAGGGGCAACTTTTACGATAGTGGGAACCTATGGTTATGCGCCACTAGAACAGTTTGGTGGTAGGGCCACTCCAGCGTCTGACCTTTATGCTTTGGGTGCAACCTTAATTCATTTGCTAACCCGTATTCCACCAGCAGATTTGCCACAGCGAGATTCTCGCTTGCAATTTGCCCACTTACTAAAAGTTAATCCTGGGTTTGTTCGCTGGTTAGAACAGTTGACACAACCAAATTTAGACAGACGCTTCACAAGTGCCAAAGAAGCGTTGAAACTTCTTAAAGCAAATCAAATTGCTATCTCTGGATTAGTTCGTGCTAAACCTGCTGATAGTCAAATTCAACTGCAAAAATCTCCTGAACACTTACAAATTAAGATTCCTGTGCTGTGGAAAAAAATATTAATTGATCCGAAGAACTGTGCTGCAACAGTAGTACTAACAATTTGGTTGTGCTTTTTCAGTGGCGGTTTTGGGTTGGGTAGCATGGAAGGATGGATATGGCTAATAGCTAGTCTTCTGTTGGCAGGTTGGTTTCTACTGCCTAATTTCGTGGAAACAAATATTTACTTTGATCATTACCAGTTTGAAATTGAATTGAAATTACTAGGTCTTTGCTTACGTAGACAAAAAGGAAAAGTTTCAGAAATTGACAAAGTATTTAGCGGTGAGACTGGTGGTTATGGTAGTCACAAAGTCCCAGAAGTAATCTTGGCTGTAGGTGTATCCGAGTATTCCTTTGGGAAATTGAAGCCACCTTTAAGTAAAGACGAGTGTCGCTGGATGGCAGCAGAAATCAGGCATTGGTTAGGGATTGGGTAATAGGGGTTGTTAGTTGTTTGTTGTTTGTTGGTTGTTCCAAACAACAAACAACAATCAACAATCAACAATTTTTTATGGGGAATTTGGGGATGTTAGAAGCAGGAGAAATACTTTGTAATCGTTATCAACTCCAGGAAAAATTAGGTCAAGATGCTAGCCGTCAAACTTGGTTAGCCCAAGATTTGGCTAAACAGCCTCAAGAACGAGTCGTCGTCAAGTTGCTAATTCTCAGCCCACAAATGCAGTGGGATGAACACAAACTGTTTGAACGCGAGGCTCAAGTTTTAAAAAATCTCAATCATCCTCGTATCCCCAAGTACCGAGATTACTTTGTTTTGGAACATCAATCTGGCTCTAAATTTCCCTGGTTTGGGCTAGTGCAGAGTTATATTCCTGGAACATCCCTACAGAAATTAATAGACAAAGGTCAACGCTTTTCGGAATCACAGGTAGAAAAAATTGCTGTTGAAGTTCTTAGTATTCTGGTTTATCTACACGAACTCAATCCACCTGTGCTACATCGCGATATCAAACCTAGTAATTTGATTTGGGGTGAAGACAAGCGGGTTTATTTGGTTGACTTTGGCGCGGTGCAGGATCAAGCGGTGTTGGAAGGTGCTACTTTTACTGTTGTGGGAACCTATGGCTACGTCCCAATTGAACAGTTTGCCGGTAGGGCTGTTCCTGCTTCGGATTTGTATGCTTTGGGTGCAACTTTAATACATTTACTGACAGGGATGTCTCCTGCCGATTTACCTCATCGGGATGCACGCATTCAGTTTACTGATAGAGTTAGCGTTGACCTGGGTTTTGTCAATTGGATTGGTAAACTCACAGAACCAAATGTCTTAGAAAGACTCAGTACTGCCCGGGAAGCACTCGCAGCACTCAAGAACAAAAATGCCCTAACCCCACCGATAACTAGCCGCAAGCCCACAGGTAGTCAAATTCAACTCAACAAGTCTGCCAGTGAATTGGAGATTAAAATACCAAGACGCGGCAGTAAAGCTTTTAAGTTATTCTACCTGGTGGGAATCATGATTCCTTTTCTCTGGCAACTGCCACAATTGATTAATTTCTTGACAAGGGGAGGCAGTTCTCAGGCATGGATTTTTTGGCTTTTCTCTGTGGCGATGCTGATTGCGGTGGTGCAAGGAACTCTGTTTCCTACTTTTGGACATACTGATCTTTATTTCGATCGCCAAAATTTTGAAATACGTTGGAAGTTATTTGGTTTTTGCTACAAGCGACAACGGCGCCAGACAGCATTAATTGACAAAATATACCAAGAGCAAGTCAACCAAGGTTCAGCCCCTAGAGGAGTCACCATAGAAGTAGAAGGAGAGAAATTCACTTCCAGTCCTCTGTCAACCATAGAACGTCATTGGCTAATTCAAGAGATCGGGGAATGGTTGGGACTGAATCGGAAATAGGAGTGTGGGGAGTGTGAGGAGTGTGGGGAGGTGGGGAGTATAGAATAACCACTAACCACTAACTATTGACAATTGACAAATGACCAGTGACAAATGACAAATGACCACTAACCACCAACAAACAACTAATGTGGTTGTTTGAGAATGCTAGGAATAGCTTCTATGATTCGTGTGATAGTTTGTTCTGATGTTTCTTCTTGTGTGATGGTAATTCTTAAATCGGCTTGGTTATAAAGTGCTTGTCTTTGTTCTAGGAGCGATCGCAGTTTTCCTTGAGGATCTGTGTCTTGCAGCAATGGTCTTGTGGTATCTTCTGCTAGACGGTTATACAGTATTTCCACTGCTACGTCTAACCAAATAATTATACCGTGATGCAGGTAACTCCAGTTGTCTCGTCGTAGTACTATTCCCCCACCTGTAGCGATGACTAGCTGTTTATGGGCACAAACTTGTGCTAACACCTCACTTTCCAACTGGCGAAATGCTGCTTCTCCTTCTTCAGCAAATAGTTGATTGATGGTTTTTCCTGCTGCTTTTTCCAGCACATTGTCAGTATCTACAAAACCGTATCCTAGTTCACGAGCTAACATTCGCCCTACTGTGCTTTTTCCAGCACCCATCATACCTATCAAGTACAAGTTAATGCTTTGTAATCGGTCATTCAACACTTGCTGCATTCCAGTTAAAAATTATGAATTTTTGACAACTCTCCGCTGTTCTACGGCGGAGATTTTTCCTTCATTCAACATTGCCTCTAAAAGCAGTGCCTTTAGATGGTCTTACACGTTGTCCAGAAGCAGTAGCGAGATGCCCTCCCGCCAAAATTCGTAAACCTTCATCTCTGATATTCGCCGCAGCGTTAATGTCCCGATCATGTATGGTTTTACATTTAGGGCATTGCCAGCTACGAATATCTAAGCTGAGACTATCACTCTTGTGTAAGCAGTTGCTACAAGTTTTTGAACTAGGGAAAAATCTATCTACTTCGATGTAATTCGATGTAAATTTTCCCTTCCCATTCTGCCTTGTATTTCAACATGGTACAGAATTGACCCCAGCCAGCGTCACTAATAGATTTAGCTAGTTTGTGGGTTTTGACCATGTTTTTAACTGCGAGATTTTCTACAACTATGACTTGGTTTTCGTCAACTAATTTACGACTTAGTTTGTGTAGAAAATCTTCCCGACATCTAGTAATTTTGTTGTGAACCTTAGCAACCTTAATTCTTGCTTTATTTCGATTTTTAGAGCCTTTGTGTTTACGACTGTGTGTTTGCTGCTTTTTGGCTAGCTTTACTTCCTGTAACTATGTACCCAACGGTTTGATTGAAACGTAGCATCTCGAGACTGCGATCGCCATAAACGCCTTCTATTTGTTGTTGGCAACACTCAATGGCAAAATCGTTTAAATCTTCTGAGTCGATGCTATACATATCTTTAAATATCTCTGGTTCTACCCGGCAAAAACGCGGGCGATCAGAGTAAATCCGACATTTGCGGCTATCATTGTCATAGTTAATACACCATCCTCCATCACCTACCATACTCAAATAAAGTTCTAGTTCTTCTGGAGTTAAATACTCATGCAAGTCTGGACGGTACTGAGGATCGAGATGACAGCAGGCTCCACATTGCTTTACACATTGCCAAGTTGCCATTTTTTATACCTTTTATAGACGGTTAGTAGATTAGCACAGCTGTGCATCTGTATAGTGGTTTGTAGAAGTGTACAGCTAGCCATACCCCATACAGTGATTGATTCTTTACTACTACTCGACCACATAGGTTTTGACAAGTTGCGAGGGGCCAACCTATCAAAATCAATATGGTGAAGTACCACTGGTTCATCGCATTAATTTTGCTGGGCTACAAGATCCCCGACTTCTTCAAGAAGTCGGGGATATGACCCCTCACAACTTCTCATAACTTTTGCGATAGACCACTACTAACCAACAACTATCAACCACTAACTAGTCTTCATTTTAGTTTTTTATGTGCTTTCTTATAATTTTGTTAAGTAAATTAAATTTAACAGCTGATCCCCGGATATGATTAATTCCGAGTTTAAAAATTTAAAGTAATGCATTCTTTTAGGGTTACTGGGAGGGAATAATGTTTGAGGCTGTAGCCAACATCAATTGGGAAGTAATTTTTCAGCTATTGTTCGTAGCATTGATCATGTTAGCTGGCCCAGCAGTAATTTTTGTACTTGCTTTTCGCGGTGGCGACCTCTAACATAAAATTCAATTAATTCTCCTTTGCTCTAGCCCGCTTAGCGCGGGCTTTGCTTTTTATTTGTTGGTTGTTGGTTGTTGGTTGTTGGTTGTTGGTTGTTGGTTGTTGGTTATTGGTTGTTGGTTGTTGGTTGTTGGTTGTT
>NZ_AJLK01000009.1 GCF_000317205.1 Fischerella muscicola PCC 7414 | reverse complement strand
GGTTGTTGGTTGTTGGTTGTTGGTTGTTGGTTGTTGGTGGTCATTAGTCATTAGTCATTTGTCACTGTTTATTCACCCCACCTCCCCATCACCCCATCACCCCATCACCCCATCACCCCATCACCCCATCACCCCATCACCCCATCACCCCATCTCCCCAGTCATTAGTCATTTGTCACTGTTTATTCACCCCACCTCCCCATCACCCCATCACCCCATCACCCCATCACCCCATCACCCCATCACCCCATCACCCCATCTCCCCACCTCCCTTTATTTGCAAGTCCCCAAAGCCCTGAGTGCTGCTTGAATAATGCCGTCATACTGTGATTGCAAGATATCAACTTCTTTGGCGTCTTGACGATTGTTACCCAGCAAACCGACCGTTTGTCCTTGTCCAATAGCTAAAACCTTGCCATCGGGATTTTTGATTCTTAATTCAGGTAAAGAACCGTTTTGATAGATACCACAGGTATATTGACGCTGATTATACTCAAAAGCAGCTTTTGATGTAGTAGGGTAAGAAGTGAAAGGCGAATACGACTGACTAGCGAGTCTAGCACCAACTAGTTCTAACTCAATGGTGGTGTTGCCATCGAAATGATTTTCTCGCAGTTTATAAGCAATATCTATTCTTTGTGGTAAAGGAAAGTAGTCACGCCACCGCCAAGCGATCGCTTTAATTTTAAATTGTTGTTGGTCAATTGTTTGAGCAAGTGTTAGTTTAATATGACCTTTACCGACGGTTTGCTGTTCTATGACTTGGACATTAGCTGTCCAGAAGATTGGATCGGGGTTGTCGATTCCGCAAGGTTCTAAGGCGTGGAGTTGTTGATAGAGTTCTTGATTAATTTGATTGAGGTTAGCTTCAGCATCTATGTTTAGTAGTGGTTTCAGATGCTGAATTTCTAGACATTGGTTAGCGAATTCTACCAAACGCGATCGCAATGCTGCTAAATTTTCGGCAGATAAAGAAAATCCGCCTGCGGCTTTGTGTCCCCCAAATTTGCCCAACAAGTCTTGGCAATATTCTAAAGCTGCAAAAACGTGGAATTCTGGTATCCCACGTGCAGAACCGCGAATTTGCTTGTCATCCTCATAAGTACCGATGAACACGGGAACACCGTAGCGTTCTACCAACCGGGAGGCAACAATACCTATAACCCCATGATGCCAGTTGGGTTGCACCACAACCAAAACACGGTCTTCCTGTAGAGATGTAATATATTCTGTCTCAACTAATGCGATCGCTTCTTGTTCAATTTGTTCACACATCTGTTGACGATGCTGGTTAATTTGCTCACACTGCATCGCTCGTTCTAAAGCAATTCCCATATCATCTGTAGTTAGTAACTCAATCACAATTTGGGGATCACCGATTCTACCAATAGCATTAATGCGTGGCCCAAGCCGAAACCCAATGTCTTCAGGCTTTAAGGATTTTGGTTGTTTGTTGTTGGTTGTTGGTTGTTGGTTGTTAAGTATTCCCCCATATCCCCCAAGTCGTCCCCCTTGTCCCCAATCCCTGATCCCCGACACCTGAATTAACGCCTGTACTCCTGCTAATTGCGACTTAGGTAATTGCAGCAAACCACGTTTTACCCAACGGCGATTGACTCCAGTTAAGGGGGCTAAATCAGCAATGGTTCCCAATGTAAACAGTTCTAACATTGGTTTAATGATGCCACTGTTAGCTTGCCCTAGCTGTTGAGCTAAAGAAACTGCCAAAATGTAAGCAACACCCACGCCAGCAACACCGCGATAAATAGAAGATTCTGGTAATAATTTCGGGTTGAGAATGGCGTTAGCTGGGGGTAGTTGTTGAGGAATGTCGTGGTGGTCGGTGACAATTACTTGTAAACCAAGTTCTCTGGCTCTGGCAATGGGTTCAAACGCAGAGATACCATTATCAACAGTCAGGATGAGTTTCACACCTTCGCTCTGGAATTCTTCTACAATTCGTTTATTGATGCCGTAGCCTTCATGCATCCGACTGGGAATGGCGTAATTTACTTGGGCATCTAACCAACGTAAACAACGTAATAGTAAAGCAGTGCTAGTCATACCATCTGCATCGTAATCTCCACAGATGGCAATTTTTTCTTTACAAAGAATACAAGATTGCAACAACTCTAAACTGATTGCTAAATCTGGAAATTCTTGCAAAGGTGAAGGCAGATTTATAGACTCAGAATTTAAAAAAGCTTGTGCTTGTTCAGGGGTTTCAATCCCACGATTAATTAGTAGCTGATTGAGCAAAGACGGTAAATGTGTTGTCTTTGCCAGAGTCTGTGCTAATTCTATTTTCTGCGGGTAAATTTGCCAACGTTGATTAGGCAAACGTCGAAGGATTTTTGTTGCTGTAGTTGGGAATTGGTCTAGCACAATTTAGAACTGGGCGTGAGCATACCAATTATCAATAATGGCATGAACTTCGACGCCAACAATCATAAAATCCAGCATTTTTCACAACACGTCTACTCGGCCATCATCAAGAATATAAATTGCGCGATCGCCAGGAGCAAACCAATTGGGACGCAGTTCTACTCCCAGGGTTGCAAAGTTGAGTTTTGCAATATTTGCTTTTAATGGTAAACCAGTGTCATCCCAAAATAGGAGAGATACATTTGGCTCTGTACCATCTCCTTGGTTTATCTGTAGTTCCTGTCCTGGTTGTAGAGGAATCGGATTAGTACTAGATGGCTTCTGTATAATTAGCACTCTTGGAGTACGATTTACTACTTTAACTTGGATGCGCTGACCAGGTGAAAATTGCATTGGACTTTTGCCACACTTGGAAGCACAAGTACCAGCGATCACAGGGCTGTAATTGTTGACTGAGGGCAAAAGCAGGGCAGTTGCTATTAAAGTTGCACAGACAAACTTAGACATAGGAGCGAGATTTACACAGAACACTGAGGGTGTGTAGATTTGAATACCTCAGACTAACACCAAATATTGTTCTTTGTGTAGAGATGTTTGTAGTTGAGTAGCTGTTCAAGCTAAAAATGTTGTCATTCTGGCTGGAGAAGAGAATGAAATGATAATTTACCCAAACGGGAAATGGAGGTATGTATGAGTAAACCTGATTTTATGTCAATGACTCGTGGTGAATTACGTAAATATATCCTTGAACACAGAGAAGACGAGGAAGCCTTTCAAATTTATTTGGCTCGGTTCACATCTGATGATGCTATAATTTTCCCAGCCCCTCAAACAATAGAGGACTTAGAAAACTTTCCACAATTGCATCAACAGCACCTAGATCAACGGCGCAATCAAGCCTAAAGACGTTTTTGTCTGTTTGATATTGCGATTAATTATGACATGAGTATTAGCAGTAAAGAAGTAGAGTTGAAAAAACGAACACAGATGCACACTAATGCACACCGATGAATTAGTTAAAGTAATCGTAGCTGATGCTCTGTGTTGTCTAGTTGAATCTGATTAATTTGATTGATGTTTTCTTCCACAGAAGTGGGTTCTAGCCAGTCTTCTTCGTCCGCAGCTAGTAATTTATGCGCTGCTTCTAGCATGGATGTTGCTATATCTTTTAAATCTTCACGGTTGTTTAGGTAGGTTTTTAGTGCTTCTATAGGGTCAATGCTATTACTTGCGCTTAGTTCTGGGACGCGTGGTCTAGCTAACTGACTCACTAATTCTGGTTGAATGGTGTAGGTGTGAGCTGGAGTTAATAGTTTGTGGAGTGCGGCGTTATCAATTATATCCAACTGTTCGGAACGAAGTTTGTAAATTAGTCTGATGACTGCATCCTCAATATTATACTTGGCGATCGCTTTCATAATTGCTGCTTGTGGATCTTCTGCCTTCGATACATCCACCTCAATGGTGTGGAAAATCCGTGCAGGTAATGGGTAAAATTCCCACTTGGCACTACCACGTTTCAACTCTACCATTACATAGCCTTTATCTTCTTTTTCTTCACTAAAGTCCACCCGTTCAATACTTCCTGGGTAAACCACCGGTGGATTATTTGATTTATTCAAGTTCTGGTGGCGGTGGACATGTCCTAAAGCTACATAATCAAAGCAAGGTCGCGCCAACATGGATAAGGGAATGAGAAAGCCTTTACCAACTGCCAAAAAACGCTCAGCTCCCAAACTAGCATTATCTGCCATCAAATGACCCAAAAGAATTGTTGGTATATTCGGGTCAAGACGGCGAATTTCTGCTTCTAAAACAACTTGCAGACGTTCGATGAGGAGTTGATGGACTTCGCTTAAAGATAAACCTTCAGTTTCTTGGCGAGTCATCAACGTAGAACGAGTCAACCAAGGTAGGGTAATGACTTGTACAAGCCCATTACGAGTTTGAATACGGTGGGTAGTTAAAGTATCACCTACTACAATTCCCGGCACACCTAAAGTGCGGTAAATACATAAACTTGCTCCCCCCTGCCCTTGGGAATGTTGGTCATGATTACCTACTAACAAAACTGTGGGAATTTGGGCATCCACAAGACGACGGAACTGGCCAGCAAAAGCCTCTTGCACATAAGGCGGTGGTGTAGCATCGGGGAAAGCATCACCACCGAAAATTACCAAATCCACTGGTTGTGCTAGGGCTTGGTCAATACAATGAGATAAAGTCTTGACAAAATCCTCCAACCGCGTATTTAAACCCGTATCAGGATTAATACGTCCGTGGGAGAAACCGCTTCCCATGTGGATATCAGAAAGATGGAGGATTTTAATCATAGATAATTGGTAATTGGTGATTGGTGATTGGTAATTGGTAATTTTCTTCTTTATTATCCATTACCTATTACCCATTACCCATTACCTGTTACCTATTAAATATGAATTCCACACTCAGTTTTACCAAAACCACGCCAGCGTCCAGCGCGTTCGTCTTCACCTTCACTGACTGGAGTTGTGATTGGTTCATCGCCAATACTGGGATAACCTTTGTCATGGAGAGGATTATAAATTACCCCATGTTCAGCGACATAAGCCCAAGTTTGTTTACGTGTCCAATTGGCTAGGGGATTGATTTTCACCCGACCATTACCGTCAATTTCAAATATGGGCATGTTAGCACGAGTCACAGCCTGGTCACGGCGGCGTCCGGTAATCCAAGCAACAGTATTCAGTTCTGCTAGACCCCTTTGCAAAGGTTCAATTTTGGTGAGGTGGTGGAATTTAGCAATATCTTTATCCCAGAGTTCATCGCCATATTTGGCTGCAAAAGCTTCACGGGAATCTACATCAAGGATTTTGTAAACTTTCAAATCTAGATCATAAACTTGTTTGGCTTTTTCCACCAATTCCAAAGATTCCCGGAAGTGAAACAGCGTGTCGAGAAATATCACAGGTACTGGATGCTTGAGTTCACGGTACAAAATATCCGTGATCAGCATGTCATCAACATTAAAAGCACTGGTTTGTACTAATCCTGTGGGAATATTCTCGACAGACCATGCCAATATTTCGCTTGGATGAGCGTTTTCATACTTTTGATTCAATTGTTCCAAGTCCAAATTGGCGGTTTGGTTCCTAAATACTGTGGAAATGGTCATGGTTATTTTTTAGTCAAACAGTTCCGTAGCTTTCGTAACCATGATTTTACACTAAAAAAGACGCATATTTTGGTCGGATATTCGGTAATTACTACGCGGATTTGGGGAGGTGGGGTGATGGGGAACTCACCGGCCCCCACTCCCTGTCGGTCGTGGGGATTAGGGGCAGTGGGGTGATGGGGTGATGGGGTGATGGGGATTAGGGGCAATGGGGTGATGGGGTGATGGGGTGATGGGGTGATGGGGTGATGGGGTGATGGGGAGGTGGGGTGAATAAACAGTGACAAATGACTAATGACTAATGACCACCAACAACCAACAACCAACAACCAACAACCAACAACCAACAACCCTACCTTACCTTAAGCCACTTCGTG
>NZ_AJLK01000008.1 GCF_000317205.1 Fischerella muscicola PCC 7414 | reverse complement strand
AACAACCCTACCCTTACCTTAAGCCACTTCGTGTCTACGGGTTCGCCAGTCCCCCTACCCTTACCTTAAGCCGCTACCTGCGGAAGCCGCTTCGCGTCTACGCGTCTACGTGACGGAGACCGCCTTTTTGGGGGGCTGGTCTCACCAACAACCAACAATCAACAATCAACAATCAACAATCAACTACTAACCACTAAATAGTTAGTAATCACCGTTATATTTACTAAGATAGGTAACACTATTTTAAGTTTTACCATACTTTGGTAGATAAATATGCTGACTTTGATATCGTAAATAGAATCCTTAAAAATAAGGCATCATTTAAAATGAACGACTCAAAAACTCCAAATCAACTAAATCAGTCTCTGGTCATGGGAGCATTAGTAGTGCTGACTAGTGCTAGCGTTATTACGTTGATGAGTTTGTTTTAAGACAAAGATTAAAATTTTAGTAAACAAAGTTTACAAAAGCCCTTTCAGTAATGAGTGGGCTTTTTACATTATTTACAGCATGAATTCAAGCAATCTCTCAATTTTTCCCCCAAAAACTTTACATTAGCTCTGACAATGTTGTTATGATCACCAGGGATGGAATGAATCTCCACTTCAGCTATTCCCCCCCAACCTAAATTGCGATCGCTTCCAAGCCACCAAATCTGTTCTTGGCTTCGGAAAAGGGTGATCTTGCCTGAGTATGGTTGTGGGTGATAGTCTCTGACAGCTAGTCGTTGAGTTTCAAAAACAGCAGCTTCTCTTGAATTTATATTTTGTTCTAGAGGTACAAGTGGTGATTTTTCTGCAACACTACCTACACTGAACCTATTGCCTATCTCCCCAATCTTTTGCAGGCGCTGCTGCACCCCCATAAATAAGTAGTTAAATTTCTCTTTTGGTTCGATTTGTAAAAAATTATTCCAATGACGAGAAATCCATTGACTAAATGACAATTTATGAAAATATTTAGGGCTACAGGTGTCAAATAACCCCAAAAACGCCACCTTCTCCCCTTGGGCTACCAGTTGCTGTGCCATTTCAAAGGTGATCACACCTCCAGCAGAAAAGCCAGCTAGCAAATAAGGCCCCTTTGGTTGAACAGTGCGAATACCTTTGATGTATTCAGATGCCATATCCTCTATTTTAGTTTGGAAAGGTTTTTTACCATCTAATCCGTGGGGTTGTAAGGCATAAACTGGCTGGTCTACATCTAAATAACGGGCTAAGTTGTGGAAGACAAGAACGTTACCATCAGCACCGTGTACGCAGAATAGCGGTGGCTTATCACCATGAGTTTGAATTGGGATAAGCGGTTGCCAAAGTGCTTGTGATTCTTCCTGCTGGAGAATTTTGGCCAGTTGTTCTATTGTTGATGTTTGCAAGAATACCGATAGAGGCAGACTTTTGCCAAATTTCTGTTCAATTTTTCCTAACAAGCGCAAAGCAACCAAGGAATGACCGCCCAAATCGAAGAAATTGTCTGTGATACCTACAGGCTGAATGCCTAAAACTTCTTCCCAAATCTCTGCTAGCTGCGATTCTACATGATCTCGTGGTGTCGCCAAGTTTTTTACCATCTGGGAGCGATTCTGATCTGGTGCTGGTAAGGCGCGACGGTCTACTTTGCCATTTGGTGTTAGGGGTAGGGAATCTAGGATCACAAACGCCGATGGCAGCATGTAATCTGGTAGTGTTTGTTTGAGGAAGTTGCGGAGTTCGCTAACCGTGACTGCTGGTTCTCCATTAGGGACAATGTAAGCTACTAAGCGCTGATCACCCGGAATATCCTCACGGGCCATCACTACGCTTGTTTGTACACCAGGGTGTTGCAAAAGCTTCGTCTCGATTTCTGGTAACTCAATGCGGAAGCCGCGAATTTTGACTTGGTGATCAATACGACCAAGGAATTCGATGTTACCGTCACTTAAGTAACGCGCTAAGTCCCCTGTTTTATAAAGACGTTCAAATGAATTTAGGGGGTTGAGAATAAACTTCTGTGCTGTTAGTTCCGGACGGTTGAGATAACCCCGCGCCAAACCCATACCACCGATATAAAGTTCGCCGGGTTCTCCAACAGGTACGGGTAGCAAATCAGAGTCTAGGATGTAAATTTTGGTGTTAGCGATCGCACAACCTATGGGAGCAGTCACATAATTAGTGTTGCGTTGACACCTCCAGTAGATAGAATCAATAGAAGCTTCTGTAGGCCCATAGCAGTTATGCAGAAATCATTTGTGAAAAACAAGATCCCCGACTTTTCTAAAAAAGTCGGGGATCTGGGCGATGTGATTGTTTACAACTCAAATAGGATTTCTATACGTGGTTCTAACCCTTAACTTCTCCTACACCCCTACACCCTCACACCCATTTTCCAGACAGATATGAACATCTATATCTTCCCTCCTAACCTAAGGTGGAGTTTAAATCTTCACCTAGAGATTTTTGGATGCTTGACCCTTGATTTTGTGTAGCGATTTAATACGTTTTACCTGCTGCTGCAACTCTGCTCCTTTTTCCGGATTCACCATTGCGACAAAATTAGCAAAGCCAGTAATAGCAGCAATTAAATTCGGAGAATTACCCCAATGTTTGCCTTCTAAACCATCTTTTTCTATTTGGTATAAAGTAGCGCGAAATTGTTTTAATGTTTTCTTAGAAATATTGAGCTTATTGTTAACTACTACTCCTGTAACTTCCTGCTGGCGGGATTTCCGAAGAATGCGGGTTTTTTCTTGATTGAGCGTAAAACCCTCATGAGTCACAATTGATTCTGTACGTTTGATAATATTACAGATATAACGCTGACTATCACCAACCGCAGAAAAGGTGAGGTCATCGGCGTAACGAGTGTAAGTAAAGCCGAATTTTTCTGCCATCGCAGTTAATCTGCGGTCTAAGCGACGACACAACAGGTTAGTAATTACCGGGCTTGCTGGCGAACCTTGGGGAAGATGCCTTTCCCCCAGTGCAACATAATATGTCTTGCCATCTAGTTCTAATTCCTCAACCTCGGCGGCGGTACACAGCAAACCAAAAATTGTCGCAGCTGCTTCTGAATAACCAAAAGATTGAAAAAGTCCTTTGACGCGCTTGTAAGAAATCGAAGGAAAAAAGTCTTTGAGGTCAAAGTTAATAATCACATCAGCACCAACATGAGGAGTGGCGTTAGTGACAATAGAACGTTGGGCACAAAAACCATGAGCAGCGTCGTGAACTGCTATTTTTTTGAGAATATTTTC
Source organism: Fischerella muscicola PCC 7414 (assembly GCF_000317205.1). Taxonomy (GTDB): domain Bacteria; phylum Cyanobacteriota; class Cyanobacteriia; order Cyanobacteriales; family Nostocaceae; genus Fischerella; species Fischerella muscicola. The sequence goes on along the minus strand of NZ_AJLK01000008.1, from coordinate 39,789 downwards.
ACCAATCCCCAATCCCCAATCCCCAGTCCCCCAATTTGTTGCAACTCTTAATGTTTTATCCCTCTCCTGTCACGCCATGCCTTGGTAGACTGATTTTTAATACACAAAATGCATTATTCTGTCTGTTGCACCGCCTGAAAGCAAAAACCTTGGCTTTCTAGGGCATTGAACAATAAAAAAACACAAGAGCAATCACAACATGGTAGATTCCCTAAAAAAACCAGGTTTTGAAGAATTGCGTCCAGGAATTAAAGTCCCGGCAAAAGAAACCCTGTTAACACCCCGGTTTTACACCACAGACTTTGATGCGATGGCGCAGATGGATATCTCCGTCAACGAAGATGAATTAAGAGCCATCCTAGAAGAGTTCCGCGCTGACTACAACCGCCATCACTTTGTTCGGGATGCGGAGTTTGAACAATCCTGGGATCATATTGACGGGGATACTCGCCGCTTATTTGTTGAATTTTTAGAGCGTTCTTGTACAGCAGAATTTTCTGGCTTTTTGCTGTACAAAGAACTCAGCCGCCGCCTCAAGGACAAAAGCCCTGTCTTGGCAGAGTGTTTCGCCCTGATGTCGCGGGATGAAGCACGTCATGCTGGTTTCTTGAATAAAGCATTGGCAGATTTTAATCTGTCTCTGGATTTAGGATTTTTGACTAAGAGCAAAAATTACACCTATTTCCAGCCGAAATTTATCTTCTACGCTACTTATCTTTCAGAAAAGATTGGTTACTGGCGCTATATCACTATTTATCGTCATCTGGAAGCACATCCAGAAGACCGAATTTATCCAATTTTCCGCTGGTTTGAAAACTGGTGTCAGGATGAAAACCGTCATGGGGATTTCTTTGATGCTGTGATGAAAGCGCAGCCGCAAATATTAAATGACTGGAAGGCGCGGTTGTGGTGTCGGTTCTTCTTGTTATCAGTGTTTGCGACGATGTATCTCAACGATATTCAGCGTCAAGACTTCTATGCTGCTATTGGGTTGGATGCACGGGAATATGACAAGTATGTGATTGAGAAGACAAATGAAACTGCTGGACGGGTTTTCCCAGTAATGCTGGATGTTAATAATCCGGAGTTTTACGATCGCTTGGAAATTTGTGTGAAGAACAATGAGAAATTGACAGCGATCGCTAATTCTAATACTCCCAAGTTTTTACAGTTCTTCCAAAAGCTGCCTTATTACATTTCCAATGGTTGGCAAACTCTGCGCTTGTATTTAATGAAACCTATTGACGCAACTCTTGCTGAGGGTACTGTGCGCTAAGTTCTCTAGGTTTTGCTAAAAATTAAGTGGTTCTGCTGAAGGCAGGGCCACTTTTTTTATTAACCGCCATGACGCCATAGACGCGTCAGCGGCTTCAAGGTAAGAGTAGGACGCCAAGGAATGAGAGACCAGTTGAGAGACCAGTTGTCTATTTTTTGTTTTGGATTGGGTATGAGTTTGCTTTTGGTAGCTAACCCTGGTTGGTGTGAAACTCCTAGTAAGTCTGCCCAGGATTTGGATTTAAGTCCAGAGGTGATTAAAAAGAGTCCTGTTTTGCAGCGCTGGCGACGGGAAGTACCGAATGTATTAGAGGAAATTCAGAATGATCCCAGTTTTCGTACTAAGGTACGGCTCGGCTATTCTCGGTTTACTTCTTGGGAACAGGGAGGGGGAATAATTTTTGGTGTAGAAGATGTATTTATCGGTCGGAGTGGTTTGACGGTGAGTGCTGAGTATGAGTCAGCATTCAACGGTAAGCATGAGTCTTATGGTGGCAATTTATATTATTATCTACGTCCTTTGGGTAGCTATGTTAATTTTGCACCCTTGGTAGGATATCAAAATTTACGAACTAATGATTATTCTACAAATGGGGTAAATGTAGGTATCAAGTTGCTATTGGTATTATCTCGTGGTGGTGCGGCAGATATTTCTGTAACTCAAAGTTGGATGTCTCCCGGTAGTGAAGAAGAAGTGGGTTTAACAACGGCTGCAATTGGTTATGCGATAACTCGTAATCTACGCCTATCTACTGGTTTTAAGCAACAGACTTCACGACAATATCAAGATAGTAGTGTAGGAGTGGTTTTAGAGTGGATGCCATAATGTCAAGGGTCAAGGGTTAGTAGTTAGTAGTTAGTGGTCAATGGTTAATTGTTGGTAGTTGGTTGTTCACTACTCCCCACACCCCACCTCCCCATTGCCCCATCTCCCCATCTCCCCACAGCCCCTAATCCCCAGAGGGGACCGGTGAGTTCCCCATCTCCCCACCTCCCCACCTCATACTTATTAGCCTTGGTAACTTTCTAAATCTTTGACTGGTGGCCCATGCAACACTTTGCCATCACAGTCATAACGTCCACCGTGACAGGGACAGTCCCAACTTTTTTCGGCGCTGTTCCAATTGACAATACAACCTAGATGGGTGCATGTTGCTGAAATGGTGTGAAGTTGTCCCTGTTGATCGCGGTAGGCAGCTATTTTTTTACCATCAATTGTAAGTAGCTTCGCTTCATCTTTTGCTACTGCTGACAAAGAAGAATCATCAAGTCCCTTGAGGCGATCGCCTACCCAATGAAATCCTACCTCTAGGTTATTCTTGAGTGATTCGGTGGTTAAAAATGGAGTTGTACGCGTAGAATCGTAGAGTTTTAACCAATTATTTTCTCTTCCTAAAATTAAATCTGAAAGCAACATTCCTGCTAGTGTACCTTTGCTCATACCCCAGAGGCTAAATCCTGTTGCTACGTAGACATTCTTACTAAAGGGGGTAAGTTTACCAATATAAGGTAGCTGATCAAAAGACACCATATCCTGTGTAGACCAGCGATACTCAAATTGGTCTACTCTAAAACGGGAACGAGCGTAAGCTTCTAGTTTTTGGTAACGTTCTTCGGTTTCGGTAACAGTGCCAACTTTATGTCCGCCGCCACCTACTAATAACAGCAATCCGCCATCGGGAGCAGGAGTTGTCCGAATTGAATGATAGTCGCTGCCAGTACCAATATACATTCCTTCCGGCGCTCTTGCTGGGTCTATGCGAGCAGCAATGATATAGGAACGCTTGGGATAAGTCTTAGCAAAAAATAGTCCTTGATTCAGAATTGGTAAATTAGTAGAAACAATTACATTTTGTGCCTTGACAGTTCCTGTCGCTGTTACTACCTGACAGGGAGTACCTTCTTCGACGTTTTCTACACGAGTATTTTCAAATATATAACTGCCATTACCATCAATTAATTTCGCAAGATGCAACAAATATTTACGAGCATGAAATTGAGCTTGGTTATCAAACTTAATAGCTCCAGCAATAGCAAATGGTAAAGAAGTTTCTGTCACAAAGGAGGCTGGCAATCCTAAATTAACTGCTGCTTCTACTTCTTTTTTGATATCATCCAAATTCTCTGCTGTTTCTGCAAAGGTATAAGCACTTCTACGACTAAAATCACAATTGATATTTTCTTCTTCTACAAATCTTGCTACTCTTTCAATAGCAGCTTGATTAGAATCTGCATAAATTTGCGTTTTTTTCTCACCAATTTCCTTAATCAATTGAGCGTAAATTAATTGTTGAAGTGAAGTAATTTTTGCTGTTGTATGTCCACTAACACCTGTTGCAATCTGTTGTGAATCAAGAATTGCCACAGTTTTTCCGGCACGCTTGAGGAGCATACCAGCTGTTATGCCGACAATACCTCCTCCCACAATTGCCACATCAACTGATATGTCATGTGTGAGAGATGGAAAATTAGACATAGAAATACTTGAAGCAATCCAATATGAGATTGCTTTTCCAGGTAGTTGAGACATGATTATTTCAAGAGTAATGTGTAAATTATTTATATATTTCTAAATATATAAATAATTTATTAAAACTTTCATCCCTCAAGGGGTAAACAGATTACCCATAAATTTCTCTATCAGAAGGAAGAAGTAATATTATGTCTGCTTGAACACTTGTATTATCCGTTGGGATCGATCATAGGTAATTGGTTTTTCCCATTACTAATTACCGACCTTCACAGATATGAGCTATCAAACTTGTACTATGTGAAAATGGTCAAATAGAAAAATGATTTTCTACTTGACCACCAACACTCAACTAATTAGGAATTATTTAGAAAATATTGTTTTTTACTTGCCGTAGTTCTTAACTACTTTAGGTTTTTGGTTTAGCAACTGTAGCTTTAACATTCACAGTTGTTACACCTTTGATTTCCTTAGCTAAACGTTCAATTTTAGCTAGCTCTTGTTGATTTGTCACTGTTCCTGAAACTGTTACAACACCACCCTCAGCAGCCTCAACTGTTAAACTACCTCTGGGAATATTTGCCTCCAACTTAGAGCGGACTTCACTAGCAATGTTGTCTGGATTTCTGTTTTGAGCGCTACCTTCATTAAAGATATTGTTTCGCTGTTCACGAGCGCGAATATCCTGATTTAGTTGTCTTCTGCGAAGTTCGCTTTGGGCATCTTCTTGAGCTTCTTGAGTTTCTTCAGGCGCTGGTGTTTGTGTTTGTACTACATCAGTGTTAACAGGTGCGGTCTGGCTTGTTCTAGCACCATCATTACAAGCAGCAGTAAATATTAAAAGACCACTGATTAAGAAGAAAGTTAGCTTGTTCATTTGTTTAAGTTTTAATAGTAATACGAGAAATTAAAACAGAATAATTGAGTGAAAAGAGTAACTTTTCCAAGGTAGAAAATAGGAAATAACAGGAAAAACTTTATTCTCAATTCTGAATTGCTAATTGTTCTGCCCAATTTCCTATTTCCTTAGTTCCTTTTACTTAAATGTTTCGTCCCGACGGTCAATAATAATGACTTTGGGTTCCTCCACTCCTAATTCCGGATGCACGGGAGTAGCAACATAATCTGTTGCTGTGGGATCAAAAATCTCCCAATGTTGAATTCCGTGACGATTGAGAATGGCAGCAGCACGTTCGATGTCTGCGTCAGTACCACTCACAACTACTATATAATCGCCGTTGTGGAAACGTTCGTTGTAGAAACGAGCGCGATGATCTGGAAGTCTCCATCTGTTGATATCAAAGCGATCGCTCACACTTACCCCTGGGAAACTGTCTCGTCCCAAATCCCTATGAACTAAGGAAATTTGACTCAAGGGAAAGCCAGCAGCCCGCAAATCGTTAATGGCTGCTTCTGCATGACGCAGATTGGAGAAGTAACCAATAGCGTGTTTGTGAGTTACACCTAAATCTCGACTGGGGGTAGCCGTGTAATCTACTGTGGGGTCGAAAATTTCCCAATCTCGAATTCCATGACGATTGAGAATGGCAGCCGCACGTTGGATGTCTGCATCTGTACCGCTAACAACCACTACATAATCTCCGTGATTGATGCGATCATGATAGAAACGACTACGATGATCTGGTAGTCTCAATTTCAGGTTGTGAATGGCATCATCAAAGTGATCGCGTAAAGTTACACCACTAAAGCGATCGCGTCGCGACAAATCTCTGTGCATTAAGGAAATTTGACTCAAGGGGAAACCCACAGCCCGCAAATCGTTAATAGCTGCTTCCGCATCTTCCAGACGCGAGAAGTAACCAATGGCGTGTTTGTGAGTTACACCCAAATCCCGTGCGGGAGTAGCGGTATAATTCGCTGTGCCAACAGGTATGTTATATATCTCAAACTCTTCAATTCCCCGGCGTCGGAGAATTGCTTCTGCCCTAGCAATTTCCTCATCCGTGCCATCTATGATGACTAAGTAATGCCCTCGCCCTACTCGTTCATTATAAACTCTGGCTCGTTCTTCGGGAATTCCCAAACCAATCAAAGCCCCAAGCAAACCACCAGCTACTGCACCAATTCCAGCCCCAGCTAGAGTTGTAGCTAGGGTTGTTGCAGCTGCTCCAGCCAGCATAATTGGGCCAATTCCAGGGATTGCCAAAGTCCCAAGCCCAACTAATAAACCAGTCAGTCCACCTAAAACACCACCAGAAACTGCTCCAGCTGTTGCTCCTTCATCAGCTTTATTACCAATGTTCTCTGTTACTTCAGCGCCGGCTATCTGATCATTGTGATCGGCATCACGCACTACGACAGATACTCTGTCCATTGGAAAGCCAGCATCTCTCAATTCATTTAGGGCTGCTTCTGCATCACGACGATGAGAAAACACCCCTACAGCACGTCTATGTATACCTACAACCATATTTATTTACCACCAAAAAAATTATTTATTTTTAAATGTGAATTAAGGCATGTAACTTTATTAAGCTTTTTATTGTTTAATAATTCATCAATCACTTGGAATAATTTGACATATATACTTTGGTATAAGTCACATATACATCCAAAGAAATAGGTATATATTTTATAAAAAAGAAATCTGGATATTATTGATTAATTCTAATAAATAATATTCATACTAAATGTTCTTTTTAGTAAGTCTATATTTTAAATAGGTATTTTTATTTTCATTATATGAACTTACTTATAAATTAATAACTAAGTACGTGAAGACTCAGATTTAAATGAAAATTTAAGTTTAGGTATTCCACTTTCCTTTAAGCGACTTTATAAGTTTTGACTCTTCGCGAGGCGTTAGATCCCCGACTTTTTTAAAAAGTCGGGGATCTGGGCAACCTATCAAAATCTATTTGGTGAACTAGTAGTTTCAGGATGTACTCAGCTGCGTTCATGCTCATACTCTGTAGTTACTAAGTTAAGTTCCTACAGCTAATATTCCCGGCTTTGGAAGCTAGGATAACAGTATATGAAACTTATCTAGTTGCTTATTTCAGTTGACTTCGTTTCCATAACAACACATCTCACAACTCAATCATAAAACTATCTCGTAGGTGAAAATCAGCCTCTTTACCGTGATGAGTTAACGCCCAATAACTTACTTCACTATCTCTGTATTTAATAACAGTAGTAATCGCAACTTCAAGGACTTGCTCTTTTGAGACGATACCACTCAAATCCATATTTAAAGTAAGCACTAAAGTATCTGATTGATGCTGGACATTAAACGGCAGGGTTGTAAAGGCTGTTTCCTCTTGCATACCTTGACGGTATCCATCAAAACGATAAATATTCCAGTGTCCAGCTGGGGAAAGGTTGAATTCCCAATACTGTTGCGAGTCTTTGATGCCTAAGAAGAACTCAAAGCAGGTGTCTTCCCAAAGTTCATGCTTGCGCTGAGGTGTATCTGATAGTGGGGCGATCGCAATTTCTTCTAAGTCACCAGAAAGTGTGTAGCAGAGATTGAGTTGATTACCATATCGCCCAATATTGCCTGTGATTTGTAAATTAGGCAGCGAATTGTTAGCAGCGAAAGGTTGCAGCGAAAATTTTTGCTTATTCATTTCATATCCCGAATAATTTTGCGAATGCTTGCTTCCTGAGATTCAATGCTTTCAGTTAACTTAAACTGAACAAGCGCCCTCGCCAAGTTGTGTTCTGGGTACTTGACTTTGAAATAGACATTCCCGGCTAGATAGTCCGCAAAAAACCGCAGTCCTAATTCAAAGGCGATGAGACGGATCGCGTCGTAGATATAGGTATAGTCATTTTCTGTAAGAAATTCCTTGGCGACAGAGAGATAACCCTGGAGAATTCCCTGACATAGTTCTGTATCAAAATAAACGCTTTCCCACTCTTCTGTTTCTTCTCCAGCAGGATTACAGCCCGATCGCAAACAGTCGCCAATGTCGTAATGTATCAAACCAGGCTTAACGGTATCGAGGTCTATGACACTCACAGCTTGGTTAGTACTAGTATCAAACATGACGTTATTGATTTTGGGGTCGCCGTGCATTAGACGCAAAGGTAGTTTGCCTGTAGCTTTGGCATTTTCCAGAACATGGGCAAAATTTTGGCGATCGCTCACAAACTGCAAGCAATAATTTACTTCTGGGGATTGACACGGGCTAGTTTTCGCTAAAACTTCGTTGTATTGCTGAAGGTAAAGCGGCGTAATATGGAAACCTTCGAGGGTGTCGGCGAGTCTTTCTGGGGGCAAGTCGCTGATCAGATTGTGGAACATTCCCAAGGCATAGCCAATTTCTTTGGCTTGTTCCGTATTTTGCATTGTGTCAAAAGATTGCGAGTCTGCAATAAAACTAATTGCCCGCCAGAACGAACCTTCAGTATCTCTGCAATAATCTTGACCATCTTTGGTCAGTAGTACGCGTGGCACTTCCCAACGACGATTGAGGGGGTGAAGTTGTAACCGATTGCGAACATGTTCAGTGAAAGTACACATGTTCTGCATAATCAACTGTGGCTGACGAAATACCTGTGTATTGATGCGTTGCAAGATAAAATGCTTTTCATCTGGAGAATCTAGTGTAACTAGAAAAGTGTCATTTATATTACCACTTCCAAAGGACTGAACAGTTGTAACCTTTCTCTGAAGAGTAAATTGATCAGCAATATTAACAAGATTGTCTGTGTTCTGTGTTTTGAGATACTTGCTCATATTCTTGTACAACTCCCCACATAATTGCACAAAGGCAATAGGGGATATATTAGCGCAAGTGTCACACCAGGTTTGATAAATAAAGCGTTAATATCCTTAAGAATAGTCAAGGATTTCTTACGATATGCTACTGATTTAAAATCAGGTTATAAGTATGTGAGGAGAAATGTCAGCCAAAGACCGATTTCATGAAGCAGTCAAAAAAGGTCTTCAGAAACAGCAATGGGTTATTACACATGACCCTTTAAGAATTGAGTTTGGTGAGGAGGATGAAGTTAGAATTGATTTAGGAACAGAGCGATTGTTAGCAGCAGAAAAAGCAGGAGAAAAGATTGCAGTAGAAGTCAAAAGTTTTTTGAGTGACTCAGCATTGTTTGATTTTCATATGGCACTAGGTCAATTTTTGAATTATCGTCTAGTTTTAGAAGCAAGTGAAAGAGAACGCAGCCTATATTTAGCAGTACCAATTGCCGCTTATGAGTCATTTTTCCAACGTGATTTACCCCAAGCATCAGTGCGGCAGTATCAAGTCAAGCTGATTGTATACGATCCAGTGGATGAGGTAATAGTCAGATGGATAAACTAGCATTTTATCGTCAGTGTATTCAAGAACTATTAACCGAGTACAGCAAGTGTACACCCATAAATGGTGAAATTGAGGTGCAAACAATTTTTGATAAGGAACACGATCATTATCAAATTGTTGATTTGGGATGGGATAAACATCGCCGCATCTACAATTGCGTCATGCATTTGGACATTAAAGACGGTAAAATCTGGATTCAACGCAACCAGACTGATAAGTTGCTTGCTGATGAATTAGTAGCAATGGGTGTGCCAAAGAAAGATATTGTGTTGGGATTACAGCCTGTCTATGCAAGAGAATATACAGGATATGGTGTGGCGTAGGGGTAACAAAATCTTGAGTCACCAAAAGATATTGCACAGGCGATCGCTCGTGTAGATAATTAATTCAGTTAGCAGTCTAAGCTTAAACTAGAGCGATCGCTTTCTAGCTGTCTTTTCATCTTTCTGCACCATTCACTGACTGCCCTTGCCAGTATTTCTCCTTCACTAGCAGCACTTTCTGCAACAGCTAAAAAGTCATCAACTGCTTCAGTAGGTGAACCTGGGTGTGACTTCACCATGCCATGTATGGCTTTATTTCTCAAAATCCGCCACTGATCCACTGCTTCTTGAAGATTAGATCGTCCCATAGCGGCAATCGGCATAGGGTGTGATTTCTTCCATAACTTGAGCAATTCGTAAAAATTTGGATATTTATAAACTTCTGTTGGTTGCTTAATTTCTCCAACAAATACTAGATAGTTAATCAGACGGTCTGTAATGATACTCTCCTCAAGCGTGATTGCTTCAAAGAAGAAACCTTCTTGGCGGGCTAATTTGATCCGCGTCCATGCTTCTCTGTAACTAAGATATTTGGTTGCATTCCCTTTGGGAGAGATTGTAGGGGATTGGGATTTTTTTGCCATCACTAATTATACCTTTGTTTTTTTCAGTATACTGATATCTACCAAAAATGCAAAGTATATCCGGAAACAAAGGGATAACGTGAGAGCTAATCTATAGCTAGCAAAGCAAATGTTGAGTATTGATTTCAGTTTGTAAAAATCTATATACAGACGGCCCCAAAAAGTATTCTGTCTAAATAGTTACTCAGCAACATCACCCATTGGAAAAATCCGACTCAAATCCAATAACACATCTTCAAACCCAGGAATAGGCACAGACTCATTCGCTAAAGAAATTTGCTTGCTGAGATAATTAAACTGACCTTGAATATTTTGATAAGGCTCTTTGTAACGCTCTAATTGACGAGTATTTAAATCCACAATCCAATAATTAGAAATTCCGGCTTCGGCGTATAGTTCTAACTTCTTTGTTTGGTCATATATCAATGTAGAATCTGAAATTTCGACAACCAAAAAAATATCTTCGGGGTAAGGATGATGAGCCAGATAATCCTCATCTTGTCCGCGTGCAATCACGACATCTGGTTCTGGTTCACTTTGATTTGGTAGTGTAATTGGATCTTGTCCACGAATAACAGCGCGATCGCCTAAAATTCGATCTAGTTGACGGCACAAAATAGAATTACAAACTGTGTGTGGTCTTCCCTTTGCAGTCATTTGGATCAGTTCTCCCCGAATTAACTCAATGCGATCGCCCTCCCTCAGAAATCCAAGTTCAATCAACCGATGATATTCGTCAATTGTGAATCGCTTCGGTGTAACAACATTCATAAAGACACCCATCAGATAAATCTGTTTTTACTCTAGCTTCCCAACACAGGCTAAACAGGATCATCCCAATTATTTGAAAACACAAAACCCAGTAACTCTGACTAACACTCTGCGTCCCTTTGCGTAAACCTCTGCTACCTGGTGCGTTTAAAAGATACTCCTAGCTAAACTGACTGCGAACTCAACGCCTCAAACTGCTGCCAACAAATATACATAGCACGTGGCACATGAAAACATCCCTTCCACTTGCCACCTTTAAGATTCAACAGCACTTCCCCACGCCGATTGAGATAACCAAACCACTCACCGAATTCAGGATCGGCAAAGTGCGACCAAGCGTAATCATGTACTTTTTGATACCATTGCCAACATGCTTCCCGCCCCGTCAAACGATAACCCATTACCAACGCAACCAATGATTCTAAATGCACCCACCACAGCTTTTGATCCCATTCCAGTTGTTGTGGAGGATGACCGTCTGCATCCATAAAATAATACAAACCACCATATTCATCGTCCCAAGCAAAATTGAGAATATTTAACACCACATCAACAGCTTGATTAATAGTTTTAGTATCATTTTGGCGACGGGCAATGTCCATAATAAACCACATCGCTTCAATACCATGACCGGGGTTAATTAACCGTCCATCAAAACAATCAATATGTGAACCATCGGGAGCAACACTTTCGTACATTAGCCCCTTTTCTTGATCTAAAAAATCAGTCATCACTTCCTGAACAGTTGCAGCTAAAACATTTTCCAGAATTTCACTAGATAGCAACCATTCCATTTCTAAAGTTAGGTTAGCCAAAATCATTGGCACAGCTAAAGATTTCATCGGGCGTGTGCCGGGATAGGTTTTGGTATATTTACCTTTGGGATTATCTTTCCGCCGCAAAACGTTATTGTAAGCTTGGATTGCCACATCTTTTGCCCAATCTTCACCGCTAGCGAGGGCATATTGACTAAATGCCATTGCCGCAAAGCAATCAGAAAAGATATTATAGGGCTGCACTAGTGGTTCACCTGCCCGAGTAAGTGCAAAGTACCAGTTACCATCAGCATCTCTACCATGTTGGGCGAGAAAATTAGCACCGTTGCGAGCAATATTTAACCAATTTTCGCGTTTTTCTAGCTGATTACAAAGCATCGAAAAAGTCCATACTTGGCGGTTTTGCAGCCAGATAAATTTGTCTGGATCGTAAACTTTACCCTCACGATCCAGACAGGTAAAATAACCGCCGTACTCCCAGTCCAAAGAATGTTTTTCCCAAAAAGGAAGTACATCGCCAAGGAGAGTGTTTTTGTAAAGTTCTGCTAACGCTTTCAAGTCATATCCCATAAATTTCTTCCCCTTGTGTGCCAAAACCAACAGTGACAATTATCGCTTTCCTGTGGATGGGCTACAAGTTTCCTTGACAATTCATCTTGTTTATGCATATTACAAATAATCGCAGGGAACTACATAAAATCCATTTCAAAGCTGTTATTTCATTTACTGCGGAACTCTCCACAGCCATATGAAACTTTTGTATGCTGATTGTTAATAGGTCTTAATAGTTCTTTGAAAAACTTGTGCAAGAAGATTTTAGATTAATTGTTGATTTAGTGTCAGTTCTCGCTGTCGCCGCCTGCGGCGGACTTTTGGCGGCGCTTTTAAGACAACCTGTTTTACTAGGGTATCTGATTGGGGGGATTGTTATCGGTCCAACGGGACTGGGACTAATTAAAGAATTAATTCAAGTCGAGACTCTGGCACAGTTCGGCGTTGCCTTTCTATTATTTGCCTTGGGAGTTGAGTTTTCCTTTGCGGAACTCAAAAAAGTCAAAGCGATCGCCCTCGGTGGCGGTGGACTGCAAATTACCCTGACAATCGCAGTCACAGTTGTGGTGTGTGGTTTGACAGGGTTTTGGGGAACTTTACCAGCTAAGGGCGTGTTTTTGGGAGCAATTCTATCTTTGTCTTCCACAGCAGTTGTCCTCAAATGCTTGATGGAACGCAACGAAACGGAAACCCCCCACGGACAGGTGATGCTGGGAATTCTGGTGGTGCAGGATTTGGCGCTGGGACTGATGTTGGCAGTTTTGCCGGCTTTGCATCAACCAGGGGAATCGATTGTGATGGCGGTGCTGACAGCCCTGGTGCGGATTGGCTTGTTTGCAGGGGGTGCTGTGATCGCTGGGAAGTGGATTATCCCGCCTTTGTTGCGGATGTTAGCCCGCACAGAAAGCCGAGAGTTATTTTTATTAGGAGTGGTGGCGCTGTGTTTGGGTATTGCCCTGTTGACAGAGTATTTAGGGCTGTCGATTGAAATGGGAGCATTTGTTGCGGGTTTGATGATCTCGGAAGTGGAGTATGCTGATCAAACCCTGACTTATGTGGAACCACTCCGAGATATTTTTGCGAGTTTATTCTTTGCCTCGATTGGGATGTTAATCGATCCAGTGTTTTTGTGGCAGAATCTGGAATTGATTTTGGGGCTAGTGGCGATCGCATTTATTGGTAAATTTTTGATTATCACACCGCTAGTCAAACTGTTTCGCTACCCTCTGAAAACGGCGTTAATTGCGGGGTTAGGACTAGCGCAGATTGGGGAATTTTCCTTTGTTTTGGCTAGTGAAGGACAGGCGCTAGGACTGGTTTCTCGGCAGATATATTTACTGATTTTGGGAACAACGGCAGTAACTTTGGTACTGACTCCTTTTGTGTTGCGGTTAGTACCGATTATTTTTGACTGGCTAGAATCGATGCCTTGGTTGAAGCCCTATTTCAGCAGCGAGGGTAAGCCGTTAGAAGTCGCGGAAGAATTACCAATTAAAGACCATATCGTGGTTTGTGGTTATGGGCGAGTCGGTAAAAATTTGGTGAAGTTGTTACAGCAACACGACTTGCCTGTAGTGGTAATTGACCAATCTGAACGTAGAATTCAAGAGTTACGTGAGGCGGGAGTGCCTTATGTGTATGGAAATTGTGTGAGTTTTTACGTTTTAGAAACTGCGATGGTTAGCCAAGCTAAAGGAATGGCGATCGCACTTCCTGATCCGATGAGTATTAGGCTTTGCCTGAAACGGGCTTTAGAATTATCTCCTGATTTAGATGTAGTAGTTCGTGCTACCAGCGATAAAAATATTGAAGTTCTTTACCAACTGGGTGCTAGGGAAGTTGTGCAACCAGAATTTGAAGCAAGTCTAGAAATGGCAACCTACATATTAAATGTATTAGGATTCTCAAGTGTTTTAGTACAACGGGAAATGCAAGAAATCCGCAACCGTCATTATTTAGACTTGCGTCCAGAACAATCAGCATCCCAAGTTTCTCGTCATTTGCGCCAGGCTACTCAAGACTTAAATAATCGTTGGTATACTTTACCAGAAACTTCACCTCTGATCGGTATGACTTTAGACGAAGCCGATATGCGCTACTTAACGGGGGTAAGTTTAATGGCTATTCGCCGCGCCAGTGGGGAAGAAATAGATTATCCCGATGCTAGTACTAAGTTGGAAAAAGGCGATCGCTTATTGGTAGTGGGTTCGGATGAAGAATTTGCAGCTTTAGAAGAATTTGCTCTTGGTAGGGCAGCTGTTCCTGGAGACAATAGTGCATGTCAGTGGGTAATAGTCAATGCTGATTGTCCAGTGCTTGGTAAAACTTTGGCAGATTTGAATATCCGCGAAAAATATGGGGTGCAAGTGCAATCAATGCGCCGCGAGGGTAAATTTATTCGCTTCCCCAATGGCAAAATGGAATTGCAAGTGCAGGATCAACTATTATTGTGCGGTAGTTTGACAAGTTTGAATCAACTAGAACAGTTATTTGCTCCGTTAAATTCACAATCGTTATCTGTTCCTGTTGTGAAAGCTAGTGAGGCGGAAGGGTTGAAAGAGTATTTGCCGATGGATAGTGTGATTGATTAAGCTTTTTATTCAGTTATCAGTTAATTGTTCACTGTTAACTGACTGAGGCAACTCCGATATCAATTACAAGTCCTAAAAGTCAAGAAAAATAATTTTCAATATCTCTTGATTGATGTAAGACTCGAACAATTTCTATCCCGTCGGTAATTTTTGTATAAAAGACGATGTAAGGTTTTACAGGAAAACTTCTTAGTCCTTGGAGTAAATCATCTCGCTTTCTGCCCATGTCAGGAAACTGAGCTAACATTGGCAGGCGATCAAGAAGTTGAGCAATCTGCTTGTCGCCTGCAAGTTCATCGTGTTGAGCAAGATAAATCCAGATGTCCTCCAAATCTTGTTCTGCTTGCTGAGAGAGTCTGTAACGATTCATTGTGAGCTATCCTGAGCCAGCCGACGTTTTCCTCGTGCCTTAATGTCGTCTAGCAAATTAGGTAAAGACTCATCATCGTATTCGGTGTACTGTCCATTTTTCAACTGTTCGGCTCCGATCGCAACATCACGCTGTAGTGCTTCTAACTTCAGCTTTTGCACTTCTTTTTCTGCCTGTTGCAGCCTATCCATCATTTCTTGAAAGGCACTTGCATCTTGAACAACGATTTCTGCTTTACCGTTAACAGTAAGGACAAGAGGAGATTTATTTATTTTGATGCGTTCTAGAAACTGTTTGACGTTGCGCTTGAAGTCTGTAAGAGAGTGAATATTATCTAGGTTAATCATAAGATTTAGCACCTAATTAAATACTAAATTAAATCATAATTAGATACCATAAATAGTAATACAAAAGCTCCACTTTGGACAGGTATAGGGCAATGGTGCGACTAAAACTTTGGCAATGGCTTGTTTTGGCAACTCCCATCGCAACCATCATCATTTTCTTACTGGTATCGGCGGGGTTGCAAATTCACGAGTGGGGGCTGAATTGGATTTGGGGTGTGTTTATCCTGGTGTTTGTGGGCTGGCGTTGGCTGCTGGTACATTGGACTCGCCCTGCGATCGCCCAAGTAGAATCTGTGATGGCAGAGGTGACAAAAGAACTAGAGTCTGTAACAGGTGATACAATCTCTTCAGAAAAAACTGATGCAACTAATCGAGCTGAAGCAGCACTCCAAGAAATTCTGCTAGCATCACAAAGCGATCCCCCGATTTGGGAAGACTGGCAAACTTTTTGGCAGCGTTGTCAAGCTGTTGTTGTTGCCATTGCCAATATTTACCACCCCGAAGTTAAGTATCCTCTGCTCAATATCTACGTTCCCCAAGCTTATGCCCTGATCCGAGGTACGGTAGATGAGATGGATCAGTGGATGCAAAAGTTATCTCCGGCTCTAAATCAAGTTACCGTTGGGCAAGCATTCCAAGCTTATGAGATGTACCAGAAGTTGGAACCTTCTGCTAAGAAACTATTACGTGCTTGGAACTGGGCGCAGTGGCTATTGAACCCAGTTGCAGCAATAGCAAACCGCGCCAGTCAAAGTTACAGTAACCAAGCAAATCAGCAACTACTGGTGAATTTCAGCCAGTTGCTGAGGGAAGCAGCACTGAGGAATTTATGCCAACAGGCGATCGCTCTCTACAGTGGTATGGTGCCTGTTGTCGAATCTCCTGTTGTCTCACCATCTCCCGCCCCTACCAAAACTCAAACCCTGCGAGAAATCCTCGCACAAGCCGAACCCGTGGAGGTAGTTGAGCAAAAACCCGTCAATATTCTTTTGATAGGGAGAACCGGGGCTGGGAAAAGTAGCTTGATTAATACTTTATTTCAGGCAGATTTAGCAGAAGTTGATGTATTACCTAGTACAGATAAAATTCAGAGTTATCACTGGCAAGCACCAGAAGGCGAAGCCCTGAGGCTTTGGGACACACCTGGTTACGAACAAGTCAACCGTAACGATCTACGCACACTTGTGCTTGATTACGCCAATCATGCAGACTTACTGCTACTAGTCACCCCTGCCCTTGATCCGGCTCTGCAAATGGATGTGGATTTTCTGCGAGACATGAAAGAGGAAGTGGCAGATTTGCCTGCTATTGCCATTGTTACCCAAGTTGATCGCCTGCGCCCGATTCGAGAATGGCAGCCTCCCTATGATTGGCAATGGGGAGAACGACCGAAAGAAGTGGCGATTCGGGAAGCAACTCAGTACCGCGCTCAACAGTTGGGCGATTTTTGTAACCGAGTTTTGCCTGTTGTCACGGCAGATAGCAACACAGGTCGGAGTGCTTGGGGAATAGATGCCTTATCTTTAGTGTTAATTGATGCGATCGCACCTGCCAAGCAATTGCGTCTAGCTCGTTTTTTGCGTAACCTAGAAGCCCGGAGTGTTGCTGCTGCCAAAATCATCGACCACTACACTTTCCAAATGGCAACAACTCAAGGACTGACTGCATTACTCAAAAGTCCAATTCTCAAATTTATTTCAACCCTCTCAACCGGATCTCCCACTTTGGCAACTCTACTTGCCGAGAAAATCCCAGCCGAACAGTTGCCAATTGTGATTGGTAAACTCCAGATGGCTTATGATTTATTTTTACTCTTGAGTACTGATAAAACACTGAAGTTTGATTTACTTGTTCTGTGGCCGTTACTGTTAGAAAACTCTGGCTCACCTAACCAAAATGCCTGGGCATTTGGTCACACTTTGCTAGAGTACTGGACTCATAATTTAACCGTTGAGCAATTACGAGAGCGCTTTGTATATTATCTAGGACTTTCATTGCAAAAAGACAAAGCCTAGTGCTGTGTCATGGATAACGGTTATTTTGACCACATCCTGAAAGCGGACATCAATGAAAACTTTTAATATTGGAAGGTTGCTTGGTAAAAGGGAATGGCAAGGGACTAAATTGCTTATTCTACGCCTTTTTTCTTTTACTTTTTACCCCAAAACCTTCAAGTATTAGCAGATACATTGATATTATTCATGTGTTATATGCTTTTTAAAATTG
Source organism: Fischerella muscicola PCC 7414 (assembly GCF_000317205.1). Lineage (GTDB taxonomy): Bacteria > Cyanobacteriota > Cyanobacteriia > Cyanobacteriales > Nostocaceae > Fischerella > Fischerella muscicola. Next base: position 22,213 of record NZ_AJLK01000008.1, on the reverse strand, counting down.
GTATAAATATGAATATTTTTTTGGTATTTAATGTTATTTTCTTACTTAAATAAAGTAAATAAAGATTTAATTAAGAAAAATAAATTATATAAATAATGAAAATTGAACAATATTTGACAGTTTCATTCTTGATGACTAATTTATAATTGAATAATTTCTGATTCGCTATACCTGTTGATTCATTGTGATTTAACAATACCTACGGCATCGACTATTGTCTAAAAATTTTAAATTGACAATGTATTCCCTTTCATTTGGTAGCAAAAATAATTCCAACTATGTTAAAAGATAGGGAACTAGAAAACCAGATAAACTTCCTGGAAGAAGCCAACAGGAATTTGAATACCCTAGAATCTATATTCTTGGAACTCAAATCTAACCATGAAAGCTATTTGCAAAATATTGATTTAGCTCTCAAAGTGATTCATTCGATCAAAGCTGGTGCAGATATTATAGGCTTTCCTTTACTGAGTGATTTTACTAACCGTTTAGTAGATGCGCTACAAGATTTCAAAAAACAGACAAACTTTTTAGAAGTTGACACCGAGTTACAGACTTTACTCCTATCTAGCGTTGAATGGTTACGTCAGATAGTTAAATTACTTTCTGTTGGCTATGTTGTAGATGAGCAATGGTTAGCAAGTTTTTGTTTTCCAGTGTTTGAGGAGTTAAAAAAGCGTTTAAATCAGCAAATTTGGACAAATAACTCAACACAGTACTCACCTCCTCAAGAACTAGAAGACATCATCTTATTAATTTTCCAAACTGAAGTAGAAGAATACCTACAACACCTAAAATCTTTACTAGCTAAAACAGATAAGTCTGCTTTAAAAGCAGAAGTCATCATGATAGCTACTCAGTTGGGTGATTTAGGTGAGTTACTTCATTTAAAGGCTTTTACCCAGCTTTGTCAGTCAGTTATGCAACATTTAGAAGTAGCTGTATCCAATACAGATGTCACAGAAATTGCTAAATTAGCATTATTGACATGGCAGCGATCGCAAACATTAATACTGACAAAGCAACTTGCACAATTGCCGACTGAAATTCCTGCAAACTTGGATAAAAAAGGAAAATTTATTCGGGAATTTCCAGAACCAGAAGTAATATGTTTAGAACTGTTACAAGATGTATTGTTTTCTAGTTGCCAGAGAGAAAATCAAGAAATAACAGCGCGAACTCCTGCCAATAAAATTGAGAAAATCAATTTTTTATTTCAGGAACTTACTATCCAGCAACAAAACCTAAAAATGCACATAGATAGATTACATAAGCTCATTCACAATCTTAGTCTGCGCGTCAAAAAGCTGGAATTAGAAAATTATGAACTACATCTTGCCTATGACAAATTCGCCACAAATGTATCTACATTGACGAAGATACATACACAAAATGCCAACCCCTATTACGTTGTTGCCGATTATCATCTCACAGACAACAGCCAAGAATTAAATTATCTGTCACAGACAGTCATTGAAACTATTGCTAAAATTCAAGCAATCACAAAAGATATTGAGAACAATATGGCTGATGCCAATCAAGTTAATTGTCTTTTAGAAAAAACAGCCCAAAATCTCAGAGAATCTTTTGTACAAACACCCTTACATCTCTCTAGACAGCGAGTCATGCTAGTAGAATGTAATGGTATGATCGTGGCATTGCCAACAAATATAATTGTAGAAACATGTTTGTTGGAACAACTTGATAGTGAATTTTTGTACTGGCAAGGTTCAACAATTCGCTTAATTAAGCTTGAGCAATACTTACAATCTTATAACTTATATCCCGCAATATCATCTTTAGATTCTCTGCCACAAATCGATACTGCTAATGTGTTAATCATTAGAGATAACAATCAACAAGTTGCAATACAAATACATCGTTGTTGGGGTGAAATAGAAGTTTCTATTCATCAAATTGAAGCTAATACAACCCTACCTACTGGCATTAGTAACTATACAATTTTTGATGATGGGCAAATAGTGCCTGTGCTGAGTGCTGGCGATTTGCTGAATTGGATTGTTACTAGTCAATTCTCAACAGCTACTTGACATGCATATGAATTTAAGGTGGGAATTACCCACCCTAACATTGATTTAACAATTAGCGATCGCATTAATTTTGATGGACTGCTAGATCCCCGACTTTTTAAAAAAGTCGGGGATCTGGGCCTCGCAAAGAGTCAGAACTTATAAGGTTGATCATCACAAACGACAACCAGATAAAATTTTGTGCATATGCACCACCGCCCCAATCACCACAATCGCAGGCGCTTCAAATCCAGTTTGCTCAACCTGCTCTATAATTGTCCCTAACTCACCAAGCAACTCTTGTTGATCTGGTCTTGTACCCCAACGTACTAAAGCAATAGGAGTTTCCAGACTCAACCCCGCCTTCACTAACTCCTGGACAATATAAGGCAAATTGTGAATCCCCATATATATCACTATCGTTTCGGAACCGTGAGCGATCGCACTCCAATTCACGCTCGGTCTATACTTACCTGCTGCCTCATGCCCAGTCACAAATGTTACTGAAGAACTATACAACCGATGTGTCAAAGGAATACCTGCATAGGCTGGAGCCGCTATCCCCGATGTAATACCCGGCACAACCTCTACATCTACTCCCGCTTGCAATAATTCTTCCATCTCTTCGCCACCGCGACCAAAAACAAACGGATCACCCCCCTTCAACCGGACGACAACCGCATGTTCCTGTGCTTTCTCAATCATTAACTGAGTCGTTTCTTCCTGCACAAGTGAATGACGTCCCCGCCGTTTACCAGCATTAATTTTCTCCGCTTGGGGATTAATCATTTCTATAATTGCTGGACTCACTAAAGCATCATAAATTACAACATCTGCACACTCCAACAACCCCTTACCCTTGAGTGTCATCAACCCTGGATCGCCTGGCCCTGCGCCCACCAAATAAACCTTTCCCAAACAATTCTTCCCCTCTTCCTTGGCGTCTTTGGCATCTACCCTACGGGAAGCCACTTCGTGTCTATGGCGGTTCATTACTTTATCAAATCCCAAACTAAATCAGCTAACTCTGCACTTGCTCCTAAAGGTTCTGCCAGCTGCAAATCCACCCCAGGAAACTGTAATTGTAACTTTTCTGTTAACTGAGCGATCGCATCAGTTATTCCACCTGCGAATAAAAAGTATGGTAATATTGCAATTTTTCTGTGTCCAACCTTAATCAACTCTTTGACTTGCACTTCTAAACTGGGAGGTACAGACCAATAGGCAGTCACTGCATCTAAATTTTTCGCTATAGCTTCCACTCGTATTTGTGATCCCGGACGACGGCTACCATGCGCTAAAAGAATCCTCGCTGTCGCTGTTGTAGCAGCGAATTGCTTGGCTAAAAAGTTCTCTAAACCAGAGTGACTACCTAAATGTGGCTGTAATTCTATCAAAATATCTTCGCCAAGAGCCGCTCTTGCCAGCCTTACTTCATGAGGAATATCATCCATGACATGTACCCCTGGTAGCAAAAACAGTGGCACAACTTTGAGATAAACCTTCTCCCAACCAACAGAATTTTTAACAAACTTAATGATTTGCTCGTGCAAAGGTTCTGGATTGAGTTCTAAGCACGCTGTACCAACTGTAAATCCAACTTCAAGACTTCGCGCCTGAGCAATTACAAGCTTTGCCAACTCCTGCATGGCAACTTCTGGACGTGGATCTCGACTACCGTGGGATACTAGTAAACATGCAGACACCATTAGCAAGGGAAAATTTAAAATATATAGTCAATAATCTTAGCAAATTTTAAATACTATTTTTATTATTTTGACACACTAGTGGTCTGTCCCATTAATTTTTATGGCGTTGCCTATTTGCGGGATGATTTTATTTTCTCTTTTGATTGAAAAACTCAATTCTTGGCGTTCTTGGCATCTTAGCGGTTCATTATTCATCCATATTTTATGCAACGCCATTTTTATGGACTGTCAGATGCCCGACTTTTTTAAAAAGTCGGGCATCTGACCCCTCGTAAAGAGCCAGAACTAATTGACACAGACCACTAATAGTTGATTGTCGGTAGAAAAATTGTTTTTCCAAACAACAAACAACTAACACCAAACACCAACTAACTAATTACGATTGCTTTTCTGCTAAAGGATCAGCAATGTAACGGAAAGTTGGTTCTGAATTCCAAGGACCACGCTCATCTTTGCCATCTGTAGACAAGTTATAGTAAATATCAACAGTGCTATCAGGTTGGATATTACCAAAGAACGGATCTGTTAATTTACCCAAAGAATCTAATGCTTTCATAAACATTTGGGTGTGGGATATTTCTCTTGTCAAAAGATGAACAAGAGTATTTTTAGTACCTTCATCTGGTGCTAATTTAATTAATGCTTCGTAAGTTTGACGTGCGCCAGCTTCAGCAGCAATATCTGCTCTTAAATCGCGTACGACATCACCACCTTCATTGACGTAATTAGCATTCCAAGCAACACCTTGGCTATCTAGTAAGTGTGGTCCCATACCACGTACAGCGAACAAAGTACTTTTATAAGCTTCAGTTTGGTCAACATTTTTGGTATGCGCTTCGATGAGTTTACCCACCATTTCTAAATGACCAAACTCTTCAATGGCAATATCTTGCAGCATATCTCGAATTCCAGTATGCTCACAGTGGAATGACTGAGTCCAGTATTGCAAAGCTGCTGTTAATTCACCTGTTGCACCACCAAACTGCTCTAAAAGTAATTGAGCAAAGCGTGGGTTAGCTTTTTTAACATCAACGACATGAATTGTTTCTTTTTTGTGAAAGAACATCAGTTACTCTCCTCTCTTAAGAGATCTACTTTCATCACAAGCTATTAGGGATAAAGCATTGTTAAAAACTTTAATATTGATGTCAAAATTATTGACAATACTTTTTCCCAAACACCAAAGCATTGGTAGTTGCTAAATTTTCACAACTAACTACTAGTAGTCAGTAGAAAAAATGATGTTTGTCAACGCTGATCTACTTAAAAATGCTAAACATAACAGCAAATTTTCACCTTTACCTAAAGAAAGACTTGCTGTTTAATTATTTCTAACTAAAGCTTCATTTATTTCTTACAAATATTTAATTAAAATTAGAGACTTACGCTCCTACGACAACTAACAACTTGACAATTGCTAAAGCAGATAGTCAGCAGCTAGTAAAATGCGATCGCTCACAGTTACTTAGGTGAACAAGCCACATAGAAGGGGAAATATCTATTGCTGTTCAGCCTTATAGGTGTAAAACTGGTTAAAAGCTCCCAGTGTCTCAAATTGATAACCAGGTGTAGAAGGCAAAATAGAATCAAGTCTAAGTGCAGGTATCAACGAATTTACGTTTAAATCTGTACGGTAAATACTGAAAATGATAAAATCTTGACGTACCGTACTATCAGCTATGATCTCCCGTAGTTGCGGCTGGGCAGAATCTACAACTTGCCTACAATTAAACTGTATAACGTTTTCTAAAAATTTTGGGGTTTTTTTGCAGACACTCGTGTTCAAATATTCTGTTAACCGTTGTACTGCATACTCTTCGTATTCAACCTGACTAGGATTCGTCTTAGTCATAGCTACTCCCAAAGCAGCTAGACCTAAAACTCCCACATATGCCATAATATTTGAGGCTTTCATTGTCTGAACAGTGATTTGCTGTTGTTTCTAGACTCCAGATTAGCTGAGTCCGTTCCTTGAAAAAATGTGGATTAATTTCCCAAAGAAGTGCTATAATGTGAAATGCAATGGCGAGCGTAGCCAAGTGGTTAAGGCAGAGGATTGTGGTTCCTCCATTCGTGGGTTCGAGTCCCATCGTTCGCCCTCAGTTTTCAACTAAAGTATATCCCCAGTAATGGCAAATCTCTATAGTTTACTAGGTGAGAATAGCTCAGCTGTCAGATTTTTATGGTTGGCGTCTAGGCGTTTGGTGTAATTGTTTCGGTAGTAGTGCATAGTAATGATTCAGCTTCGTAGCTTGGCATTGTAGTGATGGACAAAATACCAAATCGCACCAATATGGTTGTCCAGCATTTTAGAGAACGACAATGTTTTACGAACTAGCCGTCCAACTCGTTGCCGTAGAGTGTTGTTGAATCTCTCAATATAGCTTGTCTTTCCACTGTCTTTGCCTACTGGTTTATGTCTAGTACTAGGTAAAACCCGTTCATAGGATTCCCAAAAATCAGTGTAACAAATTGCACATTGACGATAAACTGGTGGTAAAGATAGCCATAATTGTTTAGCCGATTGGCTTGAGCGATCGCCAACATATACCCCAACAATTTCTCGTGTTGTTACGTCAATAGCAAGCCAAATCCATTCTTTATTCTCTTTTGACCCTACATATGACCACATCTCATCTATTTGGATGATTAATCGACCTGGCTTTTTTTTAGTAACTTCAACCGATTTAGGAACTTGGTAGTATTTCTGGTTTACATAGTATTGAAGCCAACGTAATGAAACCCCTTGCGGAAACCTGGACAAAATTGCTAGAGCGTGCGGTGCGGGCGTTTGATCTCACAAACTGGGAGTTGATATGTATAAAAACGCCCGCACCGCCACCCCTTTTTCAGGATTGTTACTGGGAAGATATGTATAAGGCTGGGCAATTTTGTCTAATTGTTTTTGAACCCCACTCACACGCGCGATCGCCCTTAATGAAACTCTCTCAAGTAGAAGTTTATCGATTAGTTCACGTGTTGAGAGATCAATTGGTTGTCGGGTTGGGCTTTCTACAAATTGTCGCCCACAGTTGTGACATTTGAACCGTTGTTTCCCATAATGGGTGTGTCCATTTTTGACTATGTTGTCCGAGTTACATTTAGGGCAATGCATAGTTCCTGTATTGAGCGACACTACCTGATTTTATCATTACTATGCATTACTACCATTGTTTCCAAATCAAAGTTTTTTGACTGTAAAGCATAATGAGGAGCTGGAATTATCTAATTTTTTACTCTTAGCCGAATTGATTCTACCTGATCCACGTTCTAGCATTAGTGATCATTCACCTCAAAAGATAATTGTTGAATCTAAGGACAAATGAGGCATCTAACGAGTTAGCTTTATTTGTGGCGACTTGACTTGCTTACTTTTTAATCTTCATCAAGAGCAGGAAAATATTCCTCAAATTGCCATAATTCATTTCTATTTTCAAAAAACCAAATCCGAGTTGCTGGAGTTAATTTACTCCAAATAATTTCAGGGGAGATATGAGGAGATGCATATTGATATTCCTGACCAAGGGCTTGGAGATTTTCTGTAACATCATCAGGGATACCAAATTCTTGCCAATCAACTTTTCTATATATTCCAGACACACCTCTAGCAGGATCAAAAATTAATTGTGCAGCTCTAATTAAGTCCGCAAAGTGTACTGGCTTGAGTTTGTTGATTTCCTGAATTTCAATTGATTCGTTGTTTTCGGGAGACATCATGACTGGAGTGGTGAATAGTAACTATTTGTTAGATTTACTTTAACGAGACTCCTACCCCGATGCCTCTAGTTTAGCGCATAGCAACAAATGTGAGCGTCGCTCACCTCTAAGAACGCAGCTGTGCAAGCATTAGCGCCGGATTCCAATAAGCACGTGTTGTTTGAATCTTGCCAAAATTGTTAATTTCAAACACTGTTATTCCTTCAAATGTCACTGATTTGTCAGTTTTACTAATTCCCTGCATAGTCCACTTAACAGCTACTTCATTACCTACAATAAAAATATGCTCAGTTGTCGCTTCTAATTTATTAAAGACTGTTTTTAACTGACTGATAAATGCACGAAAATTTTCATGAATTTTGGTTGGTGGTTCTCCAACTGGGTCATAACTAACAGCATCTTCTGCAAAATTTTCAATCCAATCTTCAGCATTCATGGCAGCAATATTGCTAAAGTAGTTAGCAATTAAATTTGTGATTTCTTCGTTTGTTATCATGTTTTCTCTAGATTTTTCGTTCAAATATTTACTAAATATTACTAATGCCTTTTATCTCTCGGCAATAAATGTTTGTAGTGTAAAATTAGTAAAATCATAGCTGTCATAATTACGACTAGCACGTATCAATAAATTCGGGTTAACTTGCCACTCAAGTACTGCAAAAAACGTTTGTGTAGTTACTATTTTGGGAGGGCAAGTAACAGAAATGCCATCACAGAAATGTAAAGTTAGGAAATTATCGCCTAAGTTTTCTAATTGATTCCAAGAAATATCCACAGGCGATGATACTATCCAATCAGGTGTGATAGTTTTAGCTGTTCCTTTCCAAGTGTGAGGAGACTCTATAGACTTTTTACCTAAGAGAGGAGTTGGTGTTTCTGGAAATGAAATTAAATTTTCAGGAATAACTACAATTCTTTCTAAGTTGCCAGCCTCATCATACATGATGACCACACTAGTGCGCCTATCTTCGTAGCTCAAACCTGTTTCAAAACCAAAATTTGTACCTAATTCAATTTTTTGAGAACCCCAAGAAAAACTATTGTCTAAAAATAATGCTCTGGTAATAGGTTTTTGATAAGGACCAAAGATTTTTGTCTCCTTTGTGCCATCAGCATATGTATAGTGATTTTGGTGATATATTTCACTACCATCGGCATTGATTTTAAAACTTCTAATACAATTAAAACTCTCAATTTTTTCTCCATCCGTAGAATATTTTGTCCAAGTACCATACCAATCTCTATTGGCATGATATCGACAAAAATTATCCCAATTTTGTAGTTGTGCTGCTGTATTGTCTGTACTCATCAATTTTGTTTTGAGTGCTTTAGTTACTAATTTTCAACTAGGACTGTAACCGCAGCCACAGCTATCAACATTTCGTCATTTTTATCATTGAGTTCGGGGATGGCTCTACCTTGCACAACCATTCCCCCTTGTTCAACTGTCAAGGATTTACGACCAAAAGGTAGTACAGCTAGTACCTCTTGTTGACGGACTTTTTCTGGGTAAGGTACTGCAACTTGCACTTCTACAATCATTTCATTGGGGTGACTCAAGCCCGCTACCTCCCAAACACCAGGTAAAGCATTGTTGGCGATCGCATTTCTCACAGCCCTGGCTGCTGCTACTGTTGGATCTTGTCCATGCTGATCTATCCCCATCCCCATTTCGATAATTAACCGTTTACGTGCCATAGTTACCTCTGATACTGTTTTTGGATTGTAGAAGCTCATACAACTGGGCGGGAAAGATGCTAGCCCACAACTCGATAAAACATAAGAAAAGCTTATGCAGGCCATTGAATATTCTTTGTCAAGTCTAATTGACCTTTTGTAACAATTTACTTTATATTTATTTACATAAATTAACTTTTTTAAATATCAATATCTCCCATCGACATTTGGATTCCTCATGGTCGCCTCGGTACAAAACACCGAGGCTTTTTGTTTATACAAAGGCAGGGGGCAGATGGCAGAAGGAACACAATAAGTTAGTTGGGTATCGAGCATGGGAAAATGATGAGTCAGTATATTAATTACCAATTACCAATTACCCATTACCCATTACCGACCCCAACGGATAGTATAAGTATTTAAGCGAACATGATATTATCTCTTCAAAAACCGTTGACGTAGACGAAAAACAAAAAGATTTACCTCTTGTAACTTCATAGCGGCAACGATCACACCAAAAACAACCAAACCAACTAAGCCACATACAGCTAATTGCAACAGTTGAATTAGCAAACCATCTACACCTAGAAAACGTTGACAAATTACAAGACTACCGTAACTAGCAAAACCTCCGACCACGCTAGCACCAGTCAAACCCAAAATTGCTACACTCCATTCTCCCCAAGGTAAACCTTTCAACCTGCGATCAAGTAACCATAAAAGCATCAATGTGGAACTCAAATTCACCCCTACGGTTGCTAAAACCAAACCAGGCGCCCCAAAAGATTTGATCAAAATCCAATCCAAGAAAATATTCACAAAGATGTTAAACAGGCTGATGCGAAAAGGTGTATCTCCATCGCCTAAAGCATAAAATACTCGTACTAAGACATCACGTCCTAAGTAAACAAACATCCCTACACCGTAAGCAACCAGCAGGGAAGATACCATATTTGAGGCAGCTTGATTGAAAGCCCCGCGCTCATAGACTAAGCGTACAATTGGGTCGGATAGAGCTATCATCAAAGCACCCAAGGGCAACATTGTAAAAGCAGAAAGGATGAGTCCTTGGCGAACACGTAATTTTAACTCAGGCCAGTCATTGGGATCGGTAAGTCGAGAAAATATTGGTAGCAGTGGAACCAAAACGACATTGGAAATTACTCCCAAGGGAGTTTGTACTAGTAAATTGGCATAATTCAAGCCAGAGGCAGCAGCAGGAATAAAAGAAGCGAAAATAGAATTTATCTGCCAGTTAATGTAGAGCATCCCAGAAGAAAAGGTCGCTGGGAGCATGATCTTCATGACTTCTTTGACTCCCGATTGATTAAAATCAAATCGTAGGTGGAATGAACCCATACCAATACGTGCTTGTGCTACCAGTTGCACCAGCCATTGCAGCAACGCACCTGCTAGGGTTCCAATCGCTAATACTGCGCCACCATACCTCAGATATTCCGGGGCATAGATTTTATTACCTAGTTGTAACCCCAGAAAAGCCATCGCAATTACAACTGTAATGCTTGATAACAGAGGACTAATCGAGGGTAGCCAGTACTGGTTTGCAACATTGAGTGTGCCAAACCCAATACCAATCAGCCCAGCTAAAATAGCCATTGGTGACATGATCTGGAGTTGTAAAGTTGCGATCGCTTTCACCAACTGTCCATCTGCCCGTTGATCTAACCCTGGTGTTGTCAACTCAATAATATGTCCGGCAAAGATGATCAAAAAAATCGTCACAACCAACAGCACACAACCAACTAGGGTAGTCATCGTTTCTACCAAAGGTGCGGCTTCTTCTTTCTTGCGCTTGGCTAAAACACTGACGATCGCGCTGTAAAAAGGCCCATTAATTCCACCAAGCAAAATGAGCAGAAACCCAGGAATAATGTAAGCGAAGCTATAGGCATCAGCAACAGCACCAGTACCAAAAGCTGCACCAATTGCCACCTGCCGCAATAAACCAACAACTTTACTGATGATTGTGGCAACAGCAACAATGCCAGCAATGCTAGTAAGGGAACGAGAAACCTTTTGTTCTTCTGTCACAAACAGTACCCAATAACCAAAAATGGCCCATACTTGAAAACATTTAACCGAAAATTCGGTACTTTGTCAGGGTATTTTTGATCAAAGGGAGTAAAATTGACCTTATGCTCTTCAAGCATCACTCATGATATCTACAAGAAGAGTGATATTGTTAAGCTTTTCTTCCTCGCCAAGAATTCTCCTACCATATTTCCAAGACACTACACCGTCAAACCTATTTGCTGCAACTGGAACAGGATGTCCTACTTTAACATAGTGATAAAGTACTGGATGAAATTCTACGGTGCGTCCATCAATATGTCGAACAGTGATGTAACCATCGCCAGTTACCATATTGCAGATAGAACAAAATGCAAATCCTCGGGTCATCTGAGGTTCAACTGTAACTTTACCAGACGGACTGGTTATGTACGGAGTAAATGGAATATTAACGTTTTGATAAGGGTCGAGTTGAGCAACTTTCATAATTGCCTCTTCTAAGGTCATAACCATCTCTCCTTTGAAAACTAAGCAATATTTAACTATCACTTCAGATTTCTAAGTGTCGATTTCCCATTCCTACTTTGGAAGTAAATGATCATATGTGAACTTGATCCAAAGCTCTGCTGATTGTTCATGTCCCATTTTGTACTTTTGACTGTGATAATATACAATGCCCTGAACAATTCCTTGGGCGTAGTCACAACTTATTGTGCTTGCTTTGTGACAATAATGATTCCACTTGCCCAGTTTAGCTTTGTCAAAAGCAAATCATGCCTGCCTTCTAGTTCCGTAATCAACGCGGCAGCTTTTAACTGATGACCTTCAACCCAATTTGGCTGTGGCAGCATATCATCAATTACATACAAACCACCAGGTTTGAGGGCATGAAGTGCAGCTTCAAGCTGAGTATATTTACCGGCCCAAGTATCAGCAAAGATGAAATCGAACTGTTGACCTGTTTGTTCAAGCTGCTCAAGAAATGTTCCAGCATCCTCAATATAAAAGGAGACCCGCTGAATATCTAAATATTTTTCAGCAATGGAAACGACTGCACTGTCATTGTCAACTGTGACAATTTTTGAGTTTTTGTCCATACCATCAAGTAACCAAGCTGTAGCAACACCTGTGCCAGTGCCAAGTTCTAGGAAGTTTCCAGCGGGTTTGCTAGCAGCTAAAGTTCTGAGTAAGGAACCTACTAATGGTTCGGATGCCATTTGAAATCCGATTTTAGTAGTTTCGGACAAAATCTTTTCGACTACGCTGGGAGTTTTGAGATTTTTCAGGTCATTCATTAGTTTCTCCAGCCGCAAAAAACCAAGGACACGTAGCAACAGCGATCACTCCTAAATCCACTACAGCAATGTATTAGCTGCAACAAAATAATTACGTAGATAAATCAAAGAGTAATAGGTACATCAAAAAGTTCTTCTCACGCAAACCAACGTTCCAGTCAGTCTTCCAAGGAGTTATCTTCTACAAAAAGGCATTCACCAAGATAATTATTGCCAAATCTGCTGGTAAATCAGCACATACATGCTCCATGTCGGATTGCATCTGAATCACGCGATCGCTCCCCGACTTACAGTCTACAGCTTACCATTACCAAGCCTTATACCAAAAGTACAATGCCAGAATCAGGTAGTTAAGCATCCAGAAAATAGTAAAGATACTGTCGACTGAAGTCAAATGAGACACATATTGAGCTTTGGTAATCTCTACAGGTGAGAGATTTACTTCCTCTAACATTTCTGTGTCATTGTTCCCACGACGTAAAAAGTAAACTTGTTGAATCCAGTATTTACCATCTTGTTTATAAATTCGCCGTTTACCAGGCTGAGGACGAAACCAATTAGTTGGTAACAGCACAATGATCAGTGAGTAGATCAGAAAAAGTGCGATCGCTAACTTTGCCCATAGTGGTAAAAATTTCCAAAAATCCCGAAAAAACTTAACAAAGTGAGTTCCATCCCATAATTGTTCCAAAATAAAAAGCAAGCAATTTCCCAGCATTAATCCGAAATGTAATACCAGTTCCCATTTGGGAAAAGTTAGGGTTATTAACTGTTCAACTTCAGCTTCAGAAAAAATACAAAATATTACTTTAATATGCCGTATCAGGCTGGCAAAAAAACCAATAACGGCTAGTAAGAACAATATCAGGAACATAACAAATAAAATGACCTGAAGAAATGTCTTAACTTTTGCCTCATTGCCAGAAAAAAATAAAAAGTAAACAAGTGAGACTGAAAACGTACTTTACAGTATTAGCAAATAATATAGCATTTCTAAATCATTCGTGAACAACAATATCCCCGACTTCTTTTATAAGTCGGGGATATGGCTCTTTCAATTTTTACAGATCAGTAGGATTGCTATACTAATTATTTACCTCTATCTCATACCATTTCACGTTAATCACGATACATTTAAATCCTGTACCAGACGTGCCATGGCACGTCTCTATAACACAAATATGTTTCATGTTTAAAGGGAATTGGTATCACTTCTTCTTAGAAGAAATAGCAGGTTTGGCATTTAGCATTACCCATAAAAATGCAAGAGCCAAAATCAAAATTAAGCCTAACAAGCGCAGCAAAATTTTTGACATAACAGCAGTGTTGTTTGTTGGTAGTTGGTGGTGATTCCAAACAACCATCAACTACTAACAACTAACAAATGACTACTTCCAATCTTTTCCAATTCTAATAGTGAGATCAGATTCTATGTCACCCGTTGCTGAGACTTCAATAGTTCCCAAACCCAAGATTTTTTGCAGTTGTTCTGCGGCTTGGCGGTTGCCTTTTTGGGCAATAATCTTAGTTTCGCTACGCCCGTCAGGCCAATCTGAGGTAGTGTAAACGTTTTTGAAGCCTTTGCTTTTAAGAGAGTTGATCACCTTGCCAGTTAGCTGGGGTTGATTGGAGGCATTTTGAATAGCAATTTTTAGACTAGGTAGCGATCGCGTATCTGGTTTCAGACCACCTATACTTACTCCAGTATAATTATTGAGCAGGTCAACTTTTCCAGTTAAATTCAACCAATAACTATCCGGGTCTGCACTTAAACGACTAAAAATACCTGGTAGCATGGTCATTTGGAAATTATCCCGTTCCATGTTCAAAGAGAAGTTGACCAGTGCCATCATCTCTTCGACTTTCAGGTTTGTGTCAAAGTACTTGCCCATAATGTGGACTAACTGTGGCAACCTGGGTAAAACCGTGGGACTAAACAAGCGTTCGCGTAACCCCATCAGCAATGCTTGCTGTCGCTGTACTCTTGCGAGATCCCCTGTGTTAGCTTCACGGTAACGTACAAACTGTTCAGCTTGTTCACCGTTAAGAGTTTGCCAACCACTGACTAAATTAATTGAAAACTTACCAGCGGAGTCTTTGTATTCCATTGGTTTGGGAACAAACACTTCTACGCCACCCAACTGATCTACTAACTGCCGTAACCCACTAGTAGAAATACGGATGTAGCGATCAATGGGTGCATTACTCAGAGTCCGACTCACAACCCGCGCCGCCAAAACTGGCCCCCCTTGGGCGTTGGCTTGGGATACTTTAGTTAATCCCTTTGATTCTGGGATCGCAATCATGGTATCCCTGGGAATCGAAAGCACGCGTATGGTATTGTTTTCTGGGTTTAGCCTTACCAACAACATCGTATCGCTGCTACCAGCATAACTTTCTGGAGAACCATTAACGCTACCACGGACAGGTTCGACACCCATAATCAAAATATTCATTGGGCGTGTGAGCTTATATTGAGAAATATTGCTCCAAATCTCCCCTGGTAATGGCGTTTTTTCTGCGTCTGGCCCGCCCATACCTAACTCTTCGTCTGTTCGATCTATGTCGCTCCAGAGCGGAGTCCAAAGCGCTAAAGTCGATACTAATAACCCTGAAAGTGTGATCCCTACAACTATTGTCAACAGCCAAAATAGCCACCGAGGCATAGCCAAACCCAACCTTTGATAAAGTTGGCTGGGTATGGAACCTACAGATTCTACAAACTGAGATGATACATTCGCTTGTTGCTGTGAGTTTGCCTCATCAGTAGATTTTTGTGCTTGTTGAGATTTACCCTGATTTTTGATCTGTGCTACTTGTTTTACCACAAACTATCTCCCCACTCATCCACTCCCTAAACCTAATGTTAATCTAAGCAACCAATCTTGCCAGTGATGAAGACCACAGTACACTTAGTAGTGTTCTTGAGTAAGTTTCTATGACAACATGACTAGAGCATTGTTCCCTGTAATTCTTGCTGGTGGTAAAGGTGAACGTTTTTGGCCCTTAAGTCGCCAAAATCGACCCAAACAATTTTTGAACCTAGATGGTAGCTCTAGAAGTCTTCTACAAGCAACGGCTGATCGACTGCTACCACTAGCAGGCGGTTGGGATCGCTTGTTGGTTATTACTTCTAGTCAGATAGCCCAAGGAGTTAAGGAACAACTGCCCGAACTACCACCGAATAACTTGCTAGTCGAGTCTCAGGGAAGGGACACAGCCGCAGCAGTTGCTTGGACAAGCTTGGAAATCAAAAAGCGTCACGGGGATGACGCTATTATCGGCTTTTTCCCTGCTGACCACTGGATTGCTGACCAAAATGTTTTTGCACACACAATAAATGCAGCAATTGAACTAGCAGCAAACACAGCAGCAATTGTCACACTGGGGATCAAGCCCACCTTTCCATCAACTGGCTACGGTTACATAGAACAAGGCGAAAAGATTGGTTGCTTTAATGACTTGCCAGCTTATCATGTCAACCGCTTTACTGAAAAGCCTGACCGTCAAACGGCAGAAAATTTTCTCGCGACGGGACGTTTTAGCTGGAATAGCGGGATGTTTATTTTCCGGGCGGGTGTTGTTCTCAAGGAACTGCATATCCACGCCCCAGAAATTATTGAACCGTTGATACAGCACGGCCCTGATATCTATCCCCAGTTACCTAAGAAGAGTATAGACTATGCGCTCATGGAAAAAACGAATTTGACACATGTCTTACCAGTAGATTTTGGCTGGGATGACTTAGGTGATTGGAATGCGATCGAACGTTTATTAAAAAAAGAAGATAGCCCAAATGTAGAACTAGGTACTCATGTGGGGTTAGATACTAAGGGTGCTATTGTTTATACTAACAATGCTGATGAGGTAGTTGTCACTATTGGTCTAGAAGATGTAGTAATTGTACGCGATCGCAATGTTACTCTTGTTGTCAAAAAAGACCGTACTCAAGAAATCAAGCAAATCCTGAAAACTTTACAAAGTGATCCCCGATTTATGGAATTGTTGTAATAGGGTTGATGGTTGGCAGTTGGTTGTTGTTTGGAACTACCAACCATCAACCACCAACCACCAACAAACAACTACTTCGCCTTCGCTTCTAAATTTTCCAAACGACTTCTCAGTTCTTGATTTTGTTGTTTGAGTTGATCAAGTTCCTCGCGCAGTTGTTTAACTGCGCTGTCTGTACCAATATTCTTTTGCACTTTGGCAATTTCTTCTGCCGCATAGCGGCGTACACGCCCATCTGCTGTTTGATCGCCAAGGGATTGCAAGATACTGATGGCTTTGGGAGTTTCCATATTTCCCAAGGCTGTCACTACCGCCACTTGAGTTAAGAAGAATCTTTCTTTAGCAAGTTCTGCCAAATGGTCTAAGATTCGCTCTATATTGGCAGGAGTTTGACCGACAGAGACTGTACCTAATGCCCGAATTGCTGTCAAGCGCAAAGCCTGGGGAACACCTATTTTGGTGTATTCCAAAATCAGATTTAAGGCTGCTTCGGAAGTTTTGAGTTTGGCTAAACCAGCGATCGCCCCACTGCGTACTACTTCATTCCAACCAGCTTTTTCTTCTAAAACTGTTTTTAGCAGTTTCAAAACTTTTTCTTCTTTGGGTTTGTCTTCCAAACTCGCGGCTGCAATTGTACCAACTGCCCGGGCTGCGGCAGCTTCTACATAGTAGCTGCCATCTCCATTCTCAACTACTTCTTTGATAGCCTTATAACTGGCGTAGGTTTTGATTTTTGCCAGTGCTTCTACTACAGCTCGACGTACATGGGGATTATCATCTTTTAACCCTAGCACTAAAGCATCAAAGGTTTGGTCTAACTTAATTTCTGCTATTTGGGCAGCTACTTCTGCACGCACACCCCAAAAAGGATCTTTTTGCAGTGCTGTTTCTAGTGCTTTGAGGACTTCTAATCCTCCTTTTTTCGCCAAGGCTTCCGCTGCATAAATGCGCGAAATTGGATTGGGATCAAATTCTAACTGTGCTTTTAACTCTGGTACTGGGTACTCCAAAGCAACAGTTTTCAAGAAATTATTCCCCACATCAAAGCTGACAAACAGCGGTTTCTCTTCTAGTGGAAAATAGAAAGCTTGTTCACGTTCGTGAACCCGTACCTTGAAAATTTTTAATTCCGCAGTAGCACCATTTTCGGCATAACCAAAACCAATGGGAATTCGCAGGTCAAATAAATAACTGCTACTACCATTCTTATCAGATGATGCTTGGGTTTGAGTCACCGTCACTTTAGCTAAGTTAGCATCGCCATCCCAAGAGTATGCCACTTTGAAATCAGGGTGCCCACCTCTAAAAACATACTGATCAAACAGGAATAATAAATTACGCCCAGTTGCCTTTTCGATCGCCCGGAGTAAATCTATTGTTTCTACGGTTTTATGGGCATTATCCTGTACAAATGTCTGCATTGCTTGCCAAAACATTTCGTCGCCCAACTCCGTACGGATCATGTGATATACACAAGAACCTTTTTCATAGATGTGGCGGTCATAAAGTTCGATCGCTTCTCGGTAGATGTGTGTCACCATCGGACGGCGATAGCGACTGCTATCTTCTGCTAGATAGCTGCGGGCTTCTCCTAAACGGTAGTAAGCTGCTTCATCTGCACCGTACTCATGCTCTGTCCACATTACTTCAGAATAAGAGGCCATACCTTCTTTTACCCAAGCATGTGACCAGTGCTTGATGACAACTAAATCACCAAACCATTGGTGTGCCAGTTCGTGGACTACTAAACTTTCTGTGTTGCGGTTATCTAATGCTGCTTTTGCATCCAGCAAACATCTATCTGTTAACAGTGTGGTGGAAGTGTTTTCCATGCCACCAAAGATGAAATCATCAACGCAGACTTGGGCATACTTGGGGTAGGCGTAAACATAGCCATATTTTTCGCTGAGAAAATCCATCATCCGGGGAGTTTTGCCCATACTGCGTTTGGCGTCTGCTTCCCGTCCCTTTTCTACGTAGTATGTAACAGGTATGCCGTTCCATTCATCGCGAATTTCCGCAAAGTCACCTACCGCCAATGTCATCAAATAGGTAGGATGAATTTGCTGCTGCGACCAGTGATATATTTTATAATCACCGTCTGCTTCTGTAGCAATGAGTTCTCCGTTGGAAATGGCAATCAGTGGTTTGGGAACACGGACACGAATTTCGGAAGTAGACAGCTGTCCTGGATAGTCAAAGCAAGGAAACCAGAAGCGTGAGTCTTCATCTTCACCCTGTGTCCAAACTTGGGTGGGTTTGTGGGGATAATGTTTATTTGGTTGGATGAAGTAGATCCCCCGTTGGGGCTTTTGGACAGAGTAGGCGATCGCGATCGCAAGCCGTTGATGAAGAAGGGTGGGTGAATGTAGTTTAATCGACAGTTTTTCACCGTCGTAATCAAATTTCTGCTGTACTTCATCCACAAACACAGATTCAATGTTCAAGTTAACAGCATCCAAGATTAAACGGTCAATACCGTTACGGATGGGCAATAAAGTAATATTACACTTACCTTGAACGCTCTGGTTGGGAATATCTAAATCGAGATTCAGAAAAATATGTTCAACCTGTCCGGGGCGATCAGGGTTATAGTGTGGTTTTGCCCCTGGCAGTTCAAAAGATTTGTAACGATGATTTTCTGTATCAAAAAAATAATAAGACATTGATGCCTACTGACCTTTTAATCCTGATAACTCTAAATGAATTTAGTTAACAAAGAAGAAAAAAAGTAAAAAAATGAAAAATTGCTACATAGTACACTTTTTCCAAATCGACCCTTGATGCTCCCTGTTGTCATTTAGTCGAGAGTGTCCTACGCTCTATTCGGTTTTCATTGAGTAAAAATACTCCAAACATTTATATAGCTTTAGGATAGCTTGTTGCTATTGTTAATATTAATTTTTTTTCGATGAAGAACAGAAAATTTCTTAAATTTTATCTTCATACTTGTGTGGGAGATTCCGATTTATTGACAATTTAAGTTTTTTTATTTACTGGTCAATCAGTAAATTCAACTAAGAGAGTAGATAAAAGCAATTAAGACCAAGCACCCAAAATAAAGTCTTTGTCTTGATGACAAATTCATAAAAATACAATAATAGAATAAAAATACCTAAAACAAAAACATGATGTTTTGAATTCGTGATAAATTAACAGCCGCAGTTGTAGTAAAAATTGATGAGTATATGAGTATAGGGGTGTTAGAGTATCGGTGAAAATTAATTTAAAATTTATTTAATCATTTAAAAATCTCAGAATTGGTATAAAAGAACTCAGAATTACATTGCAACATCAAAAATCTAGAAATCAAAATATTTCACCCCGGCAACTAGCTTTTATTGCCTTGCGAGAAGTCCACAAGGGAGCTTATGCTGATGTGGCACTAGACCGAGTGTTAGCAAAATCAGACATAGTAGAAGGTGAAGTTGGTGCAAAGATACTCAGCGATCGCCGTTTAGTCACAGAATTAGTCTACGGCTGCACCAGAAGACAGCGCACTCTCGATGCCATTATCGATCAACTTGCCAAAAAGAAATCCCATCAGCAACCCAAAGACCTCCGCACGATTCTGCATTTAGGCTTATACCAGTTGCTGTATCAAGAAAGAGTTCCTCCTAGTGCGGCTGTGAATACCACCGTGCAATTAGCCAAGGACAATGGTTTTGCGGGACTGGCTGGTTTTGTGAATGGTTTATTGCGGCAGTTTCTTCGCGTCATGGAAGAGGAGGTGGGGAGGTGGGGAGGTGGGGAGACTGGGAATATAGATGAAATACTCTCTGCGTCACCGGGTCTTTCTTTCCTCACATCTTTCTTACAGCTACCAGAAAACCCGGTTGAACGTTTGGGTATTCTACACAGTTTTCCTGACTGGATAATTCAAGTTTGGATAGACCAATTTGGGGTGATGGAAACAGAGAAACTGTGTATCTGGATGAACCAAACCCCAGCAATTGATTTGCGGGTGAATCCACTTCGTGCTGATTTAGAAACAGTAGAAGCAGCATTGCAGGCGGCTGGTGTTTCCTGTCAACGTCTTCCCCACCTCCCACAAGCTTTACGATTGTTGAGTCACCCTGGTCAAATTCAAAATCTGCCTGGCTTTAGTCAGGGTTGGTGGAGTGTCCAAGATAGTAGCGCCCAACTGGTTGGTCATTTTCTTGATCCCCAACCGAAAGAAGTAGTGATTGATACCTGTGCTGCACCCGGTGGGAAAACTACTCATATTGCCGAGTTAATGCAGGATACGGGGAAAATTTGGGCGTGCGATCGCACTGCTTCCCGGATGCGGAAACTTCAAGAAAATATGCAACGGCTTTATTTCAAGTCTATAGAAATTTGCATTGGTGACAGCCGCAATTTATCTCAATTTCGTAACTCTGCTAACCGTGTCTTACTGGATGCACCTTGTTCTGGCTTAGGGACTCTACATCGCCATGCTGATGTGCGCTGGCGACAAACACCAGACTCAGTCAAAGAACTTTCCATTCTACAGAAAGAATTATTATCACATACAAGTACTTTTGTCAAAGAAGAAGGGGTACTAGTTTATGCTACCTGTACGTTGCATCCAGCCGAAAATGAAAGCGTCATAGAATCTTTTCTCACAGACAACTCTGATTGGAAAATAGAGACTCCTTGTCAGAATGTATCTTTTCATAGGTATTCCACGTCACAAGGCTGGGTGAAAGTTTTACCCCATCAACATGACATGGATGGCTTTTTTATGGTTCGTTTAAGAAAAACCAATAATTCAGGGTGAATACTGTTAGCAGTTGTAAGATTTCAAGGAGGGCAGAGTCAACTATAGGAGGCTGTGATGTCAGTGAACTCCAGTAACGTCAAAAACTTAGTTAAAATTCTGATTGGAGCAGCTTGGATAGATGGCAGAATCCAAGCAGAAGAAAGGCAATATCTGCGTCAAATCGCTCAAGAGAAGGGGGTAGCTAGCGATCCAGATATTAAGCCTTTATTGTACGAATTAGTTCCCGTGAAGCCAATCGAATGCTACGACTGGGTAAAGGAATATTTAGGTGAGCATCCGAGTATGGAAGATTGCCAAAATCTCATTCAAGCCATCAGTGGTTTAATTTACAGTGATGATGAAGTGGCAATAGAAGAAGCGAAACTGCTGATGAAATTACAACAATTATCCACGCAAGAGCAATCAACCCAAGCCGGATTAAATGCCCTTCTCAAACAAATTCAAAAGCTTTACCGTCGTTGGGTTGAAATTCAAAATTAATCATTGTCAAAAGTCCATTGTCAAGTGTCTATAGTCAAGATTTTTCACTATTGACCATTGACCATTGACCATTGACCATTGACCAAATGACTATTTCGGTTTACCTAAACCAGGTGTTTCGTCTTTGTCAACTTTGGGAACAAAGTCGGGGCGTTCTTTATCTTCCCAGCCTACAGGACGCTTGGAATTGTACCAAGCAATTGAACCAATTGTGACAGCAGCAATAAAGCCAATTACATAAACCGCAGTAAAAGCGAAAGGAAAATGAGGTTCATTAGCTGCTTGTGCCGCTGCTTGCATTAATAAATTCATGAGTATAATCTCCTAAAATAAGTAACACTACTTAAAAACTTATAAAAAGAGCATACCACCCACATCCCCCACAAGTCAGAGGGAAGGGGAGGAAATTAGGTTGGTGGTTGTTGGTTGGTGGTTGTTGGTTGGTGGTTAGTGGTTAGTGGTTAGTGGTTGGTTGTTGATTGTTGGTTGATGGTTAGT
>NZ_AJLK01000007.1 GCF_000317205.1 Fischerella muscicola PCC 7414 | reverse complement strand
AGTTGTTTAATACTTACTCCTCACACTCCCCATCACCCCATCACCCCATCATCCCATCATCCCATCATCCCATCACCCCATCACCCCATCACCCCATCACCCCATCACCCCATCACCCCATCACCCCATCACCCCATTTCACTGTGAGGAACTTGGCTTCAGTCTCTCTCGCCAAGAAGATGCAGGCGTGGAACTAGAAGAACTACTAGCAGACGGCGTATACCTGACTCGAGGGATTACAGGCGTAGAAGAATTTGAATATTGTCTACGTCGTCGCCGTGATTGAGATGACGAAAAATCACTACTAGAAGCTGATTCGTAACTACGATAGCGACGCCGATAGCTTCTTTGGGAACTGGAGTCGTCAACTGCTTGCTGTTCTCGATAGCGGCGTCTGCGTCGTCTTGGGGTTTGTTCTTGCTGCTGTTCTTGCTGTTGATAATTAGTTCTTCTGTATCTTCTTCTGCGGGACGATCGCCCTTGGCTATTATTGGAATCTACCTGTTGACTTTGCCCATCAGAATTCTCGTTATTAGAAGGAGCAGGAGGATTAACAATCCGTTTAGCTTTGATGCGTTGTGCTTTAATAGTACCTTTGCGACCTTCTAGCTTCGGTCTTTCCGGAAACTTCTCGACTGGCATTCCTTCTGTTGCTTTTTCCATGAATTCCCGCCAGGTGTAAGCAGCTGTACTGCTACTACCCGCAGTTGGTTTGTTGTCGTCGTTACCTAACCATACGCCTGTTACTAACTGGGGTATGAAGCCAATAAACCACAAATCTCGAGCTTCATCGGTAGTACCAGTTTTACCTGCAACAGGTCTATCATTTAATTGAGCAGCACCACCTGTACCTGCGTTTACCACATTACGTAACATCCAGGTCATAATTGCGGCACTTTCTGCATCTAAAGCACGCTTTGGCTGAAAATTATCTCTCCAAATTACCTGCCCTTGGCGGTTGAGAATACGGGTGATGCCATGGGGTTCTACGTGTAATCCCTGTGTGGCAAAGGAACCGTAAGCACTTGTTAGTTCCAGTAAATTTACTTCGTTTGAGCCAAGAGCTAGAGAATACATCGGCTTGAGTTCCGATTTAATTCCCATATCATGAGCAAGCTTAATTGTTGGCTCAAATCCTATATCCATCAATACTTTCACCGCAATAATATTTATTGACTTGGTGAGAGCATCTCTCATATTCATCCAGCCGTAGAAATTCTCACTGAAGTTTTTCGGCTCGTAACCATCCACAATCAAGGGTGCATCTTCATAACCATCATAGGGATTTTTACCAGTAGCGATCGCTGTTGCATACACAAATCCTTTAAAAGTCGACCCTGGCTGTCGTTGTGCCTGGGTAACACGATTAAATTGGTTTTTGCTAAAATCTTTTCCCCCAACCATCGCTTTGATTGCACCAGTACGGGGATCAATCGCCACCAAAGCTGCTTGCTTAAAGTTTTCCCAGCTACCTTGATTACGTAAAGTTTTATCTACTGCTTCTTCTGCCATCTTTTGCCAAGACAAGTTTAAGGAGGTTTCCACCGTTAAACCGCCTGCATTCAAAACCTCTGGGGAAACATATTTAGGCAGTTCTTTCTGGATGTAGCTGATAAAGTAGGGAGCTTCAACTTGCCAGCGTTTGGGTTGACTTGGCCTAACGGCTAATTTTTCGCTAACTGCTATATCTTTCTCAATTTTGGTAATATACCCGTCTTCATACATCCGTTGCAAAACTAGATTCCGCCGCTGTTGGGCAGATGCTAGATTTACTTGGGGTGAAAAACGGTTTGGGGCCGGAGGTAAAGCAGCGATCACTGCCATTTCCCCTAAGGTGAGTTCATGCACTGGTTTACTAAAATACACCCATGCCGCATCTGCAATCCCGTAGGCTCCTGAACCCAAATACACTAGATTGAGATAACGCTCTAAAATCTGGTCTTTAGACAATTGGTCTTCGATTTTCTGTGCCAGACGAGCTTCTTTGAGCTTACGCCAAATTGTCCGCTCTTGTTTGAGAAAGAGAATTCGTGCTAGCTGTTGGGTGATGGTGCTACCACCTTCGACGACGTTTTGCGATCGCAAATTATTTAAAACTGCTCTCACAATTCCTTGGGCATCAACACCATCGTGTTTGTAAAATCTTCTATCTTCTGAGGCAATAAAAGCTTTTTTGAATTTATCTGGTATTTCCTCTAGTTTCAACTGTTCTCTAGTTGCTTCTCCCTGCTGTTGCAAAATCGTCCCATCAGCAGCTTTGATGGTTAATGTTTGCTCTCTGACAACAGCACTGAGTTCAGTTTTATTTGGTAATGTCTGGTCTATTGACCAAACTCCATAACAAACAGCAGCGACACCGCCGCTGACGCCCAAGCCAGCCCAAAACCAATAACGACGGTATAACGGTTTATGACTGCCAGGAAGCTTGGCAACTACCTGAGTTAATATCTGCTTAGCTTGCTCTAGTTTTGTTGGTGGCCGGTTCTCATCATGATTTTGTTCATTTGTGGATTCCTCTTTTGCTTGGGTATCACCTACTGCCGACCCAGATTTTTCTGTTTGAGAATCACTCAATTTTGTAGTTCTTTCTTTAAACCAGGAGGTAAACTTCCCCACGTCAGCTCCTCACTTTCAGTAGTTCCAACCTAACCACCATGAAATTTTCAGATTGGTACACAACGTTTGTGTTTGTACAGTATCCTAATAAATTATTCACTTAATTCACTATATAACAAATAAGATTTCTTAAGATTAATATTAAAGATATTTGCGAGATTTATACCTGCTCTTCAGTAATATTTTGGAGTCGGAAAATAGTTGAAAATATTTGCAAACAGCAAACTCCAGCTACAGAAAACAAACGATGCCAGCAAAGATGAGTGGAAGTCTGTTGCAGTAGCTTTAGGTAGTAACATAGGAGATTCCTATACAATTTTAGAGACGGCTATCAAAAATTTGGCTCAAATACCAGGTATTATCTTAGAAGCGAGATCCAATTGGTACAAAACTAAAGCTGTAGGTCCACCACAACCAGACTATTTGAATGGTTGTGTGATTATGCAAGTCAATATGACACCAGATTTATTATTGGCAAGCTTGCTAGAAGTAGAAAAAAAATTTGGGCGCGTCCGGAAAGAGCGTTGGGGCCCTCGCACACTGGATTTAGATTTGTTGTTATATGATGACTTAATTTTGCATACGCCAAACTTGCAAATTCCCCATCCGAGAATGCGGGAACGTGCTTTTGTCTTAGTGCCGTTAGCAGAAATAGCCCCAAATTGGGTAGAGCCAGTCACCGGACGCTCCATTCAAGAACTAGCTAAAGATGTAGACTGTTCTGAAGTGCATTTATTAACGAATATATGATTTTACAGCAATACAATTAGGCGTGTAGGGGAATCAGGGTATATGGGTGTTGTTATTTGTTGAAATGATTTGCCGTGACACCCTTACACCCTGTAAATCCATCCACCTTTTTTCTTGCGACTTTTATTAAACTAAAAAACTTAACTATGCCATTAGGTAGAGAATTACCCCAACTACTAAAACAACGTCTGTTCTACAGAGGACGTAAGTTTGATTTTGAGGTCAACCGCTTGCGTTTGCCTAACAAATCAGAAGGAGAGTGGGAGTGCATTCGTCACCCCGGAGGCGCTTTAGCTGTACCTATAACGCCAGAGGGTAAACTCGTTCTCGTACGTCAGTATCGTTTTGCAGTTGGGGGAAGGTTGTTAGAGTTTCCAGCAGGAACTGTAGAGGCAAACGAAGATCCCTTGGATACAGTGAAGCGGGAAATAGAAGAAGAAACTGGTTATCGCGCTCATAAGTGGCAAACCTTGGGAGAATTTTTTATTGCTCCTGGATATTCTGATGAAATTATTTATGCTTTTTTGGCTCAAGATTTAGAAAAGCTGGAAACACCACCAGCACAAGAAGAAGACGAGGATATAGAAACAGTTTTACTGACTCCGCAAGAGTTGGAGAAAGCGATTCTACAAGGTGAACCTATAGATGCTAAATCGATTTCTAGCTTTTTCCTAGTTCGTAATTTCCTTTTGGGTGATAAAAAAGACATTTGAGCAATGCATCTTGTAGGGTAAAGGGTAAAAATTCACCTTTTTCCCACAACAAGTGTGTTGACAATTGCAGCAATCATTAAACCTTGTGCTATATTGTATTTATTGTTGTAAACAACCCGGAGCTAATAAGCTCTGCCTTTTTGAGACTACCACCGCTTAGGCAACAAGGAGGTGATGCCCATGACAGATAGTAGTAAATGCATGGGTCATCAGGTTGCAGTAAGCCGGCTGTGCGCCGGGGCTGTTCTCTAAAAGTCAGCTTTAGTCTTATTGAGAGACTAAGTTACCTCAAGCAGCTAAGCTGATTGGGAGTTCCTTCCGGCAGTTAGGTTGCAACCTGAAGACCCAACTAGACCGCTCTTACCTAGATCACCGGATCTAAAGTAAGAGCGGATAGTTTTTAGAGGATGTTTGAAAAGTTTTGGGCGAATAGAATTCGCTACTACACAAGCAAAGTCCACCTCCGTGGACTAATAAAAAAGTAAGGATATGAACCCGCGCAGGCGGGTTTTGCCTGTGTAGCCAAGCCAGTGCGGTGGACGGGTCTCCCGGCATAAAGCACCTGGCGTGCGACTTCTAGTCGCCTGGGCTAGTAATAAATTAGACTTTACAAACATCCTCTTACATATAGATATTTTATAGTTTAGCGAACGAAGAGGATACGCGTTTGGTTATCTGCGTGTCTGGGCGCTTTATCTGCCCTTCTGCTTTCTTAAATTGGCATAGCTCTTGCTTGGTTTAAGTTTTAAAAAAATTTTATAAAAAAACTATAATTGTGTATCAAATCATGGGAACCCTACGCAATTAACTGCGTCTTGGCATTAGGGTAAATAAAGCTAAATATTTCAATGGAAACTTCAACGTAAAAGCCAAAAATATCCTACTTTTAGCAGAGGTAACAACAAAATCAAAAATTCATTTATTACTCGACCACATAAGTTTTGAGGAGTTGCGAGGGGTTAGATCCCCGACTTTTTTAAAAAAGTCGGGGATCTGGCCAACCTATGAAAATCAATGTGGTGAAATATTAGGTAAAATCTACTATCTTTTATTTTGCCAGTTCATTATCAATAATATATTAAGTCCGAATCATTACTCTATATTCCGATTGCGCTCACACCTATGAGCTAATACCCTAATTACCCATTATCGACGCTGACAGATAGTACAAGTATTTAAGCAGGCATGAGATTGAGTCTTTCTGGCTAGATAAAAGCATAGAATTTAGAGTAGTGATTTCCATTATCAACCTCCTCAAACACAAAATATTACTAACTAATTAAATTAGGAGTTGATGATATGGCACAGTTACTTACAGAGGCAGAAATTCAGGATTTAGCAAGCAACCTCTCAGGCTGGACAGTAGAGGGGTCAAAATTGTCCTGTCAGCGTAAGTTTAAAGATTTTTTACAAGCAATAGAGTTTGTCAATAAACTTGTTGAACCCGCTGAGTCAGCAGGGCATCATCCAGATATAGAGATTTCTTATAACAAAGTTAAAATTACACTGACAACCCATGATGCAGGTGGTTTAACGCAGAAAGATTTTGAGTTAGCCAAGGAGATTTCTCAGATAAGTTAAGTAATTACTCTTAGTAGCTGAAATCATAAATTACAACAGACCTGTCTAAGTTTTAACAAGTAGATTTTGGGTATGGTTTTTTAAGAGGTGATCAATTTTATGATTTAGGGCACTAAACTATGCTTGAAATTTCAAGATTAACCAAGGGAAATGTGACAGTTGTATATGCGAACTCTCACGTGTTGCCATCTGACTCAGATGTTTTATAATGACAAGCTATAAGGATATGTTTTTGCGTAAGTTAATCACATAAAGCTTAACTTTCTAGAATTTAATTTACTGTTTAGCTTGGCAAAAACTAAAATTGTCTTTAAGGGCAATATGCCTCATCCACAGGTTTCAACAAGAAGTCACAGATTCGGCAATAGTTGCAGCAAACCATAATGTATAGAACGAGGTGTGAGGAGAACAGGAACGATGTCTAATATCTTGTGGAAATCATTGGTGGTCAGTCCAGCAGTTTTAGGAGCCACAATGTTGGTTTCAGCAACTGCGATCGCAGCTCCTAATAGCGCCACCCCTGAAGTCATCAAAACAGATTTATCAACCAGCCAACAACAAGGCAATTCTACACAAACAGAATATACTGCTTCTGTTGGCGCAACAGAAATGCCACAGCAGTCAGATATCCTGGCTCAGGTACAACAACAAACACAGGTACAACAGCTAGCTCAAGTACAGCAGCAAACAGAAGTTAACGTCCTAGAGCAAGTTAACCAATATGGCAGCGAAGGGAAAACTACTAATTCCCAAGCGCAAGTGACATCGGTTTCTCAGTTCTCCGACGTACAACCAACTGACTGGGCATTCCAAGCACTTCAGTCCTTAGTTGAGCGCTATGGCTGTATTGCAGGTTATCCCAACGGCACATATCGTGGTAATCGTCCTTTGACCCGTTATGAATTTGCCGCAGGTTTAAATGCTTGTTTGGATCGGGTCAATGAATTAATTGCCACAGCGACAGCTGAGTTAGTCACCAAAGAAGATTTGGCGACCTTGCAGCGGTTACAAGAAGAATTTTCCGCAGAACTAGCAACCTTACGTGGTCGTGTAGATGCATTAGAAGCACGGACAGCGGAGTTGGAAGCTAACCAGTTCTCAACTACAACCAAACTAGTTGGTGAAGCGATCTTTGCTCTCACTGATACTTTTGGTAATGATGATAATGCTGACAACAACACTGTTTTCCAAAACAGGGTTCGTCTAGATTTGCAAACCAGCTTCACAGGTAGAGATGTTTTACACACCCGTCTTGCAACTGGGAATGCCCAGAGATTAGACATTGGTGCTGACGGTAGTGCTGAAGGTCTACAAACTTTTAACATTACTGGTGATCCTAATAACAGCAACGACGTCTTTATAGACTGGTTGTCATACTACTTCCCATTGGGTGATAATGCCAGAGTTTATGTTGCTGCCACTGGTGGTATTTGGAGCGACGTTGCTGCTACCGTTAACCCTTACTTTGAAGATTACGACGGTGGTAATGGTGCGTTGTCTACCTTTGCTTCTGAAAATCCCATCTTCCGTATTGGTGGTGGTGCTGGTGCAGCAGTTAACTTCGGCTTTGGCGAAAGACGCAGTTTCCTTCTACCAACTTCAGTCACCGTGGGTTACTTGGGGTCTGAACCGAATAATCCTGGTATAGGTTCAGGTATATTCAACGGCAACTATGCTGCTCTAGGACAACTAAACTTTAATTTAAGCGATCGCTTAGCAATAGCAGCAACTTACGTTCATGGCTATCATGGTGCAGGTAGTTCTCTATTCGATGCGGGTTCTGTAAATAACTCTGTAGTCGGTACTGCTCAAGCTAATAACTTGAGTGTTACAGACGGATCTTCTAGTAATTCCTACGGTATATCAGCTGCTTTTAGACCCAGTGATAGATTGTCTGTAAGTGGCTTCGTTTCTTACCATGATGTTACTGGCTTTGGATCTAACGATGACTTTGAAGCTTGGACCTATGGTGTAGGAGTTGCTTTGCCTAACTTCGGAAAAGAAGGCAACGTACTGGGTATTTTCGCTGGTGCTGAACCCTATTCTCTCAACAGAGTTGCAGGCGTTAGAGATGGTGATGTACCGTACCACATTGAAGGCTTCTACAAATACCAAGTCAGCGATAATATTTCCATCACTCCTGGCGTCATCTGGTTAACCGCTCCTGGTCAAAGTAGCGATAACGACGATGCCATCATCGGTACACTCAGAACAACCTTTACTTTCTAATTTGGTTAGTTGTTGGTAGTTGGTTGTTGATTGGTAGTTTTTTCCAATGCTGAAGAAACAACCAACAATAACAAAAATATTTTCCCCGCCTCAGGGCGGGGTTTTTTATGTTTTTAATCGTAAAAATAACAAACCCCAGTGGAGAACCGGAGTATACTAAAAAAGTAAAAGGATCATTTCTTTCCCATTCTCGACCGTGGAACTATCGTGTAAATCAGAATACGCAATTTTAGCCATGTTAGAATTGGCAGTCCACTACCAAAGTGGAGAACCGCTGCAAATTCGTCAAATTGCAGCACAACAGAATATACCTGACCGCTATCTAGAACAACTGTTAGCAATCTTGAGGCGTGGGGGTCTAATCAAGAGCCAACGAGGATCAAAAGGTGGTTATTTGTTGGCACGAGAACCTTGGAAAATCACGCTTTTTGAAGTTTTGGGATGTGTGGAAGGCTTAGATAGGGTGCATACGTCTGAAGAAGATCAGCCTAAAACTGTAGATGGTGCTGTTGTAGAAGAAATTTGGCAAGAAGCACGTCAAGCAGCAAATTCAGTTTTACAAAAATACACACTTGCCGAACTTTGTGAAAAACGAGATTCCCGACGGCAGTTAGATATTATGTACTACATTTAGTGATTTGTTGATTGTTGGTTGTTGTTTGTTGGTTGTTCCGATCAACTATCAACCACTAACCACCAACACAGTAGAATTGACCAAGGACAAAATAATGCGAATTGCTCGTAACATTACAGAACTGATTGGGCGTACACCCTTAGTACAGCTCAACCGTATTCCCCAAGCAGAAGGCTGTGTAGCCGAGATTGTCGTAAAGTTGGAAAGTATGAATCCAGCAGCATCAGTCAAAGATCGTATTGGGATCAGCATGATTAATGCTGCCGAAGAGGAGGGATTGATTACTCCTGGCAAAACAGTATTAGTAGAACCCACTTCTGGCAATACAGGCATAGCCTTAGCAATGGTGGCAGCAGCTAAAGGTTATCGGTTGATTTTAACAATGCCAGAGACAATGAGTGCTGAACGACGGGCGATGTTGCGGGCTTACGGTGCAGAACTCGAACTCACCCCAGGAATTGAAGGTATGAGTGGCGCGATTCGGCAAGCACAAGAGATTGTTGACAAACTACCCAATGCTTATATGTTGCAGCAATTTCGTAATCCTGCTAACCCGCAAATTCACCGGGAAACAACAGCAGAAGAAATCTGGGAAGATACTGAAGGTAAAGTAGATATACTTGTAGCAGGGGTTGGGACTGGTGGCACAATTACGGGTGTGGCGGAAGTAATCAAAGCACGCAAACCAAGCATGAAGGCGATCGCAGTCGAACCAGCCAACAGTCCAGTTTTATCGGGAGGAAAAGCCGGCCCACACAAAATTCAGGGGATTGGGGCAGGATTTATTCCTCAAGTACTGAAGGTAAAATTAATTGACGAAATCATTACTGTCACCGATGATGAAGCGATCGCCTATGGTCGGCGTTTGGCAAGAGAGGAAGGATTACTTTCTGGCATTTCCAGTGGGGCTGCTTTGTGTGCAGCAATTCGTGTTGCCCAGCGTCCGGAAAATGAGGGACGCTTAATTGTGATGGTTCAGCCCAGTTTCGGGGAAAGGTATCTCAGTACACCTTTGTTTCAAGACTTAATAGAAGCCAGAGTAGGCAACATTTAAATGAGAACTTGTCCAAACTGTTAAAATTTTGAAGGCAGGTAAACTCAAGTTTTCACCTACCTTTCATCCCCGCGCTCTCTAGTGACGGGGCTTTCAGGATGTTCTCTACAATGGTAAGTAATAACCACTACGAAACTCTTAAAGTAAATCCAGACGCTAGCCAAGCAGAGATTAAGCAAGCCTATCGCCGTTTGGTCAAACAATATCATCCTGATAGTAATCAAGAAACGGCGGATAGTGAGCAAATTATCCGTATTAATGCAGCGTATGAAGTCTTGGGTGATGCTGAGAATCGCAAAAGTTATGACCGACGAATTTATCACAAACTAAAACAAAAATCCAGCAGCAGACAACAGCGCAGTACTGCTGCTGGGCAGCAATACCAAACAAAAAAACAAACAGGACGAGACATTGATGAGCAGATTGAAGAATGGCTACGTCAAGTTTATCAACCAGTTAGTCGCTTGGCATATGTGATTCTTTATTCTTTGAAAACACAAATTGAAAAACTAGCAGCAGATCCCTTTGATGATGATCTTTTAGAAGATTTTCAGAAATACTTAGAAAATTGCCGAGAAGACCTGAAACAGGCACAAACTTCTTTTAGTTCCCTACCCAATCCCCCTAGTTTAGCAAGAGTGGCGGCTCATCTTTATTACTGCCTCAATCAAATTAGTGATGGACTAGATGAATTGGAATATTTTCCCTTGAACTACGACGAAAGTTATTTGCACACAGGTCAAGAAATGTTTCGTATTGCCAAGGGATTGTACCGCGAGGCGCAAGAGTCAGTCGCAGTTTATAAGGGGTAGGTTGAAAATCCCGTATATTCATGTGTTGCATTCAGTATACTTCTTGCAAAAAAACGAACACAGATAAACACAGATAAACACCGATCAAAAAATCTGTGTTCATCTGTGTGCATCTGTGTTCGTAATAAAGAATTATCCTGATTTTTGCAAGAGATTTAATCTACTAAAAATAGACACCCAACTCAAGAGTCACTAAACTGCTCAATGATTCCCCCACCCAAAACTTTTTCTCCTTCGTACCAAACCGCCGCTTGTCCAGGCGTAATGCTGAATTGAGGTTCATCGAAAACGAGCCGTACACGGGAGTTTTCCAAGGGAATGACGGTGACTGGTACGGGGTGAGAACGATAGCGGATTTGCACTTCTGCACGAATCGGACTTGCAGGTTCGGCGATCGCAACCCAATTCACCCGATTCACGGTACATTCTGGTTGAGTAGCCTTAGTGCGATCGCCTACAATCACTTTGTTGTTAACTGCATCTAAAGCGATCACATACAATGGTTCAGCAGCAGCGATTCCCAAACCTTTGCGCTGCCCAATCGTGTAATGATGGACACCATCGTGCTGACCTAGCACCTTGCCATCCATGTCAACAATATCACCTTGCTTGGGAGCAAGATACTTATCCAAGAATGCCCGCATAGAACCATTGGCTTCCACTAAGCATAAGTCTTGGCTTTCCGGTTTGTCAGCTGTTTTGAGATTGTATTCACTAGCTATGCGGCGGGTATCGCTCTTTTGCATTTCACCTAGAGGAAATACCGTACCTGCCAGTAAATCCTGAGACAAATCATAAAGAAAATAACTCTGATCTTTGTTGCGATCAATCGCCCGCAGGAGTTCGTAACGTCCAGTTGCTTCGTTATAGCGAATCCGGGCATAATGACCTGTAGCAATGCGATCGCACCCCAAATTTTCGCGAGCATACTGCAACATCGGGCCGAATTTCACTGTTTTATTGCACTGAGAACAAGGCAGAGGTGTGATACCACTACTGTAACCAGCTACAAGGTAATCGACAATGTTTGTCTGAAAAACGTCCCGAATATCAACAACGTGATGGGGAATACCCAGCTGTTCACAGATAGAAGCCGCATCAATCATACCTTCAGAGCAACATTGACCCTTTCCTTTCATCAGCCAAAGGGTCAAACCAATCACTTCATAGCCCTGATTGTGCAAAATGGCGGCGGCGGTAGAACTATCAACACCGCCAGAAAGTCCTACTACGACTTTTTTCATATCCGTAAATATATTGCTAGGTTGTTCTTTCTAAACCTTTCAAAAATTATAGCGATTTTCTACAGTTACCTGTCTTTCCTTCTGCCTTCTGCCCCCCGGTGGGCGTAAGGGGGTTTCTACCAGTTGACGTCGTGCCCTCTGCCTTTCTTGATGTAAAAATTTAGTTTCCGTAGAAAATATTATTTTAATTTTCTTTTGTTACCATAGTCGATTGCATGGTCAATTTTACTTATGATATTTCAGCACTTTACCCAACAATCTTTTATTTTACGTGGTCTATTGGGAGGATGCTTAATTTTGATTTGTCACTCCACTCCCACACCAGCACAAATCAATACTAGCAACAACAGTCTTTTAGTACAAACACCCCTACCAATTCCGCCCAGTGACAACAATCTCCTACCGCCCGTACCAACCAATAATCAAGAATTTACCATTCCTCAAGTAAATACAACTCCTCAACAGTATCTTCACAATCAGGATGCAATTCAATATCAAGTCACACCTTTGAATCAAAATAACCAAAACTTTGAACTTTACCTAGTTTATGTTGATAGTAACAATTCCCAAATCCTTCAACAAGTACGTTTAATTGAACCTACAGCTTACATCAGACAATTTCAAGGACGTTCTGTTATTCAAGTTGGAATCTTTAGTAAACCAGCTAATGCCCAACAGCGCATCCAACAACTAGCAGCCTATGGTATTTCCGGGGCGCAAATTATTAGCTTTACTAACGGACAACAAATCCCGACTTCCTCCCAAAATTTTCACAATAATAATACTTACTATCTTCAGCCAAATTCTCAACTAGAGATATCTAAACCTTACTATGTAGCTGTCCCTGCCAAATCCACAGAAATTAATGCAATTGCTAACCAAATTAGAAGTAATGTTGAACAACAAATAGGTGTGAGTATAAAAAATCAACCGCGAGGTTCACACGTAGCAGTTGGGCCGTTTGCTGAAAGGCCACAAGCAGAACAATGGAATAATTATCTGCGATCGCTCGGATTTAGAAATGCCAGAGTTTATTATGCAAGATAGGCTGATAGAGTTTATACCGTTTCACAATAAGTCTAATACATTTGGCTACCAGACAAGCAGAGGAATTTGTCTCAAGATTTTTGTGAAAAAGTATCACTTCCAACGAGGAACTTCTAAATTCAAACAAAAGTCTTTCCATAGTGGCACGTCAACATCCAGCACCACCCGTTACGAATAAAACAAACAAGTCAAATCCTCTTCCTTTGTGCCCTCTGTCTTGTTTTTGTTTGTTGAATCTCCCAAATAGCTCAACTTCAATATAATAATATGCCTATCTATAGATATAAATACCTATCTTTAGATAGATGCGAGCTATATGAATTTACTTTTACCGTAAAAAATGTAAATCCATCTACACACTCACTGGAGATGAGTTTTCAGTTCAGTTCGCCAAAGTTGCATAATTCGCAGCCAACGACGTGAAGTCAATTGCAGATATCAGGGGAACTTATCTACGTTGGATATCTCAAAATGAAGTCTCAGTGACAAGGCTTCTGACAACTGAACTCTAAATATTATGAAAATCGCACAAATAGCTCCATTATGGGAACAAGTTCCGCCTATTACCTACGGTGGAACCGAATTAGTCGTGAGTCGTTTGACCGATGAATTGGTACGCAGAGGTCACGAAGTCACATTATTCGCTTCCGGTGATTCCCAAACTCTAGCTCGTTTAGAAGCGGGTAGTCCACGTGCATTGCGCCTGGATAAAAGCATTAAAGAACCCGTAATGTACGAACTCATGCATGTTAGCAAAGTTTATCAACATGCTGCGGAGTTTGATATTATCCACTCCCACGTTGGGGCTTGGGCGCTGCCTTTGGCTAGTATGGTGTCAACACCAACGGTGCATACTCTGCATGGTATCTTTACCCGCGACAACAATAAAGTATTTAGGCAACACCATACGCAACCATACATCAGCATTAGTGATGCACAACGACTGTTAAATATCAACTACGTTGCCACAGTTTATAACGGCATCAGCATTGAAAAGTTTCCGTTTTTTGCTCAACCCCAAGATCCACCCTATCTGGCATTTTTAGGACGGTTATCGCCAGAAAAGGGACCGCAACACGCCATTGCGATCGCCAAACAAACAGGTTGGCACTTAAAGATGGCTGGTAAGGTGGATGTTGTCGATCAGAAATTCTTTGAACAAGAAATTGCTCCCCAGATTGATGGTAAGCAAATCGAATTTTTGGGTGAAGTCAATCACGATCAAAAAGCTGAATTATTAGGAAATGCAGCGATTACTCTCTTCCCAATTACTTGGTGTGAACCTTTTGGTTTGGTGATGGCTGAATCTATGGCGACTGGTACACCAGTAATTGCCATGAATATGGGTTCTGTATCAGAGGTAATCGCGCATGGCGAGACTGGTTATGTCTGCCAAAGCTATGAAGAAATGGCGGCGATGATACCCAAAGCTTTGGAACTAAATCGTCAAAAATGCCGAGAACACGTAGAAAATAAATTTAGCGTTGCTCAAATGGTTGATGGTTATGAAGCTGTCTACGAAAAAATCGTTGGAGAACGGAATTTCAGAAATTGGTTCAATACTATCCTGAGAAACTCTTTAGAATCAATTACATCTAGGGCTCGCTAGTATTTCTTAGCTTACCCCTTCTTAGGTAAAAGGGACAAGGAGGACAAGGGACACAGGGGAGACAACTAGACAATCTTATTTCCTGATCCCTAATCCCCGATCCCCTTTTAAAGCGATAATGCTTGTAATACAGCGGTGCTGAGAGGGGAACAGCCACCATGACATCACCAGAAATAGTGATCTGGCTACGAGAACGCACAGCCTTGGGAATTCTATCGCCTGAATCCTTGAGTGCGATCGCGCAAGCCCTTGAAGAAAAAGTTTTCCCAGCGAACCACAAAATAGCTACTGAAGCGACTGCTCCAGAGGCGCTTTATATTCTCTTGGAAGGTAAGCTCGAAAGTGAGAGCAGTAACAAAAATAACCCGAGTTTAACTGTTGGTTTTCTGCCTGGATCGATCATTCATTTACAAGAAATACTTTTAGATGAGTTAGCCCAACGCACAATCAATACTGTGACAGAATGTCATTTTTTGGTTGTACCTGCGATAGTATTTAAAGAAATAATTGGTAAATATCCGGAGATTGCTCAGGTTGTCTCCCGGATGCTGGCTCAAGAAGTAGCACAGTTAACCTCTGCTTTCAACTACGAACAGGAACGCTCTCTAGCATTACGCCCATATTTAGTTACCAAAGCCCGGCGTGGTATTGTAGGGACAAATCGCTATGCCGTGCGTCTACGAGAACAAATTCGCGAAGCTGCAAGCGATCGCACATCTGTATTAATTTTCGGCGAACCAGGGCTAGAAAAAGATAATGTTGCAGCCTTAATTCATTTTGGTTCCAAGTATCGCCGCGAACCAATTATCAAAGTTAACTGTGGTATCCTACAAACTAGTGGCGCAGAGTTATTTGGGCGTGCTGGTGGCAAAAGCGGACTTTTAGAATGGTTGGGAGAAGGTACTCTCATCCTCAACAATATCCAAGAAACTCCTCCAGAATTACTCCCAAAAATTAAACAATTATTACAAGATAATACGTATATTCCCGTAACTCGCTCCGGCGAACCAGACGCTGAACCCCACACCAGTCGCGCTCGCATTATGATAGTTGCGGAAAAAGCTCAGCCGCAAATCGAACGTTGCGTTGGCCGAATTATCAAAGTCCCGCCCCTACGGATACGCAAAGCTGATATTAATGCCCAGCTCGAATACTATATCAGTCTCTACACTCGTGCTAGAGGTATTCCCAAACCACATGTTACACCAGAAGCTCTACGTCGCTTGCAGTCCTATGACTTCCCTGGCAATTTAAAAGAGTTACAAAGCTTGGTAGAACGAGCAATTGTGCAAGCAGGAGAAGCAAGGGAGCTAACAGAAGAGATTTTCTGGTCAGCAGAAACTAAGAAAAAGCGATTTCGGCTAAATCTTTTGAACGCTTATCCCCGTTTGCGGAAGTTTCTTCGCAGTCCGTGGTGGCCAGATCGGATTAATTATGGCTTTACCGTTGCTGCTTTTGCGTTCATCGTTGCAGTATTATTTGTCGGGCCACAAACACGCGATCGCAATTTTGCTTTAAATCTATTCTGGGCTTGGTGGTGGCCTGTTTTTCTCTTCTTATTTCCCTTTCTGGGGCGGATTTGGTGTGCTGTTTGTCCGTTCATGATTTACGGTGAAATTACGCAGAAAATTTCAACACACTTGTTTCCTAAGCAACTCAAGCGCTGGCCACGAGAAGAAGCCGAAAAATGGGGCGGCTGGTTTTTGTTTGGCTTATTTACCCTAATTTTCTTGTGGGAAGAACTTTGGCAGTTGGAAAATACTGCTTATCTCTCCGGCTGTTTACTTCTGCTAATTACTGCTGGCGCGATGATTTTTTCTGCCATTTTTGAGAGGCGGTTTTGGTGTCGCTATCTTTGTCCCATCGGCGGGATGAATGGTTTATTCGCCAAACTTTCAATGACAGAACTCCGCGCCCAACAGGGTATTTGTTCTGCTACTTGCACCACCTACCAATGTTACAAAGGCGGGCCACAAAAAGGCGAAGGAATGGAAACCAACGGTTGTCCTTTATACTCTCACCCCGCCCAACTAGAAGAAAACAGAGATTGTGTACTATGCATGACTTGTCTCAAAGCCTGTCCCCATCGTTCAGTTGAGTTTAATTTGCGTCCCCCTGGGATTGAATTGTGGACAACTCATGTACCTCGGAAATATGAAGTCGCTTTGTTGTGTTTACTTTTAGGTGGAGTATATTTGCATCACCTAAGTGAGTTGCAATCCTGGCTAGGATTGCAAATAGATTTAAATCAGTTTTTCCCGCACTTAGGCTTTTCCCTACTAGCTTTGTTGATTCCAACAGCCGTCACTTTCCTAGCCTACGGGTTGATTAAAATCTATTGCTGGTTGAATAACTATATCTCCTCTGCGTCCTCTGCGTCCTCTGCGGTTAAAATCCCCAACCGAATTAAGGTGCGCTCATTTACAGAACTTGCCTATGGCTATTTACCGTTGGTATTAGGAGGTAACTTAGCTCATTATCTGCGCTTAGGCTTGGGTGAAGGAGGACGAATTTTACCAGTCTTTTTTGCAACTTTTGGTTTGGATGGTGGACAGTTGCCATTCGTGGTTGCACATCCGGCTGTAATAGCCTTTTTACAGGGAACAACTCTGATTTTTTCAGTACTGTTATCGATAGTACTTACACAAAAAATTGCTCGGCAACCATTGCGTGTAATGTTATGGCAACATTTAGCAGTGATCGCGTTGGGAGTAAGTATGTGGCAGATTATTGTGTCTCGGTAATGGTAAGAATTAATTATGTGTCATGGGGATTGGAGTTGTGAGAAATATCGTTTTTTTTATCGAACACCGATGTACACAGATGAACACAGATAGGTTATTCGTTGGTGCTTGGGAATTAGCGTTTTTGTGAGTTCAGATTAGATATTGATCAGGAATTAGCGACATACATTATGACTAATTTTTTACAGCCCCCACGCTTACGCATAGGCGAAGATAGCGAAGAAGAAAGACATGCTACTTGGCTGGAATTGTTTTATGATTTGGTGTTTGTGGTTGCAGTTTCTCAGCTTGCCCACAATTTGAAAGAAGATGTTTCGACCGCGGGATATTTAGGCTTTGTATTTCTATTTATACCTGTGTGGTGGTCATGGATTGGCACTACTATGTATGCCAACCGCTTTGATAGCGATGACATCGGACGGCGGTTGTTGGTTGCTTTGCAGATGTTGACGGCGGCAGCATTGGCTATTAACATCCATCATGGTTTGGGTGAAAGTGCGCCTGGGTTTGCTCTTGCTTATGCTTTCGGTCGAGCTGTGTTGATTGTAGAATACATCCGTGCTGGTATACATATTCCCGCAGCGCGTCCGTTGACAACACGTTATGCTACGGGTTTTGCGATCGCTGCTGTGTTCTGGTTAATCTCAGCATTCATACCTGCACCTTGGCGGTTTGTGCTGTGGGGAGTAGGAATTATCATTGACTTGATTACACCGTTCACAGCTACGAAATTCCAACTAAAATTACTCCCCCACGCCTCCCATTTACCAGAACGTTTTGGACTATTTACGATGATTGTCTTAGGTGAGGCAATTATTGCAGTTGTTGATGGTGTTTCTGAACAAAAATGGGAGGTTCTTAGTGTTATTGCTGCTATATTTGGTCTGGTGATTGCTTTTAGTGTGTGGTGGGTTTATTTTGATAACCTTGGTGGTACACCGATTCAAACGGCACGCGCAGAAGGGAAAATTTGGACTGTCGCCACCTGGCTGTATACTCATCTACCCCTAGTAATTGGTATTGCTGGGGCTGGAGTCGGTGTAGAAGAAGTATTAATTAGTGAACAAGCGATCGCCCTAAGCAATCCTATGCGATGGTTACTTTGTGGTTCTATTGCTTTATGCTACCTAGCTTTGGCTATCCTGCATCGCGTCGGTGTTATCCGTTATTGCAAAATTCGTTCTAAGTTCCGAGGTGTGGGGGCGATTGTTGTGATTGCGATCGCTATATTTGGTAAGGGTTTATTACCTGTTACAGTCATTGGACTTGTGGCTGTAGCTTGTGTCGTGCAAGTCGCCCAAGATTTATATCAGAGTCGTCCGACTACTCGCTTAGTAGATCCGGGGATTTAGCTGACTCACCTGCATATTCTCTAGATTTTCTGGCAATTTATTCAATGGGTATTAAATCAATGGAAAAGTGCCTGGTCTGTACCATTACTAAATCATGAAAAACAACACTTCCCGTCGTGTAGTTTTACAAGGTGTGATTGCCACTACAATTGTAATTGGGTTTGATCCAGCTAATCGTGTTTGGGTGACATCCGCTAGTGCTTCATCTTTGTTTGAAAGTTTGCCACCTCTAGATGGAGTACTTTACACAGATAACGCTTCACTCGCCACTGTTGCGGATGATTTTGGTCATATTGTGCATCGTCAAGCGATCGCTGCCTTAACACGTGACCAACGCTTACTGATCAATGATGAGCGCTTCGACTATGTAAAAGGTCAGTTGGTAGCCAATGATAATGGTGGGTGGGGTTATCTGTTGGAAGCTGCTAGCTTTTACACTCCCCCTGCTGTACCCAACAATAATGTATTGCTGACTAGGTTAAACTACATTCGTGGTACAGAACAAATAGAGGATAAATCTTACTTCAATTTCCTCAACCGTTTAGCACCTGTTGTTGCAACCCTCAAATCCATCGGTGTGTGGTCTTATCCTCATCCTTGGTTGAACTTATTTGTGCCAAGCAGTGTAGTAGAAAATTTTGTGAGTGAGGTTGCTAGCAATTTAACACTAGCCGACACAGGTCAAGGACCGATTTTGCTATATCCAGTTAAAACTAACTGCTTCCAACGGCCTTTGTTTCGAGTTCCCACAGAGGAGGCTATATTTCTGTTTGCCATCTTGCGAACCGCAGCACCACCAGAGGATACTGTTGTCAGACAGATGCTGACTGATAACCGGAGATTATTTGAACGCGATCGCGATTTGGGTGGCTACCAATATCCTGTAGGTGCAATTTCCTTTGACTCCAAAGATTGGCGACAACATTTTCGTCCAGTTTGGGGCAAGTTAGTGAGTGCCAAACGTCGCTATGATCCTGATAATTTATTAACACCCGGTCAGGGTATTTTCTAGTACAACAAGTCATTTCATGGCAAGGTTCGTGAGATTTTCCCGTGATTGAATAACTTAAAAATCTTAACTAGTAAAACCTGCACCTGAAGCGGCTTTCTCCTTCTGCCATCTGCCCTGGTGCCCTCTGCCTTCTATTTATCGTGTTGTCAGCTACAGTTCCATTCTTGAGAATCAGGCAAAAATTTAAATAATATTTCATTTTACTAATGCAGCTTTTCTGCACATCATGCTGCTGATTCATGAAACCTCGAATAATTGTCTGTGGTTTGGGACGCACTGGATATAAAGTTTTTCGTTTGCTGAGACAGCAGGGGGCGTTAGTCGTCGGCATTCATCATAAACCAGTTCCAGGCGAACGAGCAGGAGATGTCATTGTCGGCGATCTGCACGCAGCTAGCACCCTGAAAGCAGCTGGCATTCAGCAGGCGCACACCCTGGTTATAGCTGGAGGTGACGATGCACTCAATTTGCGAATTATGATGCAAGCGCGGGTATTGAATCCGCGGATTCGGATTATCAACCGCTTTTTTAACACCAGTTTAGGAGAAAGGCTGGATCATGCGGTTCCAGAACATTTGACTATGAGTGTTGCGGGATTGGCAGCACCAGTATTTACTTTTGCTGCATTGGGTAGCCAAGCAATTGGACAAATCAAGCTGTTTCAGCAAACTTGGCCAATTCACGAAGAATACATAGATGAACATCACCCGTGGCGCGATCGCAAACTCAGTGAGTTGTGGAACGATCAGACACGGATGCTGATTTACTACATGCCAGCAGAAGGTGAGGTGGATTTAGTCTCTGCCGTAGTCACGGGGCATAAATTAAAAGTAGGCGATCGCTTAATTGTGGGAACTCAACCCCG
Source organism: Fischerella muscicola PCC 7414 (assembly GCF_000317205.1). Lineage (GTDB taxonomy): Bacteria > Cyanobacteriota > Cyanobacteriia > Cyanobacteriales > Nostocaceae > Fischerella > Fischerella muscicola. Next base: position 9,244 of record NZ_AJLK01000007.1, on the reverse strand, counting down.
GATTCGGTGTATTCGGAGATCGATGATTGCCAAACTGCTGAAAGTATTTACCAGTCTACGACAGTTTCAGCAACATGCTCAAGCAGTGGTAGTCATGTCTATGGTATTGCTGGTGATTATTGCGATCGCTACGCTCATCTACACTTCCACCGAAAGAACTGTTTCTATTATTGATGCTCTCTATTTTGCTGTGGGTATGATTACGGGGGCAGGCGGTAACGATAAAGTTATTGAACAAGCCCCCACGAGTGTGAGATTATTTACCGTGTTGATGATGCTGGTAGGAGCTGCGGTCATAGGTCTTTTCTATGCCCTTCTTAACGATTTTGTTTTAGGTAGTCGCTTCAAACAATTTTTAGATGCTGCCCGAATTCCCCACCGCCATCATTATATTGTCTGTGGCTTAGGGGGAATTGGTATTAAAATTGTCCAGCAACTCCATAGCAGTGGCCATGAAGTCATCGTCATTGAACGTGATACTAATAACAGATTTGTCAACACGGCGCGAGGATTGGGTATTCCCGTCATTCACGGCGATGGTAGCTTTGCCGAAATTTTGAAAGTAAGTAACTTAGAGAATGCGGCTGCACTCATTGCTGTCACCAATGACGATGCCACAAACATGGAAATTGCTCTCAAAGCCAAAGCCATCACACCCAAAGTACCAGTGATTGTCCATTATGCAGATCCAGACTTTGCCCGCATGGCACAACAGGTCTTTGATTTTGAGGCTGTTTTAAGTCCCGCCGAACTTGCTGCGCCAGCCTTCGCCGCCGCCGCTTTAGGTGGACGCATCCTTGGCAATGGGATCACCGCCGATAGCCTTTGGGTAGCTTTTGCAACATTAATTACACCTTCCCATCCTTTTTGTGGGCAACGGGTGAAAGATGCAGCGATGGACGCGGATTTTGTGCCGTTGTATGTGGAGACAAATAACCAGGAAATTCACGGTTGGGATTTACTGGAAATCAATCTCAGTGCAGGAGATATTTTATACCTGACCATGCCAGCAAATCGTTTGCATCAGTTGTGGCGTTATACACCTTCACAGGTGATGGCAAGTTAAAAATGGACGTGTGGCTGTTTGATATCGCGTAGCGTGGAGGCATTCGCCTTCTCTAATTTCAGCAGCGATATTTTTTAGATAATCAGGTTCATGGGAAATTTTTGTTAATCAAGAGTCATTCAGCAATTTTAAAAGGTTATCTAAAAAAATCTCTTCGGTTCGATACTGCACAATTTCCAAAAAGTTTTCTAAATAAGAAACCCGATTTCTTTGTAGAAATCGGGTATAAATGATGCTGAATCTATTTAATAGTAAGCAGTTTAGCGCTTAATTGAGTGCTAAAGCACTCGCTACAAACACTGTAACGTTTCCTTGAGGCAGCCTGTTAAACAGGAATTTGAGTTTCAGCTTCTAGCTTAGCCAATCTTTCTGCAAGAAGTTGTTCTAAGGTTTCTAAGGCTTTGGTGAAACCTTTGATACCTTCATCTAATTTTTCTGATGCCATGCGATCAGCAGTGTGCATCTTGTCAAAGGTGGCTTTGTCCATAGAAATTTTTTCAATAGCCATCCCTGATGCTTTGCTAGCATCAAGTTTACGAGGCAGTTCTCCAATTGTTGCCTGTAACTCACCTAGTAGCGCGGGAGAAATGGTCAGCAAATCGCAACCTGCCAATTCAGTAATTTCACCTAAATTACGGAAACTAGCTCCCATAACTTCGGTTTTGTAACCAAATTTTTTGTAGTAGTTGTAGATTTTTGTGACAGATAATACTCCTGGATCTTCTGCTGAGGGGTAACTATCCCGTCCGGTTTCTTTTTTGTACCAGTCGAGAATACGTCCAACGAAGGGAGAAATGAGAGTTACACCAGCTTCTGCACAGGCGATCGCTTGGTGAACACCAAACAACAAGGTGAGATTACAGTGAATTCCTTCTTTTTCCAAAATTTCGGCAGCACGAATACCTTCCCAAGTGGAAGCAATTTTAATTAGAATGCGTTGGCGAGAAACTCCCGCTGCTTCGTATTGAGCAATCAACTCTCGTGCTTTGGTGACAGTAGCTTCTGTGTCGTAAGATAGGCGTGCATCCACTTCTGTGGATACTCGTCCAGGGATGATTTGCAAAATCTTCAATCCAAAAGACACTGCTAAACGGTCAAATGCCAAAGAAACTACTTGAGCTTGAGATGCACCAGAACCAAGGTCTTTTTTTGCTTGCAGTAAAGTTTGATCAACTATTTCTTGATATTCCGGCATTTGTGCTGCCGCTGTAATCAAGGAAGGGTTAGTAGTCGCATCTTGTGGCTTGAATTTTTCAATTGCTTGAATGTCTCCAGTATCTGCGACCACAACGGTCATTTCTCGCAATTGTTCCAGTAAATTCTTTGACATGGTTTACCTCTTGAATTTTGTTTTTCAGGACTTATATGACTGGGTTGTAGTGGTTTTGATAGCTGAGTAGATGGTAATAAGTAATTGGTGAGACTACTTGCCGTCTTGGCTTGGTGCCAGATGGCACTTGTAGCGAACCCAAAGGGTAATTGGAAATTAATATATCTTTCATTACTTATTACCAATTACACCGAAAGATTTTCGCAAAAGCCCTGATTGAATTCCCTCCAGCCCTATTCTAGGCAAGTTCTGTCGAGATTGATTGTGTGATTGTATGCAGTTTTTTAAATCATTTTGCATTTTTCGTTATGAGGGGATATTTACAACCCCAGTCACCATAATTATTTGGACAAATTTTTGCTCGTTGTAATGCTTATATAAATGAATATTTAAATCACAAATTCTTCAGCTTTTTTTCAGTATTGGCACTGAAGATTAAGTAAGTTTTTAGTTTAAAAAAAGAGTTTTTATATAATTTAATAATTATTTCTCTATATGTCATTTTGTGTAATTATATAATTCTGATTTGCACGGCGAAGGAATTTGCTCTCGGTATTCGCTGTCATTGGAGTATCGAAAATTGCCGACCTTAGGTGAAAGATGTTGTGTTGAAAGAAGATATTTTGACAATCCGTATGGGCAATGCTCCAGTAAATCTTTCTATTATTCGCGCGATCGCACTTGGGAAGTGAGTGGAAAACGAAATCACTTCAAGCACAACAAAATAGTATTACATTAGTTAATGTCTTAGTGGTTCAAAAATTATCTTTTTCACCACCAAGACACCAAGAAAATTCATTTCAAGACTGACACTTTAACAGGGTGAGACTAGGAAAGCTAATCTTTGTTATAGGAAAGTCGGGCTATAAAATTGCAAGCGTCCGTAACCAAGAAATTGCCCGTAACTTTTCTCCCCCGCAGGAAAGGCTTTGACACCAAACAGATAAACTCCGCTAACTCCCGGATTTTGGTAAGGTTTAAGAGCAATAGTGATTGTTTTACCTGGTGGTATTGGTGGATCAAATGTCAGTGATACTGTTCTGGTTTTGCGATCGCTTGTCACGTCTTTGAGTTGCAGTTTTTGCCCTTTATCGCGAGGCTTACCTTCAAAAACGATGGTCTCTTCTAAATCGAAGCGGACACGATCTACTCCTTCATGCTGGTTAATGGTAATTTTTTGCAGTGGTTCTCCAGCATTTTCAGGCAAGTTGATTGTGAAATAATATGTTGCACCCCAGGCATATGTTGTCTTGTAGGTAGTAATTGCTCCTTCTAGCGAAGGAGGTTGCACAAAATATACTGTGCCGTCTCTTAGCTGTACTGCTTGAGCTTTAAGGACAGCATCTGGTGCGATCGCCATCACTAAAGTTAGTGCTGTACCTAATAAAAATGGAAAGCGCATTGCTTTATTTGGCTAAGTTAGCCTCAGATATAAAATTAATTTTTGTTATTTCTATAATATATTTTATCACGTAAAATTAACTTGTATTTTTACTACTTAATATATTTGCAAATATTCTTTATTTAGTTATTAATTAGCCACAATCCGTGGGCTATGCAGCGTGCAAGCGCAGGGCCAAAACCCACTTTTACAGTTATCAGTTATCAATACTGATAACTGATTGAAGCAGTTTAGTTGCAGGCAAGTTGCGGGCAACTCAATTGCTTAGTCTGAATAATATTTATTGAAATCGCGTTAAGTATGAAATTAGGCTTTTCAAACATTTTTTCATGACAAAGTACGTAAGTATATATACTTTTACAAATATAAATGTAAAAGATAATTGAAATTAGTTGTCAAATTAACTTATTAAGTTAGAAACTAGAACTATAAATACAAGCAATTATTTATTCACCATGAATACCGTTTCTAGTTTCGGCTTCAAGCGTGCAGCTTGGCAATCAATTGTGATGCTGACTTTAGGCTTCTGGCTTAGTGCTAGTTTACTTTTAGACTGGGTGATTATGCCTAGCCTTTATGTGTCTGGTATGATCACACAAGCCAGTTTTGCTACAGCAGGTTACGTTATTTTCTGGAATTTTAACCGTATAGAATTATTAGCTGCTGGTTTAGTATTAACTGGTGTCTTAGCTCTCAATCAAACTCAATCTAAATGGTGGTCTGGTAGCCTGGTTTTATCGATACTGCTGTTAGCTATATCACTAACTACTACTTACTGGTTAACACCGGAAATGTCTGCTATCGGAATGCAACTAAATCTGTTTGAGACGACAGCAGAAGTTCCAGGCAATATGAATTTATTGCATGGTGGTTATTGGCTATTAGAAGTTATCAAATTAGTAGCAGGTGGTACGCTTTTAAGCTGGTGCTGGCGGCAATAGAATTTGTAGAAACGCACCATACATAGTGCGTCTCTACAACTCATCTTGAGAAGTGTCATCATTAAACCACAGCAGGCGTACAGCAAGTATGGCAAATCCCACAGCAGCGATCGCTTTTAACAACCTCGTGGGTAAAAATTCTGCCACAGCCCCACCTGCTAATGCTCCCAACAAACTAGTTAAGAGTAACGCACCGGCAGTTCCAAAAAACACAGCACGAGGAGATTGGCAACGCCCAGAAAGGGCGATCGCAGCTAGTTGACTTTTGTCGCCTAACTCAGAGAGAAAAACGGTGATAAAGCTCAATCCTAAAAGATGCCAGTTCATAAATTTTGTTGGTTGGTGATTGTTGATTGTTGGTTGTTGATTGTTGATTGATGGTTGGTGATTGTTGATTGTTGATTGATGGTTGTTGATTGATGGTTGTTTGAAGTTTTCCAACCAACAAACAACCACCAACAAAGAACAATTAATAAATTACATCCCAAAACAGCATAAGGGAAATCAACAGCAGCATTATTCCTGCTGCTTTTTCGACAGTTTTTGGAGAAAGGCGACTAGCGATCCAACTACCTAGAACTACACCTAATAAGCTAGTAGTTATCAGTGCTGCTGCGGAACCGACAAAAACAACCCAGGGTGAATGTGATTCCGCACTCATTAGTAAAGTAGATAGCTGGGTTTTATCACCAATTTCCGCTAGAAAAATGGTTAAGAAAGTGGTGGCGAAAATAGTTATGGGTGACTGCTTTTGAGTACAATCAGCAACAGCAGGTGATGGTGAAGTAACTGTAGTAATACTCGTATTGCTATCAATATTTTCTGTTATTTGTTGCTGAGTTTTAGAATATAGAGATGCGCTAGGGCGAGTCTCTACAGAGTTGTACTGAGATGTACTAGCGGCACTCATGGGTACGGAATCAAGTTTCACAGGCAGTAGTTTGCTCTAATTATTTTTCATATTCTTTTCATTTTCTCAGATTGTTGTTACAAATTGCAACCCTGCAATTAGAGAATTATTGCTTCTCACCACATCTGTCCTAAGGAACAAAGGCGGGGATTGATATCATATCCGACTAATTGCTTATGATATAAAGCTTGGGCATTAAGCATTACCATTACCAATTACCGACCCCAACGTATAATATGAGTGTTCAACTAGCAAGGTGTTAACTCACCAGCACTCACAAAACGTTCGACTGTAGAAACCAGTTCCTGTTCTACATAAGGTTTGGTAAGATAGGCGATCGCTCCCAGATGTTGCGCCATCTGACCGTAAATTTGCACACTTCGAGATGTCAGAATGATGACAGGTCTACGTCCTACCTGGGGATGCTGTTGCAGACGACTGAGGAATTCAAGTCCATTCATATGCGGCATTTCTAAATCAGAAATCACTAGCTGAATTTCAGGATGTTGCTGTAATTTTTCTAGTGCTTCTAAACCATTTTCTGCTTGCAAGACTTGATAACCAAATTTTTGCAAAGTCATGGAGAGAGTTTGACGAAAGCTAAGGTTGTCGTCCACAATCAGTATGACTTTGGATGCAGATGCTGAGTTTAACAATGGCAGAGATTGTGGAGTGTCTGTTGAGAGTTGGAACCAGCTGTTTTGTTGCAGAATATCTGCTACTGGTAGCCGCATGTATTCTAAGTGCGGTTGTATTCTTTGTTGCTGTGTTTGTGTTAACAAAGCGCCATCAATCACTAAAACCAGTGTCCCATCTGCTAAACTTGTACACCCATAAACATAGTTTGGTGGTGCGATCGCGCTTCCTAAAGGTCTAATGACTAGTTCTTGTTCACCAATGATTTGGTCAACAACTAAAGCTAAAATTTCTTGTTGGCAACGTAATAACAATACTGGTGAATTAAGCGAATTTACAAGAGATTCGCGATCGCAGTCACTATAAGGCATTAACTTTGCCATTTGCTGTAAAGTGACAATGCACTCATTGTGTTCTGTTTGCAAGTAAAGAACTTGTTTTCCATTAAATACTTTGATTTGCTCAGGAGTTGGTATGAGTATTTTCTCGATACTATCCAATAGTAGTGCGTAAGTCACACCCTCTGCTTGCACAAGCATCAGTTTTTCTGTTGTCATAGAAAAAGGAATCGTCAGGATAAATGTTGTTCCCTGTCCGGGTAGAGATTGTACTGTCACTGAACCATTGAGTGCTTGTAATTGCGATCGCACAATATCTAAACCCACTCCTCGTCCGGAAATTTCGCTGACTTGATCAGTGGTAGAAAATCCCGGTTGAAACAAGAATTCCAGGAGTTGATTTGATGCAATAGAAGTATTGTCTGCACTCAATAAACCAAGTTGCACGGCTTTGGTGTAAATCTTGTGGAAATTTAATCCTTGTCCGTCATCTCGGACTTCAATCACTGTTTGACTACCGCGATGGTAAGCAGAAATTTCAATTACACCTTGTTCTGGTTTACCTTGTTGACGGCGGACTTCTGGAAGTTCAATACCGTGGTCAAAAGCATTACGTAACAATTGCAGCAGAGGGTCATATAATTTTTCAGCGATCGCCTTATCCACCAAAACTTGTGTACCAATCAGTTGCAACTGTACCTGCTTGCCATATACTTGGCTTAGATGTTGCAACATGTGAGGAAAACGCTCTACAACGTATCCCAAAGGTAACATCCGTGCCGATACCAGCTGATCGATCACATTGAGTACTAAAGATTGCTGCTTGTGTTGCATTTGTTGGGATTGTTGTAGCACCGCATTGAGAGAATCTGTCGTCTTTTGTAATTGCAGTGTGTCTTCTAATCCATCTTGATGTTGATGTAATTGCTGCAACAACAGTTTGATAGCGTCTTTGAGTTTTTCATTTTGCAAATTGTAGCGTTGTTCGCAAATCAATAATTCTCCCACTAAATAATCAAGGCGTTGTAAATCCTCAACATCGACGCGTACGAATGTTTTCTGACGTGAAATTGGTGGGACATTTGGTTTCACGTCATTGTTGAGAATGATTTGAGACTCTGGTGTGACTAGAGAATGAGAATGAAGATTTTTTGGTATTTCTGATATTTGAATTGAAAAATTTTCTAAGTTTAATTTTTGGATTTTGTTACTCTGATAACTATCTTGTTCGATAGCTAATTCTTGTAATTGACAATTTTCTTCTATAATTTTATTATTAATACCAGGCAATATAATTTGCGAATTTTTAATGAAATTCTGTAATTTTTGACTTGCAAACCATTGTTTTTCTTGATGATTCACAGGTGGATATTGCTTGTATTCTTGGGCTACAGCTTTAATTTTTTCGCCAAGATTTTCCAGCACAACATTTTGAATTTTTCCTTTTTGAGCTTGTAGGCGTGACACTGCTAAAATGACGGTTAAAATTACGCCTTGGCGATAGAGGCTCAGGCTATAACTATCTTCTTTTTCAGAGATAAATTGCCAAAATTGTTGTAGCCAATCGGGAAAATTATCGTGGGTATGAAGATTTGCAAACTGGGGAACAAGTAAAGATAAATTAAGTTCAGAAGTAGGAATTTTTAATTCCTGTTCAAACCAAGCTAAAAGATAGTAGACAACTTGGAGATATAACTTTGCTATTTGAGGTTTTAAACACTTACCTTTAACTTGAAAATGTTGAGTTAAAAATTCATATAATTCTTCAATCTCTGCATTTAAATCAATTTCACTTGATGGTTGTATTTTTGTTGTCAATTGTTGCAAAGCCTGAGAAGGGGTGCCGCCTTGAGAGCGATCGCCTGCTAACACATCACTTTGGGCTTGTTGTAAATCAGCTAATGCTACTGCTGCTATTTTGAAAACTTCCTGTGGATGGGTTGCTAATGCCTTGATGATAGCTTCAGCAATATTACATAACCCTGGTAAATTTAACGACTCACCCAAGCCAAGGAATACCTCTGCTTCGGAACGTAATAACTCAGCGATCGCTTCAGCATCTGTAGTGGATTGCAATGCTGTTGCGATCGTCTCTAGCCTTTGTTGCACACCAGTTTCAAAAATTGACTGAATAATGTCAAATCCTAATTCTGCGGATGTGGGAATATGATTACTATCTGTAAATGCATCTCCTAGTTTTTCTTGTAACTTCGCGAACACTGTTGCTGAACGTTGCAAAATCTCTTGTTCATCGATAGTTGTTCCCGTCAATTCTGCTGTAATTGGTAAACGTAGACACTCATAAGCCTCTACCAGCAATGTTTGCAGTTGGGCATCTATAACAACATCAGGATGATAGAGAGATTTGACTACATCTTCTAGGTAATGCGCTACTTTACTAATGACTTCTAATCCGACATTAGCAGCTCCACCTTTGATTGTATGGGTTGCCCGCATCAAATTATGTACTTTGGCATTACTAAAATCAGTTGATAAACTAAACAGTTCTTGTTCAACTTGATGCAGTAATTCCGGTGCTTCTGCCAGGAAATAGATATAACCTTGTTCGCGAATTGCAGAGTCTGTGATCATGGTATCACTCGGGAGGTGGGGAGATGGGG
>NZ_AJLK01000006.1 GCF_000317205.1 Fischerella muscicola PCC 7414 | reverse complement strand
CTAACCACTAACCAATGTACAGACGTGCCATGGCACGTCTGGTACAACCAAACCAACAACCAACAATCAACAACTAACCACGAACAACTAACCAACTTTAAATTGACTGGCTGTTGTGAGTAATTCTTTGGCTGTTGCGAGAAGTTGTTGAAATACGGCGGCTAAAGCTTGGGCTTGGGCGACGGTATTATGGGAAATTTCAGTGACTTGTTGCATGGAGGTGGTAACAGAAACAGATCGTGTGGTTTGAGTTTGGGTAGCTGCGGTAATCTGTGCAATTAATTGACTGATATTTGTTGTGGCTGCTACTATCTCGTTGAGGTTATGGCGGGTATTGTTAACTAGGTTGGTTCCTTCTAGTACTTGTTGAATACCTGTTTGCATTGCCATTGCTACGTCTGTGGTTTCTGCTTGAATCTCTTGCACCAGTTTTTCAATTTCGGTTGTAGCCGCAGCCGACTGGCGAGACAGAGAACGAACTTCATCGGCAACGACTGCGAAACCTTTGCCGTATTCGCCAGCGCGAGTGGCTTCTATGGCTGCGTTCAAGGCTAAGACATTTGTTTGGGTGGCAAAGTTACTAATTAAGTTGACTACTTTGGAGATATTCTGAGAAGATTCGCTTAAACGCTGAATTTTTCTGCTGGTTTGGGCGACGGTTTCGCGAATAGCTTGAATAGCTTCAACTGTCTGGTTCATGGCGCGATCGCCAGATGTCAAAGTTTGGTTTGCCTTGTCTACAGCGACTTGCACTAAATCAGCACTGTTAGCGACTGCTTGGGTGGAGTCTCCCATCAGTTTAATTTCAGCTAAGGCTACAGAGATTTCCTGTGACTGCTGCTGTGCCAAATTGATCACGTCTATGAGGGATACGTCGCTATCTTGGGAAGTTTGGGCGACTTGCTGGGCAGCTTTTTGTACTTGCATGACTATCTGCCGCAGTGCTTGCAAGGTGTTGTTATAAGCATCGGCAATTGTCCCCAACTCATCATCTGTGATTGGGGCGCGGACAGTCAAATCTCCTCCCAAGGCTGGACGAAGGGCTGTGAGGGTTTGAATGCAACGTTGTTGGAATAACTCTTTTGCTGCTTTTTCTTTGGCAGCTACTGCTGCTAGTTGGGTTGACTGGGTTTGGAGTTGTTGCAGATATTCAACTTGTTGTAATGCCAGCCCTAACTGATCGCCGACTCTGGCAAGTAAGTTGATTTCCCACTCTTGCCAATGGCGGGGTTGGGAATTTTGATAGGCGGCGAGAATACCCCACAATTTGTCTCCAAAGAAGATCGGTGAAACTACATAGGCTTTGGCTTCAAATTCTTCCAATAGTTCGATGTAACAAGCTGACAATCCTTGTTGATGGATATCATCAATGGCAAGGCTTTCACCCTTTGCCAGTCGTCCCCCTTTGGTTTCCTGCAAATAGGTATCTTCCCAGAACTTGTTAACTTCTGTACCTACCAAGCGCCCCCAAGCACTAGCAACAGATTCGGCAATAAATTCGCCACTCCAATCATCACGGAAACGGTACACAGCCACGCGATCGCAACGTAATTGTTGGCGAAGTTCTTGAGTTGTGGTTTTGAAAATCGTGTCTACGTCTGGTGATTGCCGCAGGCGATTGGTAATCTTACTGTAAGCTTTTTCTTGTTCGGCAATTTGGGTTAACTGGTCTGATTTTTCTTGCAACTTTTCCAAGTACTCAGTCTGAATGATAGCGACACCAAACCCCATACCGATCTGAGCTAAAAAACTAATTTCCCATTCTTGCCATTTTCTCGCACCAGAGTTTTGATAAGCTGCTAGCAGTCCCCATAATTTTTCTCCAGAAAATACGGGCGCGATCATGTAAGCTTTAGCTTCAAATTGTTCTAAAATGTCTATATGACACTGGGATAATCCTGCCTTGTAAATGTCCTCAACCGTAAAGCTTTCACTACGAGCATAACGTCCGCCTTTGGTGTCTTGGAGATGGGTATCTGCCCAGACTGTTCTAATATCAGGCCCTACCAGACGCACCCAGCCATTACCAACCGATTCAGCAATAAATTCACCACTCCAGTCAGAGTTAAATTGATAAAGGGCAACGCGATCGCAACGCAGTAAGTTACGCACTTCTTGAGTGGAAGTTTGGAAAAACTGATCAACGTTGGCAACGCGGACAATTTTATCAATTACCTTACCAACAGCTTTTTTTGCCTGGGCTTGCTGTTGCTGTTCCTTTTGAAATTGAAACCTCTGCAAGGCATAAGTCAATTCTGTCGCCACTTGTGTCAGTAAATTAATTTCTGCTTCTTGCCATTGGCGCGACATCCCACATTGATGAACTGCTAACAACCCCCACAATTCACCTTCTACAAGAATCGGTACTGCTACACTAGCCTTGACTTGAAATTTTTCCCACAACTGACGTTGATAAGGAGTAGGTTCTACCTGGTTGATATCTGTAATTGTGATCGGTTCTGAATAATCTGGAGTTGTGTCAACACCAAATACAATAGTAGACAAGTTTTCACCAAATGCAGGTGTCCAACCAATAGTTTTGGACTCAGCCAACACCACACCTGTATCCAGATTGTGCCAACGATAAATTAAGGCGCGATCGCCTGCGATGATTTCCCGTACTGCTTTGGTTGTGACTTGAAACAGTGTATCTGCATCTGTGGCTTGTCGCATCTGCTTTGCGATCGCTTGCCATTGTTTTCGCCAATTTTTAAATGCTTGAGAGATATCTGTTGTTTCTAAAATTTCTTCTTGATTAACAACAAAACTATTTTCTTGATAATTGTCATAGGTAATTGTCATGAATAGAACCTCTATTTATATGAATATGTTTATTAACCTTCAGCATCTATAAGCAGTCCATGCATGAAATACCTTTCCTTGTCACCCTTCTAGTTTTCTACCCCAATTTGTGCTTGAAATATTGCTTTTGTATTCAAACTAATTAATATTTCTTCACTAGAACTGATAAAGTAACCTTGTACAAAAGGAGATATTTCCAAAGAAAACAAATGTTCATCCGGCGATTTTCTAAACTGTATATCCAGATTTTCAATATCTCGAATTTCACGTACCAAAATTCCCAAAGACTTGCCTTGATACTGGAGTTTTATCACCATCAATTTAGAAAATAAATCTGTTTGTGATCCTAAAGGAGGATAGCCAAACATCCTTTCCAAATCAACTAGCCATAGCATCTCGCCACGCCAATTGTATACACCGACAACACAACTAGGCATCTGTGGTACTCGACAAATATTTGTCAAGTCAATGGTGAATATTTCCTGGACATGTTCTAAAGTGATAAGCGCTATGTATTGATCCTTTAAAGTCAAGCTTAAATATCTTTGCTTGTTTTCTGTTTTCATTTCTTGCCGATTACTTAATTAATTGCTTCACCGTAACCACAAGCTCATCTTGATTGATTGGTTTACTGAGATAAGCATCACCGCCCAACATATTGCCCCATAACTTATCAACTTCGCTATTTTTCGTAGAACAAAAAATTACAGGAATTTTATTTGTGGCAGGATTACTTTTAATTTCTCGACATATCTCAAAACCACTTTTACCTGGTAAAATTACATCGAGAAAAATTAAATCTGGCTGACTTTGTAACAGCTTTTCTTCTGCTTCTTCACTACTTTTTGCTTTAATAACGGAATATCCAGCTTGTTGTAAGCAATTACAAATTAGTTCTAAATCAGTTAATCCATCTTCTACAACTAAAACAGTATTCATAGCAAAATCAAATCTTGTTTTGCAAAAAGATCAATTACATATATTAGCAACAGTTTGGAGATATTATAGTAGGGTGATAGGAAAAAATATTTATCATATCTCCACTGATTTTTTTATTCTGAGGTATTTGTTATTAAATAGGTTCAGTATCAATACGTATAATTTATAAATTTTACATTTTTTAATATAGATAAATTCTTGAATTTATCACTTACTAAGATTAGCGAAAGACTGCACTGGCAAATATTTGTTTAGCATAGCCATAACTTGATCAACTACAATTGGCTTATTGAGAAAATCTGTAGAGCCTACGACTTTGGCGCGAGTTCTGTCAAAAATTCCATTACTACCAGTTAAAATAATTATTGGCGTATTAGCAAAAAAAGAAATTTTTCTTAATTGAGCACAAATTTCATAACCACTCGTGCATGGCATCATTAAATCTAAAAAAATTAAATCTGGCTTTTGCTCAATTAAATTTACTAAAGCTTGTGTAGAGTCTTGAATATGAAGAAATCTCAAGCCATTATCAATAATAATTTTTCCCAAGATATGACCTAATTGTGGACTATCATCTACATAAGCAACTAGTCGATTTCTGTTTTGTATTAGAGATTTATCTACAGATGTTGTAGCGTTATTAGATAAATTTAAATACCAGTCTTTAACTTCTTTTAGTTGAATTTTCCCTTGGTTGATATGTGGTAATAAATAACGAGTAATAGGCAAAATATCTTGTTTTATTTTTATTGCAATATCACGCAAAGTATAGTTACCATTAAGCAAATTTATAAAACTTTTGTATACACTTTGACTAACTTGGTATTGCAGTTGTTCTGGTTGATTTAGGGAAGGTGCTAAATTAGGAGAAATTGTTGCTAAATCCGCTTTTGCCCAATTCTGCCATAATTGATATGTGCGACGCAAAATAATTTCTGTGCTTGTAAGAATAATAGGTGCATCTAAAACGATTTCTGAACGGCGATCGCAAAATACGTGAGTACAATGTACCTCTTGGATTATATCAAATAATATTTCTGTAACGGTATTCTCTACAATTGTATTTACTTGTGACCATTCTATTTTTTGCATTTGATGTAAGGTTCTCAATAACTGGTAATCCCAGTTATTGATAGATAGATTTTGCCAACGCCATTGCAGACTCTGCAAATCGACTTGTGGGAAATTTTGAGCCATATGTCTGCGTAAGCGTCGATGGGGGTGAATACCGCCTGTTGCCCAAATAATACTTCCTTGATGATAGTAAATACGAAATTTATGACGATAACTAGTTGTAATATCTAATGCGCCACTATAGAGCGTTTGATGAAAGTGTAAGAATTCCAATAGTAAATTCTTCACATTCATCTGTTGAGGGCAATCCATTTTTACTTTCTCCTAAGTATATATATTGTGTAATACATCAAAATTATTGATAACAAAAATAAGGTAATTTATAGTTACTTTCTCTAGCTTATACAAATTTTTTGATGTAGATTATTGATATATAGATTTTTTCAAAAATATAAAATTTTGGGATATTTATTCACACCCATAACTCCGTCATACTCTACCTGAACTACATCAACCTAAGCCTGATTAACCTTGTGGTCTAATCTAGTAGCTCTAGATTATTATGGTGTACACATAATAAAATTTATATTTATTTATAATTTGATTATTGCAATTATGTTAAAAAATATATATCCGTAAAACTTCTGATTTTTTCAATCTAACTCCATTGTTATAGCTATGATATACTATTAGTTATCTAGGTAATTTTATTTAATACTGATCTACTATGTAAAGATTAATTTGCTCTAATAGCAAAAATTTTAATATCTTGCGTATAGAATAATTGCAGACAAATAAAAATTATATTCCCAAAAATCAAAAGCTTTTTTCTAGCTTTTATGCTTTTTTTCTGTAGAAAATTACTTCCCTCGCCAGAAGAATTAGTTGATTGCAGGATGTAGATATTTGCGTATTAAAGCCATAATTTTATCAACGGTAATAGGTTTAGACATAAATTCTGTTGCACCTGTTACCCTAGTACGAATTCTGTCTAAAAGACCATCTTGGCTGGTGAGAATAATAATTGGTGTGTTTGTAAAGGCAGAAATCCGCCGTATTTGTGTACACATTTCATAACCATTAATTACTGGCATGATCAGATCTAAAAATATTAAATCTGGTTTATTTTGAATTAAGTTAGGTAATGCTTGAATAGGGTCTTGAATCTTAAGACATCTAAATCCATTTGTTACCAACATTTGCTCTAGCATTTGACAAACTTGTGGACTATCATCTATGCAGGCTACAAGTGGGGGTTTAGGTGCGTGTGGTGGAGATGATGAATAATTTTTGCCATGAACTAGTTGCAACATCGGTAGATCGGGAACTTCTACAAGTTCTATCACACCTTTAAGGATAAAGGGTAGTAGAGAACGTGTAACTGGTAAAACATTTTGTTTAAGTTTGATCGCTAAATCACGTAAGGTATGCTTACCACTCAATAGAGAGGTAAACTTCTGATATATTTGGGGATTAACTTGTTGCTGTAGTTCCTCTGGCTGACATACTATTGGTGCTAAATTAGGAGAAAATTTTGCTAAACCTGCTGCTGACCAAGCTTGCCATAATTGTTGTACTTCCTGCAAAGCCATTTGTACATTTGTAAAATTCATTGGTGAATTCAAAATAATTTGCTGTTGGCGTTCATAGTGAATTTCACTATATTTTGCTTGTTGAATTAGATCAAATAGTAATTCATTAATAGTGGTTTCAGTAATAGTGTTAACCTGTTCTCTGTTAATTTTATGTTGAGAATATAAAGTTTCTAAGACACGATAATCCCAATAATCTCTTGATAAATCAATGAATTGCGATCGCACTTGTGCAATGTCAATTTGTGGACAATATTGTGCCATTAGCCTACGCCAACGCCGGAAAGGATGAGAACCCCCAGTTGCCCATACAATCCTACCTAAACGATAGTAAAAAGTATAGACTTGTCCCTTAACTATTTTGATTTTTAATTCACCGTTATATTGTAATTTTATGCAGTTGTTAAATTCATAGACCAATTGTGAGAAATTACTTTTTTCTGTAAAACTCATCATTTTATTATCCATTGTTTGAATATAGAATTTTTTAGAAAATGAGTAAACGCAAAAATATCTTTGACCCACTAATCAATATGAGTCAACCAACAAGTTTATTTTGTTTGATTTTATAATGGATATTTTGTCTTATCTTTTGACTAAATTTATTTTGTCAGCCGTTACTTGAAGATGAACTACAGTTTAGTATGACTTATTATATTATTCAATAATCAGATGCGTAATAACCGTAAAATCACTGTAATTTTTAATACTATTTTCATAAATAGTATTTATATATAAGGCTTTTCCTCAAAAATCTCAGAGAATCCTCAGCTTCAAGCCATTGTATAAAAAATATAAAGTTTTATTTCTCGTTTTAATCTAAATTACATACTTACCTAGCGATCGCTTACTGTTACATATTCTGCCTAATTCTATAGGTACAATTATCCCCTGTGAAGGCAGCACATGGAACTGCTACATCATGCCAATGTGCGATCGCAGATATTTACAAATAGCAACATTCTTACACTTTTGAATGTTGAATTTTGAACTTTGAATTCCCTTGCTTTTCCGATCCTTCTAAAGGTAAGAAGACTGTTAAAACCTCTCCATAGCGAGGACGCTCACGCACAATCAATTTGCCACCAATAGCTTGAAATAAATGCTTGGTTGCATTGAGATTCAAACTGATTGTACCTGTTTCTGGTTGGAACATCAGTAATTGACCAAGAGCTTTGCGAATTGGTGGCGTACAGTTTGATACAACTGCTGCGTCATTGTCTGCCGCAAGAGGCAAAGGCAGTAATTGCAACTTTAGTTGATCGCCAGCGGGAATTACCTGTACTTGAATATGGCTACCTGCTGGTAAGTTGCGGGTGAAATTCTCTATTAAACCTGTGAGAACCCGGTCGAGCATGGTAGGATTGCTTACTACAGTCGGCAAATCCTGGGGTAAAACTACATCCAGCTTCAAGTTACGCCGACTAGCTGCTTCTTGCCAACGGGGAATACTCGCTTGCAACACCTGCTCTAGACTCATTGCTGTCAATTGATGGCTTGTAGCTTTATCTGTAGCAGATGTTTCTAGTTCTGCTGCTCTAAACAGCAATTCCATCCTGTCAATCTGCTCGGTACACTCACGATCAATAACTTTCAATCGCTTAATGACATTGGCAGGTAAATCGCGCTGTTTCAGCAATAGTCTAGTGATAGTGCGAATAGTTGTCAAAGGAGTACGGACTTCATGAGCAAAAGCTTGCAGCATTTCCACATCATGTTTTGGTGATGCAGAGTAAGAAGAATTAGTCTCGGCTTTTTGGTCCTGCTCAAGTGATCCTTCTATTGCTTCCCTTGCTCCTAGTCCGCAGTCCCTTACCCCTTCTTGCTCCGGTAATTCTGCTAGCAACAATTGACTAAACTGCATGACCGTGCGATAATCCGGTGCAGTAGGGTAATAGTTCTGTACCGTCTCTTCGAGTTCAGCAAACAAATCAGGATTACTCAACATTACGCGTGCGCTCAGCGCGCGCCACGCCTGTTGCACCACCTCTGAATCAAAGGAAAATAAAAAGGCTTTTTGATCGTTTTCTTCTGCTAAAACTAGAACTAATCTAAATTTTTTCGTAAAAATCAGACAAAACTGCTCTTTTGCTAACGGGTCTGTTTTTAGCAAAGGTAAAATTGACTTATTACAGACAGTTGCCTCTGCTGCGATCGCAACTTCCTGATCAGACATCTGAAATGGCATTAGTGCCAAATGATTAAACGGTTCTGCTGTAAAAGTTATTGACTGCAACTTTTGAGTCAACTTAGGATCATCAAACACAGGTGCTGGCGCAGCTAAAACCAATCCTTGCGCTACATCCCCATCAAGGGTTCTCAAGGCATCTAACAGCAATTGTTGTGTAGCCGCCACGCATAAGCGCCACTGTTGCTGAGCCTTTGTAGATGAACAAAAACCCATAGTTGATTGACTATCGGCTAATACTTCGCTCAGACTAGGCAAGATCCATTTGTACACAGGTATTCACCCCTTAGTTCAACAGCGACATCCAGCGTTTAAGGCAGAGTTTTCACTACTTTTTCACTGTTACTTACGAGGTTATCGATCTTTGTGCAATGGTGAAAGTCGTATAACCGAACAATAGAGGCGCAATTTCCGTTGATGTTAGTAGTTAGTGGTTGGTTGTTGGTTGTTGGTTGTACCAGACGTGCCATGGCACGTCTGTACAGTGGTTGGTTGTTGGTGGTTGGTGGTTGATTGTTGGTTGTTGGTGGTTGGTGGTTGATTGTTGATTGTTGGTGGTTGGTGGTTGATTGTTGATTGTTGGTTGTTTACCCCCCACCTCCCCACCTCCCCTAATCCCCAGAGGGGGCCGACCTCCCCCCACTCCCCACCTCCAAATAACCTCTCTGTTGATAGATAAACTGCTTACACCTGAGAACGATGGAAATAATTTCAAAACAAGGCAAAACAGTATGTAAGCACAAACAAGCTTAATTAAATGGAGGATTACAAAATGGTTGTGGGGAAACATCAACGTGCAATTGGGGTATTTTCTAACCGTAGCGCCGCTGAACATGCACTCACAGAACTTAGAGATGCTGGCTTTAGCATGAACAAAGTTTCTGTCATCGTTAAAGACAGCGATCGCACTGGTGATATTGCTGGTGTTGACACCCAAGAACGTGTTGGTAATAAAGCTGATGAAGGAGCTACTGCTGGAGCAGTTACAGGTGGTATTCTAGGAGGTTTAACTGGATTACTCGTAGGTTTGGGTACTTTGGCAATTCCTGGTGTTGGTCCCATCTTACTTGCAGGCGAAGTAGCCACAACCTTAGCCACAACTGCTGCGGGTGCTGGTATTGGTGCAGCAGCTGGTGGGTTATTAGGTGCATTAGTTGGTTTGGGAATCCCTGAAGAACGAGCTAGAGTTTACAACGATCGCGTTTCCCGTGGTGATTATCTAGTCATTGTAGAAGGCACAGAAGAAGAAATCCGTCGCGCTGAAAGTATTCTCAGAAATCGCGGTATCGAGGAGTTTGGTATTTATAATGCACCAGTTGCTGATGCTATTTGGAAAACTGGAAATACAACTCCACCTACAGCGGAGTCCCGCAGGGCGCAGTAGTAAGCCCAATACTTTCCAATTTGGTGCTAGATAAACTGGATAAATACGTCGAACACAAGTTGATACCTGCCTACACACGAGGTCTTAGAAGGAGTGTTTACCCTCCCTACAGAACTTTGACATTAGCTGCATCAAAAGCACGAAAAGCTGGAAATTTGGAAGAAGCACGCAAACTAAGCCAACAGGCGCAGTCAATTCCGTCGCGTGACCCCAATGACCCAAATTTTCGTCGCCTTTGGTACACAAGGTACGCCGACGATTTTCTGTTAGGAGTTGTAGGTTCAAAATCCGAAGCCGTGGAAATCAAACAGAAAATAGCCACTTTTTTACGTGACGAGTTAAAACTGGAACTCAGTGAAGAAAAAACACTCGTTACCCATGCAAGGGACGAAGCCGCTAAATTCCTGGGTTATGAAATCCACATATTGCACGCCAATGATAAACACGACCAACGTGGTCAAAGATGTATCAATGGCAGTGTAGGGTTAAGGATTCCCAGAAGCGTAATTAATAGCCACTGTACTAAATACATGCGCTCTGGAAAGGCAATACATCTAGCACAAAGACTATCGGGCGAGGGGCGACCCTCAAACCTTACCCGCTCTTTTTACCCCCTTGCAACTGGTAAAATAACCGCAAATTCTGTACCTGCATTTAGTTCAGAATTAAAATTCAGCTTACCGCCGTGTTTTTCAACAATTATTTGATGAGTAATCGCCAAACCTAAACCAGTACCAATACCTCGTGGTTTTGTTGTAAAGAAAGTATCAAATATTTTATCTTGATTTTCTGTAGGAATGCCAGGGCCATTATCCGCTATTCGCACTACTACCCAATCACTATTCATGGCTTCTGTGGTAATAGTAATCACAGGTACAAATTGTTTATCTTGAGCAGCTTTTTCTTCTAAAGCATCAATGGCATTGATTAACAAGTTCATAAATACTTGATAGAGTAAACCTGTGTAACCTGTAACAGGTTGAATCTCGCCATAATTGCAATCAACTCTAATACCTTTTTTCAGACGATTTTGCAAAATTAATAGTGTACTGTCTATACAAGTATGTAAATTAACCGACTGAGCTTCACAGTTATCCAAACGAGAAAAATCTTTTAAACTCCTGATGATTTCTCGTGTCCTTTCTGCGCCAAATTCGATTGACTTGATGAGTTTTGGTAAATCCTCTTCGATAAATTCAAAGTCAATCTCTTGTTTTTTAGCTTCTATGACTTGGTTAGGATCGGGAAATTCAGCTTTATATGTTTGCAATAAGTCAAATAAGTCGTTGATATAAGTTTTGGCGCTGCCTAAATTCCCATAGATAAAATTTATGGGATTATTGATTTCGTGGGCGATACCAGCAATCATTCTGCCTAAGCTAGATAGCTTTTCGCTTTGAATTAGTCGTGCTTCAGCCTCAGATTTTTGTTCTTTTAAAAGATATTTTACTTGTTGGATTAACTGGTTAAGAGAATCAGCGAGAGTACCGACTTCATCTTTTGTTGTCACGGATACTTGCAAGTCAAAATTACTTTCTTGGGTGACTTTTTGGGCAACATAAGTGAGGGTTTGCAAGGGACGTACAATGATAGTGCTTGTGTAGATAGCCAAAATGGCAGCGATCGCAGTTGACAGTAGAATGCTACCAAGAATAATTAGAGCTTGCAGTACTGATGCTTGATTTTGGGCTTGATCAGCATCTTCTTGGCGATGGCGAACCGTTTTGGCAATTTTGTTTAACTCCTGGCTAAATTCATAAAAATCAAGTGCAGTTGTACTTTGACTAAATTGCTGAATTAATTTTTGTGCTTTTGGCACTTCCTGTGGTCCGGAAGCGAGTGACGAAATCTGATCTAGAAGCGTCCTCTGTTGCTGGAAATAAAGACTGACAGTACCATCATATTGTTTGAGTAACGCCTGTAAATCTGCTTGTGATGTGCTTTGACTAAATTCTTCCAACTGAGAAAATAACTTTTCAGCTTCTGCTAGATTAGTTTTTAACTCAGAAGTTTCCTGTAGCAGCCTTGCCTTTTCATTCAAAAAAGGTACAATTCCTTGTTGGTAAGACTGGATTTCTAGCAGTTCTCCTTGAAGGGTACTAAATAAATGACTTTCTTCATCCGCCATGATCATTTGATATCTGGCTTGTTGGAAGTGAATTTTACCAATTAACAGCCCCGCCGTTGTTCCTAAAACTGCAACTCCCAGGGAAAGACCATATCCAAGAATAATTTTTTGTCGAATACTGAGCTGATGGAACACTCGTTTAACCAGGTTGTAGTAATGCTCTGGCAAATGTTTTAATTCAGATAATGGGATCATGATCTAGTTAGATGTTGCAGTTTTCCATCTGGCGGATTTCTAGCATAAAAAATCCTGTTATTAGCAGCTAAGTATAAATTTAATATGTAAATTTTTCTCAGTTTATCAAAACATACTTCTCTCGACCCTGGTGAAAAATACTGAAACTATTAATATTAAAAGCAGGATGAAGTATGAAGTATGAAGGGTAAATAATTAGTATTTATCCCTCTGCCTTCTGCGGGGCCCCCACAAATTCGCGATTCGGAGAGCGAATTTGTGGGGAACCCCTTCTGCCCTCTGCCTCCTGCCTTCTGCCCTCTGCCTCCTGCCTTCTGCCTTTTTTAGCCTGTGCCATCCATGCCTCTGTCGCGTATCGTTACGCTTATTGTCGGTCTCATCGTCATTTTGGGACTTTGCCTGTGGCTGATTGACTCTCTGTCACGGCTTTATTGGCAGTTGTCCTACTCTCCCTTTTTGGGGAATTTACTGCTGTTTTTGATCATTTTCTTGATTGGTGCTTTAATTGCTACCTTTGTCTATTACGTGCTGGTACTCCAGGCTGGCGAGTCGCGATCGCGCCGTGCCAAAAGACAACGTCAACAAGTGCAAATCCCCGCCGCCAAGTCGGAAGCAGCTTCTTCCACCCTGCAAGCTGTGAAGCAACAAGTAGCCCAAATTCAAGATGAAGTCGCCCGGCAAGCCTTACTCAGTAAATCACGAGAAATTGAAGCCAACCTCAAACGAGGTGAAATTCAAGTCGTGGTGTTTGGCACTGGTAGTGCTGGCAAAACATCTTTGGTAAATGCGATTCTGGGACGCATGGTAGGCAGGGTAGATGCACCTATGGGAACTACCACAGTAGGAGAAACCTATTGTATGCGCTTACGGGGTTTAGAGCGCAAGATTTTAATTACCGATACACCAGGAATTTTAGAAGCAGGCATAGCGGGTACTGAGAGAGAACAGCTAGCCAGAGAACTAGCAACGTCAGCAGATTTACTGTTATTTGTAGTTGATAATGACCTCAGACGCTCAGAATACGAGCCTTTACGAGCATTGGCTGAAATTGGAAAGCGCTCTTTGTTAGTGTTGAATAAAACAGACCTGTACACAGAAGAAGATAAAGAAGCTATCCTCGCTAGATTGCGGCAAAGAGTACGGGGATTTATTGCGGCTGGTGATGTGGTAGCAATTTCTGCCAATCCCCAACCTGCCCAGCTAGAAACTGGCGAAATGTTCCAACCAGAACCAGAAATTATCCCCTTGCTGCGGCGAATGGCGGCAATTTTACGGGCAGAAGGTGAAGATTTAGTTGCAGATAATATTCTGCTGCAATCGCTGCGACTGGGAGAAGAAGCGCGCAAACTCATTGATAGTCAACGTCGCCGCCAAGCTGACAAAATCGTAGAACGGTTTCAGTGGATTGGTGCTGGGGTGGTGTCGGTTACACCATTGCCAATGGTAGATTTACTGGCAACGGCTGCTGTCAATGCCCAAATGGTCGTAGAAATTGGGAGAGTTTACGGTTGTGAATTAAACATGGAACGGGGACGGGAATTGGCGCTGTCTCTGGCGAAAACAATTGCTGGTTTAGGGATTGTTAAAGGTGCATTGGAGTTACTTTCTACGGCTTTGCAACTCAATGTCGGTACGTTTATTATTGGTAGAGCAATTCAAGGTGTGACAGCTGCGTATCTGACACGTATTGCTGGTAAAAGCTTTATTGAGTACTTTCGCAATGATCAAGATTGGGGCGATGGCGGAATGACAGAGGTAGTGCAGCGTCAGTTTCAACTTAATCGCCGCGATGAATTTATGAAGGCATTTATCCAAGAAGCGATCGCACGAGTTGTCAGGCCTTTACAAGCAAATGCTGAACTGGTGGAACAAGAGGAAGAAAATAGACTAGGAAGTGGGGATTAGTAGGGGCGTACATCTGTACACCCCTACAATTTAAATTTTTGTGTAAATTTTCCAAGTTTGAGCGATCGCTTGGGCATCTAGGTCAAAAAATCCTTCCTTCTGACCATTACTCCAAGTAATAACGCAAACTCTTTGCTCTTTGGAGGGATTAACATAAATTTTGCAAAACTGAACTTGACGAGCGTAAGCTAAATTTAACCAGCCTTTTGTAGGTGTTTTGCAAAGAATAGGTTGTGGCATAATTTTAATATCCTTAACTTTGTTTTGGTTAATGTCCTTAACTTAAGTTTTGAGGCATAGAGAGGCGGTTTGTACTTTGGTCGGTGGAACCGCTTTCTCTATACTTTCATTGTCTATTTTCTGCCTAAACTTGTCAATATTTTTCAGAAAATTTACAATAAAATGAAGTCTGAAAATTTACCTGTAATTAAAATGCAAGTTAAACGAACAATAGAAATTACTCTCGACTTTCCAGGGCTAGGACAACGAATTAAAGAGGCTAGGGAGAAAGATGGGCGTTCCCTAACTCAAATTTGTCGCGACAGTGGAATTAGCCGTGCTTATTGGTATCAATTGGAAGCTGAAGACTTACGTGCGCCTGCCACAGAAGAAATTATTCGCAAGATTGAACAGGCATTAAATATAGATTTGGGAGTGAAGTTTGATGATTAATTTTGATTGTCGTAGGTTATTGAATTAGCGATCGCATCTGTCTAACACGCTATTAAACTTGCTCCTCACTAGTGCTTTAGCGTTTGACGCGATCACACCTTTGGGTTCTAATGCTTCAGAATGGCATATTGGGTTGAGTATTTTGCCGATCAGGAAATATGCTGAAAATCACCCAAGTATTACTAGTAATCAACCACACAAGTTTTGACAGCTTCCGAGGCGTCAGAACCCCGACTTTTTTAAAAAAGTCGGGGATGTGGCCGACCTATCAAAATCAATTTGGTGAACTACTAGCGATTTTGCCATAGCCTACCCAGAGGAACAATAATCTATAATTTTTGTCAACTGTGTGGTTACAGAAAACCTAAACTATTCCTTATCTCTTCTATTTAGATTTCTATCTATCCAAAATCTTTAAAAAATATTAAAATATAAAAAATTGTTTATATTGGGGTATTAAAAATACCAACCCCAAAAATGTAGTTTAACTAACACTGTATTTAAAATCTCATTATTTGGAGTTGCTATCAAACAGTCACAACGAACTCACTCTTAACCCTGGCTCAATCCAGCCTCATGGTGTACTACTAGCGCTAAGTACCCAGTTGGAGATACTACAGGTTAGCAGTAATACCCAAGTCTATTTGGACAAACAGCCAGAGGAGTTGCTAGGTCAACCCCTCAGTTCTTTGCTTGATGCTCCGGGTTTAGAAGCGATCGCTCAACTTCCAACAGAAGAAATTGATACTCTCAATTACCTGAAGCTATCAGTCCCTACAAAAGAAGGTAAGCGAGACTTCCATGCTTTTGTGCATCACTTAGGTGACAAAATCATTCTGGAGTTAGAATCAACACAATCACCAGACGAAGTAAATTTCATCAATATCTACGCTTTAATTAAAAGAGCGATCGCCAAACTTAAACGCACAAATAACCTAATAGATTTCTTACAACTTGCAGCCCAACAAACCCGTGAAATTACAGGGTTTGATCGAGTCATGGTCTACCAATTTGACCACCAAGGGGCGGGGGAAGTAATTGCTGAAGTAAAAACACAAGAGTTGTCGCCTTATTTGGGACTTCATTATCCAGCCACAGATATTCCAGAACCAGCTAGAGATTTATACAGACGCAATTCGTTGCGACTTATACCCAGAATTAATGCCCAGCCTGTGGAATTGCTTTCTAGCATAGATGATACTCCCCTGGATTTAAGTCTATCTGTACTGCGGAGTGTTCATCCTTGTTGTGTGGAATTTCATCAAAATATGGGTGTGGCAGCTTTAATGGTGATTCCCCTGATTAAAAATGGCAACCTGTGGGGATTAATTTCCTGTCATCATCAAACTCCCAAATATGTGCCTTACGAAATCCGCAGTGGCTGTGAATTTTTGGGACAAATTGTCTCATCGGAGTTAGCCAATAAAGTTATTCAGGAAGAAGTGGACTATAAAGCCAGATTAGAGTCTCTGCGTTCTGGTGTTGTAGAATCTATTTCCCAGGTAGATAACTTTAGAGATGCATTAATCCAGCCTGAACCCCGGTTACTAGGTCTTGTAGGTGCGACAGGGGCAGCGGTTTGTCTGGATGGTGAAATTTCCCTGGTGGGA
Organism: Fischerella muscicola PCC 7414; assembly: GCF_000317205.1. Lineage (GTDB taxonomy): Bacteria > Cyanobacteriota > Cyanobacteriia > Cyanobacteriales > Nostocaceae > Fischerella > Fischerella muscicola. Next base: position 29,816 of record NZ_AJLK01000006.1, on the reverse strand, counting down.
GCAACACCAGATTTAGAGGATGTGCGATCGCTAATTACCTGGGCAGATACTCAGGTGAACGATAATATATTTTATACAGATTCTCTGCCAAAGCTTTATCCAGAGGCTGAAACATTTAAAGATGCCGCTAGTGGTTTGTTGCTGTTGCGGATTTCTAAATTACGGCATTATTACATTCTTTGGTTTCGCCCCGAAGTTATCCGCACTGTAAGGTGGGCTGGTAATCCTAACGAATCAATTCAAGTTAACCCAGATGGTAGTTTCACCCTTTGTCCAAGAACATCTTTTGAACAATGGCAGGAAATTGTCAGATTGACATCTGCACCTTGGCAAGAATGCGAAATTGATAGTGCCTTGAGTCTGCGAAATGCGATCGTGGGCATTGTCCTCAAAAAAGCAGAAGAATTAGCCAAAATTAACCAAGAGTTAGAACGCAGTAACCGCGAATTAGCTTCCTTTGCCTATGCAGCTTCCCACGACCTCAAAGAACCATTGCGCGGTATATATAATTACTCGGTAATTCTCTTAGAAGATTATGCATCGGTGCTAGATGAAGATGCTACAGAGTTCTTACAGACTGTGATTTCCTTGTCAGTACGTATGGAAGCCTTGATTAATGGTCTACTGCGACTGTCGCAATTAGGACAAGCAGCACTGCAATTACAAGCGGTTAATTTAAATGAATTGCTTGATCAAGTTATAAATGTCTTTCATGCTAGCCGTCAGCAACATAATCTCGAACTTCGCATTCCCAGACCTCTACCAACAATTCGGTGTGACCCAGTTCTGATGAACGAGGTCTTTAGTAACCTCATCACCAATGCTTTTAAATACAACGATAAAGCAGAACGATGGGTGGAGATTGGGTATTTGGATCAACAAGGGGGACAAGGAAGCAATTTTTCTACTTTATCTTCTCCCGGTTCCCACTCCCCAATCACTTTCTACGTACGAGATAACGGTATTGGCATTCCACCCCACCACCGCCAAACCATCTTCAAACTTTTCAAACGGCTGCATACTCAAGAAAAATACGGCGGTGGTACAGGTGCAGGACTTGCTATTGCCAAAAAAATAATTGAACGCCACGGTGGTCAAATTTGGGTAGAGTCTACCCCAGGCGAAGGATCAACGTTTTACTTGACACTAGAATAAGTTAAGATATATTAAAAAAACTTTCATTTTTAATAAACATAGATTTTTAACATAACTTCACTAATGGCAACAAAACTTAACGAACCACTATTGGTTGTTGAGGACAGCAACGAGGATTTTCGGATGCTTCAGCGCTTGATGCGGCGTATGGCTGTCCAAAACCCCATACATCGCTGTACTAGTGGGGATGAAGTTTTAGACTACCTATATCAAGAAGCAAAAAACCCCGATGGCTCATCCCGACCTTCTGTGATTTTACTAGACCTGAATCTACCAGGTATTGATGGTCGTGACATCTTAGAGCAACTTAAGCAAGACCAAAGTTTTAAAGAAATTCCCATAGTAATCTTCACCACTTCATCTAACCCCAAAGATATTGAATTTTGTTATCAAAAGGGTGCAAATGGCTATCTTGTCAAGCCAATGGATGTCCAAGAATTGCAAAAGACCATTCAAGCGTTTGTAGATTATTGGTTGCAAGTTAACGTTCCGCCAGCTTCTGGGTGATGGGGAGTGTGAGGGGTGTGAGGAGTGTGGGGAGTGTGAGGAGTGTGTAGACGCGCTCATAGGCTTCCCGTAGGGTACCCGGAGGGCTTGCCGTAGGGTGGAGTAGTATAACCACTAACCAATGTAGAGACGTGCCATGGCACGTCTCTACAACAATCAACAATCAACAATCAACAACCAACAATCAACAACCAACAATCAACATTTGTATTTTTTTACAATTTTTTTAGTTTTTCTTAATGTTTTCGTAATTTATGACAATGTTGAGGAAGAGTATTAGACCTCTGCCCCATTTTCTTATGCCGAATGCCTGGAAGCTACTCATCATTGATGATTGTGCAACAGATCGGAAAATCTATCGTCGCTTTCTTTTGAAAGACCCTCACCACTATTACCAAATTCTGGAGGCAGACTCAGCAGAAGTTGGGCTTGGCTTGTGTCAACACACGCCCTGTGATCTGATTTTGCTAGATTTTTGCTTACCAGATATGAGCGGAATCGAATTTTTAGATGAACTTAGGCAGAAAACCTTTGGTTCTTCCGTACCGGTGATCATGCTTACTGGGCGTGGCGATGAAGAGATTGCCGTGCAAGCGATGAAAAGGGGTGTTCAAGATTATCTAGTTAAGCAACACCTAAAAGCGGATGTATTGCAACTAGCAGTTCGTAATGTAATCAAGCAATTATGTCTGCAAACTCAGTTACAAAAGACTCAGGAACGACAGCGCTTGATTGCCACTATGTTGCTACGAATTCGTCAGTCTCTTGATTTGGAGGAAATTTTATACACAGCTGTTAGAGAAGTGCAACAACTGCTCAAGTGCGATCGCGTCATGGTATGCCAGTCACATCCAAAAATTGATGATCAACAAACTTGGCAAAATCACACTACAGACCAAAATAATTCTAATAATTCTTTATTATGTTATTGGGCTGGCTCAGATGATTGCAATTTTAACCTGTTAGAGCCATTAGATAGTAAAGCAAATCTAGTGGTTCCCATCACTTTGAGTCATAAAGAAGTAGTATCACAACCTTGGGGCTTTTTGATTGCTCACCAGTGTACAGGAAAACGCGAGTGGCAATCTGACGAACTAGAGATACTGTATGAAGTATCTGTGCAACTAGCGATCGCAATTCAACAAGCAGAATTACTCGCACAGACAAAAGCTGCTCTAGAAAAAGAAAAACAGCTCAACGCATTTAAATCTCAAATCGTCGCCACTATTTCCCATGAGTACCGCACACCATTAGCTTCAATTTTAGCGGCTGCATCTACACTCAAGCAACATGGCGATCATCTAGATGAATTTAAAAAACAAAAGTTTCTACACATCATTGAGCAAAAATCACGACACATGTCCAAACTGATAGATGACATGCTTGTCATGAATCAATTTGAACTTAATAAGACTAAATTTAAAACTATTCCCCTCGACTTAGAGCAATTTTTCTCTGTTCTGATCAGCGAACAGCAACAATTCTTTAGCGATCGCCACGAATTTATTTTTAATAGTAGTGGAAATCATAAAGGCTTCTGGGGCGATCAAGGACTGTTAAGGCTAATTTTTAGTAATTTAATGACTAATGCAATTAAATATTCTCCACAAGGAGGTAAAATCGAATTGCACTTAACTGGACAAGAATCTGAAGTTATATTTAGTATTCAAGACCAAGGTATAGGTATACCAATAGAAGATCAAACCAACCTATTTCAACCCTTCTGTCGTGGAAGTAACGTAGACACAATTCCTGGAACAGGTTTAGGATTGGCAATTACAAAAGCTTGCGTAGAATTACACGGTGGTAGTATTACCTTGGAAAGCCAACCCGATCAAGGCACTAAAGTTACAATTTGTCTACCAAAGCAACATATACAAGAAAGTAGTTGATTGTTGATTGTTGATTGTTGATTGTTGATTGTTGATTGTTGGTTGTTGGTAGTTGGTAGTTGGTAGTTGGTAGTTGATTGTTAGTTGTTGATTGTTGGTTGTTGATTGTTGATTGTTGGTTGTTGATTGTTGGTTGTTGGTTATTAGTGGTTAGTAGTTGTTAATGATTTACTACTCCCCACCTCCCCACTGCCCCTAATCCCCACTCCCTTGGGGGAGTGGAGGCCGGTGAGTTCCCCATCACCCCCCAACCCCACAAAGTGGGGACCCCTAGCCCCCCATCACCCCATCACCCCATTGCCCCTATCCCTAAAATTACTGTTCATATTTAACTACAGCTTGCCGTGCCAAAATAGAGTTCACGCAATCTACGCTGCCTGTAAGTAATTTACAAGGCTCCCTTGCCTCCGATAACCCAACTACAACCCGAACATATAACCCATCATCTAAATCAATTTTTGACACTTCATATAGAAATTTCTTACGAGGATGTATGGCTAATGCAGCTGATAACGCAGGTGTCGTACAGATAATGGCTTGTTTCCCAGCAGGTACGTAATGATCGATAAAAAAATCATGGTCTTTCGGATCATCGCTCCAACCACTATACAAAAATTTTGAAGACCAAGATAAACATCTAAAATCTATTCCTTTGTCACTAAATCCTTGGGAAAAACTTACTTTAGTAACTCCAAAAGAATTATTTTCTTTTTGTTTTTTTGCTTCTAAAAGTTGATTTGCTTTATCAATATATATGACTCTTGCTCTAAAAATATCAACTGCAAAGAAAGTTACCCCACTGAACAAACCGATCAAGAAGAATGTAGTTAGTAGCAGTAAACGACCTCGAAAGTCAATATGTATTTTTTTGATTTTCATACTAATTATTTTATGAATACAACAACTAATTTAAGTTACAAATGACATTTATTGTGAATTCATTCTCGGTCGGTAATGGTTAATAGATAATAAAACTACCAAGTTTTGATGTACTTCAGCCTAAATGATAGTTGTAAATACCAGGTTTATTGAGTAATTTTCGTGATATATTTTGAGTTATTTGAAAATCAAAACTTTTTTCAATTTAAAATAAAAATGCTAAATATTACTAATCTAAAATCCCGTGAGCTAACCATTTATTTCTTGGAACAAAATTCTCAACAACGTTGGCAAATCCTTAAACAACTGGGAATAGCACGTTATGATTTTTTAACTAAAATGCACTTCAATGAAGCAAATATCATTTGTGTCAGCCGATTTTTCGAGTATCCTAATCAACTAAAATTTCCTAATTTGGTGGGAGCAGATTTATCTGGCTTAGATTTAAAAGGGGTAAACTTCATCCGGGGAAATTTATCAGGTGCAAACTTAAAAGGAAGTAGTTTAGTTGATGCAGACCTCATTTTTGCCAATTTTACAGGTGCAGATGTCACAGATGCAGATTTGCGAGGAGCTACACTTAATGAGACTATATGGTTAAAAGCTTTAGTTGATAAATGTAAGTTCGGTGAAGGAATTGGTTTAAGTAATCAGCAACGCTGGGATTTACTAATGAATGGAGCTATTTTTAATGGTGAATCACTAGGAAATTGCTAAAGTGATTCAGGCGGTGGCACACCGTACCCCCGCAAACAGTGAAATAATGCATACAAAACTTATCAGGTGGGAGATTAGGAAAATGATGGGTTCGATGCCCATCATTTTACGATTAGGATTATCAGTTAGTTATCATATTATTGTGAATCAGCATAAGGGTCAGTTAATTTGTAATTCTATTCCAGATTAATGAACTAAATTCATCATTCAAATTCCTATTTATCAGTAAGCTGATTATTTATCAGTATTTATAAATTGACAGTAAATTTTTGATTATTCTTAAAGATTATAATTACACTAATAAAGCACAGAGGCTGAGAATACGCAGAGATATAAAATGAACAGTGTAATGAATAGTGATATGAAACTGCCACAAAAATTAATGTTGCTAGGTTCAGGGGAACTAGGAAAAGAATTTGTAATTGCTGCTGGGCGCCTTGGTAATTATGTCATTGCTGTTGACCGTTACGACAATGCTCCAGCAATGCAAGTTGCAGACTGTGCAGAAGTAATTTCGATGTTGAGTGCTGATGACTTGGAAAGAATTGTTGATAAATATCAACCAGATTTCATAATACCGGAAATTGAAGCAATTAGAACAGAAAAGTTACTGGAATTTGAAGCAAGGGGAATTACAGTGATCCCCACGGCAGCAGCGACTAACTATACGATGAATCGCGATCGCATCCGGGAACTAGCACACCAAGAATTAGGCATCAGAACTGCAAAATATGGTTATGCCTCTACCCTAGAAGAATTAATTGCTATTTCTGATGAAATTGGTTTTCCCAATGTGATCAAACCTGTAATGTCTTCTTCTGGTAAAGGTCAGTCAGTTGTCAAAGAAAAAGCGGAAGTAGAAAAAGCGTGGAATTATGCTATAGCAGGTTCTAGAGGTGACACTCACAAGGTAATTGTAGAAGAATTTATTAATTTTGAAATTGAGATTACTTTACTAACCATTAAACAATGGAATGCGCCCACAATTTTCTGTTCTCCTATCGGTCATCGGCAAGAAAGAGGAGATTATCAAGAATCTTGGCAACCAGCGGGAATTTCCGAACAAATGACAGCACAAGCACAGGAGATAGCCAAAAAAGTTACTGATGCTTTGGGGGGTGCAGGAATTTTTGGTGTGGAATTTTTTATTACCAAAGACGAGGTAATCTTTTCTGAACTCTCACCTAGACCCCATGATACGGGAATGGTAACATTAATTTCGCAAAATTTGAATGAGTTTGAACTACATCTGCGAGCAATTTTAGGCTTACCAATTCCTCATATAGAACAGTTAGGGCCTTCAGCAAGTGCGGTTATCTTAGCTTCAGAAAAATTAGATGCGATCGCTTATATAGGTGTAGCTGAGGCTTTATCAGAAAAAGATGTAGACATTAGATTATTTGGTAAACCAACTGCTCATCCTTATCGTCGCATGGGAGTTGCTTTAGCAAAAGGCAGCAACATTCAACAAGCACGGGAAAAAGCCACAACAGCCGCAAGTAAAGTCAAGTTGACCGAAGAAAGCAAGCTATGCTGAGGGCAGAAGATTTAAGGTTTGCCAGATCCCCGACTTTTTCAAACGCCGGGGATTTATGTGGTCGAGTACTAGTTTCTCAAATCGAATAATAAAGCGGAAAAGACTTAGCATCCTTCGGCTTGACATACACTTTTTGCTGTGGTTCTAAATTCAATTCATCAAAGCGATCGCGTGTCAAATGTGCTGTTACCACCTGTCCATCTTCTAAAGTCAATTCTGCTTGAATTTCCCAACCTAGATGTATCAACCGACTCACCCTTGCAGCTACGGTAGTGCCGTTGGGGGAGGTTTCGATAATCACGTCTTGGGGACGCAGGAACATTTCTGGATGTGCCGAATCAAATCCATTATTTTGGAAAATATTTGAAGTACTCGGTAATACGTTTACAGGCCCGATAAAACTCATCACAAATGCTGTCGCGGGATGATCGTAAATCTCCGCAGGTGTTCCAACTTGTTCTACACGTCCTTTATTCATCACCACGATTTCGTCAGAAACTTCCATCGCTTCTTCTTGATCGTGGGTAACGAAAACAGTTGTGACATGCACCTCATCATGCAAGCGCCGCAACCAAGCGCGTAGGTCTTTACGGACTTTAGCATCTAGCGCTCCAAAAGGTTCATCTAATAATAATACATTCGGTTCTGCTGCTAGCGCCCTGGCTAAGGCTACCCTTTGGCGTTGTCCACCTGATAGTTGCGATGGATAGCGATCGCCTAGTCCACTCAGCTGTACCAATTCTAATAATTGTTCTACCCGCGCTTTCACCTTTGCTTTTGGCAACTTGCGAATCTCCATACCAAAAGCAACATTTTGCCGCACTGTCATGTGCTTAAATAATGCATAGTGCTGAAACACAAACCCAATATTGCGTTCCTGCACACTTTGATTGGTGGCATCTTTGCCAGTCAAAATTATTTTGCCACTATCTGGCATTTCCAAACCAGCAATGAGTCGTAGCAATGTTGACTTACCAGAACCTGATGGCCCCAATAAAGCGACCAGAGAGCCACTTTTAATTTCGAGACTCACCCGATCAACCGCTTGGAAACTGCCAAACTGCTTAGATACGTTTTCAACTACTATGCCCACTGCTAGGAACCTCTACAACTAATCTACGGTTGTTTGATGGGGTTTGTGTATTTCATATATATCATAAAAGTGAAACACTTTTATGAATGCAAAAATTTTGAGCATCTAGACCAGCATGGAATTAATAACTTTAAAAATTCCTGCCTGCTTGTACTAATTACCACAACTACCGCAATCGAGAGAACCACAATCAGCCCCGCTACAATCAAAAGAACCGCACTCAGGCAAATTACAATCGCAATTCCCTAAATCACCAATAGCATTGGCAAAGTCACAACTAATCTCAGGACATGAACTACAGTCTTGTAAACTGCTATCACAGTTTATATTATCACAATTGTTGTGTCTATTGTAACTACTGTTAGGTCTGTGTTTTCCTATAGATGAGGATTGACGCTTTGATTTACTTGTATTTTCTAATACTTCTTCGTCTTCTTCGTCTTCTTCCTCAGACTCAGAGTTAGCAAATTGCATTTTTGCCCTTGCGGTCTTCACTCTTTGACAAGAGAACAAAATTTGGCTAGCCTGTTTACAAGCAGCAAAGCGATCGCGAGACATCAAAAGCCCTGCTTGTAACCCTTCAGTGGCAATCACCCGCTTGATGTACCCAGAGCAAGACTCACCACCATACAGTACTCGATGAGCGCAAGCAAAGCCTTTGTGAGGAGAAATATATTTTTGATATCCGGTAATTGCAATAATACTAATTTTTCTACTTAGAGAATCTAACAGGGAAATTTGCATCTTTGGGAATGGGTAGTAGGGCAGTAGCGATCGCAACTAAATTTACTCTTGACTAGCAAATTAAATTTATACATTGCCACATTAAAATACTCAATATAATCTACTACTCGACCACATAAGTTTTGAGGAGTTGCGAGGGGTTAGATCCCCGACTTCTTGAAGAAGTCGGGGATCTGGCCAACCTATCAAAATCAATGTGGTGAAATACTACTAGTAGTCCACCACATTCGCGCAGAGAATCCAGATTAACGCACGCCTCCGTTGGAGACTCAGGTTATTTAGCCAACACTTGGAAATACAGGACTTCACAAAATCATGAAAAAACGTAGACGCGCTCATAGGCTTAAGGTAAGGGTAGGACACGAAGGAATAAGAGTTTGGGAGAGTTCTTGTGTAAGTCCTAAAATAATGCGATCGCGAACTATAGATCCCGGACTTTTCAAAAAAGTCCGGGAGCTTGCTTGCTGAGATACAAAAAAATCTGTCAAAATAAAGCCAATCAAGCCAAATCCTCTGCTGTCAAGTCATAATTTATGCTTCCGACTGACACAATCCTCCGTAGTCGCTACAAAATCATCACACTCTTGGGAAAGGGTGGATTTGGCGAAACTTATTTAGCAGAAGATTTAGCTAGTTCGGGCAGAAGCCCCGCACTGTAATCTTTGATTCAGTGACGGGATGAATGCCCGGACAAAAACGAAACACCCCTTGACTGAATTAAACCGCAGGTTTAACAGGTTGAGGAGTAGTTGAGTTTTTGTCAATATCTGGAATGTTTAACGAATCAATCAAATCTTCTATGACATGAGTCATGGTCGTATCTTTCATTTGAGCATACAAACGTAGTTTATCCATCCTGCGTTTACTCATCCGTATTCTTAAATAATCGTCTTTCATGAAATATCCTCAATGTCTCCTCAGTATGCGAACATGGATACACTAAGGAGGTGATAAACAAGTGAGAACAGCGTACCAATACAAACTACGTCCAACCAAGCAACAAGTGCAAGAAATAGACCAATGGCTGTCCATGCTTTGCGCTCAATATAATTATTTACTGGCGGACAGATTTAATTGGTACGAACAAAATCGTTGCCCGATTAATGCTTGCCCCCTTGTTTGTCACATTCCTGAGTTGAAAGATAATCCCGACTATTACAGCCAAAAGAAAACATTACCATTGCTCAAGAAGACTCATCCTCATTACGGTGAAATTTACTCACAAGTCTTGCAGGATGTGGTTAAGCGAGTTAAGGTAACATTTGACCGTTTTTTAAGTGGCGATAGTAATGGTAAGCGAAGTGGTAGACCTCGGTTTAAGCCTCGTGATAGGTATCGAACTTTTACCTACCCACAAATGAAAGATGATTGTTTAAAAGATAGTTTGATTAACCTACCAAAACTAGGTCAAATCAAGGTCATATTGCATCGTCCCATACCTGCTGGATTCAAGATAAAAACCGTTTCTGTCACCAAGAAATCTGATGGCTATTATGTAACCCTAAGTTTGGAAGATTCGACAGTTCCAGAAATCAAACCAGATATCAATCCTGATTCAATAACAGGCATTGATATGGGGTTGAAGGAATTTTTGATTACTTCTGAGGGTGAAGCTGTTGCCATTCCTCAACACTACCGCAAGTCTCAAAAACGTTTACGAGTAATCCAAAAGCGTGTTTCACGCAGGAAGAAAGGCAGTAAGCGTAGACAAAAAGCTGTTAAACAACTAGGCAAGCAACACAAGAAAGTTGCAGACAAACGCAAAGATTTTCACTTTAAAACAGCAAGACAATTGCTGTCAAAATATGACGTTGTAGTTCATGAAGACCTCAACGTTAAAGGACTTGTCATATCTAGGCTAGCTAAATCTGTGCATGATGCTGGATGGTCAAGTTTCCTGTCAATTCTAACCACCAAAGCCGAAAATGCTGGGTTATTGGTAATTGCTGTGAATGCTTCCGGCACTTCTCAAGATTGTTCTAGTTGTGGGGTGAAAGTTCCTAAAAATTTGCATGAAAGATGGCATTCTTGCCAGTGTGGTTGTTCACTAGATCGTGACCACAATGCAGCGATAAATATAAAAAATAGAGCGGTAGGGCGTTCCGTTCTTAAAGCTCAGAGCCTCCGCGCGCAATAGCCGGATTGTCTGAGAAGCCCGCGCTGTACTCGAAGAGTCAGCGACGGGAGTATGTCACAGCGCAGTGAAAGAAATTCAAGGAAAATTGTTTTTAATTCGTGAAGTTCCTGTTAGGATAGTGCCTCCCGCAACACTGTTAGCTTCTCTGGCAAAATCCGGTAGTAAATCAAATTCCCGCGTCGCTCTTTTTCCAGTAAACCCGCCTCGTACATGACTTTGAGATGATGACTCACTGTCGGTTGCGAAATTCCTAATGGAGAAGCTAACTCACAAGCACAAACCTCTTTACTTGGCTGTGCTGCTATCAAACTCAGCATTTGTAACCGGATAGGTTCACCTAAAATACGGAAAATTGAGGCTAGATGCATCGCCTCATCAGGAGTGAGACGACCAGTAAGCAAGGGAGAACAACAAGATAGGACAGGTTTAGATAACTTCATACTTTCTATATTGACATATATCAATATACATGAATAGTATATTGATATAGATGAATATTGACGTAAATAAATATAAGGAGTCACTCAATTATGCCTCGTCTTCAACTAGCGCTAAATGTGAGTAACATTGATGCTGCTGTCGATTTCTACAGCAAACTATTTGGAACTGAGCCAGCAAAGCGTCGTCCAGGGTACGCTAACTTTGCAATTGCTGAGCCACCTTTAAAATTGGTGTTGTTTGAAAATCCTTCAGCTACTGGCAAATTGAATCACCTGGGAATTGAGGTGGAGTCATCAGCACAGGTTGCACAAGCAAGCGATCGCTTCCAGCAAGCCAATCTGACAGTAAGGTCTGAAAACCACACAACTTGCTGCTATGCCTTGCAAGATAAAATTTGGGTTACAGATCCAGATGGTGATGAGTGGGAAGTTTATACTGTTTTGTAAGATTCACCAACGTTTGCTTGTAATTCATGAAGGCAGTCAGAACGTAACTCGTCTTCCATTTCGTTCTCAACTTCCTTATTCATAAAACCTCTTTTCCTGACGGGTAGCTTTTCGGCTCTCTCACCAAAACTAGCGCGGGTAATTCTCATTTGCCTTTCCTTGGTAATTAATCAGCAAAACATATCAATAAAAATTGATATATTTTGTAAAATGTAGTCTAGTTATCATTAATAAATCAACTTTTTTTGAAATGATAGGAAGTATAACTATCATATAAGCTACGAGGTGAAACATGAGCGCGGCAGGAGAGAAGTTAGCGATCGCGCTTGGGATGTTGGTGTTGGCTACTAGTTGCACAACAAAATTCCATACATCTACGCAAACTTCCCCATCGGCAAATGTAACTGAAGTTACTAATTCACAAACAGTTGCAGCAGTAACAATAGATGGTTCCAGTACCGTTTATCCAATTACCCAAGCAATAGCAAAACAGTTTCAAGCAGAATCCCAAGATCAAACCCAAGTAAAAGTGGATATTTCCGGTACAAGCGGTGGGTTTGAAAAATTTTGTGCCGGAAAAACAGATATTAATAATGCCTCACGACCTATTCTCAGTGCAGAGATGGAAGTATGTAACAAAAATGGCGTGAGGTTTATAGAACTTCCTGTGGCTTTTGATGCTTTGACTATTGCTGTCAACCCTCAAAATACTTGGGCAAAAGATATTACCACCACAGAACTTAAAAAGATGTGGGAACCAGACGCCCAAAAGAAAATTACCAAATGGAATCAAGTACGTGCATCTTGGCCGGATCGTCCACTAAATTTGTATGGTGCTGGCAACAAATCCGGTACATTTGATTACTTCACAGAGGCAATAGTTGGTAAAGTCGGAGCCAGTCGCATGGATTATACAGCCAGTGAAGATGATCAAGTCTTAGTAGATGGCATAAGTAAAGATCCTAATGCTTTAGGATACTTTGGCTTTGCCTATCTAGAAGAAAATCAAAACAAGTTAAAAGCATTACCTGTTGATAGTGGCAAAGGCGCAGTAGTGCCTTCTCGAGAAACAGTAGAAAAAATTCAATATCAACCTCTGTCTCGACCACTGTTTATTTATGTTAATGCTCAGTCTGCTCAAAAGAAACGAGCAATTAAAGATTTTGTTGATTTCTATATTCAGAAAGCACCAACAACAGTAGCTTCTGTGGGGTATGTGCCTTTACCAGAAGAAGGTTATCACCTCGATAAAGTTCACTTTACCAGAGGCAAGGTAGGAACAGTTTTTGAAGGAGAAGCAGAGGTAAATCTCACTATTGGGGAGTTGTTAAGAAAACAAGCCAAGTTTTAGGCATTAGCTTTTACTTCCTTTTAACACCACAGTTTACAAGCTATGACAGTAAGTAATGAAGTCATTCGTAAAAGAATTTTTTCTATTTAGACAAGAGGTATTAGCAGAAGCGATTGGCACTTTTACTTTAGTGTTTGCGGGTACTGGTGCAGTGATGGTGAATGAACTCAGTCAAGGTGCTGTTACCCATGTAGGAATTAGTTTTGTATTTGGTGCAGTAGTAGCTGCTTTAATCTACTCTATTGGTCATCTGAGTGGCGCACACTTTAACCCGGCGGTGACACTGGCATTTTGGACTAGTGGTTTTTTCCCTAGACGGCGAGTTCTACCGTATATTTTGGCACAATCAATTGGAGCGATCGCAGCCTCAGCTACATTACTAATTAGCTTAGGAAAAGTTGGAAATTTAGGGGCAACTTTACCTTTAGATAACAATTGGTTGCAATCTTTTGTTCTAGAAACAATTCTCACTTTCATTTTGATGTTTGTAATTTTCGGCTCCGGATTAGACCGCCGCGCGCCGATTGGCTTTGCTGGGTTAGCAATTGGTCTAACTGTAGGATTAGAAGCTATGTTTATGGGGCCAATTACTGGTGCAAGTATGAATCCGGCGCGTTCATTAGGCCCAGCGTTGATAGGAGGGATTTGGCAACATCACTGGGTTTATTGGGTAGCACCAATTTTGGGAGCGCAATTAGCGGTGTTGATATATAGCCAACTTTCCAGTGGATTTCGAGACTTAAGAGAATAAGGAAACTAAATTATTAGAAACTATGCACAAGACTTTCGACCATCCACCAAGAATATTGTTTTTGTATGGCTCTTTGCGAGAGCATTCCTATAGTCGTTTATTAGCAGAAGAAGCTGCACGCATTATTGAAGGTTTTGGTGCTGAGATTAAGTTTTTTGATCCTCGTGATTTACCAATTCACAATAGCGTGCCTGATAACCATCCAAAAGTTCAAGAATTACGAGAATTGAGCCAATGGTCTGAAGGTCAAGTATGGTCATCACCAGAATTGCATGGCAATATTAGTGGCATTATGAAAAACCAAATTGACTGGATTCCTTTGAGTATAGGAGCGCTCAGACCCACTCAAGGCAAAACTTTGGCTGTGATGCAAGTCAGTGGTGGTTCTCAATCTTTTAATGCAGTCAATACTCTGCGAATTCTCGGACGTTGGATGCGGATGTTTACAATTCCGAATCAGTCTTCTGTTGCTAAAGCTTACCAAGAGTTTAACGAAGATGGCACGATGAAAGATTCAGCTTATCGCGATCGCGTAGTAGATGTGATGGAAGAACTCTATAAGTTCACCCTGCTATTACGTGACAAAGTAGATTACCTCACAGACCGCTACAGCGAACGCAAGGAAAAAGCCAATAAGTAGGGGTCGTCATTTGTCATTTGTTATTGTTAAGGGTTTCAAATATACCAACAACCAACAATCAACAACTAACAATCAATAAAATCATGAAAAAAATAATGTTTGTTTGCAAAAAAAATTCTCGTCGTTCCCAAATGGCAGAAGGATTTACTCGTACATTAGGGCAAGGAAAAGTTGCCGTCACAAGCTCAGGTTTAGAAGCTTCTCATGTAGATCCAATTACAGTCCAAATCATGTCAGAAATTGGCATTGACATTAGTAATCAAACATCCAAACCTCTAAGTGATTTTAATCCAGAAGACTACGATGCTGTGATTTCTTTGTGTGGTTGTGGAGTGAATTTGCCAGAGGATTGGGTGACAAGAGAAATATTTGAAGATTGGCAACTAGAAGATCCAGAAGGAGGTTCAATTGACACCTTCCGCCGTGTCCGCGATCAAGTTAAAGAACGAGTTGTAAAATTGCTTGCAGAACTCAGCTAAAAACAAAAAATAATAATTATTTTAAAGTTTGTAGTCAAAGCTTAAATGCTCACTACGAACTTTTTGTTTTATGTCTTAAGAAAGATGTAATTAACGAAATTTAAAAATTAATATAATAATTTGGTATAATTTTTACTTTCTTGTTAACTGTGATTAATCAAAATCAAGAAAATATAATTAACCCATCAATTGAATCTCCTTCTAGTAATGGATATAAATTTAGTTGGTTTGACTGGTTTTGCTTATGGTATCCTCCTGGTTGGCTAATTTTATTTAACCGCCACTGGCAGCACTACCATTGTGATCCTGATGGTTGGAATTGGCTAGAATACATCTTATTTTTAATTCCTGGTGGCTTCTATCTAGCAATATTTATTCGTTGGTTGCGTCTTGGATGTCGAACACCACGACAAGAAACTAGTGAATTTGATCCTAGTTATCAACAACTTTTTAGTCAGGAAATCCTGGCTCCCATCGTTGAACATTATTTTCATGGTGAATTGCATCAATTAGAAAACTTACCAAATACAAAACCAATGCTGGTAGCCATTAACCATGCAGGAATGTGTTTTCCCTGGGATTTTTTATCCTTATGTTATTTATTAAGTAAAGAGCGAGGATGGATCTTAAAAACTTTAGCTGGAGTATCTCTATTTGATCATGCTTGGATGATTTGGTGGTTGCCGCCTGGATGGTCAACAGTTTTAGGTGGTGTGAGAGCGGAGCTAAATGAATTTACCACAGCTTTGCAAGATAATACAATTCTTTTATACGCACCAGAAGGATTACGCGGGCCCAGAAAAGGTTGGCAAAAACGTTATCAATTAGAAAAGTTTGATGTGAGTTTTATGCAGTTGAGCCAACGTTTTCAAATTCCGATTTTACCTGTAATTTGTATTGATAATGAAAATCTACATCCTTGGTCTACTAACCTGCAAAAATTACAGAGATTATTCAAATTACCGTTTTTACCTTTATCGCCTTTGATGTTGGTGTTTATTCTGTTTCCATCTATGGGTGTTTGGGCAGCTAAAAGTCATCTACGTTACTTTATTCAACCTTTAGAAACAACTCATCTACAACAAAATGATAAAAATAGTTCAGTTAATAAACGTGCAGTAAGTTATCAACAAGCACAAGCATTACGAGAAAAAATGCAAAATCAAATTCATAAACTCATCAAGAAATAAGTAGCGATCATGAACTGCGTACACCAAAAATAATGAAAAACCTCACTCCTTCCCCTCTGTTTAGTAAGGAGAGGGGTGTCCTCTCTTGATGGGATGAGGTTACTTTCAAGTCAGGTTGTTATAAATCAAGCTAACTGTCGAGGGTCGTCATTCGTGTTGGAAAGGATTTCAATAGTGTTTAAGTTACGTATCATAGTATTGTTTATTCCTGACGACTTACTTAGTTATCTATATTGATAAAATTAGGGTAGGCATTTCCTATTCTACACAATCGATTAGCTTGATACTTAATTTAAATAATACATATATCATGTTAAATTCTTGGAAGAGAAGTTTGTTTTAATTGTAACAATAAATTTTTTATGTTTGTAAAGAGCATGTATTATTCATACCAATCTTACAAAAACTTCAAAGACTAGTAATAGGTTTGTACAAATTATAACGAAATGTTAGTACCCAGAAATGCCAAGATTGTAGCAGAAGCATATTTAAATTCTTATGCCAGAACTACGCCAATCTTCTATTGCTCAGCACTACCACGAACGCACTAAGTATGACCCTCAGACTATTGCTTTTAGAAGTAGGGGGTTAGACTGGGCAAAGCAGCCAGTGCCGTTTAAAGAGTATAAAATAGGTTCTACTTTTGACCTTAAGCCCTATATTCAAAATCAGCCAGAAGCTTTTACTAATAATCCACAAGCGCAATCGTGGCAAAGATTATCACGGCTTTTGTTTTGCAGCTATGGACTAACTGCGAGAATGCCTTCGATGGGAAGCGCAGTATATCTCCGTGCTGCGCCTAGTGCTGGTGGGTTATATCCGGCGGAAGTGTATGTAGTTTCCCGTGGTACATCGTTGTTACCTCCGGGACTGTATAATTACCAGTGTCGGAGTCATTCTTTGATGCATTTTTGGGAAAGTGACGTTTGGCAAGCTTTACAAGAAGCTTGTTTGTGGCATCCTGCTTTAGAGAGTACCCAACTGGCAATTATTATTACTGCGGTTTTTTATCGTTCTGCATGGCGCTATGAGGATAGGGCATACCGTCGTATTTTTTTAGATTCGGGACATCTATTAGGTAATATCGAGTTAGCTGGTAGTATTACTGACTATCGCCCGCACTTAATTGGTGGCTTTGTGGATGAGGCGGTAAACGAGTTGCTTTATATTGATTCTCTACAAGAAGGAGCGATCGCAGTTCTTCCTTTAGCAGATATGCTAGATATTCAACAGAACTTACCAACGTGGCGAACTGCTTTACCTTCTGCTACAGAAACTAATTATCCTAAAATTCCCGATGGCGAGTTACTGAAATACTTCCATCAAGCAACCCAGATTCAACCAGGAACTACTGGTAAGCTCAATTTACCTGAAGTTAAACAAGAAAAATCTTTAGAGGATAAATACAATTTTCCTTTTTGTCAAAAAATTTCTACTGTCACAGCACCAATCAACTGGGGTGAAAAGCTAATAGATTTAGAAAGTACAATTCTCAAGCGTCGTTCTACTCGTGCTTATACGGGTGAAGATTTAACATTTGATGAATTAAAAGCTTTACTTGATTTTACTTACCAACCTCAAAATTATATCGACCAAGGCTTTGATATTTCTCCAGACTACTTTGACCTCAATTTAATTGAAACATTTATTGCTGTTTCTGGGGTTAATGGATTAGAGTCTGGTTGTTATTATTACGCACCCAAAGCACAAGAATTACGCCAAATTCGCTTTAAAAATTTCCGACGTGAGTTACATTTCCTCTGTTTAGGACAAGATTTAGGGCGAGATGCAGCAGTAGTATTATTCCATACAGCCGATCTCAAAGCAGCCATTGCCCAGTATGGCGATCGCGTTTATCGTTACTTACATATAGATGCTGGTCATTTAGGACAAAGGCTGAATTTAGCAGCTATTCGTCTCGGCTTAGGCGTTAGCGGTATTGGTGGTTTCTTTGATGACTTAGTGAATGATGTTTTAGGTATTCCTGCGGAAGAAGCAGTTTTGTATGTGACTACTTTAGGAAGACCAAGGTAGCTATTTTTGACACTCCCCACGACATCGTTAGACTTGATTAAACGGAGTGCCACTCTCTTGACAAACTCTTCTCGCTGCCTACTTATACCGATTCAAAATAATATTTGCGACACATTCAGAATATGAGACGCGATAAATCGCGTCTCTACAAAATTCATCTGTCGCATTCTTTTTTCAAATTGGTATTACTTTTAAATGTTTACGGGCATATCTAACTCTTGCTTTGTGATAATTTCGAGACTGTGGTTTACCTTTACGGTACTTTTTAGACTTTTTGCGATTGAGACGGTTTAACCGTTTTTCTCCCTGGCGGTAAAACTGTGGAATAGGCTCAATATTTCCACAGAATTCTGCTAAGAAATACTTGTTCGATCATTAGTTCTGACTCTTTGCGAGGGGTCAGATCCCCGACTTTTTTAAAAAGTCGGGGATCTGGCCAACCTATCAAAATTAATGTGGTGAACTATTAGCTTGCCAAATTTGATTGACGGACTACTAACTTTTGACCGACTTGAATCAAACGCATTACCCTTTCCGCAGCATAGGTAAGCAAGTCAGAACTATTAGCTATAGCTTCACCAAGCGTACAAGGTTCCTTAAGAATCGTCGAAAACGAATCAATACCATAGTCAAAATTTACCCGGGCATCTTTACCAATCGTTCCAGCAATAGCAATTACTGGTAAGTCATAGCGCTTAGCACGTTGTGCCACTTCCAAGGTAGCCGGATTTGTATATGAGTACCCAAACCAGGTTTGCTATTAATGGTGAGACTTCCTCCGTGTTCCTCTACGATCGCCTTAGTAAGTTTGAGTCCTACACTAGGGCGTTGTTTACTGGAGTCGTCAAAGGTGAGAAAAGCTTGGTTGATTAACGGTTGTTCACTACCTGCACCGTCGTCGGCAACCTCGATGAGTAGTTCTGTAGCATCATTTGCACCTGTGGTTAGAGAGGACCGCACACCCAAGCTTCCCCCTACCTCCGGTAAGGCTGAAAGAGAATTGCGGATTAACTCACCCAAGGCTTCCCGTAGCTTGAGCCGATCTACAACTGCGTGGGTAACTTCTGGTGCGACTTGTAATTCAAAGCTGACACTCCGGCGGACAAACTCGTCATGAAACCTAAGCAGGACTTCGTAAAGTAACGCCCGGATATCTGTACGGGCTAAATTCAGGTCTAGGGGAAATCCAAATTCAGTGACGCGGCTTATGGCTTGTAGTAGTTGATCAAGCTGAGGAATTAACTCCTGTTTTTGTTCAACCGCAACATTGACGTTGTTATCTGTTGCTGAACTGTACAATTGGGAAACTCGCGATCGCAATTGTGATACTAGCGTATGCAATGTCAGGCGAGATGGAAGATTGCGCCAGTCGGTGTCCGTTGAATTATCTGTACCTTGTGAGGTGGTAGCCATGAGTCCCATGACTTGTTCCCGTTGAGCGATCGCGCTAGTCATACGATTAAAAGCACGATTCAACATCCCCAACTCATCCTTGCGTTCTTCATCCAAACGACGTTTAAAATTACCTCGTGCCACATCGTCAAGGGCTTGTTCCGCCTCGCGTAAGGGAGCAAATAAATCGGAATTCAGGTAAGCAAAAAGCAGTAAAATCAGTGAGACAATCCCAAAGGCAGAAATCATCAATACTAATTGTGCTGTTTGACGGGTGTTACGTGTTTGCTGACGAATTCTTTGACGAATTTTTTGATCAGAAGCCACTGCTTCCTCAGTGACTTCCTGAAATTCCTCGAAATCTTCCTCCTCTAATTGCTCCTCCATGAACCTAAAAGCCTCATCTTGACGACCAGCTTCCATCAAATTGAAGACAACACGAGCATTTTGGATTAACTGGTTGTAGGTATCACGAACTTCTTGTAATTGCTGACGTTCTGCCTCATTATCAGCCAACTTTGCCCAGCGTTGGAAATCTTCTTCTACCGGTTCAAGAGATTCTTCAAACTCTTCTTCTGCATCATCATCATCGGTGATGACTCGATCCGGCACTTCCTTCAAAGCCCGAAAGGTAGCAGCCCGCACCTGCTGTAACAACAAACTGCGCTGATAGTGATCCTGGAGGTTGTCTTCACTGGCGTGCCAAGCAGCGATCGCCCATACAGTCACACCGCCACTTGCTAACGCCAACAGCGCCAACCCACTAAATATTGTCAATAGCTTTTTGCGTAGGTTCATTATTTAGTTAATTGTTAGTGGTTAGTAGTTAGTTGTTGGTTGGTGGTTGGTGGTTGGTGGTTGGTTGTTGTACCAGACGTGCCATGGCACGTCTGTACATTGGTTGGTGGTTAGTGGTTAGGAATCAGTGAACAGTACTAGCCGCAGTGAATACTAGAATTTGATAACTGATAACTGATAACTGAATTACAACCTCAACCCCACCCATTGCCAATAGCCGTAGTAGAATACCAGCATCAATCCCAAGTGGACGGGAAGTAACACTGAACTAAGACGTAATAAATCAGATGGTTTATAAGTAGAACCTTCTAGTTCTTGAAACATCAATAAGGCTTTGGAACTAACTGGGAATGTTAGACAATAGTCCATGCCCACAGTACTGAGAAATAATACTGCGATGGGATTAAGTTGCAGACTATTGCCAAGGTAGAGTAATGCTGGCACTAAGGCGGCGGCGCGGGCGGTATGGGAAGTCATGTAAATATGGGAGGTGAGCGAGATGAATGCCAGTGATACGAGAATTAATAGTTGTGAATTTGTACTGGCAATACTGCTGATGGCAAATAGCTGATCAATAATCCATTGGGCTGCACCTGTGTCAATTAATGCTCGTCCTAGCACTAATGCCGCACCGACAAAAATTACTAAGTTCCACGAAACTGATTTCAGTCCTTCTTTCCACTTCAGAACTCCAACTCCTGGTAGTGTGAGAACTAATGCCCCAATCATTGTGACTGTCGCAATTTCAAATTTGTGCCAACTTTCCGTCAGCCACAGCACAATCATCACCATCACCACAATTAACGTCATCCATTCTGCATGGGAAAGGGGTTTATGCTTTGTCTGGGGAATTTGCAAAGCTGTTTGCAGCCGACTTTCATCCAAAAACAAACGCATGATTACCCAGCAGGAAACAAAACTAGCAACAATACCAAAAGGTAAACCGTAAATTGCCCACTGGGTGAACGAAAGGCTTTGTTTGGTAATTTGTTGCAGCAAGTCGTTGGCAATGAGGTGCGAACCTGCCCCGACTAATGCCACTATCGTTGACACTAGGATGATGGTTGGCATGAGTAATGCCAAAGCACGGATGATGCGGCGATCGCTTGTAGCACTGGTAATACTACGAAAGACAGGAATCGCTACAGCCGCCCTTCCAGAGGTAGAAGGGATAAGAAATGACAAGGGAATCAGTACCGTTGTTAGTAACCAGAATAAACTTTTGACAGTCTTTGCCCTTGACACTACCAACTGAGTTAATCGTCCTGCCAAGCCTGTCTTTTGCACCGCCCCACCTAAAACAAAAGCCCCAATCATCAACCAAACCACATCAGAAGCTAAAGCTTCAAATAGCTGTTGTTGAGAAGTTCCACCCGTTAAAACCAGCAGCATCATGCAGAATAGGGCGATGTAGTCAGCATTAATTGAGGTAGTTGACCACAAAATCGCCGCTAGTAAAAAAGCAAATAACGCTAGACGTGCAGGGCTGGACAGCGAAGAAGGCAATAGCACAACAATAGCTGCAATAGTCGTCAATGCCAAGGGTAAGACTGCATCGACAACCCAGCGAAATTTGCGCTGCTTTCTGGATGACTTGCCACCAGTTTTAGTAGTAGTGGAACCAATCTGTTGAGATAGTGATTCGATCAAATCGGCTCCAGATACTTTCTTTATCTGACTTGCTTTGATTGTATGCAGATTGTGAAGCAGAAGCTTTTGTCATCTCTGACTGTTTTTAAATTTTTTATAGTTGGTTACACCAAATTTTTTTGATTATTTAGCTAATTTATGATTGTTTTCTCGGTAATGCATTCTCCCATTAGTTGGGGATCAAGATTAAATTTCTCTATCTAAAGAATGAGTGATCTAGGCCAAATAAGGCTGTAAATTGCTACATGTCAGCGTAATTGAACAAAAAATGCTAAATTGTTAAAATTACTTAACTGTAACGTTGAAAAACTAGATATCTTACATTCCATGCTGACAAGATGAATTGATTTAATGCTAAGAGTAAAAGCGATCAGGAATATTATTTGCCAATTAAGTTTAGTAATATTTACAAATACTCTCTTACTCATAAAAGTTGCTTATGGTAGCGAAAATATTCAGCTGGAATATTCAGATTCATTTACCAAAATTAATGCTGTATCTGATTTAGCTGATATACAAGCAAGTGATTGGAGAGTTGCTCACCTTCAGTCATTGATACAGCGCTATGGTGTGGTGAAAGGTTATTCTGACAATACTTTTCGTGGTAATCAAACGATCACACGTTACGAATTTGCTGCTAGTCTCTCAACAACGCTCAACCATATTAACTCATTAATACTTGCAGGCAATTCCCAACGCATCATACCAGAAGATTTGGATACACTAAAAAAGTTGCAAGCTGAATTTGCCACAGAACTAGGGATTTTACGGAGACGAACAGATAACCTCGAAACTCACTCAGCATCATTAGAAGTAGAACCGTTTTCCACAACAACCCAACTGAAAGGAGAAGTTCTATTTACTGCGATCGCGATTTCCGATGGAGACAAAGCCGATAATTCAAGCGATCGCATCGATAACAATTTTACCTTCAGCGAACGGGTACGGCTCAACTTCGATACTAGCTTTAGTGGTAAAGACCGCTTGAGAACTCGTCTACAAACTAGGAATATCCCAGAAATTGATGATGCAACAGGCACTGATATGGCACATTTAGCCTTCCAAGGTGATAGTTCCAACGATGTTGAGCTTAGCTTATTAGAATACAGTTTCCCAATTGGCGAACAGATGATGGTTTATTTAGAAGCAATAGGGGGCGATTTAGATGATCTAATTATAGATACACTCAATCCTTATTTAAGTGGGAGTGGTGACGGTTCTATCTCCCGATTTGCCCAGCGTAACCCTATTTATCGCCAAGGAGAAGGCACAGGTATCGGTATAGTTTACAACTTTAGTGATAGTGTAAGTTTAAGTGGTGGGTACGTAGCTGACGATGTCAATGATCCAGAAATTGGGTTTGGACAGTCGAGTTATGGGGCGATCGCACAACTTACCTGGCAACCAAGTGAAACTACTGGAATTGGGTTAACCTACGTCTATTC
Source organism: Fischerella muscicola PCC 7414 (assembly GCF_000317205.1). Lineage (GTDB taxonomy): Bacteria > Cyanobacteriota > Cyanobacteriia > Cyanobacteriales > Nostocaceae > Fischerella > Fischerella muscicola. The sequence goes on along the minus strand of NZ_AJLK01000006.1, from coordinate 6,538 downwards.
TTACAACAATCTTGACACAAGTACTGGAAGCCGCATTGCTAACGATCCATTTAATGACCAAAGCGAAGCAATTACCGCCCATTCCTTGGGATTACAATCAGCAATTACATTAAATCCCAGAATGACAGTTGCTGGTTGGATTGGTTTTACACACGCCACAGCCAGAGATTTACCAGATCATCCTAGTGCTGAAATTTTAAATTGGGCTATAACTTTGGCATTCACCGATTTAGGCACACAAGAAAGCATAGCGGGAATTGCGATCGGTCAACCACCCAAAGTTATAAGTAATGATTTTCAAGTTGCAAGCGAGGCATACGAAGATCAAGATACAGCATGGCACTTAGAAGCCTTTTATCGCTACTAAGCTACAGATAATATCGCCATAACTCCAGGACTATTAGTGATAGTGAACCCAGAATCTAATAGCAATAACGACAATATTTATCTTGGTGTAGTGCGGACAACTTTTAGTTTTTAAGGTAATGGGTAATGGGTAATTGGTAATGGAATGGTTAGTGGTTATTAATCATCCTCGCTCCTCGCTTCCCATTCCCCGCTCCTATTCCTTTTTAAGACTACTTTCTAATATCGGCGATCGCACCTTTAGTCATGGCAGCGATCGCTTTATCTGTGGCTTTGGGCAAGTGATAATATTTACCTCCTGCTGTTTTGGCTATTTCTTTGGCAAAGCCAGTGGAAACAAATTTGCTCTCGGTATCAATTACCAACAATTGCATTCCTAAAGCCCGGATTCTAGCAGCAATATTCAACAACTCGGCTTTGATATCTGGCTTTTCTCCCGGTTCTTGTGGTTCACCCAAAGAACGCGATAAAGGAATGTTACCTCGTCCATCGGTAATTGCCACGAGTACAACTTGTCCGATATCTCCACTCATTTGGGCATTCAACCCGACGCGGACAGCTTGTGTCAAGCCGTGTGCCAGTGGGGAACCGCCACCACAGGGCAGTCTTTCCAAGCGGTTCCGCGCTAAAGCGATCGAACGTGTTGGTGGTAATAATACCTCTGCTTGTTCCCCCCGAAAGGGAATTAAGGCTACTTGATCACGATTTTGGTATGCTTCTGTCAACAGTTGCATCACTGCACCTTTGGCAGATTGCATCCGGTTCAACGCCATCGAACCAGAAGCATCGACAATAAATATTACCAACGCTCCGGCTTTGCGAGCCAAGCGCTTGGAACGAATATCACCTTGTTCGATATATACCCGCTTTTGTGCATCTCCTTGATGACGAGCGCGTCGTGCTTTTTGATACGGTGCTGCGGCTCGCATTGTGGCATCTACGGCAATCCGACGGACTTTGCCTTTGGGTAGCATTGGCTTTATGTAACGCCCCCGGTCTTCGGAGAAGATTAAGCTACGACTACCAGATTTCCCGTGCCGCTGTGCCATTTGAGCAAAATAAAGCACACTTTGATCAAGAACAACTCCTTCCGGGTCAAAGATAAATTCTTCGGGAATGCTGGGTGGTTCCTGTTGTTCTTCGTTATTTTCCTCTTCTTCCTGTTCTTGATTTTCGTCGTCTTCTTGTTCTTGATCTTGGGGAGGGGGTGGTGGTGGGGGTTGTTGTTGATCGGGTGGGGGTGTCTGGATCTGAGTTGCCCGTGGGACTATAACTAATTCCACCGCCCGACGCAAATCATCAGCGTTGACTTGAGTACGTCCATCTAAGGCTGCTGAGGCTTTGGCTACACGCACAGCGAATAATTCTGCCCGATGTCCCTGGACTCCGCCCCGGATTGCTTCTTCTACCAAGTAGGTGATTTGGTCGTGGGTAATGCAGACATCCTTTAACCATTCCCGTGCAAAGATAATTTGGGTTTTGAGGGCGTCGATATCTTCGCTGTACTGCTGGAGAAACTCTTGGGGAGATTTGGAATAAGCGATCGCAACTTCGACTGCTTGCACTCTTTGGTCTAAACCCAAGACACCATCAGCAGAAAGAACAATGGCAATTCTATCAAGTAAATGCTCTCGCAAAGCCCCTTCTTCTGGGTTGTAAGTGGCAATAAATAGGGGTTTGCAGGGATGCTGGAAACTTATGCCTTCCCGCTCAATTTGGTTGCGTCCCTCAGATAATACTGTTAAAAGTTGGTTACTAATTTGGTCATCTAATAAATTGATTTCATCGACATAGAGGACGCCTCGGTTAGCGGCGGCGAGTAGTCCTGGTTGAAAAACAGTTTGCCCTTGTTTCACCGATTGTTCCACATCCACAGAACCGATGAGTCTGTCTTCTGTGACTCCCAGAGGAATTTGGACGAAGGGCGCAGGAATAACTTCGGTTTCTATCCCGTCAACCGGGAGGGTGAGGGAGGGGTACTCTGCCAGTAATTTATCATCCCATTCTTCTGGGTGATTGGGGTCGCAATTGCTAATTGAACCTTTGACAACTTCAATCGGTGGTAGTAGGGCGTGGATCGCACGCGCCATTACAGATTTTGCCGTACCGCGACGACCTGCGATCGCTACTCCCCCCAATCCCGGATCGACTGCTGCTAAGAGTAAGGCTAGTTTGATAGCTTCTTGACCGACAACGGCGGCCAAGGGAAAGGTAGTAGTTGTAGGAGTGATAGTAGGCGCAGGCATGGTTTTGATAATAGCTTGTCTAGGTTTTTAGCTTACCAAATCTGGGACATCTAGGGGATCGGGGATTGGGGATTGGAGTTTCTGACAAATTTAAAGTTATGTCCATTATCTAGAAGTTGCTTTTTGGTTTGCCCATCACCAATTTGTGTTCGTGCGATCGCCTAAAGGATTTAGGCATCGCACTGGAGGTCTAGGGCTGCTTTACACATTCAACCACTTGAACTGGGGACAAGCTTTGCAAAAATTGCTTTAACTTCATTTGCATCCAAGGCGATCGTCTTCAACAATGAGAATTTGTAGGATCATAATAGTGCAAATGGTTATTGTCAGTTCTCATGGTATAAGAAAGATGCCCTGCATCGTTGAAGGAAAGCAGCCGCATCGTTCCATCGGCATCAATCCGTACTTCACTAATTGCACAGTCCTTTCACGCGCGATCATAGCGGAATTGATATTGAAATCAAGCTTGCTGCCGCCGAATTCTCATTATAGGCTGAACTATTTGGGCTATCTACCCGATAGGGGTTGCTGCTTGAAGTATCGGGATGACGAGCATACGGGGAGTTGAAAATGCGTGTATTTTCACCTCAACGCCACTAACATAAAAATTAATTATCAAGTCAGATGATGCTCATGAGGGGGTGAATTTATCTGATCAGATTTACTTGGTTCATGAGAAAATTACGGCAAAAATTTCGAGATTTGCTGGATATAGTCTGGTTTCGTGTTTTACTGGCGATCGTGATTGCTTATTTGTTGATGCTGACATTCAGCCACATCGAACAGTGGAATAAGCAACAGCCTGTTTGTAAATCTCAAGATTCATTATTGCAGTGTTTTTACAAACAAGCATTATCAGTTATTGCACTCGATAACATTGAAGCTTTTAGTATCTTAGCAGCAGCCAGCTTATATTTATTGGAAAGTAGGGAGCGCAGACGCAATACTATTTATCAAGCATGGCAAGTCATTGATAATGCAGCTGCGGCAAATGTATCAACTAGCTACGCCAGAATCAAAGCCTTGGAAGATTTAAATCAGTATGGTGTGTCTTTAAAAGCTTTAGATTTACCCGGTGCGGACTTACATGAAATTGACTTGGCTGGTGCGGATCTCAGTGTTGCTAATCTCAATTATGCCAATCTCATCTATGCTAACCTCAAGCAAGCAAATCTTGCTGATGCCCAATTAGAAGGTGCGAACCTCAGTCGTGCCAGACTTAAAGAAGCCAATCTCAAATTTGCCAACCTCAATAGTGCCCAATTAGAAGCTGCTAACTTAACCCGTGCCAATTTAACTAATACAGATTTTGGAGGTGCTAATTTGGGTGGCGCTGATTTACAAGCAGCAATTCTAGAGTTTGCGGATCTCAACGGTGTGCAGTTAGAACTAGCTAATCTTACAGATGCGAAATTAAAAGGCGCTCAATTAGAAGGTGCAGACCTCAGTGATACTAATTTAGAGGGAGCAGATCTAAAAAATGCATACCTCATTGATGCCAATTTCACCCGTGCTAACCTCAAAAATGCCGATTTGCGAGGTACTCAAGACCTTAGTGTTGAGCAGATTCAAGCAGCTAATAACTGGACACAAGCCAAGTATGATCGCTACTTTTGTATTCAATTAGGTTTACCTGTAGAACCAGAAAAATCAATACAACAGGATTATATAGATACACCAGATACCAAAAAGCTTTTTTAAATCAGTTGGGCATATACGCTTAAGGGCGAGTAAACAAACTCTTCACAAAATTTTCATCAAGGCAATCATACAGCAAAACCTAAAAATTAATTTTTGTTAAAAATCCATAATTACTGGCTCAAGAGGTGGAGTCACAATCACAGGTTATAATCCGAGCCTACAACTTGCTTTGGTTTGCCAGACAAAATCTCAACAGTTGCAACGAGAGTATTTGCAATACTATGGATCAGCAACTTGAACAACTAGTAGCAGAGGCGCAACAGTACGCCCCCCAAACAGAGGAGCGACAGTTAGTCTTGACACAGCTTGTTGATCAAATCATGCGATCGCGCAAAATTTGCCGTCAGTTCAGAAATCAACCTTTATTTGGCGTTTATGAACAAATTTATCAACTAGTTCGACAGCAGCTATTGTTTGATATTCAAAATCAACTCAATCAGTACAATCCAAAGCAGACAAATATCAGAGCATGGACTTGTAACCTCTGCCATCAGGCTTTTAGAAACATCCTTACTGATGTTCAACTAAAAAACCTAGCACTAGAAGCTCAACGTCACCCACCTCATACTGAGTTACGGCAATACGCTTTAGGAGAACTAATTGAAGCAATTCGGCTTTCGGGCAGGCTTTGCCATCCACATAAAGAAAACTTTTCCTCTCCTCAATTTTATCAACTACTTTATGACGAAGCAGTTAATATTACTTTGACCTATGTCTGCCAAAAAATTGATATTTATGACCCCGAAAGAGGCGATAAAAAATTTATGAATTGGGTAAATTTTAGATTAGATAAAGTATTAATACAATCATCTCAGGAATTTAGAAAAGATAATATATACAGCTTACCTTGTCTCTCTGACTTAGAAACATTTGTGCAGCCAGAAGAAACACCTTTAATGTATGAGAATCTCCGCGATTTTCTCGAGAAAGACTATGAACACATATTTAAAAATACACATATTAGAAATAGGCCAGATGCAAATTTTGCAACCATAGCATTAGCAAGACTTTCTGGAAAAAATTGGCAAGATATCTCTAGAGAATTGGGAATTTCCATACCAACTTTAAGTAGCTTTTTTCAACGGTCTTGCGAAAAGTTTCGCAATCATTTTAGGCAATATATCTAAGATTTATCGACGATGAGAGAGGAAAACGGAGAATAAACAATCATGAATTCTAAAATTGACTCCTGGACTTTTACTGTTCCGCTTGCCTTATCCGCTCATTCACGAGCAGAACAGTTGCGACGTTACCAATCCAATCCTCAAAAAGCCAAAGAAGTTTATTTAAATGCTTTAGCAGTATATGCAGTTAATTTTTATCTCCAATGTCACGAGTTTGAAACAGACTGGGATAAAAGTGACAGTTGCAATCCAGCAATGCAGATGCTCATGAACGTTGCTGATTTGGTGGTGAAAAATCGTGGAAAGTTGGAGTGTAGACCAGTGTTACCTAATGCAGAATATGTCACCATTCCGGCAGAAGTATGGCAAGAACGGATTGGTTATGTTGCAGTGCAGCTTTCTGAATCATTGCGAGAAGCAACATTACTAGGTTTTGTGAATCATGTAGCTTGCGAAGAATTACCTTTGAGCAAATTGCGATCGCTAGAAGAGTTACCAGCACAACTGCATACAATCAAATCTGCGGTCAATTTAAGCAAATGGTTTGAGAATATCTTTGCAGATGGTTGGCAACTATTAGATACACTTTTAGGTACAGAAGCAACCGAACTGGCTTTTAGCTTTAGAAGCGCTTTGGTAGTGAGACGATGCAAAGTGATTGAATTGGGAAGCTCTCAATCAGTGGTTTTGATAGTTGCAATTTCCCAACAATCGGAACAAGAAGTAGACATTAGCGTAGAGGCACAGCCTGCACAAGGTCAAATCTATCTACCCTCAAATCTACAGCTGATGCTGGTAGATGAAGATGGTGAAGTGATTATAGACACCCATGCTAAAAGTGATAATAAGAGTATTCAGCTAGAGTTTACAGGAGAAACACAAGATTGTTTTAGCATCAAGATTGCTGTTGGTAATGTTAGCGTGACAGAGAATTTTGTCATTTAGTAATAGTTAGTGGTTAGTGGTTGATTGTTGGTTGTTAGTAGTTAGTGGTTACTAGTTAGTAGTTAGTGGTTAGTGGTTGATTGTTGGTTGTTGTACCAGACGTGCCATGGCACGTCTGTACAGTGGTTAGTAGTTAATTATTTACTACTCCCCACC
>NZ_AJLK01000005.1 GCF_000317205.1 Fischerella muscicola PCC 7414 | reverse complement strand
GTTCCCCACCTCCCCACCTCCCCATCTCCCCACCTCCCCAATCCCCACTCCCTTGGGGGAGTGGGGGCCGGTGAGTTCCCCATCTCCCCACCTCCCCACCTCCCCATCTCCCCACCTCCCCAATCCCCAATGACCAAGTTAATTGTTCTCAAACTAGATGGTGATTTTAATCAGGGCTTTCGGGTAACGTTAGAAATTGGTTCAGAAGGTGAACGCCCTGAAACAGAAATTATTGGCAACTTGCCCAGCGCCACTGAGGTTGCACTCATGTATAGCGACTGGCAGTCAATATATCGTAGTTTGAGCAAAGCAACTCGTGTCATTAAACTGAAAAGAGCTAGGATTGATGGTTCGCTCAAAAAGCAGCGTGAGGAATGTCGCCAGCAAGCCTCCGAGTTATGCGATCGCCTTAATATCTGGTTAAGAGCAGAGCCATTTTTCCCGATCCGAGAAAAATGGTTAGAAAAAGTCAGTACAACAGAAGAAGTACGGTTGATTATTCGTGCGGAAAATTATCAGCTATGGCAACTCCCCTGGCAAGAATGGGATTTATTAGAACGCTACAGCCAAGTTGAAATTGGACTTAGTACTTTGGAGTCAGAGTTCTCACCAAAAGCTGAGAAGTCTCCCATTCGCAACCAACTCAAAATCTTAGCGATTCTCGGCAATAGTGAAGGTATCCAAGTTGAACAAGACAGACAACAGCTTTTGAATTTACCGAATGCAGAAATCACCTTTTTAGTAGAACCGCAACGTCAAGAGTTAAACGATCAGCTTTGGGAGCAACACTGGGATATTCTATTTTTTGCTGGTCATAGCCAAACAGAGGGTGAAAAAGGGCGGATATATCTCAACCAGACTGATAGCTTAACGCTGAATGAACTGAGGTATGCCCTGCAAAAAGCAGTAACAAACGGATTGCAATTGGCGATTTTCAACTCCTGTGATGGTTTGGGATTAGCACGCGAGTTAAAACAACTGCATATCCCAGAAATGATTGTGATGCGGGAACCAGTTCCAGACATGGTTGCACAAGCATTTTTAAAATATTTTTTGCAGGCATTTGCTAATAGTAAGTCTCTTTATACAGCAGTACAACAAGCCCGTCAGAGACTGCAAGGTCTAGAGGATGAATTTCCCTGTGCTAGCTGGTTGCCAGTAATTTGCCAAAATCCAGCAGCCAAGCCTTTAATATGGGTAGGTCAAAGACGACGCACAAACCCAAGATCGTTCATCTGGCGTAGTTTGCGAACAGTCTTGGCTACAAGTTTGGTTGTAACTAGCTTGTTGATGGGAGTGCGATCGCAAGGATTTCTGCAAAAGTGGGAGTTAGCAAGCTACGATTACCTACTGCGTCAGCGTCCTCCAGAAGAAGCAGACTCTCGCCTGTTGATAGTTGGTGCTGATGAAGAAGATATTCGTAAATACAAATATCCCTTACCTGATGGTATTCTGGCTCGACTGATTACCAAACTAGAACAATATCAACCTGTCGCCATTGGTCTAGATATCTTTCGTGACCAACCTGTATTACCTGGTCATGACTTGCTAGTCAGTCAGTTAGAACAAAACCAACATCTGATAATCGTTTGTACACTCGGTAACACCACTAAAAATAGTATTGCACCTCCACCCAAAAGCCCAGCCAGTCAATTAGGTTTTAATGATTTAGAAGTTGACCACCAAAGCGATACCATTCGTCGTCAACTACTTTCCCGTACATCTAACCCGACATCTTCACTTTCACCCTGCAAAACACCCTACGCTTTCAGTCTGCAACTAGCTGGCCGCTATCTGAAAGCAAATAAGATTCCAGTTAGCATTACTGTTGATAAAGACTGGCAGTTTGGCAAAGTAGTTTTCCGACGCCTACAGTCTCATAGCGGTGGATACCAAAATTTGGATGCACGCGGCAACCAAATTTTAATTAATTATCGCGCTCATTCGCAAATTGCTCGACGTATCAGCATTGAGGAAATCTTAACAGGAAAATTTGAACCTGAGTGGATCAACAATAAAGTAGTTTTGATTGGTGTCAGTGCTGCCAGTGTGCAAGATAATCACACCACCCCCTACGGGAAAATGCGGGGATTAGACATTCATGCTCACGTAGTAAGTCAGATCCTCAGCGCGGTTGAGAATCAGCGTCCTCTGATTTGGTGGTTACCACAATGGGGAGATGCACTTTGGATACTGGCTTGGTCGGTAATCGGTGGAGTAAGTGTTTTGTTAGTGCGATCGCAATATCTGCGTCAAACAGAATCAACCATACATCTGGTTGTAGCCCTCAGCATTACTAGCCCATGTTTATACTGGATTTGCTTGCGTTTTTTAATACATGGTTACTGGCTACCTTTTATCCCAACTGCATTAGCTTTATTGCTCACAGGGGTTGTAATTGCCTACATACCATTACCAAAGCCAGAAGAGGTTTAAAACCATGAAACTAATATTTGTAACAATTGTCATAGTATTTGGATTCATGAGTAATTTCAGCTTGGCATGGACACAAGCGAATTTGATATCAGCACCAGACACCGGCACACCTAATGGTCAACGTGTACCAGGGGGAACCCGTCCTGGACAAATTGTTGCTTGTAAACAGCTAGACCAACCCATCACCGCCTTAGTACCTGAAAATGCTAAAGGTCTGACAACAGCAGAGTATCCCAGCTTTTGGTTTTATATTCCCTATCGTCCCCAAGATATATACTCTATAGAATTTTCATTACACGATCAACAAGAGAAAACCACTCTCTACCGCACTTTCCCGAAACTAGCAAAAACACCAGGGATAATTGGTATTACCTTACCACCAAATCCCAAAAACTCCTTGCAACTGAACCAGAACTATCATTGGTACTTTAAAGTTAATTGTAATTCTCAAGCAATTTCCCAAGAAGATGATGTTGTTTTGGAAGGTTGGGTAACACGAATTCAGCCAAACTCTAATGATGTAATTTGGTATGATGAACTCACAAATTTAGCTAAAAACTATATGTTTAATCCAAACAATTCTAAAATTAAAAATAAATGGGAAAATCTTTTAAAATCTGTTGGTTTGCAAGGACTGGCATCAGCGCCTATTGTTAGTTCAGTTAATGAGCCATAATCATTAACTGGAGATAAAATTTTGATTGGATGATTATATGAAATTGCAAAAATTTGGAGGAACTTAAATGACTTATTTCTTAAGACTAAATAACTTCAATAAAGTTATAGCATTAGGTGCAGTTTTCACCACATTATTTTGTTTAATTCCGGAGTCTTCTCAAGCTCAAAGAGCCAGGTGGACTGGCAACTCAATTAACACTGCTACTTTTACTTTTGATTTAGACACCAGCGTTAAAGATCGGGATAGAAGGGATAATAAAGGATATTTCCCGAAAGCTATTCAGAACTTTAATATTGATCCAGGAGGTGCTTTTACAAATTCTCAAATTTGTGGCAAAGATCCTTGTCCACCCGCACGTGTGAGGGTTACTAAACTTAAGACCGATTCAAATGGTAATGTTGTTGGAATCAAAATTGGCGATGGGAAGACGATTACCTTAGAGGAGCTTCAGAAGTTATTTACTACGGTGAATTCTGATATTGATTTTTCTCAAGATGTAATTAGGTACGATATTTCATTTTTTGGTACTAGTTCTGAGCCGGAAATGATTTGGTTTGTTCAGTCTCATGATTCCAATCTCATCAATAACTTAACAAGCTTAAGTGAATTGAATCAAATACAAGGAATGTTCCCTCGTTATGTTGACATTGATGACACAGATGACACACAGGTGAACACCGGGGGTATATTTACCATTTCCCAACCATCTCCTGCATCTACCACTCCTGAACCTACTAGTTCACCAAATTGATTTTGACAGTTTGGCTAGATCCCCGACTTTTTAAAAAAGTCGGGGATCTGACGTCTCGCAAGCTGTCAAAACTTGTGTGGTAGAGTACTACCCCTACAGCTAGTCCGTAAGCGTAGAAACTTGGGGTACGGTAAGCTGCCAAATATTTTTATTTGCTTGTGTGGAAGGATGGTGTCTATGAACTCCTATAAATTTCGATTCTGGAACTTGAGTTGGATCGTCTTATTGTGGCTGTTAGCTTCCAACCGAACAGCGGCAGAAATTGTTCCGGATCAGACACTCCCTATTAATTCCACCGTTACACCCCAAGACAATATCAGGCTGATTGAGGGAGGTACTCGACGGGGTGACAATCTTTTTCACAGCTTTAAGGAGTTTTCGTTTTCTGTTTTGACTGGTGATACTACCGGAGACACCGCCTTTTTCAACAATGACTCGGCTGTTAGGAACATCATCACTAGGGTAACAGGTGGGTCAGGCTCTAACATCGATGGTATGATCCGAGCTAACGGCACTGCCAATCTGTTTTTTATTAACCCCAATAGCATCATTTTCGGAAAGAATGCCAGTTTGAATATCGGGGGTTCTTTCATTGCAAGTACAGCGAATAGCTTGAAATTTGCCGACGGTACAGAATTTAGTGCAACTGCTCCTCAAGCTTCTCCATTATTAACTGTGAGTGTTCCTTTAGGGCTACAGTTTGGCTCAAATCCTGGCAAGATTGTTAATCAATCTCAGGCAAGTCCAAATGGAGAACTCACTGATGCAGATCCCCCCAACCCCATTGGATTGAAAGTTCCCAATAGTAAAACCTTGGCATTGGTAGGGGGTAATGTGACGCTAGAGGGAGGCAATTTGACGACGACAGGAGGCAGAATTGAGCTAGCTAGCGTTGCTGGCACAGGTTTAGTCAAGCTCAGTGAGATTGATAAAGGCTACGCTCTCGATTATGCAGATGTTGGGGACTTTGCAGATATGCAATTTTCCCAAGGTGCGATCGCTTATGGAAGTGGCGAGGGTGGTGGCGATATCCAACTGCAAGGTGGGAACATCACCCTTACTGACGGTTCCTTAGTTTTTTCTAGTACTTTAGGGACAGGAAATGGCGGAAATGTGGTGATAAATGCCAGGAAATTAACTGTCGAAGGGGGTGCATTCGTAGGAACTTTCACTTGGGGTGGAGGTCAAGCAGGGAATGTGCTAGTCAGAGCCTCAGATTCTGTACAATTACTAGGAACAAGCTTAGATGGTTCGGCTCCCAGTAGTTTATTGTCTCAAGTTTTGGAACAAGCTACAGGCAACGGCGGTAATTTGATGATTGAAACTAAACGGTTGCTGATTCGAGATGGAGCAATTGTTGATGCTTCTACGTTTGGCGAAGGTCGAGCAGGGAATGTGATAGTAAAAGCCTTGGATGTTGTAGAACTGATAGGAACAACAGTCGATGGAGCCTTTCCTAGCGGTATTTTTGCTCAAGTCGCCCAAGGAGCAATAGAAAATGCAGGCGATGCCGGAAATCTGATGATTGATACTAGACAGCTAACTGTCCAGGATGGAGCGCAAATATCTACTGCCGCCAGAAATGGAGGAAATGGCGGAAATTTGACTATCAACGCCTCCGGTTCAATTCAACTAAGTGGAACTTCACCACTTGCCACAGCCTCACTTCTCGATAGCTATCGTAGTGGGATTTTTGTCTCCGCCGAGCCAGGATCTACAGGTAATGTTGGCAACTTGAACCTAAGCACTGGACTGCTTACTGTCGAGAATGGAGCCAGAATATCAGCCGATAATTTAGGTAATGGTGAGGGAGGAACTGCAACTTTAAATCTCAGGCAGTTAGTTATTCAAAAGGGAGGAGAAATCAGAGCGGGTTCTTTTGGTGAAGGGCCTGGTGGAACTTTAACCATCAACGCTGCTGACTCTGTAGAGGTCGTAGGTACGGGAAGCATTGGTTCTAATAGCTTCCCCAGTATCTTGTTTACTAATGCTCAAGCCTCTGGAAAAGCCGGTAACTTAATTATCACAACTAATCGCTTAAATGTGAAAGATGGGGCAGAAGTAACAGTGAGCGGAAAAGGTTCTGGTTCTGCTGGCAATTTGACAATTACAACTAACGACCTCCGCCTTAACCAAGGAAAACTCACCGCTGAAACTAACGCTGGAGAAGGTGCGAATATAAAACTACAAAACTTAGACTTGTTATTTATGCAAAATGAAAGCCTGATTTCTGCTCAAGCTTTTCAAGATGCGAATGGCGGAAACATCAATGTTGATGCTGCCAAAGGTTTTGTAGTTGCCGTACCTGAGCAGAATAATGACATTGTTGCTAATGCTTTTCTGGGAAATGGTGGCAAAATTAACATCACCACTCAGGGAATTTTCGGCATTGAGGAGCGCAAGGCAACTTCAGAAAATAGAAGCAATGACATTGATGCTAGCTCTGAATTTGGCTTGAATGGCACTGTCGCAATTAACACACCAAATGTTGACCCAAGTCAGGGGTTAGTGCAGTTGCCAGCAATACCAATCAATGTGGAAGTTGCACAGGGCTGTCAAGCACAGGGGGAGCAATCATCTGTGGCATTTTATAACACTGGCAGAGGAGGTATTGCACCTAATCCCTACGAACCACTAAGCAGCAGTCAAATTTGGGAAGATGTACCATCTCCAAGTACCTCTGCCTCAACAATCAACTCGCCTAACAAAATTGTCGAGGCTCAAGGGTGGGTAGTTAATCAAACAGGAGAAGTTACTCTTGTTGCTGAGATTCCTGCTTCCCAAGGTCGCTGTCATCCATAAGAATGACACGAAAAGGCGTTGCATAAAATGGGAATGTAGAGTACCCGTAGACGCAAAGCGGCTTCAAGGCAGAGTAGGGTTTCGGTGCAGGGTAGAATGAACCGCCACGACGCCAAGAATTGAGTTTTTCAATGAAAATAGAAAATAAAGTCATCCCGCAAATATGCAACGCCAAAGATAAATTATTCAATAATTCATTGGGTACTAAAGTTATAACTTTAGTCTTGCTTCCACTTCCTTAATTTGTTTTTTTAACCATTGAGAAAACAAATCTGAAAGGATTTGAGAGCGAAGCTTATCATCCAATTTTGGCTGAACTAATTCCTCTACTAAAATCAAATGAATTCCTTTAGAAGTTACAATAGGCTTAAGAAGTTGTGGTGGTTTGGCAGCAAAGACAGCAGCAGAAATTTCTGGTTTCAAATCTTTACGAAGTCGCATTCCCTGATATCCACCAGAGCGACGTAATTCTGGTTCGAGAATGTATTGATGAACAATTTGATAAAAACTAATCTCACCTTCATTAATTGCGTAAAAAAGCTCAATTGCCAAATCTTCATCATTCAAAATAGCTTCATAAATATATGCACCTATGTAATTAAGTTTATTCTCAATAAAAAATGGCTCAACTTTATCTGCAAATAGATATTCAGCTAACTTAGCATAAAGAACATTAAGATAAACTAATTCCTCAAAGTCATCTAGAGATAGATAATATTTTTGCAACCAATTCCAGGTTTGCTCTGCACTTTTGAGCTTCTTCAGAATTCGGAAATTATCTGCGGCCTGCTGAAGTTCTTCCGTTTCTAGCTTGATACCTAAATTTTCTGTTGTAGACACAATTTCGTGCTGTTATTACCTGTTGACTTTTATTTCTTGGCAATCCATTTCACCTCTAATTAGGAGGAAATTTTGATGTCTACTATTCAAGTTACTGACTTAAAGCCTGCTGGTTTTGGATTATTTTCTGATTCTGAAAGCTTCTTGACGGAATTATCTGGTGAAGAAATAGGAAGTATTTCTGGTGGTGCTACTCCATACGTAATAATTGGATTTATAGCTAGATCTTCAGGTGCTTGTGGAGAGTTAATTGGCGCGGCTATCGGTGCTGCTTACACTTATTATCTCAGCCAGCGTTCCAACTAATTTAAGTCTGAAACCACTAATTAAATGAAATTAATAGGAGGAGATGAGTATGTCATCTATCGCTATTTCTGATCTTGATTTAACTGGAATTAGCTTGTTTGTAGATCGAGAAAGCTATCTTGATGAAGTTACCTCTGAGGACTTTGATTCAATTCATGGTGGCAGTTCGCCAGTCTGCGCTTTTGCTGCGGCATCATCGGCGGAGTGTGCAGCTTTTGCAATTGGAGTTGTTAGATCTGCGGTAATGGTTCTTAGTGCTTATGGAGCTTATAGAGCGATCAGTAATGCATCTAAATAAATCGGCTAGTAGTTAGTAGTTATTTCTATGCGCTCACAGTTCTTCAACTAACTACTAAACTTTGAAATTACATACAGTTGCGATCGCCTTTAACTAGAGAGATATTTTGGCGATCGCAGCTTTAATTGGACGGGGAAATGACTATGAACTTTTTGTTAAGCTCTCAAAATGTCTTGGAGTATTTAGCTAAGCATAATCTATGTGATCAGCAAGACAAAGACCAGATACAAATAGAATTAAAAGCAGCTAAAAATTTCAATTTATTAGTGAAGCTGAATGATGGGCATCAGTTAATAGTGAAGCAAGAACCGCACAACTCCAGAGGACATACCGCAGGTAAATTTACGAATGAATGGCGATTTCAGCAATTTTTAGCACACTTTTCAGAACTTAGTTATCTTCGTCCTTGGCTGACAGAAGTTGTGCATTTTAATGCTGATGATTCTATTATCGTTTTTAACTATCTGGACAATTATTGTGATTTGGCTGATTTCTACAGACAAGAGAATGTTTTTTCAACAGGGATCGCCTCTAACATTGGTCGCATTCTCGCAACCATTCACCGCACAACTTTCAATCGACAGGACTATCAGAACTTTTTATCGAACAGTCAACCGCCAAAATTAGCTCGCGGTTTAGACCGGATTACTCCTGAAGCTTTTGGTTTAATACCTGTAGATGGGTTAAAATTCTTTACTTTATATCAGCGTTACGATAGCTTAGGGCAGGCGATCGCAAAATTAGTTAGTGCCTTTGATTCCTGTTGCTTGGTTCACAACGACCTAAAGCTAAACAATATCCTATTACATTTAGATTGGGAACAGCCTGAGTTATCGAACTCGAGCTTCATCCGCTTGATTGACTGGGAGTTTTGTAGCTGGGGCGATCCAGCATTTGATTTGGGACACCTGATTTGTAGCTATCTACAACTTTGGTTAAACAGTCTCGTGGTTAGCAACACCATTAGTATAGAAGAATCTCTTGGTTTGGCAATGACTCCTTTACAGTTACTTCAACCCTCGATTGCAGCATTAACACAGGCTTACTTAAAGCAGTTTCCAGAAATTGTAGTTTATCGTCCTAATTTTTTGCATCTAGTGCTGCAATCTGCTGGGCTTGCCTTGATTCAACACATTCACGCCAGTATTCAATACCAAAAAGCATTCGGTAATGTCGCTATCTGTACGCTGCAAGTTGCTAAAAGTCTACTGTGTCGCCCAGCACAGTCTATCTTGACTGTGTTTGGTCTACCTGAGTCGGAACTTACTGTTGATAGCTGCATACCTGTTTAAGTCTTTATAGTCGTCACCAACTTTACGAATATGCAATTGCTAGATCTTGTTCCCAATTACTTACCAGCAGATGCGGACAACCGTTTACTGGTATCACTGCAAGACATCGCTGATAATATTCAAATCCAACCTAACTTCTGCATCAGCCATCCAGCTTTCAAACCGCTCCAACTGTCTCCTTCTGGAGTCCAACGCTTTCAGCACCTATCAGTAGAATTGCAGCATAAGTATCTGAGCTTACAACTGCGAAGCTTTCTTTACGGCATTTATTACAACGGCTATCTACAAGATGTATTAGCTCTCGAAACTGAGACAGCAGACAAGTTTGTTCCACCAAACTTAGAGAACAATACTTTTCTGGGAATTGACATGATATTTTATGATCGCTTGCACCAAAGCAATTGCGGTCAAGGCTACTTTGACCCTGGTTGGCAAGTGCTACGACAAGAGAGCGATGGAAGTTTGGCTGTTACAAAAGGCGAACTGACAGTGCATATTGATCGCGTTCGCCATCTAAAACTAGTAGAACAATCTGCCTGTGTCGGTGACTTAGTGTCAATCCTAATGCCTCGCAATCTAGTACAGATTGGTTTCTATGTAGCAATTAGCGATACAGGTGCAGAATCCCGCGGCAACTCATACAGCCGTCCTACCATAGTTAGAATCTACTTCCATTTCAGTTCTGAAGGTGCAGTTGCAGTCATGGCAAACCTGACACAACAACTAAACAAAATCAAAATTCCCTTCTCCTTTAAAGTTTTATATAACCCTACCGACTACAAGCGCTATGATTCAGGCGTCCTCTACTTTGAGCGCAGTCACTATCCAGTACTCAGGGAAGTACTTCAAAAAGTTTATGCTGAAAATCAAGCACATTTTCAGCCACAGATCCCTCTATTCACCAAGCAATTAGCACCAGGATTAGCATTGGCAGAAGAACCTAACCGCAAATTTACTGCCCAAGAGAGTTTTGGCATGAATCGCTGTCAAATAGTAGCTGATGCTTTATTAGAGGTTTGGCACAAAGGGGACAATTCTTCCGAGAGTAGGATGAATAATATCTTCAAGCATTTCTCTGTGCTGGGAATTGATTGGCAACGTCCTTACCTAAATGCTAACTCTGAAGATATTTATAAGCCGCTAAACTAAAGCCAATTTCCAACTAAAACATAAGGTGCCCAATAGTAAGGAGCTTTATATCTCTTAAACAACGCCAATTGCGCCTGATGCAGTGCTTCAGCCTTCGTCATCTCAGGATTCGTTAACTCCTGATAGAATTGCCCCATCACTTCTGCTGTGGAGCGATCGCTCACTTGCCACAGTGTCGCTAAAGTACTCCGTGCCCCTGCTCGTACAGCTATTCCTGCTAATCCTAAAGTGGCTCGGTTATCTCCCTGGGCTGTCTCACAAGCACTGAGAACCAGTAACTCAATACTGCGTCTGGAGTATTCGTTGCTACCACGCAGCAAGTTATTTAAGTCATCGCTTTTGAGGAGTTTATCGTAAGTCAGAATATATGTTTCTTTGGGGTCAGAACTAAACTGACCGTGAGTAGCAATGTGAACAGTAGAGAAAGTTCCGGAATTAATTTGCTGTTGCAGGTTGACTTTAGTAAAATTTGGATTTAGGAGTGGTTTTGCTGGCACTACACTCCCAATTTGCTGCAACTCCTCTGGCACATTGGGAAGTGGCTCAAATAAACGTCCGTCAATTTCTTTCTTATCACTAACTCCAGCTGTTAATACTTGCAATTGTTCTCGTTTTAAAGGTCTAAGATCGAAAAGTTGCAAGTCTGGAACTAGGGCAATCGCATACTGTTTTTCAATCAGATACTCTTGCCGTTTGCCATCATAAAGAACTGACATAGGAATATTTCGCAAAGCTCCATCTAGAACAAATACTAAAGTTTTGATTTCTTTGTGATTTGCTAAGTCTTGTTCTAGGGGTAAAATTAACCATTGATATAGCTGTGTAGCTTTTTCTATAACTGCCTCTGGGTAGTTACGTTTTAATACGTTTGCTCGCAATTCTAGGACTGCTTTCTCTACTTCAGTCTTTTCAACAGAAGTCACATAGTGCTTTAGAGATTGCCCTGGAAGTTTGAAAATAATTTCTATTCGGTTCTCCAAAATAATTGGATAAACAAATGCTGCTTTCGAGTCTACTTTGTTAATGTCTTGGTTCAGTTGTACAGTTCGTGATAGGTTACAGCGCAAGAAATTTTCTAGTTCAGCCAAGCGTAGGGAATCAATTGTTTCAGTAGCTTGCTGGAGATTTTCTGGAGTTGGTTGAATGCTTCCCTCTGTTGCCAATAATAAATCAACTAACTTGCGGTAAATGGGTTCTACGTGATCTCGAAAAGAAAACTGTACATCTGCATTAATGGAGAGTAAATCGTTCTTAATTGATTTGAGAGATGTAACTGCATCTGTATAGGCAGCGATCGCTTTTTTTCTCTCGCCTTGATTTTCCCATAAACGTCCCAACTGCCATTGCCAACGGTAGCCAATATCAGGAGCTTGAATCTGCTCGGCTAGCAGAACAGCTTGCTGAGTCAGGGTTTGAGCTTTTGCTAAGTTTCCGCTTAGCTCGTATAATTCACCCAGTTGCCCTAAAGCATAGGATTCGGCTCTGGGGTCTTGTAAACTACGAGCTTGTTGGAGGGTAGTAGCTATAATCTGGTCGATTTGTTGGAATGAGGGAAAAGATGTGACTAAGCTTTGTTCAGAGGTGTTTTTCCTGAGTTTGTTGCTGCGATCGCACCCTAATCGCAAAAGTGAATTTTTATCAATATTCGGAACAAGACAAGTCAGACTCCTCGCAAAGTTAAGTCTGGCATAGATGTTTGTTGAACTAGCAGCTAAGCTGGCTAACGGTTGCTGAATTTGGGGCCACAGTTTGGTAGCTTCTAACCATTCCCCAGTTTCTACCCAGAAGCTAAGTAAATTCAGTTGAGCCTGGATTCCCAAATGAGGAGATACAGCAGCTTGTTGATAATAATTAATCGCATCATGAGTATACTTTTTCGCGTCTTCTAATTTATTGATTGCAAGAGCTGTGTTCGCTAAAGCGCGTTTGGTATTGCCCAACTCCAGCAGTGCAGAACTAGTGGCTTTCGCGAGTTGGTATTTTTGAGCCACTTGCAAACTTTTTTGCAAAACCTCCTCAGACTGTGAGAGATTACCAATGCGTCTGAGAGCTTCGCCTAGACTTTGCCATGCCAATGCTTTGAGGTTGGGGTCTGATTGCTGTTGGATCATTTGCTCTATCTGTCTGATCACTTGCTCGACAGTTGGGAATTCCACTAGGGACTGCTGGCTGAAAGAGGCAAGTGCTTGACGGTTTAACCCCA
The DNA here is from genome assembly GCF_000317205.1 of Fischerella muscicola PCC 7414. Lineage (GTDB taxonomy): Bacteria > Cyanobacteriota > Cyanobacteriia > Cyanobacteriales > Nostocaceae > Fischerella > Fischerella muscicola. Next base: position 26,461 of record NZ_AJLK01000005.1, on the reverse strand, counting down.
ACCATTGTAGGGCGGTAATTTGGTTAATTAAAATACCAATGACAGCCGTATTGTTACTGTTTTTTTTGTAATTAACCTCTGCTTGCTTCCAACTGTCTAAAGCCTTAGACCAATCGCCTTTCATCCATTGCAGACGGCCTTGGGCATTCAAGGTTTTAGCCAAAACATCTAAGTAGGCTGGGGTGTTAGTTAGATTTTTCTGATTTTCCAGCAATTGGCGACTTTGCAAGATTGCCTTTTCTGCTTCCTGCCACTGCCCCAAGTGCTGATACGCTAAGGAAAGATAGCGTAGGACTAGCGCTCCCTTGAGTCGATCTGTTTGGCTATTGGCAAATGCCTGCTTAAAGACATTTATTGCATCGGCAAAGCGTTCATGATGATAAAATTCTATACCCTGTTGCAGTAACACTTGGGCATTGGATATCTGAGCGATCGCACTATCATTTCCTACAACCCTTTGGCCTGCCAAAACAGGGATAGATAAGGCTGTGAATAGTCCTAAAATTATTAAAAATATGATTCTTAGTATCCGATAGTACATTCTAACTGATATAGATTTCAGGAGCGATCAGATAAAACTTAAGAGGCAACAGGGAAATCCCCATAATTAAAATTATGGGGATTTTTACAAGGACGATAAATGCTCGATGATGAGACGGTTTTCGATAAAGGAGTAAGAAGGGCGATCGCACAAAGTAGATCCCTTTGAGTGTAATAATGCCAATTTTTGCAAATTTTTGTAGTAATCACTTTGTTCAGCTTGAAGCCGGAAGCCTCAAACAGAGTTTGAAATTCCATCTTTGTACGTTCACGACCGCCTGAAATGGCTATCAACATATGGATATCTAAAAACTCACTCTCAATCACCTAAATATTAATTTCCAACAATCCAGGTGGTGGTGTAATTTCAATCCTGCCAGCTTCTAAGTCTACCGTTGGGGCGATCGCTTTCACAAAGGGTATCAAAACGGTTTTTTGTTGATTGTTGTCTGTTGTTTGTTGTTGGTGTAATTTGACTTCTAGCAAATCATTACCAGCAGCAATCACATCTACCACTGTACCAACAAGTTCGCCAGATTCCTGCATAAAAACTGACAAACCAATTAAATCCAATACATGATATTCATCCTCCCCCAACTGTGGGCGATCGCTGGCACGAACCAATAATTTACAACCGCGCAATTCCTGCGCTTGATTGCGATCATTCACACCAGCCAACTTAATTACATATAAATTTTTACCTTCAACTATACGTCCTCCCAGTAATTCTACTAATTGCGGTTCTGTCTCTCCTGCACGTAATAACCAACGCTTTCCTGGAACCTCAAACCGCTCCGGAAAATCCGAATCAGGATAAACTCGCATTTCCCCACGTAAACCCTGAGGTGCAACAATCGTACCAATTTCTATCCAATTTCCCAACAGGGGAGTGGGAGAAGTAGACGTGGAAGGATAGGAAGATGAAGAGTCGGATTTTTTTCTATCTCTTCTCTTTTTACCCTTTTGTTTCATACTCTTCGCGTTCTTCGTGTCTTTGTGGTTCATTCAAATCAAACACTAACAGGCGATCGCTTGTACACTTAGCCTTATACAGTTATCAGTTAACAATTCTATACCTTGGGTTTAATTCCTCAAGACTTTAAGACTTATCTATAGAATTATGAAAAACCTAAAAGAAATCATTGCCAGTTACTCCAACAAAGACTTAGAACATCGAAAAAATTGGTATTCTCCAGCAGCAGAAGCTTATAACAAAACCAGACCCCGCTATCCTCAAGATTTGATTCGTCAGGTTGTGGAGATTACTCAACTCTCCTCGAATTCAAAAATTCTGGAGGTGGGATGTGGCCCTGCAACTGCAACAGTTGCGTTTGCTCAATTGGGTTGTTCAATCCTTAGTTTAGAACCCAACACAGATTTTTATCAGTTAGCCCAACAAAATTGTCAACAGTATCCTAACGTAGAGATTCAAAACACATCCTTTGAAGAATGGATGCTAGAGACTGAAAAGTTTGATGCTGTTTTAGCAGCGAGTTCTTTCCATTGGATACCCATGGAAGTTGGATATCCGAAAGCAGCAAAAGCTCTCAAAAAAAACGGCTACCTAATTTTATTGTGGAACAAAGAGCTTCAGCCCCGCTATCGGGTTTACCAACGTCTATCAGAAGTTTATCAAATTCACGCTCCATCCCTGAATCGATATGAAGACAGAAAAACTCAAGAAGACATCTTGAGAGGATTGGGGCAAATGATCATAGATTCTGGACAATTTAAAGACTTGGTAGCCGGAAACGTTGAGTCTGAAGTCATCTACACAGTTGATGAATATTTGACACTTTTGAACACTTACTCACCCTACCTCAAGCTAGAACCACAAAATAAAGAGGCATTATTTACAGGACTGCGGGATAGAATAGAGCATGAATTTGGCGGAAGTCTTCATCTATCATATATTTCTGCTTTTCACATAGCTCAAAAATGTCAGTAAACGCGATCGCTTAACTTAGACTTTTTACTAAACATTTACAAATAATTTCATATCATACGTCCGGCAATACACTCAGATCAGCTGATTGAGCAAGCAAAACAGGAGAGCAATCATGGAAGTTAAAGCAGCAGTAGCTTACGAACCTGGTAAACTTTTGACTATTGAAACTGTGCAACTAGAAGGCCCCAAAGCTGGGGAAGTGATGGTAGAAATTAAAGCCAGTGGAGTTTGCCATACAGATGCTTACACTCTTTCGGGCAAAGATCCGGAAGGATTATTTCCAGCAATTTTAGGACACGAAGGCGCTGGTATTGTTGTTGAAGTGGGAGAAGGCGTTACCAGTGTCAAGCCAGGAGATCATGTTATTCCCTTGTACACCCCTGAATGTCGTCAGTGTGAATACTGTCTTAGCTTCAAAACCAATCTTTGTCAAGCCATCCGTGCTACCCAGGGACGGGGTGTGATGCCAGATGGTACAAGTCGCTTCCGTATTGATAACAAGATGATTCATCATTACATGGGTACATCTACTTTTGCTAACTATACGGTGCTACCAGAAATAGCCGTTGCCAAAATTCGTGAAGATGCGCCTTTTGATAAAGTTTGTTACATTGGCTGCGGCGTCACAACAGGTATTGGTGCAGTTATCAACACAGCAAAAGTAGAACCGGGAGCAAATGTAGTAGTTTTTGGCTTGGGTGGTATTGGTTTGAACGTCGTCCAAGCAGCGCGAATGGTGGGAGCAAATATGATTGTGGGGGTAGATATAAACCCCAACAGACGCGCCCTTGCAGAAAAATTTGGGATGACGCATTTTGTTAACCCCAAGGAAGTTGAGGGAGATTTAGTTGCTTACTTAGTAGATTTAACCAAAGGTGGTGCTGACTACAGTTTTGAATGTATTGGCAATGTACAAGTCATGCGCCAAGCATTGGAATGCTGTCATAAAGGTTGGGGTGTGAGTGTAATTATTGGTGTTGCTGGTGCAGGTGAAGAAATTAGCACCCGTCCGTTTCAACTTGTAACCGGACGTGTTTGGAAAGGCACAGCCTTCGGTGGCGCTAGGGGACGCACAGATGTACCGAAAATAGTTAATTGGTACATGGAAGGTAAAATCAACATTGATGATTTAATTACCCATGTAATGCCAGTTGAAGAGATTAACAATGCTTTTGATTTAATGCATAAGGGTGAATCAATTCGCTCTGTAGTGACATTTTAAATAAATATCACTTATTGCCGGACTGTTACTGGTAGGAATAGGGATTGGGGATTAACCTAACGGCAAACCCATAATCCATCGGTGTTCATCTGTGTGCATCTGTGTTCGTTCAACTTTTCATTCCTTTGACATTCATGTTGGAGGTTTTTCGCATTACACCCAACTCATCAACAACTGTTGCACCCCGCGTGAATTGGCTTGTTGTTTCTACATCCACAAAGTATTTGCCTTGACGGATCACAATATCTGGTTCAAGGGCAACTGCCATTGCTACGGGATCAGGTAACATCAAACCAGATGCAGATTGAATGTTTATGCTGGCATCTAAGGCTTTGATGTTGCACTCCATAGCCAGACGTGCTGTTTCTGTACCGAAATTCATAACCGTTTCTATTTCTCTGGAAGTTAACGCTGCATTGTGGCGACTTATACCAATTCAATTAATGATAGCAACACATCCTTGGATAAAGACGCGATTCATCGCGTCTCTACAAGATGGCCCATCTGTCGCATTCTTTTGGCGAATTGGTATTAATTCCCAACCAACCATTTCACAGGGCATACCACTGTGAAAGACTATCTTAGCTGCTTCTGGGTCTACCCAAATGTTATATTCAGCAGCAGGTGTAACGTTGCCAACAGTATTGGCTGCACCACCCATAATTACACAACGCTGTACTAGTGATGCAATTTCTGGCGCACGTAATAATGCTGTAGCAATGTTGGTAAGTGGCCCTAGCGTCACTATGGTAATTTCACCAGGGTATGTTTTAATTTTGTCAATAATTACATCTACTGCATGTGCTGATTGAGGCTTACTCTTAGCTTCAGCGTAGAATTTATTACCCATACCATCGTCGCCATGAAACCAATGAGCATAACTACATTCTCGCAACATTGGTTTGGCACAGCCAATATACACAGGTGTGGAAGCTTTGCATACTTCAAGTGTATACAGTGCGTTTTTTGCCCCTTGCTCTACTGAGACATTACCACTAACAATTGTTACCGCTTCTACATGGACATCTACCCATCGGTGCGCCATAATTATAGCCACAGCATCATCAGAAGCTGTATCTGTATCAATCAGAAATTTACGCATAGACGCTGTGAATAAACACGATTTTGGGTAAAGGCTGTTAGTAGTTAGTTGTTGGTTGTTAGTTGTTGGTTGTTGGTTGGTGGTTGGTGGTTGGTGGTTGTTGGTTATTAGTAGTTAGTGGTTGGTGGTTAGTGGTTAGTGGTGAGTCAGCGCGCCCCAAGGGGGGTCCCTCCCCCAACCCCAAAGGGGACCCCTAGCCCCCAATCCCCAACGCCAGGTGCTTTATGCCGGGAAACCCGTCCACCGCACTGGCTCCTCCCTGTCGGTCGTGGGGGCCGGTGAGTCCCCCATGAGCGACTGACGAACCCGTAGACACGTAGTGGCTTAAGGTAAGGGTAGGGTTAGTAGTTGTACAGACGCGCTGTTTGAAGCGTCTGTACATTGGTTAGTAGTTAGTAGTTAGTGGTTAGTAGTTTCACTACCCCTCACACTCCCCATTGCCCCTAATCCCCAACGCCAGGTGCTTTATGCCGGGAAACCCGTCCACCGCACTGGCTCCTCCCTGTCGGTCGTGGGGTCCGGTGAGTTCCCCATCTCCCCATCACCCCATCTCCCCATCACCCCATCTCCCCATCACCCCATCTCCCCACCTCCCCATTCCCCCCCAACCCCACAAAGTGGGGACCCCTAGCCCCCCACCTCCCTTCTTCTAACTCTGCCATGCGTTAAGGAATTTATTGACTACTCTGTTAATAGTTTGTTTGAGCTGATTCTGGCGATACCATTTTTGGAAAGCCATTTCGTAATCTTCACCTTTGGTTTGGAAGGTGTTCCAAGCATCAAGGGCTACACCTAGTCCCCAAAATAAGAAAATATACAGTGACCAAGATAGACCTGCGCCACCAACTAGATCAACTAAGAGTAAAACACCGTTAACAATGGTAAATTTACCAAAGCGCTTTTTAAATCTTCCTATGCGATAGTTGTTGAAAGCTTGCCTTTGCTGTATTTCTCCTTGGGTAATTTGCCAATCTCGTTCTGCTAGTCTAAGGGTTTCTGGGGGAATTTCCAATTCTCTAGCAATTTCTAAGAGTTGTTCATAGGAAAATTCTTTTTCTTGGTCTTTGGCTTGGCGAGCGATCGCCAAGTGTAAAATTTTCTGTATATCTTCTTGAGTATAGAAACGAGTGGATCGATCTTCTGGTGCTGTCATAGTAATGTCTCTGCTATTACTTTTACTATCAGTATTTTTACTTAATAATGATTACGCATTTGTGCGATCGCCAGCAATGCACTTGCCAATATCCTTAGACTAGCAAATCTACTAGTGGTTGGTTTTGGGAAATGCGTTACATGCGCCAAACCAAAATTCTTTTGTCATATCCGCCACTAGCAAATAACTTTCCATCGGGACTAAAGGCGATCGTACTTACCCAGTCGGTATGTCCCTCAAGTGTATTCAGTAACTTTCCTGTGGTTAAATCCCATAACTGTACTACGCCCTGTTTCCCACCACTAGCTAATGTACGTCCATTGGGATTAATCCCAATGGCATTGATCCAATTATTATGATTAATTGAGTTATTGTTTTCTGTAAGAGTACTAGCGAAATTCCCTGTTTTGGCATCCCACAGTTTAATACTGCCATCATGGCTAGCAGTAACTAAAGTTTGTCCATCTGGGGTAAAAGCTAAACCACTGACTACTTGAGTGTGGGCGGAAAACTGACGGATAAGTTGACCAGAATTTAACTCCCATAATTTGACTACACCCTGAGTCTCACCACTGGCGAGAATCTGACCATCTGGACTAATCGTAATTTTAGAAATATTGTTGTAGTGTACTAAAGTAGCTAGGGGACGCTTTTTTACCAAATCCCACAGGCGAATACCATCTAAACCACCACTAGCCAGAATTTTTCCATCAGGAGTTGCAGCTAAAGATAGAACGTTGCTAGTGTGACCGATGAAGGAACGAGTAAATTTGTTAGTTTTGAGATTCCAAAGATTAACAGTGTAATCGTTACTACAGCTAGCCAAAGTTTGACCATCTGGTGAAATCAGCACAGATTCGACAGCTGTTTTCTGAGCCTTGCGAATGGTTCCTATGATATCGCCATTTTTGATACTCCACAGGCGAATTACACCATCGTTGTGTGAACCTCCACTCACCAAAGTTTTGCTATCAGGACTGAAGGTCAGGGATTTAATCCTTCCTGAATAATTTTTAAAAGTATAAATTCGCTGGGGTTGAAAAAAGTTGTTGCTAGTTTCAGGATTTGGTCTCGCTTCAACAGTTGCAGGATTTACAGGTGGTATTTGTACCAAGGAAGCGATCGCCACAGCACCTGCTATACTTACCCCTCTTATAGAGGAAATTTTTAATCTGATATTTAGGATTTTGTCAAATACTTTACTATAACTATTATTCATATATTTTTAGATTAGAACTACGAGCGATCGCCCAAGACTTACTTTACTTTTGTAAGTCAAGAAAAAAAACTCCACAAGAGTGAAAACCATAAATTTGGCGATGCTCTGTGAATTTTCTAATCTTAAATATAAAATTTTAAACTTAAATTCTACTGGGGTGGTTTCTTCTTAGCAATACTCAGCATTGGTAAAGTCGGACTAGAAGAACGGGAAGGCAAGTAATGTTGCACCACAGTCTCCTCAGCAGGTAGAGGGCGACGCTGTTGACGTAGCCAAAATTTTAATAAAAGCGTTATTCCTGCTGTTCCTAAACCAAAAGCGAACAAAGACCACTTATCGTCAAATCCACCGATCAGCGCTTCTACCACTCCCATCGTAATCACTACGCTGATTAGCGGTTCTTTTCGGTAGGCTGACTTTAAAAAACGAGGCAATAGAGGATTCATCACAGCTTGGTTTATTTCAGTTCACCTTTTATGTAAATTTACTGAGAAATATTAACCTGCATTTAGCGCTCTGAGCTAGAGTCTACATTTACATCATAATATTATATTTATTTATTAAACGAGAGTATTACAACAAACCACTTCTGGGCGGTTTTCCGAACAGCATAGAACCCTGACTATGAAAAGAAGTGTCTTGTTTTTCAGATGAGAAAACCAGTTGGAATATCCAACTGGTTGAAATCTTCTTTATAACTCAATACAGTTCAGTTAGCACTCTTTATGTCTTAGTGGTTTCAAGATGATCTTTTTCACCACCGAGACACTCGAAGGGGTAGAGCAAAACCTTAACTGAACCTTATCGCTTTATCATTTACTTACAAGTAGTACATTAGTACTTTTTAGCAATTTACTTCAGACCGAGCCATGATAGGACACCCTTGTCGGTGAAGTATTCAATCAGCACCATCAGAATAAAGCCAATCATTGCAGCTCGACCATTCAAGCGCTCAGCATATTCATTAAATCCAAATTTTGGCTCTTCTAGCTTAGGGGTGACGCTTGGTTGTGATTGTGTCATCATTTGAAAAATCCTCTTGTTGGGAAATGTAAATTACTACACTTTTGTGGTAAAGCATATTGAGCTATGTAGCTCAACTACTGTTTTACATTTTTTTATTATTCTTAATATATTTTAGAAATACTCAGAAAATCGTCAAGTCCATATACGAGATCAGGGAAGGGAAGGAGGGAAGTGTGGGGAGTGTGAGGGGTGTGAGGGGACAAGGGAGACATGGGGGAACTCGGGGTCCCCTCTGGGGATTAGGGGGCGAAGGGGGACAAGGGAAGGGGGAATTAGTTGCTATATTATTCTCCCCACACTCCCCACACTCCCCGATCCCCGATCCCAAAATGGAGTCAATGTTAAATTGGTGATATCAGGGCAAACTCAGGTAAATTCGTATTTTTGGATTCAACATACCAGGGATAAGACTGACAAACTAAAGCTAAACAAAAATTAAATTAATTAGGGGCAGTGAATGGATATAGGTGTTCCCAAAGAAACTAAAGACCAAGAGTTTCGAGTTGGTTTGAGTCCCTCAAGTGTTAGGGTACTCAAAGAAAGTGGTCACAATATCTTTGTAGAAACTCAAGCCGGTGAAGGTGCTGGATTTACGGATGATGACTACAGAAATTCCGGCGCAGAAATAGTCCCAACACCAGAAGCCGCTTGGAATCGCGAGTTAGTGGTGAAAGTCAAAGAACCCTTAGCTGCTGAGTATAAATTTTTGCAAAAAGAGCAGGTTCTATTTACTTATTTGCACTTAGCGGCTCATCGGGATTTGACCGAGCATTTAATTAATAGTGGCGTCTGTGCGATCGCCTACGAAACAGTAGAACAACCTGGTGCAAACAGGCTACCTCTGCTGACACCCATGAGCGTCATCGCTGGGCGTTTATCAGTACAGTTCGGAGCAAGATTTTTAGAACGGCAACAAGGGGGTAGAGGTGTCCTTTTGGGTGGAGTACCTGGCGTTAAACCAGGCAGGGTGGTAGTTTTAGGCGGCGGTGTAGTTGGCACAGAAGCCGCTAAAATTGCTGTCGGCATGGGAGCTAGCGTTCAGATTCTGGATGTGAATGTAGAACGCTTGAGCTACTTGGAAACTCTTTTTGGCTCACGAGTAGAATTACTTTACAGCAACTCTGCTCATATTGAAGCAGCAGTTCGTGAAGCAGACCTCTTAATTGGTGCAGTTCTTGTACCAGGACGGAGGGCACCAATTATTGTCTCTCGTGAATTTGTCAAACAAATGCGACCAGGGTCAGTAATCGCTGATGTGGCTGTTGACCAAGGCGGCTGTGTAGAAACTATGCGTGCTACATCACACACCAACCCTGTTTACGTTGAGGAAGGTGTGCTGCATTACGGTGTTCCTAACATGCCGGGGGCAGTTCCTTGGACAGCAACTCAGGCACTTAATAACAGTACTCTACCATACGTGGTGCAATTAGCAAACCAGGGAATGGAGGCGCTAAAAAATAACCCTGCATTAGCCAAAGGTGTCAACGTGCAGAATCATCGCTTAGTGCATCCGGCTGTGCAAGAGGTGTTTCCTGACTTAGTTTAGGAATTAGGCAGGAGGAAGGGAATAAGGGTGTAGGGGAATAGAAGTGTAGAAACTTAATACAATCGCCCAAAAGTAGTTAATACCCTTACACTCTCATACCCTTGCACCCTTACACCCCTTCTTTGTGTCAATTGCTGAAAACTTCAATCTAATGGCATGATTAAATAATCAATATCAATAACCCATCAAAGGCAATGACGGGAACGAGTAGTTTTTGAGTCGGTGCAAAAGCGAGTCAGAGATGGTGTAAGCCTGACCACACGGCAGAAATGAAAATCCTCCCTGAGCCGCCCTCCGAACAAAGCCCCAAAGGCTTTAAGTAGATAGGGACGTGTCCCGCACGTGATAGCGGGTCGCTCTTCCCAGTCGGGAGTAGCTGCAAAGACCTAAGTCGTAAGACTTGGGTAAATTTGGGTGGTACCGCGCTCACCTCAGCGCCCCAATGTGGAGGTGTAGAGTCTGGCTTTGGCTGACTCTGCAATATTTCTGCATGGATAGTGAACGCGGTAATTATGTTTAAAGAAGTTGAAAAAACCCTTAGTTTTCCTAGCCTTGAGCAAGAAGTGATCGACTTTTGGAAAACGCACCACATCTTCCAAAAGTCAGTGGAAAAAGATGCACCTCAAGGAAATTATGTCTTCTATGAAGGGCCGCCAACTGCTAATGGCAAGCCAGGAATCCATCATGTAATTTCCCGTGCTTACAAAGATTTGTTCCTGCGCTACAAAACGATGCAAGGTTATCGAGTTGAGCGCAAGGGCGGATGGGATACTCACGGTTTACCTGTGGAGTTGGAAGTTGAGAAGAAGTTAGGCTTTACCAAGAAGGCTGATATTGAAGCTTTTGGCATTGCTAAGTTTAATGAGCTATGTAAACAATCGGTCTTTGAACGCATCCAGGATTGGCAGGCGATGACCGAACGGATTGGTTATTGGCTAGATTTAGAAAACGCTTATATTACTTACGAAAATCAATATATTGAGTCTTGCTGGTGGTTGATGAAGTCGCTGTGGGAACGGGATCTTTTGTTTGAAGACTACCGCTCAACTTGGCACTGTCCGCGTAACAATACCAGCCTTTCGAACCATGAAGTGGCACAGGGATATCGAGATGTAGAAGACCCTTCTATTTATCCGAAGTTTCCTGCATATACTGGTGAACTTGTCAAGTGTGGTTTGTTGGAAAATGAGACACAGCCAGTTTATCTGCTGGCTTGGACTACTACCCCTTGGACGCTCCCTGCTAACGTTGCTCTGGCTGTGAGGGCAGATGCTATGTATGGGCTGTTTGCAGCACCACCTCAAGCAGGCGATCGCTCACAAACAGACCTCTACATTCTTGCTAGTAGTCTTGCTAATCAAGTCTTCGGAGAGGGGAATTATCGAACGCTGAAAACTTTTACAGGGGAAGCACTGGTGGGACTTCGCTATCAGCCTCTTTTACAGGGGTATGTACCGGAAGGAGAAGACCTTTCCCAAGGGTTTCGTGTAGTTAGCGACGAGCAGGTGATCGTCGATGAAGGAACAGGCGTGCTTCACATCGCTCCAGCTTATGGGGATCTGGAATTGGGGCGCAAGTACAACTTGCCGATGCTTTTCTCTGTGGATTTGCTAGGTCAAGTTTATCCTCAGGTGAAGCTAGTTGATGCTCCTGAGGGTGAGGGACCTTACACTGGACAGTTTTTCAAGGATGCAGATCGGCAAATTATCGCGGATTTGCTAGACAAACAGCTGCTTTATCGAGCTACAACTATTAACCACACTTACCCATTCAACTATCGGGATGGAACACCGCTGATCAACTATGCCAAAAAGAGTTGGTACATTCGGACAACTGCTGTCAAAGACAAGCTTATTGCCAACAACAACAAAATTCACTGGCATCCCGAATATATCCGTGATGGTCGCTTTGGGGATTGGTTGAGAAATAATATCGATTGGGCATTATCGCGGGAACGGTACTGGGGTGCGCCTCTGCCTGTATGGGTGAGTGAAGACGAAAGTGATTATATCTGTGTAGGCAGTGTCAAAGAGTTGGCAGAATTGACAGGGCGGGATTTGTCAGAGTTAGATTTGCATCGTCCTTACATTGATGAGATTGTTTTTGAGAAAAATGGTAAGCGTTTTCAGCGCGTTCCCTATACAGTTGATGTCTGGTTTGAGTCGGGAGCTATGCCCTATGCCCAATGGCACTATCCCTTTGAAAACCAGGACGTGCTGGCTGGGAATTTTCCTGCCGATTATATTTGTGAGGCGATCGATCAGACACGGGGCTGGTTCTATAGCCTACATGCCCTTGCCACCTTACTTACAGATACTGGCGGTTCTCTGGCTCATATCGCTCAGGATTCCCCTGCCTTCAAAAATGCGATCGTCCTTGGACACATTGTGGATGAAAAAGGCGAGAAGATGTCTAAGTCAAGGGGAAATACAGTTAACCCTTGGACTGTCCTTGATGTTCAAGGAGCCGATGCGCTGCGATGGTATCTTTACAGCACCAGTCCACCAGAGAATACCAAGCGCTTCTCCCAAGGACTAGTTGAAGATACATTACGCGACTTCTTGATGACACTATGGAATACCTACAGTTTCCTAGTGCTTTACGCCAATCTCGACCAGCCAGATTTGCAACAGGATATTCCTGTCTTTGAGCGTCCTGAGATTGATCGCTGGTTGGTAGCTAAAGTAAATGTACTGATCCGAGATGTAACTGAGCGATTAGAAGCTTACGATCCCACCAGTGCTAGCCGAGCAATCCGCGACTTCGTAGTCAACGATCTCTCTAACTGGTATGTGCGTCGCAATCGTCGCCGTTTCTGGAAGTCGGAACATGATGGCGATAAACTCTCAGCTTACAAAACCCTCTACGAGACGATGGTCATTGTTGCTAAACTCATGGCTCCCATGGCTCCCTTTGTGAGCGAACACATTTACCAAAATTTAGTACTGAGTGTCTTTCCTGAGCAACCAGAATCAGTACATTTAGCTAACTGGGAAAAATTCGATCCCACGCTCATCGATACCAATCTGTTGCGTGATATGGAGACGCTGATCCGGATTGTAGAGTTAGGACGTGCTGCCCGCGCCACAGCAAAGGTTAAGATCCGGCAACCGCTAGGGGAAATCTTGGTGCGGGTTCGCAATCAAGCCGAAATTGCTGGACTCAAGCGCCTAGAAGAACAACTTAAGGAAGAACTTAATGTTAAAAAAGTTACTTATTTAGACATAGCAACAGATTTCGTTGATTATACCATCAAGCCAAATCTGCCTCTGGTTGGTAAGCGTCTTGGTAAGCAAGTACCTGCGTTGAAGAAAAAGCTAGAAACTATTGATACCCACGAACTTGTCCACAATGTCCGTGAGGGTAAAGAGACAGTTATTCATCTAGATGGAAAATCTTATCGCCTAGAGCCGGAGGCATTTCTGATTGAAGTTAACAGTCCAGAAGGTTATGCAGCGATTGAAGAATACGGCTATTTAGCGGCGTTGAATACTCAACTCACACCAGAGTTAATCCAAGAAGGTGTGGTTCGAGAGGCAATTCGTCTATTACAAGAAATACGCAAAAAAGCAGGACTCAATCTTTCAGATCGGATTCGTCTTGGGTTGGAAACCTCAGGAACACTTTTAGAGGCTCTTGAAGCTCATCTGGAAACAGTCAAGAACGAAGTATTAGCCCAGGAGATTCGGTTTGCGGAGATCAAGGAGGCGTGCTACAGCACCTGTGTGAACATCAACGATATACAGTTGAGAGTCACTCTCCAGAAAATTTCTAGTGATGGGGAGGTGGGGTGATGGGGTGATGGGGAGACAAGGAGGACAAGGGAGACAAGGAGGAATGGTTACTATGTTATTCTCCTCACACCCCTCATACTCCTCACACTCCTCATACCCCTCACACTCCCCAATCCCCTATTTCACCTTAATCGGCGTCAGGGCTACACCTTTGTAGTAATGCCCTAAAATTTGCAGGTGGCTGGCTCCCTGCAAAGCTAGGTTGTAAGCGCCCCATTGACTCATGCCAATACCATGACCAAAACCTAACCCTTGGAATGTGAAACCACCATTACCGTTGGAGACATTGAAGCGGGTACTTTTTAGCTTTAAGGCTGTACGTACTTCTTCGCCTCGTAGTATCTTTTCGCCTTTGTCACCGACAATTTTTAAAGCTTTCACACTGTTAAAAGGCGATCGACTTTCTATAATTATTTGTTTGGCATTACCTATTTCTGGAAATTTACTGCTAATTTCCGTAGGGGTAAAATTTCTCATCCAATAGCATTCGCGGATATTTTGATCAAAGTCGGGAACAGCACGCAGGTAGGGTTCTTTGCTTAACCAAACATCTTCGACGTTTTCAGTATGTCCACCAGAACAAGCATGAAAAACTGAGAGGATAATTTGGTTGTTGTAAGTGAGGACTTGCCCGGCGGTAGCGTCAACAGCCGCATAAGTGTTACGAGATTCGCTAATCACACCTTTATAGATCTGCCAGCGATCAGGGCTAGCACCCAAATCGTAAATGGGATTGTTGCGCTGTCTTCCTCGTTCATAAAGGGCATAGGTACGAGCTGCGATCGCTTGGGCTTTGAGGGCTTCTAGGGGCCAACGGCTATCCATTTCGCCACCCAAAACACTGTAGAGATATTCTTCTAAATCTACCCAGTTAACAGCAGTGACACCTTTATTTGTGGGAACAACTAAAGTTCTTCCTCGATACCAGCGATCGCCTATATAAACAAATCCCTTACCTGTTGGTTCAATCCAAAACAAACCAGATTGCCACTTATCTAAGGCTACTCCACCGGGAACTGTTTGGGCATAGTACGCATTCATTGCTGGTAGTTGTCCCAGAGTACGCCCGCTACCATCCTTGACAATCGCAGTTGTAGAACTGCCAACTTTAACCTGCTGGGCATCCCGTTCAATTGCCACCCGCAGGATCACAGACGCTTGGGCTGGTAGACATAATGCAATCCATAAAAGTACACCGAACCACCAATGACGTCCTTTGATTTGGGAAAACAAAGAGGCTAAGAACAGTTGGAATTTCATGCCGCTGATCATTTAGTTACAGTTTATATTTATCAGACGCTCACTTTGACAGTAGTTTCCCGGAGATAGGGTTTGAATCTCCATATGATAGGGATATTTGATGGCATAACTTGTGTGGCGATCGCTTCTTTTAGCGTCACCAACAAATCTGTTGCTGCCAATATTTACGTTTTCATTACTTCTGGGTTACGCATCACTGATCAGCTAAGATTTTGCCTTTGGCTTGATTTTGTCATATCAACGATAGGGAACCGAATTACCGATGAGTCTGTGTTTTTAACCTATTCTGCCTAAGCTTTCTGATTTCAACAAGACCTTATAAACTAAATAACCAATCTTGTGCCGCTTGTGGCGATCGCAAATGTACTACTTGTAGGTGAGCATATTCCGGTTGACTAAACAAAATTGGGTACTCTTTTCGCCTTTTGTGGTAGGTATTTAGTCCCCATAACAAAATAGAATCACGACTGAATGTAGTTTTCCATGTTTCGCGGTTGCCATTACAGACTGGTTGTTGCGTCACTACGCGCCAAAATGTCCGTTTCAGCAGACGACTCATAGTTAAAACAAAAGCATAGTCTAGCCAAACAATTGTATCTGCTTTTCGCCAAATAATTTCCCGTACTTTGCTGTAATTACCATCTACTACCCAACTATCACCTGACAGTGCCTGAGAAACTCTCTGTTGAAAAATATCATCTGCTACTTCTGTCCAGTTGGGTTCCCAGTGCAGATAGTCTAACTCTACATGGGGAATGTTAAGGCGCTGTTGAATTTGCCGCGCCAAAGTCGTTTTACCTGAACCAGTGGTCCCTACGACGGAAATACGTTGCATATAGCAATTATATTTGGTTTGTGAAAATCAAATTATTTAGGGAACTAACCTGGTGAATATGCACTGATACTCAAGTTTGATAGTGCAGGTAAGCTAATTAAATAAGGATATCATCTCGATTTGAAGAAGACCCTCACGGGTTTTTTGCCCACAACGAAGGCATGAAAAATCGACCACCGATAAACACCGATGCACACAGATAGATCATGAGTTTGCTTCTCAAATTAATCCCCTAACAAATGACAATTAACCACCAACTTAAAAAAGTGGCCCTGAAACTCGGGCCACTTTTAGCTTCCCAGCTTAAAACTTGATGAAGATTTAATGGGACTTTTCAGTAATCGGAACCCATTCGGTGTGGAAAGTACCTGGTTTGTCGATGCGTTCGTAGGTATGTGCGCCGAAGTAGTCGCGTTGTGCTTGAGTAAGGTTTTGGGGCAAGCGATCGCGACGATAGCTATCAAAGTAATCTAAAGATGCACTAAATGCAGGTACGGGAATTCCTAATTTTGCAGCAGTTGCTAAGACTTCCCGCCAAGCTGCCTGTCTATCGAGAATTGTTTGCTTAAATTCTGGCGCTAACAACAGGTTAGGTAATGCTGGATCTTCGTTAAAAGCCTTCTTAATCTTGTTCAAAAATCCTGCGCGAATAATACAGCCACCTTTCCAAATTCGTGCTAATTCACTCAGCTTCAAATTCCAGTTGTATGTTTGTGAAGCTTTGGATAGTAGTGCCATCCCTTGAGCATAAGAACAGATTTTTGAGCAATATAAGGCATCACGCACCATGTTGATGAAGTCCTTGGTTTGCCCATTGTACTTACCAGAAGGACCTGTAAGTACCTTAGATGCAGCTACCCGTTCTTGTTTGTAGGAAGAAATAATGCGAGCGTTTACTGCTGCTGTGATTGTAGGTATGGAAACCCCCAATTCCAATGCTGTCTGCACTGTCCAGCGTCCAGTACCTTTTTGCCCAGCCGAGTCCACAATTAATTCGACCAAAGGTAAATTTGTATCTGGGTCGATGTAGGGGAAGATATTAGCGGTGATCTCAATCAAAAATGAATTGAGTTCATCGGTGGTGTTCCATTCGGCAAAAACTTCGTGTAGCTGATTGTGATCCAATCCCCCAGCATTTTTCAGCAAATCGTAGGCTTCAGCAATTAGCTGCATATCGCCGTACTCAATGCCGTTGTGTACCATTTTCACATAGTGACCAGAACCACCAGGACCAATATAGGTAACACAAGGGCCATCATCTACTTGGGCGGCAATTTTATTGAAGATAGGAGACAGATACTGATAAGAGCTTTCAGTACCTCCTGGCATTAAAGAAGGGCCATTGAGCGCCCCTTCTTCACCACCACTTACACCCATACCGATATATCGGAAGCCAGCGGGTTCTAGTTCTTGGGTGCGTCTGTCTGTATCTTCAAACCAAGAGTTACCGCCATCGATAATGATGTCGCCTTCATCAAGCAAAGGTTTGAGCTGGGCAATTACTGCATCTACAGGTTTACCAGCTTGTACCATGATTAAGATTTTTCTGGGACGTTCCAGAGAAGCGACAAACTCTTCCAGGGTAAAAGCAGCTTTGACGTTTCTGCCCTGGGCACGTTCTGCCATGAACTTGTCGGTTTTTTCGCGTGAGCGATTGTAAACAGCAATTGGGAAGCCATTACGCTCTACGTTGAGCGCGATATTTTCCCCCATGACGGCCAAGCCAATCACACCAAAGCTTTGTAGGGTCATAAATTTTTGGCTAACTCTTCGTGATCTTTTATCTTTAAGGGTAGTCCGAGATTTTCGCTTCTTTCCTAAAGAAGACATTAAAAGTTCAGCGACAGAGTATAAATGCACAAACTACACAGATAAGTAATTTCAATTTGTATCGAAATCAACAATTATCTTGCAAAATTAGTTAGTGGTTAGTTGTTTGTTGTTTGTTGTTTGTTGTTTGTTGTTTCGAACTACCAACCACCAATAACCAACTATCAATCACCAATTACCAACAATCACCAGTCCCATGACGTAGTTAAGGAGAAACACGAAATGCTGGCACATGTCCTAGCACTAACAGTAGGTCTTGGTAGTATAGCCATTTATTTAGCGGCTTTCTTTTTCCCAGAAATTCATCGTAAAAATGATTTTATCTGGAGCGGTATAGGACTGTTTTACGCATTAATGTTATGGGTGTTTGCGCCACGCATTACCGGGGGTCTGTTACTAGGTCATATTGCCAGTGTGGCGCTTTTGGTTTGGTTTGGTTGGCAAACCCTTTCATTGCGTCGTCAGTTAGCCCCTTCTGCACAACAAACCCCTGTACCCAGTACGGAAGCAGTGCAAAATACGATTCAGGAACAGGTGACTAAATTATCGTTGCCAGAACGTTTAGGACAGATACAAAGCAGACTGGGTGGAATTTTCTCTGGTGCCAAGAATCGCGTCCAACAAAGTGTCAGTACAAAGACACCAGAAACCCCTCAACCTACAGAAGAACCCGCTGTTGAGATTACCGATCATCATACTACTACAGTAGAAGCAACACCGTCAGCAGATATACCCACACCTGTTGATACTGAAGCTAAAACAGAGAGTGTACCGGAGGCAATTCCCCCTCACCCGCCATCACCTGACTTGGTAGAAGCTGCCCAAGAAGCTGCTGCTCAAGCCGAGGAAGTGGCAGAAAAATTAGAACAAATTCCTGTAGAAGAAATTGCACCGGATGCCGAACTCGCCCCACCAGCCGAAGCACCACCCGAACAAACACCACCGAGCGATCGCCCTAGTTAAAGAGGGTACAAACAGACGAGAAAGCTGGAGATAGAGGGTCAGAAGTCAATAACATAGGCTTTTCAGCTTTCTGTCTCTTATCAGTGGCAAAATCTCATAGAGGTAATTTCGAGCATGGACTTTGTTGAAATGGGTTGGGAAGAGTAAAGTTTTTCTCTATAAAGCAGTTAGTTGGCACGGCAAACTTATTAGCGATGTAAGAGTTGGCTAATCAACACCAGTAAAGGCAGTGTCTCAACCAGTTTCTCTGAAAAATTTGTTTATTAATGGTTCATTTGGTTCTGTGGTTTTAGGAATGAACCCTGAGAAAGTTCGTCTGTTGCTTGGAATAGCAACGGCTGAGTATCAATATAATCTATCTAATCCAGATGAGTTAATGTGGGTTTACGGAAATATTGCGTTTTTCTTTAAAAATTACGTTTTAGCTGAAATTGGTTGGCAGACTCATATCTACACCTACGAACCTTATTTACCCGATGCAGGATTAATTCCTCTTGACCCTTGGATTATTTGCAATGGTCTGACAGTGGTGGAAGCAGAGAGGGAAC
Organism: Fischerella muscicola PCC 7414; assembly: GCF_000317205.1. GTDB lineage: Bacteria > Cyanobacteriota > Cyanobacteriia > Cyanobacteriales > Nostocaceae > Fischerella > Fischerella muscicola. The sequence continues at coordinate 7,475 of NZ_AJLK01000005.1, read as the reverse complement.
TAAGACGTAACTCAATCAATTTTCGCAAGGTTACAATCCCGAAAGGATTAACATTCGAGGGTGATAGTGTTGTAGAACTGATTACTAGCTGTAATACGCGATTAATATTTAGAAGCTATTTAAATTGGCAGTTAGAAGGTTTTAATTTATCCAAACGATTTCAAATAGATACACCTTTAGAAACCTTTCTTGAGTTCTATACTTACTGATTTTGGCAGTGCTGTCCAGTGAAAATACGCATAATGTAAAATTAAAGGCAGTCGAATAGACTGATGAGCGATCGCAATCACCAACACAGGCAAATATTATTTTTACAATGCCCTACTGTATTAACCCCCGTTGTCCAAATCCTCTTGCTCCTGAAAATGTAAATAATTCAACTTGTCACAACTGTGGATCAGAAATACTCCTGCAAGGTCGTTATACAGTTGTTGAAAAACTAGGCAAAGGTGGTTTTGGCACTACTTTTGCAGTAGATGATCGCGGTACACGCAAAGTTTTAAAAGTTCTCACAGATGATAACTCAAAAGCAATTGAGCTTTTTCAGCAGGAAGCACAGGTTTTGAGCCAGTTGCAATGTGCTGGTATTCCTAAAGTAGATCCTGACGGTTATTTTACAGTCCTACCAAACAATAGCTCTGTACCCTTGCATTGTCTGGTAATGGAAAAAATAGAGGGGGTTGATTTAGAAAAATGGATGAAATCTCGTCATTGTCAGCCTATTTCTCAAACTCAAGCTTTTGATTGGCTCAAACAATTAGTTAATATTCTATCTGTGATACATAACCAGCAGTATTTTCACAGAGATATTAAACCTCAAAATATTATGCTCCGACCCAATGGACAGCTGGTTTTAATCGATTTTGGAGCAGTACGGCAAGTTACCACAACTATCTTAGAAGGCGTTTGTCATACCAGAATTGTTTCTAAAGGCTATTCTCCCCCAGAGCAACAAAATGGTTACTCAGTGCAGCAATCTGACTTTTTTGCTCTCGGACGCACTTTTGTTTTTCTACTTACAGGTAAAGAACCCCAAGATTTAGCTATCTATAATCCTTTAACTAATCAACTGGACTGGCGTCCTCATGCATTGCAGATTTCGCCACTATTTGCAGATTTAATCGACTGTTTAATGGCTCCAGTTGCAAATCAACGCCCTGAGAATACGCAGGTAATTTGGCAATGGCTAGAAAAAATTGAGCAAGATATCAATCAGACAGATATATGCTCACAAAAAACTTTACTGCAAACATTGCCAAAATCAGCGTTATCTTTTGCCACTACAATGTTTTCTCATCCTAGCCAGACAGACCAAAAAACCTGGAAACTCTTTCTCGGTTCAGGAGTAGGATTAATTGCTGCTGTTACAGCACTGATTAATCCAATTAGCACTAAAAACTCAGTTCCTACTACCAAACCCTCTGTTTTAACTCCTTCAAAAGTTTCCATTGTTAATCAAAAATCTCAACAAACTAGAGACATTAAACCATCTGCTACTGTAGTTGCTAAAAATGCAGCGATCGCAACACAATTACAAGTAAAACAAAAAAAATCTCAAGTTCAACCACAGCAAGAATTACAAGCAAATTTAAAATCAGAATCAAAATTATTAAAAACTGCTAATACTCATGAAAATAAAAAAAATAATTTAATTCAAGAAAGAAAACGCTCAGTCATACTCCAAAATCGGCAAAAAATAAAAAGTAGACCAAAAAAGGAAAAAACAGAGCTAAATGTAAATAGAGACTTTAGAACAATCAAAGTTATAACAAATACATTGCCAAGTGAAAAAACACCAACAATAGTCATTAAGGTTCAAAAATCCAAAAAGCTATTAGTTACTCAAAATATAAGACGTAAAACTCAAACTCGGCAAACCAGGCACAGGATAAAAGTGAAGTTAAAAAGAAATTATAATCATCTCAAAAAAGACAGGAAATAATTACTTTGACGATATATAGTTTTTTTAACACAGAGGAACGCAAAGGTAAGCGCGGAGTAACGCAGAGTTTTTTTATTGTCTGTTGATACGAATTAACTCCGTTAAAATGCTATCCAAACTGCCATTGACTTGAATTCTATCTATCTTCTCTGCAATCCGTTCTAGCACTTCCAGTTCTTTCAGACGCAGGGCAACGGGGTTATCTTCCATTACTTTGGCGGTGTTCAACATACTACGAGTCGCAGCAGTTTCTTCACGGCGACGCACTACGTTTGCTTGAGCAGCTTTTTCTGCCTCTACTACCTTGCTCAAGATAGTCTTAATCTCACCAGGGAGAATAATATCTTTTACCCCTACTGAGTCAATTTCAATTCCGTAGTCTGCGGTTTTCTCACGAATGTATTCAGCAACGCTTGTATCAATTGCCCCCTTATTTTCCAGTAAGGCATCTAGGGTTCTTTCACCAACAGCAGCACGTAAGGCAAACTGTAGCTCTTTGTACAAGAAACCATTGATATCTGATAAACCATTTTTTGCTTTCAATGGATCGAGTATGCGGAAGCCAGCTGTTAAATTTAAGCGCAGAGGCACTTTATCTTTAGAGAGAATGTCTTGTCCGGATACTTCCATACTTTGCAAGCGTAGATCAATTGTTTCGGTTTGCAAAGAACGTCCAAATATCCACCAAGCATGTATCCCCGGTGGGAGTTGCGCTTGAAATTCTTGATTAATGTACAGTAGCCCAATGTGCTGTGCTGGTACTTCCCGAATATGCAAACAATTACTGCTCAAAGACACTACCTCTGGCGAACCAGATACTAATTCTGCAACTAGATGAGGCGGGAGCTTAGCATCATTGCTGATGTCAATAATTTCTACCTCAACTTCTCGCCAAAACAGCTTACGGCTATAAGGTGGGAGGATAGAAATGACCTTACCTTGATAACGTGCAATTGCTACCTGCTGACTTATTAGCTGTACCGTTTTGCAGTATACTGCTACAAATTCGGAATGTCGTTCAATCAGCACATCTTCTAAAGGAAAGCTTGGGTTTGGTATAATCCGGCCAAGAGTGCGAATTGTAACATCTTTGTCTACAGACCAGAATGCATACTCCCTTGGTTCTAAGGGTTGTACAAAATTATTTTGTACATAAAGTAAACCAATCTCATACTCGAAGATTTGGAACTTTTTCAGCCCATACAAATCAATTCCACGTAATTGCTGCACAAACTCAGCAGGTAGTTCTAAATTTTCTTCCAAGTTGAAGAGATGGGATTCTACCTCAATAAAACCCCGCCAGAAAGCCCGTAGTTGATTAGGCCCAATACTTAGCCAATTTTGACCTAAGCGAACTAAAGCTGCTTGATTAAATGTTGTTCTTACTACCAATAGATATTGTTTGAGGTCTGAACTGTGATTTTGCAGCAAAATTTCTAGGTTTTCAATCTCTGCTTCTGGCTGATTGAGGTCATAAGTTTTCACCTGCCAATGCCAACCAAAATATCTGTAGTAACCAGGCTGTAAAACTTTCTTAAAATCACTACGGTGATATAAAATTCCAATTTCGTTGGGTTTAATATAAAAGGTTTTCCACATAGAAATTTCAATAGGTAATTTGGGCAACTTTACTTGATGGAAAATACTTGATATGAATAAGTGTTACTTGGTATTGAGAACCCAAGCAACACATAATAAATGTTTTTTGAATATCCAAGTTATAGCATTTTATCTGGCTCTAGTACTACAAATGCTACAAAAATTTTTAACTCTGCCAATGTAGGTATATTACAGTTTCGGTGCGGGCGAAGGCATTTCCCAAACTGGATTAAGATTGTTGCTTCTTTTCCTAGACTACCCGTGGGCGATCAAGAAAAAGAAAACAACTCTCTGATATGCCGTTCAGTCTTTCCGTTCGGCGAATCTCGTTGAGAAACCAGATGAGAAAAACGAAGGGACATACTCAAGTAAGAGAAGAATACACTCGCGCTGGCTCCTTAACTGCCACTACTGAAGATCACAGGGTGACATCAGTTGTGGAATACCTACATCACAGAGTTTGTAATTTGGGATTTCTCCCTACCATGAAAGTGGTAGTGTCTTTTGACCCGGACAGGGTTGGTGCAAAGTATAGGAATCGAACCTACAACCAATCGGCTGGAAACCGATCGCTCTACCAGTGAGCTAACTTTGGGGAGTTTGATGTAGGATTCAGCTAATCAAACGGTGAATAGTATGCAGTGCTTGGCGGTATACGCAATTAGACCAGAGGTCAGCGCACCAGTCGGGCTTACAGAACCCGAACTACAGCTTTGCAACTTCACTACTATCTTTTCCAAATCTAGCACAGCCGAACTATCAAACAATTCGCGTACCTTCTTGTACTAGTTAGCCGTTCTGGACGCGTGGATTCTATAATGATTGGAACAACATCATTTGCTGCTAATTCAGGCATGAAGCTGTGACAGAAACTGGAAGCTACAAGGATACTGTAAACCTACCCAAAACTAAATTTGATATGCGGGCAAACGCTAGCAAGCGTGAACCCGAAATCCAAAAATTTTGGGAAGAGAATAAAATCTACGATCGCCTATCTCAAAATAATCCCGGCGAATTATTTATATTGCACGATGGGCCTCCCTATGCAAACGGCTCTCTGCATATTGGTCATGCCTTAAATAAAATTCTCAAAGATATTATTAATCGCTACCAACTGCTACGTGGTCGGAAAGTGCGCTATGTTCCTGGTTGGGACTGTCATGGTTTGCCGATTGAACTCAAAGTTTTACAGAATATGAAAGCTGCCGAAAGGCAAAATTTGACACCTTTACAACTGCGGCAGAAAGCGAAAGAATTTGCCCTAAATGCTGTCAATGAACAGCGTGATAGTTTCAAACGCTACGGAGTTTGGGGTGATTGGGAACATCCATATTTGACCTTAACACCGGAATACGAAGCAGCCCAAATCGGTGTTTTCGGACAGATGGTGTTAAAAGGTTACATCTATCGTGGCTTGAAGCCAGTACACTGGAGTCCTAGTTCTAAAACTGCTTTGGCAGAAGCTGAGTTGGAATATCCAGAGGGCCATACTTCTCGCAGTATCTACGCCGCTTTCCCAGTGACGAGTTTGGCAGAGGCGGTAAAACCTGCTTTATCAGAATTTTTACCAAATTTAGGTGTAGCAATTTGGACAACTACACCTTGGACAATTCCTGGTAACTTGGCAGTGGCGTTGAATCCAGAACTTAACTACGCAGTTGTAGAAGTTACTTCATCACGAGAAGGTTTAGGGTTTAAATACCTTATTGTCGCTGCTGATTTAGTAGAACGCCTGTCTGCCACCCTGGAAACTCCACTCTCAGTAAAAGCCACAGTCAAAGGCAAAGATTTAGAACATTCTACTTATCGTCATCCCTTGTATGACCGTGAAAGTCCGATTGTTATTGGTGGCGATTATATTACTACTGAATCTGGTACTGGCTTAGTCCACACTGCCCCTGGGCATGGTCAAGAAGACTACATTGTTGGTCAGCGTTACGGTTTGCCCATTTTAGCCCCAGTTGATGACAATGGTAACTTTACCGACGAGGCAGGACAGTTTGCTGGATTGAATGTGCTTGGTGATGGGAACCAGGCGGTAATTGATGCTTTGACTAGTGCTGGTTCCTTATTGAAAGAAGAACCCTACGTCCACAAATACCCCTACGACTGGCGGACAAAAAAACCAACGATTTTCCGGGCGACAGAACAGTGGTTTGCTTCTGTAGAAGGATTTCGCGAAGAAGCACTCAAAGCGATCGCTTCTGTAAAATGGATTCCTGCCCAAGGTGAAAATAGAATCACACCGATGGTTGCGGATCGTTCTGACTGGTGTATCTCCCGTCAGCGGAGTTGGGGTGTACCCATCCCGGTATTCTACGATGAAGCTAGTGGAGAACCACTGCTGAATGAGGAAACCATCGCCCACGTCCAAGCAATTATTGCTGAAAAAGGTTCTGACGCTTGGTGGGAATTATCTGTTGAGGAGTTGCTACCCCAAACATACCGCAATAATGGCCGCACCTACCGTAAAGGTACAGATACGATGGACGTGTGGTTTGATTCTGGCTCATCTTGGGCATCTGTAGTCAAGCAGCGTCCAGAATTACGCTACCCTGCGGATATGTACTTAGAAGGTTCAGATCAGCATCGGGGTTGGTTCCAGTCGAGTTTGCTTACCAGTGTCGCTGTTAACAACTGTGCGCCATACAAAACCGTGTTGACTCATGGTTTTGCCCTAGATGAACAAGGGCGGAAAATGAGTAAGTCGCTGGGAAATGTTGTCGATCCGGCTATTGTCATTGAAGGTGGCAAAGATCAGAAAAAAGAGCCGGCTTACGGTGCTGATGTGTTGCGGTTGTGGGTATCGTCGGTAGACTATACCTCCGATGTGCGCCTGGGTAGCAATATCATCAAACAACTGGTTGATATCCGGAACAAAATTCGTAACACCGCCAAGAATTTACTGGGTAATTTGCATGATTTTGATCCAGCAAAAGATGCTGTACCCTATGAACAATTACCGCAGCTAGACAAATACATGCTGCACCGGATGACAGAGGTATTCCAGGAAGTTACTGAAGCATTCGATAGCTTCCAATTCTTCCGCTTTTTCCAAACAGTGCAGAACTTCTGTGTGGTGGATTTATCCAACTTTTATATGGATATCGCCAAAGATCGGTTGTACATCAGTACTCCCAATGCTTTGCGCCGTCGCAGTTGTCAGACAGTGTATTGGTATGCACTGGAAAACTTAGCAAAAGCGATCGCACCTGTATTATGTCACTTAGCCGAGGACATCTGGCAGTATCTTCCCTACCAGACTCCTTATAAATCAGTATTTGAATCTGGTTGGGTACAATTGGAACAAAATTGGCATAACCCAGAACTAGCAGCTTTTTGGCAACAACTACGGGAGATTCGCCTTGATGTCAACAAGGTATTAGAACAAGCTAGGGTAGAAAAAATGATTGGTTCCTCCCTAGAAGCAAAAATCTTGCTCTACATCAGTGATGCAGAATTATTGAGTGCAATCAGATCACTGAATGCTAGCAACAGCAACGGTGTAGACGAACTTCGCTACTTATTCATTACCTCCCAGGTGGAATTGGTAGATGCACCAGAAAAACTGCAAGGTTCAAAATACAACTTGCAAGCCGATAAGTGGCGGATTGGTGTACTACAAGCAGACGGGCAAAAATGCGATCGCTGTTGGAATTACTCTATTCATGTGGGAGAGAATGTAGCACATCCACTCATTTGTGAACGGTGCGTGGCTGCATTAGCGGGAGAGTTTTAACAGTTGTCAGTGAGTTCTAGTCTGTGGGTAGAAAATCGAACACTCATGGCACACCGATACAGACCGATAAACCACAGAAAGCCAACGCCAAAAACATCTGTGTTCATCTGTGTTCATCGGTGTTCGATAATTACTATCCCTTCCACCTCGCCACAATCTCAAAAAACTTGACACAGATGCACAGCGATCGCTGTG
>NZ_AJLK01000004.1 GCF_000317205.1 Fischerella muscicola PCC 7414 | reverse complement strand
ATGGGAATATATTTTTGAATATCGAACACAGTGCAAGGCGATGCACACCGATGGGCGATCGCTGTGCATGATTAGTTCTGTTGAGTTGAAGTCTGTGGCTGGGAAGATGTATTTTTGAAAAGCGAACACAGATGCACACCGATGGGCGATCGCTATATGTCATTCCGGAATTTTCTACTATTGACAATTGACTATTGACGATTGACTAATGAGTAAAATCGCTACATTAGAAGATGGAGAAAGAAAAATTAAAATCACCCCAAACAAAGCGGGTACTCACGTAAAACCATGAGTGTAAACGCCACTATTACAGATAATCCTTTATTGCAAGGCGCTGGTTTGCCTGATTTTGTGAACATCAAACCAGAGCATGTAGTGCCAGCGTTTAATCAGTTACTGGCAGAATTGGAACAAGAACTAACCAAGTTGGAAGCTGATGTTCAGCCCAGTTGGAGTGGTTTAGTAGAACCTTTAGAAAAAATCACAGAACGCCTGAATTGGAGTTGGGGTGTTGTCAACCATTTGATGGGTGTGAAAAATAGCCCCCAACTGCGGGAAGCTTTTGAAACTGTGCAGCCGCAAGTGGTGCAGTTTTCTAACAAGCTCAGCCAAAGTCAACCAATTTACAATGCTTTTAAAACCCTGCGTGGAAGTGAAGCTTGGAATAGTTTTGACTCTGCCCAACGGCGTATAGTCGAAGCTGCAATCCGCGATGCTGAACTTTCTGGAGTGGGTTTACAAGGTGAAGCGCGCGATCGCTTTAACGCTATTCAGATGGAGTTAGCGGAACTTTCTACTAAGTTCTCTAACAATGTTCTGGATGCGACTAAAGCTTTTAGCTTGACGCTGACGAAGAAAGAAGAAGTGGACGGCTTACCCCCGAGTTTGCTGAGTCTCGCTGCACAAGCGGCGCGAGATGCGGGTGCAGAAAATGCTACTCTGGAAAATGGCCCTTGGCGCATCACTTTGGATTTCCCCAGTTACTATCCTTTTATGCAGTACAGCACTCGTCGCGATTTGCGGGAGATGCTTTACAAAGCTTATATCAGCCGTGCTGCTGCGGGAGAGTTGGATAATAACCCGATCATTGAACGCATTTTAAGACTGCGTCAAGAACTAGCAGAGTTACTTGGCTACAAGACTTATGCGGAAGTTAGCCTAGCTAGTAAGATGGCTCCCAATGTAGAAGCTGTCGAAAAGCTATTGGAAGAACTGCGCGGGGCAAGTTACGATGCTGCTGTTAAGGAATTAGAAGAATTAAAAGCTTTTGCTGCCAGTAAGGGAGTCCCAGAAGCAAATGATTTAAAACATTGGGATATTGCCTATTGGGCAGAACGTCAACGGGAAGAAAAGTTTGCTTTCACAGCTGAGGAATTGCGTCCTTATTTTCCCCTTCCCCAAGTACTTGATGGCTTATTTGGGTTAGTGAAAAGACTATTTGGTGTCACAGTCACTCCAGCTGATGGTCAAGCACCAGTTTGGCATGAAGATGTCCGCTATTTCCAAATTGCTGATGAAACAGGTAATGCGATCGCCTATTTTTACTTAGATCCCTATAGCCGTCCTGCGGAAAAGCGCGGTGGTGCTTGGATGGATATTTGTATCAATCGGGGTAAAGTTGCTGAAAATGGCCTGAGCAAGACTCGCTTACCTGTGGCATATTTGGTGTGTAATCAGACACCACCCGTTGATGGTAAGCCTAGTCTGATAACTTTCGCGGAGGTAGAGACTTTATTCCACGAGTTTGGTCATGGTTTACATCACATGCTGACCAAGGTAGATTATACTTCGGCAGCAGGTATCAATAATGTTGAGTGGGATGCAGTGGAATTACCTAGCCAGTTTATGGAAAACTGGTGCTATGACCGCGCGACTTTATTTGGCATGGCTAGGCATTACGAAACAGGCGAACCATTACCAGAACATTATTATCAAAAGCTGTTGGCAGCCAAGAATTATATGAGTGGTAGCGCGACGTTGCGGCAACTCCACTTTAGCCTGTTGGATATTGAATTACATCACCGCTATCGTCCTGGTGGTGATGAAACTCCTAAACAAGTGCGCGATCGCATTGCCAAAACAACTACTGTCATACCACCGTTACCTGAAGATGCATTCTTGTGTGCTTTTGCACATATTTTTGCAGGGGGTTACGCAGCTGGCTACTACAGCTACAAATGGGCAGAAGTATTAAGCGCAGATGCTTTTGCCGCTTTTGAAGAAGTTGGTTTAGAAGACGAACAAGCTGTAAAAGCTACAGGTAAGCGTTACCGTGATACAGTCTTAGCACTTGGTGGTAGCAAGCATCCAATGGAAGTATTCAAATCTTTCCGGGGTCGTGAACCGAGTACTGAAGCCTTGCTCAGGCATAATGGTTTAATAGCTGCTTAGTTATTAGGAAAGGCAGAGGGCTGAGGGCAGAAGGGATTTATCCCTAACCCAACATGCCCGAACCTTACGGCCGACTAAAGGTAGAGCCTTGGGGTTTAAGACTAGAAAAGGAGCTAAGTGAAGGATACACAAAGCTCCGGGTATGGCGCAGAAGTATAAGTAGGTAGATTTATGGAGGACTACCCGCTTTTTTGTCTCCACAAAATTAAATTATCAGCTATGCAAAGCAACCACAATGGAAATAAAACAGTGGTGCAACAGCATTAATTTCCTTGAACCGAACTGTATTGTACACCTGTAATTTTCCGTGGGAACGAGAGTAAATCAATTACGTCTGAATCTGGGTGGATACCGTCTTTGGTGAGACAGTTGTAAATTCTTAACCTGAATGTATCGCCCAAATTACTTAAAAGTTAGCCTGTCTTTGCTTCTAAATTTACTTCTGTGTGGTTTACCCTCGGTAGCTTTCACACAGACAATTGCTAAACCACAAACCCCAAGTAAACAGAATCGGGTCAACAACCGCAATCAGCAAAGTGGTAGCATCCAAGTTAAGGTTCCGATCAAAACTCTTCCTGGACGTCGGGAAAACGGCAGTACACGCAGAGGCGGCTGTCTTTTTGGCGATCAACCACTTATAGTTTTACTACTACCATCAACTAATCTAGGATTGACAACTGCTGCGTATCCCAAGTTTTTCTGGTACACACCTGATAATACCGCTCAAACCATACTATTTTCTCTCTACAAAGTAGATGAAAAACTGCGTCCGCGTACTTTAGTGTATCAAACGAACTTTAAACCCAGCACTCAAGCTAGGATTACGAGTTTGACTCTACCTAATAATGGTAAGGTTGCACCTTTGGCAATCGACCAAATTTATCAGTGGTCTGTTTCTATTGTTTGTGATATACAAGACCCTTCTCCCCGTTCTGTTATTAGTGTCCACGGCTGGGTGCAGCGGGTGAATATTAGTAATAATGTGGCTAATCAGTTAAAGCGATCGAGTTTAAGGGAACGTCTTTCCGTCTATGCTGCACAAGGTCTATGGTTTGATTTACTAGCAACAGTTGCGGAGTTACGTGCCTGCAACCCATCAGATACCACACTTTCTGATATTTGGACAAGTTTGTTACAGCAGGTTGAGTTAGATTACTTAGCTAAACAGCCTTTCTACCAACAGTGTCCTCGACGCTAATTCTTTGAAGACGGGTGCAAGGGTGTAAGGGGAAGACTGCTTTTTTCGCCTACACCCCTGTTTCTTGACGGCTAGACAAAAACTTTTGTAATAGAAAATATACTAAAATTTTTGAAATTTATTTAGGAAATTCTATACCATAATTAAGTAAAATTTATTAATAAGTGTTTTTGATACATAGAAAAATAACTAATAGCACAATTATATTTTCTCAATCAAAAACACCTGATTTATGAAGTAATCTATTGAAAATAAAAATAGTTAAATAAACTAAGTATTAAGAATTGATTTTTCTGGGATAACTGAGTAAGCTGACGTAATTAAATGTAAAATGCGAATCAGCGAAACCTGTTGTTAGGATTTTTGCTTCTGCCTTCAGCATAGTTGCCTTTTTTTGACTGTATATACGAAGAATTAGAATAAATTCTTGAGTTTACAGTGTAAATATTTTTCTACATAATACTTAGCTCTTCCTTGGGATTTTAAGCTAAACTGATATACTGTATTTTTGATTGCCTGTCTTAGCAATACTTAACAAGAGATTAATTAAAAAGCGTAAACATAGATTAAAAGTGATAAAATTCATAACCATTCATTAAGTTAATCGTGCAGAATTAAGAGTAAGCTAAATTATCAATAGCCTAGTTGAGAAACTACGTCACTAGGTGTAAACAAAAATAAGATTTAGTCAAGAATTAATTGTCAAAAGAAGTGATTCTTAAGATGTTAATTGCTAATTCTTCATTGCAGTTAACAAATTAATCACTAACTATTGATGATTAACTATTGGCTATTGACTAGGTAATTTAGCAGGCGGTGAAAGTTAAAGCTGAGCCAATTACTAGAGAGCAAACAACTAAAAGCTACGGAAGACGAAAATGATACAAAACATTTTGATTGCTGTCTCTGGATTGGGACACGCGGAAGAAATGCTTAAAACTTTGAAGGAACTGCCATCAATTCAACAGGCAAAAGTTACAGTATTACACGTTGTTCCACCACAAAGCACCGCCGAATCTATGACAGCGAAGTGGGAAGAAGGTGGGAAAATCCTGGCTAATGCTATTCAGTCTTTAGCCTTGAATCCCAGTCAAGTCTCTTCTATTTTGCGACAAGGTGAGCCTAAAGATGTGGTTTGTCAAGTAGCAGATGAAATTGATGCAGACTTGATTATTATGGGTTCTCGTGGACTTAAGCGTCTGCAATCGATCTTAGCAAATTCAGTCAGTCAATATGTCTTTCAATTGTCCTCTCGCCCGATGTTGCTAGTAAAAGATGACATTTATGTCAAAAATATTAAGCGCATTATGGTAGCAATGGACAATTCTGAGGCGTCAAAACACTGCCTGAATTTGGCTTTATTTTTGATTCGAGATATTAAGGGCGGGGAGCTAATTTTAACACATGTGATCACAGATTTGGGAGGTGAACCTACATCAACCCAGGTTACTCCTGAACAACACCCTGTTTTAGCAGCTGCTGCTGCGGAAGCGAAGAAACAGGGTGTGCAACCTCGCTGTGTACTGAGTATAGGTAAACCTGGTGAAAAGATTTGTCGCTTGGCAGAAGAATTGAACGTCGATTTGTTGTTAATTGGTTCTCCAGATCGCCGTCCTTCTATTGCCAAGAGTTTTGTCGATTTAGATCGACTATTAGGTTCTTCTTTGTCTGATTACGTCAGAATTAATGCGACTTGTCCAGTTTTGTTAGCACGAACTGCTGCTGCTTAAATTCTGTTAACAACTGATAAATGTAAAAAACCCTTACACCATGTATGTATGTAAGGGTTTCTTATTTTATACAAAAAATACACAAAGCATTAACTATCTTTTTTACCTTCGCGGCTAGCTGTTTGGATGTAAAGAATGATTAAAAAAACAGAAGGAACCAGCACAAATAGAATGCTGGCTACAAACCCCAGGTCATTAACCTGCATAGTAAGAAAGCCTCTCTTTGATTCCAGTCAACATTTTTAGGATACCATCATCATGGCTAGGCTGAGTCATTTGTTATTTGTCAATTGTAATAATGAATGCTGACAATTCTATTCAGGCTTTGTTACTACACTTACTGGACCATTAACCACAGTTTGACAGGCAAGTCGGTAATTTGCAGGCTTTTTCTTTAAAAAACGATTTTCTACTTGGGTAGGAGGTGATAAATTTTCCTGTCCTTCGATGATCTCCACAATACAGGTGCCACACTGACCGTAGCCACCACAATTCATCATTTTTCCCCAAAGTTTGTAGATGTCTATGCCGTTTTCTAAGGCTTTTTGCCGTAGATTAGCACCATCGGCTGCAATTACTTCTTTATTCTCTTTCACGAATTTGATGTTACCCATAGCTTATTCCTCGTTGACTATTTGCCTAAATGCTAAGACCGAATTTTTATCTGAGTTGTTGAAATACTTTTTATATTAGTTTAGTAATTATATTAACAATATATTAAGATATGTGAAATAATGTAAAGAAAATTTTGGCAAAAATTAAGACAGGCGTTTTGCCTGCCTCTTCAAAAATATGTGGATTGATTAATTTACCTGAAACCCACAGCTGCTTGCCAAACAAAAGCCAAGAGCAAGAAAAACAAAGGGATGAGCGGAAGAACATCAACCAAAGGGTCAAAAATTTGGAATGCTTCGGGTAGTTTAGCTAATAAAATTGCTGTTTCCATTTTTGTTTAAATCAACCTATCCAACACAGCTTTCAGAATTGAGAAATATCGTGAAGTACCCACAATCACACCTTTAGGGGTATAACAGGGGTTTCCAGTTTCATTCGCTTTGCCTTCTGTGGGAACAAATGTCCGAACCAAGTTCGGTGGAAGGTCTTACGAAGCGTCCACTGGCAGCAACCCGTCTTCCACAGGTTGATTATTTTTTTGAGGCTTGTTATCGCCTTTTATGGTTGTTATAAAAACCATGAATTAGATCATCCCTATATTACCATTTGGTGAGCGAAGCCCCAACAGGATTTTGAATTTTTGGATTGGGGAAATTTGCTTGACTCTAATTCCCTAACCACTTACCAAATTCTGCAACAAAGGTATCGTTTAATATAGCCTCTCGTATTTTTTGGGTAAAGCGAATCAATTCGGTGATATTGTGAATGCTCAACAAGGTATATGCCAATATTTCTTGCGATCGCACTAAATGAGATATGTAGGCACGGGTAAAATTCTGACAAGTATAACAAGGACAAGTTTCATCTAAAGGCGTAAAATCTTCACGAAACTTAGCATTTTTTAAATTCCAGCGATCGCCCCCTACCATTGCCGTACCGTGTCTCGCCCAACGTGTAGGAATCACACAATCAAATAAATCTACACCAGAAGCGATCGCAACCACCATTTCTTGATAAGTACCTACACCCATCAAATAACGCGGCTTGTGGTGTGGTAAAAGAGGTGCTGTAGCTTGCACAACTTGATGAATTAGTTCTGGTTCTTCACCGACACTTACACCACCAATGGCATAACCTGGTAAATCCAGTTTCGTCAAAGCTTCGGCAGCCTGGCAGCGCAAATCTAAATACACTCCACCCTGAACGATGCCAAATAATGCTTGATCCTGAGAGCGTTGATGTGCCTCAATACACCGTAAAAGCCATCGGTAAGTGCGCTCTGTTGCTGCTTCCACCTCTTGGCGGCTAGCTGTAGCGGGAGGACACTCATCAAAGGCCATAATCACATCCGCCCCGAGTGTATTTTGAATCTCAATGGATTTTTCCGGTGTGAATTTGATAATTTGACCGTCGTGGGGAGAGCGAAATGTTACACCTTCTTCTGAGATTTTTCGCATTTCGCTGAGGCTGAAGACCTGAAACCCCCCGGAGTCAGTAAGCATCGGGCCACTCCACCCCATAAACTTGTGCAGTCCTCCCCCTCCTGCGACAATTGCTTCTCCTGGTTGCAGGTGCAAGTGATAGGTATTAGATAGCACCATCTGCGCCCCTGTTTCTTTGAGTTGAGCAGGAGTGAGGGTTTTTACAGTTGCCAGTGTTCCCACAGGCATAAAACGAGGGGTTTCAACTACTCCGTGTGGTGTGTAAAATACCCCAGCTCGTGCTTTGGTTTGGCTACAGCAAGCAAGGCATTGAAAGGAGAATGTAGAACTCAAAATAAAAGTAACCGTTGATATTGGAAGCTAAGTTTGGCGAACTTTATCAAACATAAATATAGCTTGAGTTTGACCAAACAAATTTAGCACTAGAGAGTATCAGTACTCTGTTGAGGATGACAAATTAAGCGATCGCTCGATATCCAAAGCAGAGTCATAAATTTGTAATAAATAGTTAAAAAAATATCTAGGATATCTAATTTGTGCATACTTCAGAACTGTCTCAAAAATGAATCGCGATCGCCCCGTCGATTTTGTGTATTTTGCTCAAGCTCATTAAATTAAATTGCACTAGATGATGCTATAAACAAAGTTGGTATTTTTAGCCAATAAAGTTGGTAATAAATTTGTGTGCCTGCTTCTATAGGTTAACGGCAATATTATTAACAAAATATACACAATTTTTAAATAGTTACACTGAGGTATATTTTATGCGTTTTACTCGTCGTATCACAATTGTGTCCTTAACGCTGTCGATACTCGGATTGTAACTAAATTAAAGTGGGCGATCGCATTTTGATTTCCTAAGCAATCTAGTATCAACTCGCTTTTTAGCAAAATTGGTAACTGCTTATACCAATTTTTTTGGTAATTCTGATAATGTTGGTAGTATTATACCAACTGCCAGTTCTGATTAGAAAAATTTTCACTAAATACGATTAATGAAAAGAAGGCGATTTTTAACATTCATAGGCATAGTACTCACTAGCTTGATTTTAGCAGTAGGCTTGCCATTACTTCCTTATTCTGTAGTCGCACAGTCGAACACCGAATTGCTTGTTTCTGCTGCTGCCAGCTTGAAAGATGTAATGGAAGAAGTCAAGAAGGACTACCAACAAACAAAACCAAATGTCAACATCAAATATAACTTTGGGGCTTCTGGCGCATTGCTGCAACAGATTCAACAGGGAGCGCCTGTAGATATCTTTATCTCGGCTGCCAAAAAGCAGATGGACACTTTAGAGCAATCAGGACAGCTAGTAGCAGGTACTCGTGGAAATTTAGCGAAAAACCGTTTGGTATTGATTGTGCCACAAAATGCCACAGGTGTTAGCAGCTTTAACAACCTCAAAGATGGCAAAATCAAGAAAATTGCTATTGGCGAACCAAGAAGTGTTCCTGCTGGGCAATATGCAGAAGAAGCCCTACAGAAATTGGGCATTTACCAATCAATCAAACCCAAGTTTGTTTATGCTAACAATGTACGCCAAGTTTTAGCAGCAGTAGAAAGTGGTAATGCTGACGCGGGCTTGGTTTACCAGACTGATGCCAAAATCTCTAATAGAGTAAAAGTTGTTGTGGCTGCTGATGAAAAATATCACTCTCCGATTGTTTATCCAATGGCAGTCTTAAAAAGAAGTAAAAATACGCAAGCGGCAAAAGATTTTCTCCAGTTTCTATCTAGCAATCAAGCTAAGACTATACTGACAAAATACGGTTTCATTTTGCCTTAATAGACCCCCTATGAAAATGGGTGTAGGGGTGTAAGGGTGTGGGGTATAGGGGGAAGACATTTTCATCCACTGTAGTGGGGTATTCACCATCACCAACTATCTTGAAAATGGGTGTAAGGGTGAAGCATGAAGTATTAGTTAGCATTTATTCTTCTGCCTTCTGCCTCCTGCCCTCTGCCTTCTAGAACCATGCCACAAGATTTATCTCCTCTTTGGATATCGCTGAAAACATCCTTACTTGCCACGTTTATTACCTTCTTTGTTGGCATTGCAACTGCTTATTGGATGCTGGGATATCGTGGTAAGGCTAAATCATTGATTGAAAGCATTTTAGTTGCCCCTCTGATTTTACCCCCAACAGTAGTCGGTTTTCTCCTACTGGTATTTTTTGGTAAAAATGGGCCGGTGGGAAAACTCATGGAGAGTTTGCAATTAGACTTCAGCATAGTTTTTACTTGGTACGGTGCAGCGATCGCAGCCACAGTAGTTTCGCTACCGTTAATGTATAAAACTGCATTAGGAGCCTTTGAACAAATTGATCAGAATCTCTTGCGAGTAGCCAGAACTCTCGGTGCAACTGAATCAACTATCTTTTGGCGCATCAGTTTACCTTTAGCTTTCCCCGGTATATTAGCTGCAACAACCCTAGCTTTTGCCCGTGCTTTAGGTGAATTCGGTGCAACCTTAATGCTAGCTGGGAATATCCCCGGACAAACGCAGACGATCCCAATGGCAATTTATTTTGCCGTGGAAGCTGGAGCGATGGAAGAAGCTTGGTTCTGGTCGATCGCCATTATGGTAATTTCTCTATCTGGAATCATTGCTGTCAACTATTGGCAGGAACGGAGAGAAAAAAATAGAAGAGAACAGAGGAGGACAACCAAACAAGGGGGACAGGGAGGACAAGGAGGACAAGGAAGACAAAGGGGACAAGGAAGACTAATTGTAGATATCGAAAAAGTACTTCCTGAGTTTCATTTAAAAGTTTCTTTCAGTGCTGATCACCAGCCACTGGGTTTATTGGGTGGTTCCGGTGCTGGTAAGAGTATGATTTTGCGCTGCATCGCTGGCATTGAGACACCCACCAGAGGAAAGATTATTTTGAATGGTAGGGTACTGTTTGATTCTGAACAGGGAATTAATGTCCCTAGTCGAGAACGCCGCATCGGTTTTGTGGTTCAGAACTATGCTTTGTTCCCTCATATGACTGTGGCACAAAATATTGCCTTTGGTTTACCTAAGGGCATATCAGGAACTGCTATTAAACAGCAGGTAGAATCAAAATTGATTGATGTGCAATTGTCGGGTTTTGGCGATCGCTATCCAAGTCAACTTTCTGGAGGACAACAGCAACGAGTAGCGATCGCTCGGGCTTTGTCCAGCCAACCAGAAGCATTACTATTAGATGAACCGTTTTCTGCTCTTGATACTTTCCTCCGTAGTCAACTAGAACAACAGATGATAGAAACTTTGGCTGACTACCAAGGTGTCACCCTGTTTGTCACACATAGTATGGAAGAAGCCTACCGGGTTTGCCCTAATCTGTTAGTGATGGAATCGGGCAAAATCATTCAGAATAGTACACGATATGATGTGTTTGAGCGACCTGCTACAGTTACAGCTGCCCAGTTAACAGGCTGTAAAAATTTTTCTACTGCTGTAGCTGTTGAGTCTGGGCAAATAGAAGCTGTGGACTGGGGTTGCAACCTCCAGGTGGTTGAACCCATTCCCGATAAATTATCTCATGTCGGCATTCGCGCCCATCACATCACCTTTACCGATGACTCTAGTCAAAATAATACTTTCAGGTGTTGGCTAGTCAGAGCAACTGAAACACCGCACCGGATGACGTTGTTCCTCAAGTTGCATTCTTCTGGTAGTGCTTCCGATGATTACTATCTGCAAGCAGAAGTATTTAAGGAAAAATGGGTAACACTCAAAGATCAGCCGATGCCGTGGTATGTGCGTTTAGATCCGTTGCGATTAATGTTATTACAATAATGCATTTATATCTAAGAAAGGAATTTTTGCTTGTAGGGTAGTGTATTGATGGCGATCGCTACTTGCAACAAGTGTTGTCATTCTTAGAATAAATAAGGCGAGCAACATCAGGATTTATGTCATCTAAATTGCGATCGCTTTTGAGAAATCCAGCCTGGATTGGTGTCGCTTTATCTTTCTACGCTTTTATTGCAATTGGCATCGCTGAGGGAGGGTTGGGTGTTCTCATCCCCTCGATCCAAGCAACATTCAATCTTAATTCTGCAACCATCACCTTACTTTTTCTCAGCCAAGTTTCTGGTTACGTATTTGCGGCACTTACTAGCAGTCTTATGAGTAGTCGCTTTGGTTTGGCGCGGATGTTATTACTGGCGTCTTTTTGTCTCACTTGCGCCCTTGTTACCTATGCTGTTTCTCCCTACTGGTTATTAATGGTTGCAGCAGGTACATTCGTGGGTTTAGGAATTGGCTTAATTGATGCAGGTATTAATACGTACATTGCTAACCACCAAGGTAACGCTGATTTAATGGGTTTACTGCACGCTTTTTATGGCGTTGGGGCGTTGTTAGGCCCTGCTGTGGCGACAACTCTGCTAGCAATGAATGTAAATTGGCGGGGTGTTTATTTGGTAATTGCTACTATTGTTGGTTTGACAGTACTCGGTATGCTGTGGGCTGTTGTGTATAACTACAGACCACTTAATAAACGGACTAGTGTTACAGATACGAGTGCAACAGCTAGCCTCAGTGTTGCTTTGAGAACACCTACAGTATTGTTGGCAGGGTTGTTATTGCTAGTCTACGTAGGTACAGAAGCCTCAGTCGGTAACTGGGCTTACAGCGTCCAGACAGTCAGTCGAGGTACGCCGGAAATACTTGCAGGCTACAGTGTCAGCGCCTATTGGCTAGGGCTAACTTTGGGACGTTTAGCTACGGGGCGTGTAGTAAGATATTTGGGTGCTGTCCGTACTTTGGATAGTGCTTTGATGTTGCTAGGAATAGGTTTAACTGCTTGGTGGTTGCTACCGAAACAATTACTTAGTTTACCGATTATTGGCTTTGCTTTAGCTCCCATTTTCCCAATGACAATTTGGTTAATGCCCCAAAGAATACCTGCTGCAATTGTGCCGGCGGGAATTGGTTTTATGACAAGCGTTGCTAGTTTGGGGGCTGCGGGAATTCCGGCGGGTGTTGGCGCTGTTGCAGACCGTTTCGGTTTGGGGATTATTCCAGTTTTGATGATTCCTTTGGTGGTGATCATGGTGATTTTGCACCGTTGGCTGGTAGAGCGATCGCCCACAAACCAGAGTTGATGCGATTTACTTCTTCCAAGGAAGCTTAGTTCCCATTTCAGTCATGGCTGAGAAGATAAGATATACAACGAGTACACCCACACCAATCAGGAAAAGCACAAAGTCATGATTCATATGATGAGGAGTAATTGCTAGCACTGATTAAGTCACAATTCTTAGATTACCTAATCTTGCTGCGGATGCGATCGTCTATCTTCTCAAAACAACAACACCCAAACTTCTACTAGCTGAGTTATTTCCTCACTTTAGTGATACTAATCAGGGTTGAACTGAATAATAACTACACACGCGCTGTGCAAATCAAACCAGTTACATGACCCTCTATTTACTACTTTGAGGAAATGTCAGTTTTCGCTTTGGGTGTTGTTGTTACTTGACGAGACAGATGGTTAAACAGCGTTTTTTACCTCTTAACTAAGTTGAACTTTTGAACTCAAGGCTGTTGTTGTCTGCCAGGGAAGCTTTACAGCTTCAATTATTAATTTATCACTGCTGAAGATAGGTGAATCAAGTATGAAACTAAACTTTACTTTAGTTTTAACTCTTTGCGAAGGGTCAGATCCCCGACTTTTTTAAAAGTCGAGGATCTGGTCAACCTATTAAAATCAACATGGTGAAGTACTACCAACTATCCAAATTGATTACAGTCATTCCAAAAATCAGAACGTCAAAAATTTTTTGCTACACGACCCCTGGTATAAGTTATTAGCTATCCTAGACTTTGTTGATTGACTACCTAATTATCTTTTGTGTCTAATTATTTTTTACATAAAAATAGAAATAAGGAGGGAATATAAACTAAGTGTAAAACCTTAGTCACATCTAACCTCCTTAGTTTTCAGGCTAACGCTCTTACTGTATATCTCTCTTCATTTGTATACGCATAAATATACAATTAACACAGTAATAACACTGATATTTACATTAAATAGGTTTAAATCTAGCCAAGTTGGGTAGGGGAGCCTTGACACTCCCAAGACGAGTTGATTTGTTTAAGGGATTATCCAAATCATATCGTAAACGTTGCGGAGTGGGTCTAAAAGACCCCGTAGCAACATCAGTTTAGAATCCCCCGTGTTTCAACCGGGGGAGATGTCAAGCCATGTGTAATGCACTTAGCACTTAATACCTATTAGTCCACCACATTAATTTGAATGTGCTGCAAGATCCCCGACTTTTTTAAAAAGTCGGGGATCTTGCCTCTTGCAAAGAGTCAGAACTTATGTAGTCAAGTACTATTCAAAAAATTTTTGTGACAGACACCCTACTCCCGCTCTTAGCACCCTCCGTAAGCACACAGGGTTGTGACTTGGTTGCAAACCCAATACTCATACAGCCTCTGAGGGGTTATTTGCATACTACTTAAGTGATCATTGGCAAAAAACAAATTTTATATCATCAGATAGTGGAACGATAAAAAAGCGATCGCTAAATTTTTAATACAATATTTCCTTCGATTAATGATGACAATGGAAAATTTTCAGAGCTACTGTGCTGCCTATTACTCCTGAACCCTGGCATTCGCTGCTAAGCAGTTAAGTATATCAAAAGTATTGGCTAGTGAAATGAGCAGTATAAAATATTTACTAAGTAACTTATTTAACCTCAGTAATTATATTGCGGAAAACCATGAATATTCGTAATACTAGGTTGTATCTCCAAAGATTTCTTTTATGTGTTGGCGTAGCGTGTGGAATATTGGGTGTAATAAACTCCGACACCGTATATTCCCAAACCAATTCTAGAACTTTTATACGAGTAACAGAACCCGCAGGTACTTATTTCAAAAGACGGGTGAACTGGTTTAGGCAATCACCGCAAATTACATCAAACCTACAGAGGTGCCGCGTTGAACTCAATGATGAAATTACGATCTCATCATACCGAAATCCAGTAGGTCTGCAACCAATTCGAGAGCGTAACACCAACTCTATTTATTTCGGTAACATCGAGTATCCCCAAGATTACTGGGAAGTAACTTTACAGAATCCCCGTGGTTGCCGAAATCAGGAAAATGCTAGTACTGGCCCCTGGTTTGTTTATAAAAATCATGTACAAATACTACAAGCTCCTCAATAGTGAGGTGGGGTGATAGGGAGTGTGGGGAGTGTGGGGAGTGTGTAGACGCGCTCATAGGCTTCCGGTAAGGGTGGGGTGTGAGGAGTAAGTGTTAAACAACTACTAACCACTAACAACCAACAACCAACAACCAACTACTTACGTGTATACCGATGCTTCACCCCCACCGGAAAATACTCTGGATCGCCTGTTGGCGTTAGTGTAATTTGTGGCGTTTGGTACTCTGGGGGAACGTAGTTAGCAAATTCACTGTTGAGGCGCAAAAGTTGGGTGAGAATCGAGGCTGCTATAACTTGCGTTCTTGCGTCGCTTGCTTCTTCTCCTGGTGCTAATTCTACAACCACAGATAAATATCGATTCTTGTCTGCATCTTCTTTTACCTGCATGACAAATTTACCCGTCACCCAATCTCTAATTTCGGGCTGTTCTAATCCCACAGTCACATTTTCTGGGTAAATATTTGCACCAAAGTAGGAAACTGTAAAGTTAGAGCGTCCGAAAACGTAAACAAAAGGCAAAGGACGCACACCCCTGCCACCATGAGCTTGCAATTCAGTTACTGGGTCAAAATTATACTGTGCTAAAAACTTGAGCATGGCATCGTAAGTAATTATGCCGCCAGTATCCAAAATGTTGTAACGCACTAAGGGGATACCGTTATCTCCAGAAAACACTAATGCTCCTTCTTTGACTTCAAAAAACCGAGTGATTGGGTCATACTGTACAAGGGTAGGTAAACGGGATTCTCCAAACAAAGTCCTCGCTGCTTCTGGATTTGCTGCTAAAAAACGACGAATACAGACACTTAAAGGTGTTTCGTTGCCTAATACACCTGCATCTGCTGTGCCGTAGAGTGATGCAGAGTCATAGCAAAGATGTTGAAAACCAACCCTTTCTCCTACCAAACTGCGCCATTCCTCACTAAATACTTCTCCCGCCATCACCAATTTAACTTGATACTGCTGCCACTCGATCCCACGGACAATACCAGTATCAATCACATCTTTCAGAAAAGGTGGATATCCCAATAGCACAACTTGATCAAAAGCACTACCAAGTGCCTGTACTACCCGAAGAATTTCTTCCTTATTATTACCTGGGGTAATTACCGTAATTGGATAACCTTTACTGGCAAGATAGCGACAGCAATTGGTAGTGTACATTCCACCTACCCAAGTTCCCAAAGTGAAACAAATCACAGCAAGGGTGCGTCTAGTGTCAGCAGCAAAACTATCGTGAAATATCTGTTCAAAGCGGGTGGCAATTTGCAATTCATCTGTGAAGAAACGCGGCCAAAATGTTGGTTTTCCCGTTGAACCTGAAGAAACAGCAATCATGTCACAGCTAGAAAGCTGTCCGTAGCGGCATAAGTTTGCTAATGGGTGACGCAGTAAATAATTTTCTTTGGTAATCAACGGCAGGGTTTGGAAATCTGTAAAATTTTGGATGGAATCAGGATTTATTGCTTGTTCTGCTAAGAAATTTTTATATGCAGGTACACTAGTAGCTACATCATGAAATAATGACAAAACCCTAGATTCGCCATCAGTGTTGAGATGCTGTTGTACAAGTGTATCTAAAGGAGTATGTAAAAAATCTGCATATACGCTAACTGCTCGTTGCCGTTGTGATTCAGTATTCATAATATTTTGTTGGTTGTTGGTTGTTGGTTGTTGGTGGTTAGTAGGTAGAGACGCGAGGAACATTGCGTCTGTAACAATAGCAGTTAGTTGTTAGTTGTTTGTTTTCTCTCTTGTTCCCCGTGTCTTCCTTGTCCCCATTGCCCCTACGAGTTCCCCAGTTCCCTCCGTAATCACGGCTATCCTTGTTGTAGCTAATAATAAAACCCTTTACCAATTCTTCAGCACCATGCAAGTCTATTGCAGTAAACAACACGCCAATAATAGGAGTAACCGTTTTTGTACTCAGTGTGGTGAACCTTTGCCTATTCATCAGGGAGAAATTATTGCTAATCGTTATAAAATTATCAAGTTACTTGGACAAGGGGGTTTTGGACGCACTTATTTGGCGGAGGATAGAAAACAAACTGCTAAAACGTGTGTGCTGAAAGAATTTGCTCCACAAGTAGAAGAAGAACAAGATTTAAAAAAAGCTAAAGAATTATTTGAGCGCGAAGCGAGTGTATTAAAAAAACTCCAGCATTCGCAAATTCCCCGCTTTCACGCTTCATTACAAGCCAAAATCGGCAATCATGATTTTTTCTTTTTGGTGCAAGATTATGTGGAGGGTGAAAATTACTTAGACTTGCTAGAAGAACGTCTTGCCAAAGGACAATGTTTTAACGAAGAGGAAGTAATCACACTCCTACAACAAATTTTACCTGTGCTGTCCTATATTCACTCACAAAATGTAGTTCATCGTGATATTTCTCCCGATAATTTGATTTGCCGACGTTCTGATCAACTGCCAGTATTAATTGATTTTGGTGGTGTCAAACAATTACCAGCGTCTCAAGGTTTTTGGTTTACCCAAATGGGTGGTATCCGCACAATTTTAGGTAAAAAAGGATATGCACCAGAAGAACAGCTACGGCAGGGAAAAGCTTTTCCTAGCAGCGATTTGTACTCATTAGCAGTAACAGCACTAGTATTACTGACGGGAAAAGAACCACAAAAACTTTATGACAGCTATCAGGGTAATTGGTACTGGGGAAAGGAAATCAAAGTCAGTGCCAAGCTAGAAGCTGTGTTAAAAAAAATGCTGGCTTATAAACCAAGCGATCGCTATCAAAACGCCAATCAAGCCCTACAAGATTTGAAATCGCCCGTCCCTATCCCAGCTGCCAATCCCCACATCACCAAACTCAAAACAATAGTGGTTGCACCAGGGCGAAAAGGTGTCAAAGCGCTAGCTACGAGATTCCACAACAAAACCCAAGCGATCGCCCAAAGCCTGCCTATGCCCGTTTGGCTGCGTCCTTTCGCCATGAGTATGATCGGCACAACTGTAGTTGCTTTGACTTTTGTCGGTTCTTGGGCGCTAGTCAGTGCTGTCATTCAAGGCGTATCATCAATTACTATTCCTACGATTACTCTCCCTAAATTACCTGATGGTTCCGATTCTCCTACTAAACCAGTGGGGGACTCTAGTAACAAAGAAGGAACCCGCATCAGCCAAATTTTAGATCGCCGTACCCAACTACAAATTCCCGAAGGGTTTTTTATTCAAACAGTCGATCAAATTTTTTATACTAACAATCCAGAGCTTGTAGGACGTTCCCTCACCTCTGACTCCAAAGATGAAGCTTTGCGTCAAGAGTGGTACTCTACAGCAGAGGATCTATTAAAAAAAATAGAACAAGCTAAACTTAGTACCAACGCCCGTCGTCAATTAGGAAGCTATAGCCGACGAAATTTACGAACTTGGCAGCAGCAGGCCCAAGCCGGAGAGTTCGGAGACTATACAATCGAACAACTCCAGACAGAAACAAATCGAAAATTTGACCTATTATTTCCGGGACAACGCCGTAGAAATGCGAAACTGGATGAGAATACATTTGGTCAGATATGGTACGCGATCGCAGCCGATCAAGTAAGTAAACTAGAATCTACAAATTAGTTCTTTGTTGGTGGTTGGTTGTTGGTTGGAAAACCCCAAACAACTAACAACTAACAACTGACAACACAAAAGTTCTTTGTTGGTGGTTGGTTGTTGGTTGGAAAACCCCAAACAACTAACAACTAACAACTGACAACACAAAAGTTCTTTGTTGGTGGTTGGTTGTTGGTTGGAAAACCCCAAACAACTAACAACTAACAACTGACAACAAAAAATGACAAATGACCATGAACGTTTATTGCTCCAAAGGACATGAAAATCCGCCTGGTTGCCGCTTTTGTTTACATTGCGGCGAAAAGTTGGATGCTGCTATTGGGGGTATCCAACCGGGACAAACTTTGGGCGATCGCTATTTAATTGTGCGTCAACTTGGTCAAGGAGGGTTTGGACGTACTTATTTAGCTGAAGATATTAACCGCTTCCGAGAACTCTGTGTTTTAAAAGAATTTTCTCCCCAAGTCCAAACTGCCTACGTTTTAAAAAAAGCAGAAGAACTGTTTCAAAGAGAAGCTACTGTTCTCTACAAGCTGCAACATCCTCAAATTCCGCGTTTTCGCGAACTGTTTCGCAGTAATTTTGACGGTAAAGAGTACTTATTTTTAGTGCAGGACTATGTAGAAGGACAAACCTATCGTTCGCTACTAGATGAACGCCTCAAAAAAGGTTTACGCTTCACAGAATCAGAAGTCATTCAACTATTGCTACAAATTTTACCAGTATTAGAGTATATCCACTCACTAGGAGTCATTCACCGCGATATCTCTCCAGACAACTTGATGCTTCGCAAACCCACCCAAACCCTCCCTTACCAAGCGGGAACTCAGGGGGGGTTAAATCCTTACTCAGGCGGAACTGAGGAGGGATTACCAGTCCTGATAGATTTTGGCGGTGTCAAACAAGTAGCAGCAGTTGTTGTCTCCCAATATTACCAACCAAACGCGGGTGCTGTGACACCACCAGCTACCTTACTCGGGAAATTTGGATATGCTCCCCCAGAACAGATGCAAACAGGGTTGGTTGAACCTCATAGCGACCTCTATGCTTTAGCAGCAACAGCATTGGTGTTGTTGACAGGTAAACAACCATCAGAACTAATTGATGACTACACCCTTGCTTGGCAGTGGCGACGAGAAATTAACCTTAGTCCCACTTTGGGAGCAGTGTTAGATAAAATGCTCTCCCCAGTTCCCCAACAACGCTATCAAAGTGCCCGCGAAGTCCTACAAGCCCTCAATCCTTCCCCAGCCCCCGTCCCCAATCCACCCACCACCGCAACCCTCGCCGTTGCCCCCTCCTCCCCCCACTCCCCCACTTCCCCTACTCCACCCTACGGGAAGCCGCTTGCGCGTCTACACACTCTCCCCACCTCCCCACCTCCCCATCCCCCCACCTCCCCATCTCCCACCTGGTGGACACCCGAGAAAATCATCTTGGTATTTTTATTACTAACAACATCTGCTGTTGTCGCCGTGTGGGGAGCAAACACTTTGCTTTCATCGCGTTTTGATGATGGTTCAGACGGTTCTACATCACAGCCAACACCAACATTCAGCCCCACCCAGCAACCCCTTGCTCCCCTCGCCAAATATTCACCAGAAGAACGGGCGCGCAAAGAAAGATTACGCGATCGCCGTCAGCGTTTAGGTATTGATGAAAACTTTTATTTGAGCTTGGTAAATCAAGTATTTTGGGAGAACAACCCTAGTTTGGAACGACGTAGCCTCACAGACGAAGCAGCAGATGCACAATTACGGGCGCAGTGGGACAAAACAGCTGAACAGTTATTGCAAAAACTAACTGTGTTGAGTTCAGAAAGCAGACAAAAACTAGGCACTTACGGAGGAGGCGATCGCGATCGCTGGAAAGTCGAAGTTAACAAACTCAATGTATCTAGCCGTGCTTTATATGATTTAGGAGATGCAGCATTCTTCCAGCAATTTCCAGAACAAGAACGCAAGAATTTTATCGATCAGCCCATCGGACAAGTTTGGCACGCTTTTGTTGCTGATAAACTCAGCGCTATTCTGGCTAGAAGTGCTTTCCAAAAGATTAATTTTGATCCTAATACGACTACCAAAACCGTTAGCGGCAACCTTAAAAGTTCAGCAGGCAAAGTTTTCATCGCCGACCTGCGCCAGAATCAGTTAATGGAAGTGAACTTAGCAGCAAATCCGCAAATTCTGTGGTCAATTTATTCGCCCACCGGGAAGTATCTGTTTTTGGAAGATTCTAAAAAGCGATCGTGGTCTGGGGAACTGCCAGAAAGCGGATTTTACGAGTTTGTTGTTGTGTCACGCACTTCCCAGCCCCTTTCATATCAACTAACTTTAAATGTAGAAAATCCTACTCCCACCCCATCACCTACACCAACCGATACCCCCACACCTGACGAGACACCCCCACCTACACCAACCGATACCCCTACACCTGACGAGACACCCCCACCTACACCAGAACCAACTTCTACACCATAATTTTGTTGGTTGTTAGTGGTTAATGGTTAGTTGTCAATTGTCAATGGTCAATTGTCATTGGTAAGAGGGAACTCTTAACAGTGAACAGGGAATAGGAAATAGATAATTTCTCCCTTGTCTGGTTTGTCTGGTTTGTTTCCCCACACTCCCAGACGCTTCAAACAGCGCGTCTCTACATTACTCCCCACACTCCTCCTACTCTCCCTTGTCTTCCTTTTCCCCCAAGTCGTCCCCCGTGTCTCCATGTCTCTAATCCCAATCTCTCATCCTGCCGCAGTCTTAAAAATTTCTGCATTTATTTCTATCGTTTATGTAATAATTGTAAGTCTGTGCATAAAAGCATAAGAATCTCTAGTCTTGCAGCGATTTTAAATTCCAAGAAATAGTTAAATAATCTTGGAGGTTGATTTCTCGTTAGTTGTTGTAAAGGTGGAAGAATTGGAAAAGCAATCTTACCCCCCCGAGGAATTATCTTCGGTTCCTGTTGGCAGACACTGCATTCTCGAACTTTACGGCTGTCCAATGGGTTTACTCAATGATATCGGGTTCATTAGAGAGGCTTTGCAAGCAGCTGCTAAGACAGCAAAGTCTACTCTGCTCAAAGAGGTATCATACCAGTTTGAACCCTACGGAGTAACCGCATTGGCACTTTTAGCCGAATCTCACATATCGATTCATACTTGGCCAGAAAACGGCTACATAGCAGTAGATGTGTTTACTTGTGGTCAACATACAAAACCGGAGAAGGCTTGCGAATACCTTATAGAGGCTTTTCAAGCCACTAGGCATGTACTCATGACACTTCCTCGTGGTAGGTTTTCACCGACTATTCAACCAACAATTAAAGAGTTGGAACAGACCCTACTGGTGAATACATGATATTGGAAGTAGAGAGAATAATCTTATGCCAGGTAGCGAAGTAGGTGCAGATTTTTGGGTAAACGAGTACATAACTCCTTGGGATATCTATGCTCATGGAGTAACGGCGGTACTTGCTTACCAGAAAACTGAATATCAAGAGATGTACATTGTGGAAACAGGAACCTACGGCAAAGCCCTAGTCCTAGACGGCAAGTGGCAATCTTGTACTGGGGATGAGTTTTTATACCATGAGCCCTTGGTTCACCCTGCGATGATTTTTCATGGCGCACCACGTAAGGTACTAATTCTTGGTGGCGGCGAGGGAGCTACAGCTAGGGAAGTTCTGCGATGGCAAACTGTAGACAAAGTCGTGATGATTGACATTGATGGCGAAGTGGTGGAAGCTTGCAAGCAACACCTAAGCGAAATGCATCAAAACGCCTTTGATGACCCACGTCTACATGTGGTAATTGCGGATGCCCTTGACTTTTTGGATACCACTGATGAGAAATGGGATGTAATCATCTCTGATCTTAGTGATCCGATTGAGTCAGGGCCATCATTTCAACTGTTCACCAAAGAATACTTTGAAAAAGCCAGTCGCGTATTATCACCGAATGGGTTTTTTGTAGTTCAAGCAGGCCCGGTATCACCAGGGGAATTAAATCTCCATGCGAGGTTGGCCAAAACCTTGAATGCGGTTTTTCCCAACGTGCAGTCTTATAGTAGCCACACCTGTACCTATGGCAGACCCTGGGGTTTTATCTTGGCTTCCCAGCTAGAGATCAATACCCGACCTGACCCAGAAAAGGTAGATTTGCTGTTGCAGGCAAAAACTAGTGGTGGGTTCCGCATGTTTGATGGAATCGCGCTTTTGGGTATGCTGCATTTGCCACTGCATCTGCGAAAAGCGATCGCTACAGAAACTCAAGTCTATACTCTGGCTGAACCTCCCAAATTTTTTGGTCAAGGTCAGTTACAGGGAGTATGAGATAGGGGTTATGGGTTTAGGGGTGTAGGAAGATTTGTATTGTCATGTTTGGTTGTGAGATTTTCTCATGAATAGCTGACTTGAAAGTATACTTCACCCCGTCTATCCCGTCCTATCAGACACCCCTTTCCGAACCTGCGGAGAGGGGCTGTTTTTGTGAGGTTTTTTCATGCTTGGTGGTGAAATTCAAAATACGTTTTCTTGGAACTTAATGATGATTTATAATAATATTATTTCGTATAGAAGCCTCCCTCGTCATATGGGATATAGAGGGTTGTGCTATGAGAGCGGGAAGATTTGAGTAAAATACAGCTTCAACAATATAAAGTCCTCCAGAGCTTTTGGTCTAATGGTGCTATTCCTTAGGGAAGTTGAATTCAAGCTGAGTTGTTAACAGAAAATAAATGCGTTACCAGGAAAAATATTGAAGATAAATGTCAGTTCCAGTTAAGTATAAATGCTTATGGTGATAGAGAAATTTTTTTGGATGTAGAGTCTTAATACAGCCAAAAATTTACGTTTCGTAACATCCCCCAATATTACACCCAACTTAGTTCGGTTATCCGGCTACCAACGGCAACACCAATAAGGGTTTTTAGCGTCACTATATATGTAGTAACTATTGCAAAGGAATTTCAGCTATTTTTTTGGCAAAAATACCATATTAGATTATAATGGAAAGATTTATCTAGACCTATTTACTCTCGAGTAAATTTGTTGTAATATTAAATAAATAGAACTCATACTGACTTCGTATTGATAGTGTCGTCACCAACGACTTAAGGAAAAGAAGAATTGTTGAAGATAGCGAAAGTGTATTTGTAGGGGTCTGAAAATCTAGGGATAGTAGGGGAACCCATTTAAGGGGCTAACCGTCTTGACAGGTTCTATCAAGCCCAAAAACTCAACCCTTTGTAGTAGTTTCCCAAGCCCTGCTAATGTCCGCTGATATATGCACAATCTTTTCTAATTAGCCATAACTATCTAAGTATTCTTTTGTGTTTGGAGTAGAGGAAAACGCACCAATGCCCACAGTTAACACTGAACTAGAAAACACCAATGCCAAATTCACGGCTGATATGGTGCGAACCTATTTGCGCGAAATTGGTCGTGTGCCACTGCTAACCCGTGAGCAAGAAATTGTTTATGGGAAGCAGGTACAGCAGATGATGACACTGCTGGATGCTAAGGAAGCTTTGGTGAAGAAACTGCGCCGCGAACCTAGCCTGGAAGAGTGGGCTGCTCACGTGAAAAAATCTGAGTCGGAAGTGAAGCAGACTGTGCAGCAAGGTAAGCGGGCAAAGCAGAAAATGATAGAAGCGAACTTACGCTTGGTTGTTGCTATTGCCAAAAAGTACCAGAAACGCAACATGGAGTTTCTGGATTTGATTCAAGAAGGAACACTAGGATTAGAACGTGGTGTAGAGAAATTTGACCCGACACGAGGTTATAAGTTCTCGACCTATGCCTACTGGTGGATTCGTCAAGCAATCACCCGTGCGATCGCTCAACAAGGCCGTACTATTCGCTTACCCATTCATATCACCGAAAAGCTGAACAAAATCAAAAAAGTGCAGCGAGAACTCGCTCAAAAATTGGGGCGATCGCCATCTCCCGCGGAAATTGCCAAAGAATTGGAATTAGAACCCGCCCAAATTCGCGAGTATCTAAACATGGCACGCCAACCAGTTTCTTTGGATGTGAAAGTAGGTGATAACCAAGATACAGAACTGCAAGAAATGCTGGAAGATGAAGGCCAGTCACCAGAGTATTACATGACTCAAGAATTCTTGCGCCAAGACTTGAATAACCTGCTTTCAGAACTCACCCCCCAACAGCGAGAAGTTTTAGCTTTACGCTTTGGTTTGGAAGATGGCAATGAAATGTCCTTGGCTAAAGTAGGTGAACGCTTAAATCTTAGTCGTGAGCGCGTCCGCCAATTGGAGCATCAAGCTCTGGCGCATTTGCGTCGTCGCCGCGCCAATGTGAAAGAGTACATTGCTAGCTAAATGGTTAGCTTAGCGCTCAAGGGCGACGCGCCTCCTGAGTTCAGGAGGCGATTTTTTTTCAGTTATCCGCGATTCAGTTATCAGTAAACATACAAATTTCAAAACTGATAACTGGTAACTGATAACTGTTCACTGTCATAATCCGGAATCGAGAGATTAACTTTTGTAGTTGCAGATAGATGTACAAAAGCGAGGTATTCTCCCAAAAAAAGCGCCACTTATTTTAAAAGTTACAAAGTTTTTGAATAATTTGAATTTTTCCTGACAATCATCCTATTGAGTTATTCAATTAGGGGAAACTGTAATAGCTCAAGCAATGGTAGTCTAAGGTTACGTTCAAAATTAAATAAAAAATTTCTTTGCTTCCAGAGTTTTTTCCCCGACAATATAAATCGACCTTTTGATGGAGTCTTGCTCCTTTAATGTTTAGTTAAATGTTAGGCAAAAGTTAAAAAAAGTATTTTTTGTTACAGGAGAAATAAGGTGCTTAACCACATAAACAAATTCCTTCCGCCTCGTCAGTATAGATTTCCATTAGTTGCATTACTACTGATTGTAGGTGTTGTTGGCGAGAGGGCTAAACCTGTGTTAAGTAACCAACTTGCTAGACTACATGCGCCTACCAGCCAGGAATTTAGTACTCAAACAACCACTTATACTTGGTTAGAGGGTGCTTCTTCTGTTAACTCAACTGCTACCAATAAAGAAATGCGTCTACGCAGAGCGCTCACAGCATCAAGCTCTACAACCAAAAAATCTAGTTTAGATAAAATAGCATCTACACAATTACTAGAGAATCCAGCACAAAATTACACTTGGTTACAGGGAAATAATCGCCTTAGCTCAGAACCACCAGCATCCTTAGGAAATAAATTAGCCTTACAGGAAAGCGTACCTAAAGCATCCATAAAAACAACAGAAGTGGCATCAAAATCGAAATTTCCCAAACAAGATGGTATTTACCTTTATGGACAGTCACCAAAACCAGGGCAGTTAGGACAAGGTTATATCGTATTTGAGAAGCGCCAGAATAAAATAATTGGTGCTTTGTATATGCCGAGTTCTGAATATAGTTGCTTCAATGGTACAGTCAATTCCTCAGGGGAGTTGGCGATGACTGTTAGGGGTTATGCTGGTGAAATTAGTCCATCGGAAATAGCTACAATCAATGGTTTACCTAGAACTAGTGACGATGAACCTGATATTTATGGGCATTCAGTAGAATTACAAGATTACTATCGATTAAAGTCTATCAGTAGTAGCGATCGCCAAATTTTAAAGATGTGTAAAACTAATCAATAAAGCTATGGTCGTTGCATGTTTGTGAGATATTTTAGAAATATTTAGATGTTAAAATTTGTTTTTTAAGCTTGTGATTTTCGCTATCCCATGATTATGCAATACCCCTGTTAGTAGTGTATTTATTTTAGATATTAACTAGAACAATTAACTATTTATTGATAGAGAACTCTTAACAGGGGACAGGGAAGAGGTATTCTTATCCTTGGTTGTGAGATTTTCTCAACTCTAAGAACCTTGGTGAATCTTTTGGTAAACCAAATCTCGTAGGATATTAGCTTTTTGATTCGTAACTGAACTGTGCAAACTCCGCAGAGTCATCCGCACCAAAAGATTTTTTTGATGGGGTTGGATACCCAAGCGTTGAATTGCTTGTGGGGGAAGTTGGTGATAGTGAGTTTGACTCAATATATCCACTGATTCCAAAAGTTCAGCGTCATTGCTTAAAGTCTCTATTATTTGTTCGCAGATATCTTCTAATTCCGTATCTATCGCGGTGACAATTGACATATCGCGGCTGATACTGGGTTGATTGGAGACTTGGCGGTAAGGTTCTAAATTTATCATTTGGGCTGCAATACGGGGGTGGGTACTCCGTAATAAGCGAATGTCATCTATTCCCTTTACCAGCATTGCTAAACGATCTAGTCCCCATCCTGATGCTAAACCGCTAGAATGCGATCGCAACAAATCAGGATGAACTTCCCCACATTCTCCTACTTCAATCCATTTGCCATCAACTAATACTTCAATTTCTAACCCGTTGCGGGTGTAGGGATGTGAGGTTTGGTTAAGGCGGTAGGATACCCCTGGAAGCACAGCATAGAGAATAGTTTCAATGAATTGGACTTTAGAGACGCGATTACCAATTAACCACACGTCCATTTGATGAGGTTCACCCACATGGCTTTTATCCACCACATCCCGGCGATAGCAGATACCGGGGTGGAGGATGAGTTGTTCTCCCTGGAGATGGGAAACTAACTCTGGCATAATTGCGGTGGTGTGAGTTCTGAGTAATCTACCGTCGTCCAGATAGCGGGTGTATTTTGGAGAACGGGACAAACTATCTGAAGGGAAATAAAGTTTGTCGAAATTGTCAGCGACTGTGGTGATGGGCGAAGAACGCCAAATAGTTGGTTCTGGATATCCAGACTTGTCCAAAGCCTCGGCGATTTTGTAGACGATAAGATTAATGACGTGAATGCCATTTGCCGGGTTCGTCAAGTCCGGCTTTAGAAGTCCCGGTGGTTCATTTTTAGCCTCTCTAGTTCAACTTTGTAATACGAGTGTAGCATCAATCAAAGGATAATGGCATCACTCAAGTGGGTGAAACAAGAGATGAAATGCATATGGAAATCCCTATCTGTGTACATCGCCTTGCACGGTGTTCGATTAAAAAAATAATTTTTTCATTGCTTTAATCCACATATAAAGTTTTTACTTATCTTCACTTGCAGGAGAAATCATCGAACCAGTAGCTTCACCTTGAGAACCTAACTGGACTTGTTCCACTGATGCTTCCATGCTGGCATCAGTGACATCACTAAAATATGTACCAAACAATTTGTCATAATTGGACGCAACTGCTAAAAATGCTCCACCCAAAATATAAATGGGTAGAGGTAATTGCAATTCTTGCACCCAGTCAAATAATTGTGCTAAGGCAAACAACACAACAAAACAAGCTAACCAAACTCTCATCTTCACTATCCACCGAGTTCAAATTTGTCTACCCATTTTAACGAAAGAGGCAGGAGGTAGTGCTTTGACTAGGAAAAATTTAAAGGGAAGAGGTAAACTTTTGACCCCTTTCCCTTTACCCCTTTACCTTTGTTTAAGAAAGAGTCCGCCGCAGTCGGGGTTGAATAATTAACAAAGCGACGAGAGCAAAACCCAGTAACACAGCTAAGGCGCTACCAAAGGTAACGTCACCCCAAAAGGCGTGCATCACCACGCTACTTAAGCCCCAATCTTGATGGGTGTAAAGATAGCGAATCGGTTCAATGGCGTAGCTAAGGGGATTGAGGGTAGCTACAACCTGCAACCACTGGGGCATAAACGATAATGGAGCTAAAGCAGTGCTGGCAAATAATAGGGGTAGATTCGTAACAAAAATTACTGCTATTAGTTCAATATGTCCAGGTAGGGCAAAAGCCAAGCCTAAGCTAAGGGCAGTTACACCCAAAGCTAGGAGAAAGACAATTAAAGCAATAGTCGCCAAACCAGCTATATCTGGCACTCCTGCACCTAGAAATCCTGCGGCTGCCACAATCACGGCTGCTTGCAGCAAACTTTGGCTGATGATAAAGATGGCGGAAGCCAATACAATTGAATATCGTGATGCGAGAGGAGCGACTAACAATCGATTCAAAAAGCCGAATTCACGGTCAAACATGACTGGTAAACCAGCATTTAACGCTCCACCAAAGGCAGTAAAAACAATAATACCAGCACTGAGAAATTGGGCGTAATTTGTTGTACTACCAAAAATACCTTTGGGTGCGTTTTGAAATAAAGCGCCAAATAGCACTAACCACATTACAGGTTGAATAATACCTGCAAGTAAGGTGGAAGGACGGCGTTGCAATTGAATAAACAAGCGGCGTGTCAAAGCCAAGGTTTCTTGAACTAGCTCACCAACAAAATTAGGAGCTGTATCAGCGTAAACTTGTGGTGCAGCCACTTGCTGCCAGTTAATTTCTGATTTGGGAGGTATAACAGTACCACTCATATCTATTTTGGTTGTTGGTTAGTGGTTGGTTGTTGGTTGGTGGTTGGTAGTTGTGGTTGTTCCAAACAACAAACAACTAACAACAATCAACACTTATCTCATATTTTGCTTTTTCTCTGCTTTGGGATCACGGTTTCCCAAGGCTGCTAGTTCCGCATCCATAAGGGTGCGTCCTGTGGCAGTGAGGTAAACGTCGTCTAAACTAGGACGAGATTGGGCAATCCCAAATACAGGTAATCCGGCATGATTTAGCGCTTGTTGGATGGTTATCAAAGCATCATTTTGTGGTGTTACCACTAAGTTTAGAGAATTTCCTTGAGCGCTGTTGATGATCACTTCCTGCACAAATGGCAGAGGTGTGAGTAAGTTTTTGGCTTTTTCTGCTTCTTCTGTGGGTGTAAACTCGCGGATACGCAGGGTGATGCGATCGCCTCCCACTTTATCTTTGAGTTGGGAGGGTGTACCATTGGCTATGACTACACCCCGGTCAATTATTGCCACGCGATCAGCTAAAGCGTCAATCTCTTCTAAGTAATGGCTGGTAATCACTACAGTAGTTCCGGCTTCGCGCAATTTACGCAGAAATTCCCAGACAATAAAACGGCTTTCTATGTCCAACCCCACTGTTGGCTCATCTAAAACTAGGACATCTGGTGCGTGTAATAATCCGGCTGCCAAGTCTAGGCGTTTGCGTAAACCACCAGAGTATGTGCCAGTCTTTTGATCTGCGTATTCTTGCAAACCGAGTAAATTTAGCACCACCTCAACGCGCTGTTTTGCCACCGCCGCGTTTAAGTGATAGAGTGCTGCTTGCAGTTGCAGAAGTTCGCGTCCAGTTAATATCTTATCTATAGCTACTTCCTGAGCTACATAACCAAGTCTTTTTCTAGCCGCTCTCGGATTATCTATCACGGAAATGCCAGATACTTCGATTTTACCAGCATCTGGTGTAGTGAGAGTACACAAAGCGCGTAGAGTAGTAGTTTTGCCGGCTCCGTTGGGGCCAAGTAAACCAAAAATTTCTCCTGGTTCTACCTGAAAGGAAACATCCTTGACGGCTTCAACCGAACCGTAGCGCTTTTTAAGGTTTTCAATTAAAACGGCGGGAGCCATGACAGGTAATCCCTAATAACTATACAAATCTCAACAGTGTCTACTCTTATTTTAAGAGTTAGGAGTTAAGACTAATGATTAGAAAAATATTTAACTTTCATTATGTGGTTTTTATACTAGGGTGATTGCAAGTCATCTGTCTTGGGACAGATGAATTTATGCTGCTACCTTTAGTGTGTAAAAATTTTATCTGCTCAAACTTCAAAAGCGATCGCTCTGTTAAAATTACCTTTTGTTCCCCTGATGGGGAATCAAAAACTAATTATTCTAAATTTTAAACAATGCCTCGAAGTAACCCAAGCATAATTAATAACTACGAATCTCACCTCAACTGGTCAGCGAACACGGAACTAGTGGGATTAGTATTTGAATTAGCCCCCAAAGCAGATGTTTCCATCTATCCCCAATACACCATTGGACTGCACGCTTGGTTTCTGGATCAAGTGCGTGCTGTAGATCCAGAACTTTCTGCTTATCTCCATGATGGCGAGTCAGAAAAACCTTTTACAATCTCTGCATTAGATGGAAAATTGGTCAGCAGTGGTAAACAGTTGCACCTTTTTGCTAGCAATACTTACCATTGGTATGTGACAGCATTATCAAAGCGGCTAGTAACATGGCTGGCGCAATGGCTGAAAAACCCGCCCACAGAAGTAAATTTACGGAATGCACCCCTACAAATTAAATCGTGTCAAATTACTCATGCCGTCACATATGCTGAGTTACTCAACTCTGACCATGAAGACACAATAGCACTACAATTTTTAAGTCCAACAAGTTTCCGTCGCAAAGGTCATCACCTACCCTTACCAATGCCTACCAATGTCTTCCACAGTTATCTACGTCGTTGGAATGACTTTTCTGGTATGCCTGTTGACCAAGAAACATTTTTGGCTTGGGTGGATGATCATGTGTTAATTACTCGTCACCTACTGACATCCGCAAAAGTACTAGCAGGAAAGAAAGGTGCTGTTACAGGGTTTACAGGCGCGGTAGAATTTGGTTTAAGTAAAGAAGCAGCTAAGCAACCGGAGTTTTATAAGTTATTTTATGCTTTAGGGAAGCTTGCACCTTACTGTGGTACTGGTCACAAGACTACCTTTGGATTGGGGCAAACACGCTTAGGTTGGTCATTACAAGCAACGCCAGAAGTGCCAAATGTAGAAAGTTTTTTGGCAAAAAGAATTGAAGATTTAACAGATATTTTTAAGGCGCAACGCAAGCGGACAGGAGGAGTGCGGGCGGAAGAGATAGCAGCTAAATGGGCTACTATTTTGGCGCGTCGGGAAATGGGAGAATCTTTGCAAGTTATAGCCCAGGATATGGGGATACCTTATGAAACGGTGAAGACTTATGCAAAGTTAGCACGGCGGGCTTTGGTGAACAATTCTGATTCTGTTTGAGGGTTGAAGTTGAAACGCAAAGGGGCGCAGAGAAAAGCGCACCAGGTAGCAGAGTTTAAGTTGTGGTTGGGTTAAAGGCGATCGCTTTGTTCTAGTTGTGTGGGAATATTGGCTAATCTTTTGATTATTCTTCACTTTGAATTCAGGTTTATATGATAACGAACACAGATGAACACAGATGCACACAGATGATTTATCGGTGTGTATCTGTGTGCATCTGTGTTCGATTTTTTTATTAATCAACACACTTAACGCTTTTAATACTTCCGTCTTCTTTGAGAGATACAATCTTTACCTTCACTGTTTGTCCTTCCTGGAGAACACCGGCTTTCTTCGGTTCTCTCTCGGTTAGCTTTATTGTTCCCAGTATCTCGTAAGTCACCTTGTTACCACTGATTTTGGTAACTTTTGCCTCTAATATTTGCTCAACTTGGAAGTCTTGCGACTTCATTACTTTGGCTATTTCTACTTGACGCGCTGACTCTACAGGAGATGGGGTAGAAATGGCAATTTCTCCTATTGGTACACCTGCATCTTTGTAGTAACGCATCAGGCGAGATACCCAACCTAAAATTTGCAGGATTTTTTGAGCATCGGTGATGGTTTTAAGGTAATCACTACAAGTTTTCTCGATACTGCGGTAATAATCTATGGTTCGGTTGCTGTGACTGATTTGTTTACCGTTACTCACTAAGGTTTTGAGATATTTGAAAAATCTGGAAGTTGCATCTGGTTCTTTGACTATAGTGCGTAAATAGGCGATCGCTTTTCCCAATTCGTTGACATCTGTATCTGCTTTGACTAAAGTTTGAGCGATCGCATGGGCAATATCCCATTCTGCATCTGTCAAAGATTCTGAATCAAATTCAACTAAAGTCATAATTAGTACATTCCTGCTGGTGGTTCACGGTCGGTAGGGTAGCGCAGTATGGTTGTAAGTTCTTCTAGTTGCGGTTTCTGAATCAGGCGTGAGTGGGCAATTTTGATATTTTGTTGTATAAATTTTTGTAGTTTTTCTCCTGTTAATTCATCAGATTCACTTAGCTGATATGATGAATAGCGTTGCTTGAGGTTTTGCGGTTGTTCGATTTTTTCCACACTCACCGTCATTGTCCCCATACCGATAGGTTTACCACCTCCCACTTTCAAGGCAATGGGATATTTGGGGTCTTGTCCTAAGATAATTAATAAAGTTCCTAACTCTTCTGGTAGTAAATTCTTAAAATGCAACTGAGTTGTGAAAGTGTACTCTCTTGCGGCTTGCTGTACGGGGATACCAGCATTTTGCCCTTTATCTATAGCCCTGATTGTATGGTAGTAAAATTTGCGACCTGCTACTAGACCACGAACAAAGTATGCGCTGCGTTGTTCGGGACGGGGACGATACAGCGAAGGCATAAAGCCAGCAGTAAATCCGATTTTCTCACATTTGGCATCGTTGAAATCTAGTAAACCCTGCCAATCTAACGCGCCGAATACCCGACTGGCGGGACAAAGTTGTTCTTTGTTACGGCAAGGTAGTCTTTCGGGGGGAATTTGGGATTTATACTTAGAAGTGATTACTGCTAAAGTGCTGTTGGTAATTGCTTCGTATGCAGACCGGATGCAGCCTTTGAGGGAGGTACCGCCAATTGAAAGCTTTTGGTCAACACCTTGGATCATGGTTTTAATCAAGGAAATGCGGTTGTTACCGATGTCGCTACCCATGACAACTACCCCGGTGGAGACGTGGAGAGATGTCTGCACTTTCAGCTTCAGATATAAAGTGCCATGTAGGCGATCGCTAAAATATTTATGATGTCCCACAGGACATTGTAACTTGGGACGTTCTTTAGGAAAAGAGACGAATTGATAAGGTTTTGGTGCTAGTTCAGGGTTAGGACGTTGTGGACGATTTGTTGTCATAATTGCGGTAGTTCTACAGTCAAAGCTACAAATTGCACAGTTGAAGTTCGATCATCAATAAAATAACGTTGAGCTAATTTTGGTTTTTTGTTTTTTTCTTCGTGCAGTCGAGTATCTAAATCTTTTGGGAAAATAAGCTTTTTAGGAAAACGAGTTTCATCAGGTCGATACCCATAAGCGGGATAAGCATAGGAGGGAAATTTTTTGATATTACTTGGTTCTATGCGCCAATTTTTCCCGACTAACTCAAAGCTATGATGAATGTCATTAATAGTTAATAACAGTATTTCATAAGTATTTTTTTGTTTGTATTTCCACCGCAGTTCACACTCATGATTGAACATTTGTCCTTCTAGCATGGGAAAGTCTGTTTCTGTTGGTGGTTCTTCTAAAATGCCACTGACTTTGTGAGTCCAACGCAAAAAATAATAGCTAGGTTCAATTATGAAGTTTGGTATTAAATCTAGTAATTCCAAGACTGATAAAGGATTTTTTTTATAACCAACAAAAGGTTTCATTTCGTCTGTACCAATAAATTACTCCAAGACCTTACAGAACGCTCAAATAAATCTTGAACTCTTCCTTCTTGCCAAATGAGCTGGACACCAAAACCTAAATCCATTTCTTGGGCTGCGATGGGTGTATCTTGATGGTCTACTGTAGGGAAAGCATATAATTTTGCTTCATCTGGTTCTAAAAACTCTCCTACACCTAAAAGGTAAGTATTAGCCCATTTTTTTTGACTACCAATAGCACAAATTTGTTGTTTATCTTCCGATAAAATACAGCCAGGATATTGCACAACGGCTTGATTTAACTTCACCTCTACTGTACCCAAACCACGAGATTTAGCAAAACCTAAGCCAAACCAACGATCATTTAAATCTCGCAATACTAAACCAATTAAACCTAACTGTGCCAAGGTAAAATTCTTTAAATGAATTTTGGTACGGAATTCACCAGCAGTGCAAACTTGATAGTTGAAAGGGCCGACTGCAACAGAACCAAATATTCGGTCGATTGCTACTCCATTACGTTCTTCTATTTTCAATGGTTGGGATTGATCAGGATAAGCATCTTCTATTCTGATACGGCTA
Organism: Fischerella muscicola PCC 7414; assembly: GCF_000317205.1. GTDB lineage: Bacteria > Cyanobacteriota > Cyanobacteriia > Cyanobacteriales > Nostocaceae > Fischerella > Fischerella muscicola. Next base: position 38,939 of record NZ_AJLK01000004.1, on the reverse strand, counting down.
GCGATAGAAGTATTGCCAAACATTTGGTCTGTAAAAGAGGAAAGTTTGTAAATCTCACTAGACGATTTATTTTGGAGATAATCGTATTTATCATTTAATGGGTCATTTGCCCAAAGTATATCTAAATTATTAGAATCGCGTCTATCTCTACCTACCGTCCTAACAATTCGTTCTGCATGGGCGCGAATAGCACCTTTTAAACTGCTTCCTGGCAAATATATAGAACGTCCTCCAGCATGATATGTTTCCACAAACTCCATATCAGGCTTGGTTGGATCAGCACCTTCTTTGCCCGATTTAATCAGAATCGGACCATCGGGAATGAGAGTGATATCAATTGTGCAGTGATTAACGAATCTTTTATGCATGATTGTATTGAATTAAAAAATCAAGCTTAAGCAGCTACCAGATTATTTAGCTGCAAATCACACTGTTGGAAAATGTAATTAACAGCAGCAAACAATGTATCTAGTTCCTGAATACTATAAAAAGTTAGATTTTTGGTAAATTTTTCTGATTCTAATTTACCAAACTGCCAGCGATCGCCATTAGAAACAATTCCAAATATAGTGATGGCAAATTCATTATTTAGTTTCTGTGCTGCGATCATCTCAGCAATACATTGCGCCCATCCAGCCTCAAAGTTATCCTGTTTTGCTTCTACTAAGATGAAATATGGCTTATCAAAAACTACTTTCCCTAAAGGCGACCTTTTCGCCAGGATATACTCTGGGAAACCTGACAAATTTTCATCATAATTAAAGGATTGGTGACTCCACAAAGTAAATCTGCTACTGTAGCGTTTCCATACTTCTTTTAAAACTGGGTAGATCAAATTTTCGCACACAGCAAATTCTGAGTTATTAACCACTCCTTCTCGCATCACTGTTTCTAAGTCCTCCCGGAAATAGTCAGAGACTTGAAACTCAACTTCACCCATAAAATTTGATTCAGTATAGGTGACTTGAAATGCTTTGAGAACTTCACCGATAGTTTTGTAGTTACTGAAAGCCATATTGACCTCCTCAAGTATTTGGCTGAACAGTGGTAGATTGCTTAGCTATATTTTCTCTGAGATAAGTAATAAGGTCATGAGTCCAAATATCTTTAAACTGTTTACCATCTGCATAGCTGGAGATAGTATCAGTCGTATGATTACTGACTAATTCTTGTAAGTATGTCAATAATTTTTCTGGATCTTTATCAACATCAATCCAGTCCATTTTGTCTATTTCCAGTTTAACCACACCCAAACCACGAGAACGTCCACCACCCAAAGGTATCTGTTCTGTTTCAAATTGATGCAAGCCGATCATTAGTAGTCCTAATTCCCAAGGTTCAGCATTTTCCACTACAGCCTGAAATTCAAATTGCGTACCACCGGGAACTACTTGGAAATCATAAAGTTTACCATCTGCTGCTGTTTCTGTGTCGCGATCAATAGCGACGCCATCTCTTTCTTGGTATTGTCCAAACCAAGTATTAGTTACTACTGTTAAATCTCGGACTTGGAATTTACTAGCAATCCAAGGAGAACCGAACAGGTGAGAAATTAAATCTGTATGCTTGATAATTTCCGCAGTTAAAGCCTCATCGTTATCAAAAGTCTCTTTTAACTGCTTCATTTCCTGAGATGTAATTGACCATTCATCTTCGTTTGCGGGGTTGGCGACTAGTTTGCGATCGCTTCCTACAATTCCTCTGAGAAAACTTTCGAGACGCGATCGCATTGCACCTTTAAAGCTAGAACCTGGGATGAGTGGATTACCCAAAGCATCTTTAATGACTGGTAAATCAGATCCTATGGGTTCACTAGAACGACCTGCACTAATTCTTAATGCGGTGATTGTAGTGAGTTTTCCTATAATTTGCAAGCGATTTTTGAAAGTATCGAACATAGTTTCTAATATTTAGATTACTTTGAAAATATTTTAGATATGCCTTAAATTTCTAGGGTAGTGGGAAATTGTGGCGATTGTAATTTCAATTTATGTGGAGTAACGGTCTCAATAGCAGATTGGATAAAATTTACAAATACTTTACTTACATCCTCATAATCACTACTAGTAATTGGTTGAAATCCATGAGCAAATAACGAGTTATTACGAACTTCTAAGGCATTAATAATTTTGTTTGCATTTTGCTGATAAAGTTGTCCTATTGGGTCATCAGGCAGTTTACTTAAAAGCTCATAGCTATCTTTCAAAGCCAGTTGAATTTTTTTCTTAACAGAAGAGCGTTTTTGCTCATATTCATCCCGCAAAGATTCCGGTAGTTGCTGAATATCAACGTCACCTGTTTTTATACCATATGATTTCAACAGACAAATTTGAGCTAATAATTCTAAAGCTCGGTAAAGTCTACCAACTGCATCATCGTAACGCTCTTGAGCAGCACGTCGTTCTGCATTTAGTATTAAGTCTTGGACAATCTCATAACCGTGTCCTACCGTACTATTACTAAAATCAAACTTTTCATCGATCTGTCCTCGACTGTTAATCACACGCTTAAGAAATAACCCCAGTTGTCGAATTTCAGGGTATTTCATCTGAGACTCAAAAAATTCCAAAGCCTCCCTATGTTCAAATCGATCCCAGGCATCCAACCCACAGCAACAAGCATATAAGGTTCGAATTTGTCGTCTAGTCTCAGGTGGCAATTCCATTGATGACAGAAGTCGCTTTAGTTGAGCGATCGCTGCTGGATAGTTGTATTGTTGTAAGAAAATTGGTAAGAATTGTCCAAGGGTGCGCTGTGCAACTACGGGTGCTACTGTTGCCTGTCCAGGCAATTCTCCTCTTTCGATCTTAATAATGTTTGTTCGGACAGTCGTAGTTACATATAATGTGACTTGATAATCAAGAGCAGCCATTGCCAATCCTACAGACATAGATTTAGTGCCGCCTGTATAATCAGCCATAGTTTGAGCATCTGGTAACTCTTGCTGAATACTCCGAATACATAATGAGGTTTTCAGATAGCATTCTGATAAATCATCTGGTTCTTGAATTAAAATTAAATCTCGATCTTGTTGAAAGCGATCGCTTAATCCTACTTGTGTAGGAATATTAGGTAATCTTTCAATTACTTCTGTTCCACGTCGGACTTCACAGGGAGATCCTTCTCCTATTACTTGGGATTTACTGCCTTTACTACCATCAGAACACACAAAGATAACGCGATCAGGTTGAAGAGCACGAATTGCAGTCACAATCGGTTGATGAGAATCACCAACTGTCACTAAAAGAATTTTTGGCATACTAAAATAAGCTCCTAGTTAACTTTGCTTATATTTTTATACTTGAATACCATCGCGCTTATATTTGAGATATCGTGCGCCATAGCCTAAATAACGGCGTATCATCTCTAACCAAATTGGTTTAAAATCGCTTTGACAAGATTTAGCAATTTCTTGGGCTTTTTTCTGAATATTACCATCAATATCTTCAATAATTTTTTCAGCTAGTGATTCTTTGCCTCTACCCCATTTTTTATCTCTACCAACTTGATAGCGGATGAAATTTTTAATTACTTCTGCACTATCAGTTGTGTCAGAAAGTCGTACTAAGTTACGAAATTGTGATTCTTCTAAGTCTCCATATTTTGTGTTATCTAAAGCAGTTTGAATCCAGACAACTAGCTCATCTTCAGCTTGAAGAATTCCCTTTTGAATCTTGAGTTGTTTTTGTGGATCTGATTGTTCACTCATTTAGCTTTCTCCCGAAATACACTATGAAATTCGTTACTAATTTGTATTTGTCCAAAACCTTCAGAGGTGCGATCGCCTACTCCTTTTAGTTCTAAATCCTTTAATTTTTCTAACCATAAATCCGGTTTATTTGTACTAAATAAATATACAGAGCCTCTATTAGTGACTAATTCTATATCTTTCATTAGTCCCCAAGCTGCATTCCAACCAGAACGATAGTTATAGCTGCTATATGCTACTTCTAACTTAAGAAAATTATCTTTTTCATCCCTATCTAGTTGCAAGAATTCATTCTCTAATTCTACAAATTGACACAACATTTCTGTGGAAATTACCGTGGTGTGTCGCCAATTGTCTGTAAGAATTGCGTCAGCTTGCAGGTCAAGAGTAAAATAAGTGCGATTTTCTAATAGATTTTTTTCGGGTTCACCAAATACTGACCACAATTCCCAACGTTCTTCAAGTTGTTTGTTAAATTCAGTGACTCTTGCTTTGATATCTGCTGAGTGTTCCTCTATTTTTGCTTGAATTACAACCTTGCCTAAACCTCGTGAAGTTGCACCACCTAAACGAAAATTCTCAGAATTTTGATTGATAAAATTACTCAGAGATTTGGCTAATTCTGGATTTTGAACTAAAACTGAACTTCGATAAACAACAGGATGCCAGTTTTTAGAATTTGTATTGGAGTCTTCAACAAATGACTCATTTAAAACTTCAATGCTGTAAAGGATATCATCTTCTGATGTGGCTCTGCGGCGATTAATTCCAACTCGTGTTAGAAAGCGAGTGCTAATAGAATGACTGCGGTATTTATATTTGATTTTGCTGTCGTTAGTTTTACTGTAGAAGCTGCTGTATGGTTCAACCCGTGCATCTGTTTTCTCTTCCAGAGATTTTGGATCGCTAGGGTCGTAAGGATAATTGTATGCATCTGCACAAAAGCGATCTATTAGTGTATCAAAAACTCCGTTACCTTTGGGTAAAAAACCTGGATTTGTTTTAGAACTAACTGCTGTTGCAGGTAAAACCATAACTTCATCATTCACAATTCTGGAAATGAGGTCAGACTTAGTTTTACCAGAATTGGACTCATCTGCAATCTTAGCTACGGCTGGATAAGCATTTTGAAAAATGGCAGGTTCATCACCTAAAAAAAGTGATTCAAAGTCACCGCCGCCTAATACTAAATTTTGTTCTGATATGCCTGGTATTTGTTGATTAGATAGTTGTAGAATTTGAGATGCGATCACGCCTCGAATTACTGAACCAGGAATATGATCTTCGGCTTCACTCACTGAACCAGGTTTTTTCCCAGTGATCGCTAATGGAGACAAAGCTGTAATCTCTAATATAATTCGCATCATACTTTTGCCTCTGGTATTAACAATTTCCAGGTTTGATCATCTTTTGGTAGTGTTTCGAGTTCCTTCCATTTCAACCAACCCAACCCAACAGATTTACTACCACCCAAAGCATGGATATGGCGCAAAGCAGCTAAAATCAAGGGTTTGGCATATTCTGGACATTCTGGAAGTAAATGAATCTTCCCAGTAAATTCCAGTTGATTATTAGCTGGGGAAGTTTCTAAAAAGTAGAGTTTTTGTTCTTCTGCGGTGCGACGGCGACGGTTGATGGTGACACCAGGACGTAATACCTCTGGTAAGTCTTGTCGTTCGATGTCACAAATGAGATCATCAACCACAATGCGTGATGGAAGTATAGGATTACCGAAGATTTTGGAAATAAAACAGTGATAGCCTTGATAACCAGCTAGTTGATAATCAGACTTAAATCTAGGATTAACTTGTGCTTCTGTTGGACAAAGTGTTTCTGCTTTGGGTGATGCAAATATTTGCCATCCTAATCCTCTTGCTAGCTTTTCGCATTCATGGCGTAATCTACCCTTTAATTGAGAGGCAGGAATAACTAGTTGTCCTTTAGCATTGCGGACTATGGGTTTGTCTGCAAGGGAACTATCAGAACCACCAGCACCAACACACAATGCAGTATCAATTACTGCGATGAGTTGAATAGTTTGAATTTGATTTTGAGGTAAATTCTGCAAAAAAATCATGTTGACGAAGTCTGTTGTTGTAACTGTGATGGATTAGAAGTGTTATGTGACTTTTTAATAAAAGGATATAAATCGACTAAATCTCGCCAAATAGTTTCATAAGTGACTTTTTCTTGAGATCCTTGTTTGTCCTCTTTTAAAGACATCCAAGGTGCAAGATTTCCGTTGTTATTTTGTTGCTTTGGTTTGCACCATGCATCTTCAAATTGAGTTTTCAATAAATTCTGAGCGTTTTTGTTAGTTAGTCGCAGTCGAAAATAACGATAGTTGAGTATTGCTGTCTGTTTACCTCGTTCTAGTAGATTACGAATTTGGTAGAGTTGCGATCGCGGAAATTCTGCATCCTTTAAAACCTGAGCAGTTTCCAAAAGTCCACCCAGTTCGTGTAAAGTATAGGGTACAGCATATAGCTTGAGTTTTTGCTGTCCTTGTCCTGATTTGATTAATCCCTGAGAACGAAATTCCCCAATATTAGAAGAAATCATCGTTACAGCTTTCATCACCAAAAAGTCAACTGTTCCGCCATAATAATTCTGTTTTCTGAGGTCTTTGGCATATTTTTTAGCAGATTTCAACAATTGACTAGTAAGTTTTTCTGCATAGTAAATTGGTGTGTCTTCAGCAGTAATTAACACCCCTGTTGACATACTTAATTTACATTGTTTCTCATCTGTAATTATTTTTTTGCCATGATAGCGATGCACCAATTGTGGATTATAATTCTTGTCCGATTTGTAACGTTTTCCTTTGTTTAAAAGTTGTCTTTCAAACTCTTCACCAATTGTTTTAGCGATAGCAAGTGCTTTATCTGCTGGCACAATCAACATCACATCATCCCCACCAATAGTTAAAATTTCAAACGGATGAATCCACACTTCTTTTGTACTTTTTCTTTCTGCTTGCAACTTTGAATTTAATTTGTGGGGTTGAAGATGTTTTGTTAAAGCTGCATAAACTGATTTTTCTGTAGCATCAGAAATATCCCGGCTAAAGCGTTGATAGTCTTCCGGATTTTTGATTTCTTTTTGGATGTAACCTCCCATGTTGTTTCCATCTGCATAAATATAAGCAATAAAGCCATTTGGAGCGCTAGCATCGCCAATTTCTCTAACAGAAAGTGCTTCTTTAACTCGGCTGGGGTGAAGATTTTCGGAACGGATTTTACCGTAGTATTTGTGGGGAGTATCATGTAAATATTGCTCAAACTTGTCAACCCAACTTTCTACTGCATCCTCACCAGGTTCCCAGGCAAAACCTGCCTTTTCATACCATTTTTTTGAACTATTGTCTCTTTTAGCTATTTGTCCTACGTATCTCTTCCTTGCGGATGCTTCTGAAAACCACGGATCGTCAGGAAGTCCCTCACTTGGATCGTCGGGAGAACTTTTCGCTTGGATAATAGCAGAACGACGATCGCCTTCATCTCGCTTTAAGTAGGGATGAGTTTCAAACATAGGCGGATAACAACGCAAGCTTCTATCACTTTCCTGCAATTTATTGCCATTCCGCCTTTGATTAAATTTTGCTGCTAACTTTCCAGCCAATTCATTAAATGTTTTGCGTTCTTTAAAAGCTTCTTCGGAATTTGTGTCAGGTTGAGCAAAATAAGCGTGAATTAATTGATTATCTAGATTTTTTAGATATTTTTCTAACCAGAATGTCTCATTATTTAATTCATCTGGCAACAAGCCAAATTGGATTTCTAATGGCTTAAATTTTCCTCCCACCGCGCAGGAATTAGCTGTCAAAGTTTCTTCTGTATAACGTTTTTCAATCGCATTAGCTAAATCATCAACAAAAGCAGCAGGACAAAACGCCAGAATATTTCCACCTGTAGAATAAATAATTAACTCTGGAATCAATGCTTGTGAAAGTTGAGGGAAGTTTTCTGGTTTATCTAACCAATTTTCTCTGACTTTTTTGCAGTAATTTTTTGCTTGTTGACATTGAGGATAATCAGGATGTTGTTCACAACCAAAAAAAGCAGGCAAATCAACTAAATTAATTCTGTCAAGTAATGCTGATGCACCGCGAATATCCGGAAGTTTAGCCGCTTCAAATACATACTGTTTAATCTTGGTCGCACCACCGTAAACTAAGCCAATGCGAGTCTGCTGTTTCCATAATTCAGGATAATCATTGTTTAATTCATCAAGGGTTTTGGGAAAATAACCTTCAGGGATGCTTTGCAGTTGTTTAACTTGCTCAACAAGGGATTTGGTTATTTCTGGTACTTCTTTCCCTTCATGCAAAGCCTGTCGCATTTGTTGCAACACACTTAAAGGAAACTGAGGTTGCTTTTTGTCTCCCCAAGCTAGACACCAGCAAAGCGCTATCGTGATGCTATTGGGATTGTTGACTTGTAATGTAGCTTTAGTCGCAGTTGAATCAGTCATTACACTTTATATATATAGTGGTTTTACTGAATGTATCAAATTATAGTCTACGTATGGAATCAGCCCTTTCCAGATCCTAGCCAAAATACTAGAGACTCCACTTGTTATGTAAAAAAATTACAAAATATTTATAAGTATAGAAGTCTGCAAACACAGGTTAAGCGATCGCCCACTCGAAAAGCCGTTACAATTCCTGATAGGACAGCGCATTTCCAAGCGATCGTAATGTTGAGGAAGCGCTGCGATGGATACCGGAAGAGAACGGTATAAAAGCCGAGAAGACGGACGCAAAACCATTTCGGCAGACGCAAAAACCATTTCGGCAGACGCAAAAACCATTTCAGCGAACTCAAAAACCATTTCGGCGAACTCAAAAACCATTTCAGCGGACGCAAAAATCATTTCGGCGAACTCAAAAACCATTTCAGCGGACGCAAAAATCATTTCGGCGAACTCAAAAACCATTTCAGCGGACGCAAAAATCATTTCGGCGAACTCAAAAACTATAACTTCTTCCTCAGATCCCACTATTTATACCGTTTATCCAAAAAATAGACTTCTTGCAAAAGTCGAATCAACCCCCCTCGATCCCCCCGTGATCGGGGGGAAGAAATCTTAACTCCCTCCCCGTTTCGCTTAGGGTTGGGGAGGGGTTCTTTTATTTTTGCAAGAGGTCTATTGTTTATAGAGAAGCGATACAAATGAATCTATCTGTGTTCATCTGTGTTCATCTGTGTTCGTTTTCCTTCACTGAAATTAATCACAAACCGTTATATCTTTAGATATATCGAACACCGATACACACCGATGAACACAGATGTAGACACGCAAGTGGCTTAGGTATAGGATACACCCATCGAACACCGATTCATCCTAACCACAAGCATATCGCCTTATTCAAGGTGTTCGATTTCCACCATAATATTTATGTCGTGGTTAATTTAAATTTAGAAGCGATCGCTTTGTTCAAATCACTTTCTCCAACTTGTTTTTTTAACTTTATAAAAATTAATCATACCTTGGATAGATTTATATCTATTCCTTGATCGCGATTTTGAGAAATTTCGTTATAGTCTATACATCTAAAGTCTGCATAGCCAGCTGACGAAGAGCAAAGTTACCCTGACATGACTAATTGGGTGGTATACCTTTTATGAGCAGAGTGTGATTGAAACTAGTAGCAGGCTATAGCAGAAAGAGTGTATAATTTACTTTGAAGCCATCAGTATGCCCACTGAACAGTTAACCAAAGAAAGCGATAATTTAGATCTAAGACAACTGCTCAGAACACTGTCAGCAGTCAAAAAAGGCGACTTTTCGGCACGGATGCCTATCGACCAAACTGGTATGGCAGGAAAAATCGCCGATACACTCAACGATATTATTGAGCAAAATGAACGGCTAACAGCAGAATTACAACGGATTGGGAAGGTTGTTGGTAAAGACGGCAAAATTAGCGAACGCGCTTCTTTGGGTAATGTGCGTGGTGGGTGGTCTGCCTGTGTTGATTCTGTGAATACATTAATTACTGACTTAGTCCAGCCTACAGCTGAAACAGCGCGGGTAATCAGAGCAGTGGCAAATGGTGATCTTTCCCAAACCATCGCCCCAGAAATGGACGGTAGACCCCTCAAGGGAGAATTTCTCCAAACTGCCCAAATGGTCAACACAATGGTGGGTCAGTTGAATGGGTTTGCCAGTGAAGTGACACGGGTTGCCAGGGAAGTCGGAACCGAAGGTAAACTCGGCGTACAAGCACAAGTTCCAGGAGTGGCAGGTACTTGGAAGGATTTAACCGATAGCGTTAACTTGATGGCAGGAAATTTAACTGCCCAAGTCCGTAATATTGCGGAAGTGACGACAGCAGTAGCCAACGGCGACCTCTCCAAGAAAATCACGGTTGATGTTAAGGGTGAAATTCTGGAGTTGAAAAACACTGTCAACATCATGGTGGATCAACTCAACTCCTTTGCAAGTGAAGTGACGCGGGTTGCTAGAGAAGTGGGTGCAGAAGGTAAACTCGGTGGACAAGCCCAAGTGCCGGGTGTGGCAGGGACTTGGCGAGACTTGACGGAATCTGTGAATATGATGGCAGGAAATTTAACTGCCCAAGTCCGTAATATTGCGGAAGTGACGACAGCAGTAGCCAACGGCGACCTCTCCAAGAAAATCACGGTTGATGTTAAGGGTGAAATTCTGGAGTTGAAAAACACTGTCAACATCATGGTGGATCAACTCAACTCCTTTGCAAGTGAAGTGACGCGGGTTGCTAGAGAAGTGGGTGCAGAAGGCAAACTCGGTGGACAAGCCCAAGTGCCGGGTGTGGCGGGTACGTGGAAAGATTTAACAGATAGTGTTAACTTCATGGCGGGTTCCTTGACGGCACAGGTACGGAACATCGCCGAAGTGACGACAGCAGTAGCAAATGGTGATCTTTCCAAGAAAATCACTGTCGATGTTAAAGGCGAAATTTTAGAACTCAAGAACACCATCAACACAATGGTGGATCAACTCAACTCCTTTGCAAGTGAAGTTACCCGGGTGGCGAGGGAAGTAGGAACCGAAGGAAAACTCGGCGTCCAAGCAGAAGTGCGGGGTGTGGCAGGCACTTGGAAGGACTTAACCGACAGCGTCAACATGATGGCTGGTAATTTGACAGGGCAAGTCCGTAATATTGCAGAAGTAGCTACAGCCATTGCCAACGGTGATCTTTCCAAGAAAATTACGGTTGATGTTAAAGGCGAAATTTTGGAGTTGAAGAACACCATCAATATCATGGTGGATCAGCTTGGTTCCTTCGCATCTGAAGTGACGCGGGTTGCTAGGGAAGTGGGTTCGGAAGGAAAACTCGGTGTACAGGCAGATGTCAGAGGTGTGGCGGGTACGTGGAAAGATTTAACAGATAGCGTTAACTTCATGGCGGGTTCGTTAACGGCACAGGTGCGCAACATTGCCGAAGTGACAACCGCTGTGGCAAATGGCGACCTTTCCAAGAAAATCACCGTCGATGTCAGAGGCGAAATTCTGGAGTTGAAAAACACCATCAATACGATGGTGGATCAACTCAATTCCTTTGCTGGTGAAGTGACGCGGGTTGCTAGAGAAGTAGGTGCAGAGGGTAAGCTGGGCGTACAAGCGGAAGTCAAAGGCGTTGCAGGTACGTGGAAAGATTTAACAGATAGCGTCAACTTCATGGCGGGTTCGTTAACAGCACAGGTGCGGAACATTGCTGAAGTGACAACCGCTGTGGCAAACGGTGATCTTTCCAAGAAAATCACCGTCGATGTCAGAGGCGAAATTCTGGAGTTGAAAAACACCATCAATACAATGGTGGATCAGTTGAGTTCCTTTGCGTCAGAAGTGACGCGGGTGGCGAGAGAAGTGGGAACCGAAGGGAAACTCGGTGTACAGGCAGAAGTCAAAGGTGTTGCCGGCACTTGGAAAGACCTCACCGGGGCAGTGAATATGATGGCAGGCAACCTCACTGACCAAGTACGGAATATTGCAGAGGTGGCCACAGCGATCGCTAACGGTGATCTTTCCAAGAAAATTACTGTGCAGGTGAAAGGGGAAATTTTCGAGTTGAAGAACACCATCAATATTATGGTGGATCAACTCAATTCTTTTGCATCGGAAGTAACGCGGGTTGCTAGGGAAGTAGGTTCAGAAGGAAAACTCGGCGTCCAAGCAGACGTCAAAGGTGTGGCGGGTACGTGGAAAGATTTAACAGATAGCGTCAACTTCATGGCGGGTTCCTTGACAGCACAGGTACGTAACATTGCCGCAGTCACAACAGCTGTGGCAAACGGTGATCTTTCCAAGAAAATAACCGTCGATGTCAAAGGCGAAATTTTAGAGTTGAAGGACACCATCAATACAATGGTGGATCAACTTAATTCCTTTGCATCAGAAGTGACGCGAGTGGCGCGGGAGGTAGGAACCGAAGGCAAACTCGGCGTCCAAGCAGAAGTGCGGGGTGTGGCGGGTACTTGGAAAGATTTAACAGATAGTGTTAACTCAATGGCGGGTTCCTTGACTTCCCAGGTGCGAAATATTGCCGAAGTGACAACGGCGGTAGCTAATGGTGATTTGTCCAAGAAAATAACCGTCGATGTCAAAGGCGAAATTTTAGAGTTGAAGGACACCATCAATACAATGGTGGATCAACTTAATTCCTTTGCATCGGAAGTCACACGGGTTGCGAGGGAGGTGGGAACTGAAGGGAAACTGGGTGTACAAGCTTATGTTAGAGGTGTAGCTGGTACTTGGAAAGATTTGACCGATAACGTCAACTTAATGGCAGGCAACCTGACAGCACAGGTGCGCAACATTGCCGAAGTGACAAAAGCGGTGGCAAATGGCGACCTCTCCAAGAAAATTACTGTTGATGTCAGGGGCGAAATTTTAGACTTGAAAAACACCATCAACACAATGGTGGATCAGCTAAGTTCCTTCGCATCGGAAGTAACGCGGGTTGCGAGGGAGGTAGGAACCGAAGGCAAACTCGGCGGTCAAGCCCAGGTGCAAGGCGTAGCAGGCACTTGGAAAGATTTAACCGACAATGTCAACTCAATGGCGAGTAACTTGACGGCACAGGTGCGAGGCATTGCCAAAGTGGTAACGGCGGTTGCTAACGGTGACTTGAAGCGGAAATTAATGCTAGATGCCAAAGGTGAAATTGAAGCTTTGGCAGAAACCATTAATGAGATGATTGATACCCTAGCGATCTTTGCCAACCAAGTGACGACCGTGGCACGGGAAGTGGGTATTGAAGGTAAATTAGGCGGACAAGCGAAAGTCCCCGGGGCGGCTGGTACGTGGAAAGATTTGACCGACAACGTCAATGAACTGGCTGCCACACTGACTACCCAGCTACGGGCGATCGCAGAAGTTGCAACTGCGGTGACTAAGGGTGACTTAACCCGGTCAATTGCTGTGGAAGCTTTAGGTGAGGTTGCCATCCTTAAAGACAATATCAACCAGATGATCGCCAACCTGCGCGAGACTACTCAGAAAAACACCGAACAAGACTGGTTGAAGACCAACCTGGCCAAGTTTACCCGGATGTTACAAGGTCAGCGCGACCTGGAAACTGTATCCAAACTGATACTTAGAGAGTTAGCGCCCTTAGTTGGGGCAGCCCACGGCGTCTTCTACATCATGGAAAATGCGGATAATCATCAGTATTTGAAATTACTGAGTAGCTACGCCTATCGCGAACGCAAACATCTAGCTAACCGCTTCCAATTGGGTGAAGGCTTAGTCGGACAGTGTGCTTTAGAAAAAGAACGCATTCTCCTAACAGAAGTACCGCACGACTATATCAAAATTAGTTCTGGTTTAGGTGAAGCAAGCCCAGTTAATGTTGTAGTGCTACCTGTACTATTTGAGGGACAAGTCACGGCGGTAATTGAACTTGCTTCCTTCCGGCGCTTTAGCGAAATTCATCTGACATTTTTTGACCAACTCACAGAAAGTATTGCGATCGTCTTGAACACCATCGCTGCGAGTATGCGTACGGAAGAGTTACTCAAACAGTCCCAGTCTTTAGCTGAGGAATTGCAAAGTCAGCAAAACGAACTACGAGAAACCAATAAACGCCTCGAACAACAAGCCCAAACCCTGAAAGCATCGGAAGATTTACTCAAGAAACAGCAAGAAGAATTACAAAAAACCAACGCCGAACTCGAAGAGAAAGCAGAACTCTTAGCTGTACAAAACAAAGAAGTAGAACGCAAAAATCATGAAATCGAACAAGCTAGACTGTCATTGGAAGATAAAGCTGAACAACTAGCCCTATCTTCTAAATACAAATCTGAGTTTCTCGCCAATATGTCCCATGAATTGCGGACACCACTCAACAGCTTGTTGATTTTGGCTAAGTTATTAGCAGACAACATTGAAGGCAACCTCAACGAAAAGCAAATCGAATACAGCCGCACAATTTACTCCGCCGGCAACGATTTGTTGTCCTTAATTAACGACATTCTCGACTTAGCCAAAATTGAATCGGGAACTATGTCTATTGATATGGATCAGATGCGATTATCTGATCTGCGCGAACAGGTGGAACGCACATTTAGGCAAGTCGCAGTAGACAAAGGATTGAATTTCACAATTGAATTACACCCAGAACTACCGCCGACAATCTATACTGATGCCAAACGGCTGCAACAAATCCTCAAAAATCTACTGGCAAATGCTTTTAAATTTACAGAAAGAGGTGAAGTTAGCCTACAAGTATTTGTAGCCAACCAGGGATGGAGTTCTGACCAAGAAACCTTGAATCGTGCTAATAGAGTAATAGCTTTTGCCGTTAGGGATACAGGTATTGGTATCGCCCCTGAAAAACAAAAAATCATTTTTGAGGCTTTCCAACAAGCAGACGGTACTACCAGCCGTAAATTTGGCGGTACAGGATTAGGTTTGTCCATCAGTCGAGAAATTACTCGTTTGTTTGGTGGAGAAATTAAACTAGTTAGTCATCTGGGTGAAGGTAGTACCTTTACCTTATATTTACCCCAACCACTTTCTGGTGCTGGGGAGATGGGGAGAACCGGAGATGGGGTGAAGTCTTCTGTCCACCACCCCACCACCCCACCACCCCATCACACTCCCCCTACTCCCCCCACTCCCCTGATCTCCACTCCAGTCATTGATGACAGAGACAACATCCAACCGGGCGATCGCACACTATTAATTGTGGAAGATGACACTAAGTTTGCCCGGATTCTCTTGGAGATGGTACGACAAAATGAATTTAAGGGCATTGTTGCCCATAGTGGCAATACAGGTTTAGCATTAGCCCAAGAATATCAGCCTTCTGCCATTATCCTGGATATTCGTCTGCCAGGGATGGATGGTTGGGCGGTGCTAGATCGTCTCAAACATGACGCCAACACTCGTCATATCCCCGTACATGTGATGACTGTAGAGGAAGGGAAACAGCGCAGTTTACAACAAGGTGCGATCGCTTATTTGCAAAAACCGATTAGCAGTGAGACACTACACCAGGCACTCACTAAAATTAAAGGTTTTGTGGAACGACGTGTCAAAAATTTACTAGTTGTAGAAGATGATGAAAATCAACGTCTGAGTATTGTGGAGTTAATTGGTAATACCGATGTTGCCACTACTGCTGTTAGTACTGCTAGTGAAGCATTGCAAGCCATACGAAACGGCCAATTTGATTGCGTAGTCCTCGATTTAGGACTACCAGATATGAATGGCTTTGAATTGATTGAACAAATCAAGCAATCCCCCAATGGCGAAGCCCTACCGATTATCGTCTACACAGCCAGAGAATTGACGAGGGCGGAAGATGTGCAGCTGCGGCGCATCGCCGAGACAATTATTGTGAAAGACGTGCGATCGCCTGAACGTCTTTTAGATGAAACTGCTTTATTCTTGCATCGTGTGCAAGCCGATTTACCTGCACCTAAACGTCTAATTCTTGAACAATTACAAAATTCTGACTTCCAACTGGCAGGTAAAAAAGTTTTAATTATCGATGACGATGTCCGCAATATCTTTGCTTTGACTAGTATGTTGGAACGTTATCAAATGCAGATTTTCTATGCAGAAAACGGTAGTGATGGCATAGAAGTTTTGCAAAACAATCCCGACACTAATGTTGTGTTGATGGATGTAATGATGCCAGAAATGGATGGTTACGAAACCACCCGCCGCATCCGCGCTAACCCCAATTTTAAATCTCTACCGATTATTGCCTTGACTGCCAAAGCAATGCAAGGCGATCGCGAAAAGTGCATTGAGGCTGGTGCGTCTGATTACATCACCAAACCTGTCGATATTGAACAGTTGCTTTCACTATTACGTGTCTGGTTATATAGGTGAACAGTTAACAGTTATCAGTTATCAGCACCTTAATCTCCGCCTGCCTTGAAACTCATCAACAAGATCCCCGACTTCTGAAAGTAGTTGGGGATCTGTCCTTCTTGATTTTTTAATTGGTAACTAATAAATTGATTGATAAACTAAATCACAAATGGTAAATAATAATTGCAATATTGGTGCAAAAATCGGTGCGGGATTTGCTCTGGGTTTATCCCTGATCACTGCTCTGGGAATAATATCATACCGCACTACTAATAATTTAATTGATAATTATCGTTGGCAAAGTCACTCCTATGAAGTAATGGGCGAATTAGATGATTTAATGTCCCAACTCAAAGATGCAGAAACAGCACAAAGAGGTTATATTATTACTGGAGAAAAACGTTATTTGCAACCTTACAATAATGCATTACCTAATATTCAGCAAAGTCTCAAAGACTTACGTAAATTAACAGCAGATAATCCTCAAACAACAATTAAATTAGCTAATATAGAGACATTAATTAATCAAAGATTAGTTGTAGATCAAAAAAGCATTAATTTACGGCGAAATCAGGGTTTTGCAGTTGCTAGACAACTAATATTGACAGATCAAAGTAAGATTTTAACAGACAAAATCCGTAGTCTAGTTACAGAGATGGAAGCCGAAGAAATTCGACTTCTACAACAGCGTACTAACCGGGCTCAAATTGCTGCTCAGCAGGCAACTGATACTATTATTTATGGTATCCCTCTAGCTTTTTTATTGCTAACTTTAATTGGTGCTTATCTCACCAGAAATATTTCTAAACCACTCGCAGAAATCTCCAAAGCTACAGAAAAATTAGCAGCAGGTGATTTGTCTGTAAATGTGCCAATTGACAACCGTAGGGATGAAATAGGGATATTGGCACAAGCATTTAATCAGATGATCGCTAATCTCCGGGCAACAACTCTCAAAAATAATGAACAAAACTGGCTTAAGTCTAATCTTGCCAAGTTTAGCCAGATGTTGCAAGGTCAAAGAAATCTGGAAAATGTAGCCAGAATAATTCTCTCAGAAATTGTACCATTGGTGGATGCACAACAAGGTGTTTTCTATTTCATGGAGTTTGAAGATGAGCAACCGATCCTCAAATTACTGGGTAGCTATGCACACCAAGAAAGTAAAAATTTATCAAGTAAATTCCGCTTGGGTGAAGGATTGGTGGGACAATGTGCTCAAGAAAAACAAAAAATTATACTTACAGACGTACCAAGTGATTATATCCGCATTCGTTCTGGCTTAGGAGAAGCTAAGCCTTTAAATATCATCGTTTTGCCTGTGCTATTTGAAAACCAGGTAATAGCAGTAATTGAATTAGCCTCTTTACAGAAATTTCGAGAAATTCATCTGACTTTTTTAGATCAAGTTAGTGAAATTATTGGTATAGTTTTGAACGCGATCGCTGCTGACATTCGCACTCAAGAACTACTAGAAGAATCTCAGCAATTAACCCAACAATTACAAATTCAACAACAAGAACTTACACAAAAAAATCAGCGTTTAGAAGAACAGGCAAAAGAACTACAAACCTCAGAAGAACTCTTGAAACAACAACAACAAGAATTAGAAGAGTCGAACGAAGAGTTACAACAACTAAACGCTGAACTAGAAGAAAAAGCAGAATTATTATCCAACAAAAATAAAGAAGTAGAACGCAAAAATCAAGAAATCGAACAAGCTAGATTATCATTAGAAGAAAAAGTCGAACAACTAGCAGTATCTTCTAAATACAAATCTGAATTTCTTGCCAACATGTCCCACGAATTGCGGACACCACTCAACAGTTTATTAATACTAGCAAAAATTCTCGCAGACAATGCTGAAGGCAATCTCACTGACAAGCAAATCGAATACAGCCAAACAATCTACTCCTCTGGGAACGATTTATTGTCCCTGATTAATGACATACTCGACTTAGCCAAAATAGAATCGGGAACCATGTCTATTGATATGGTTCAAATCACAATTGCTGATTTATGTGAGCCATTAGAACGTACTTTTAGACAAGTAGCAATTGACAAAGGATTGAATTTCACAATTGAATTAGACCCACAACTACCATCGACAATCTATACTGATGCCAAGCGGCTACAACAAATCCTCAAAAACCTACTTGCTAACGCTTTTAAATTTACAGAAAAAGGTGAAGTCAGCTTAAAAATCTTTGTAGCCAAACAAGGCTGGAGTTTTGATCACGAAACACTAAATCAGGCAGAAAAAATTATTGGTTTTGCAGTCAAAGATACAGGTATTGGTATCGCTCCGGAAAAACAAAAAATCATTTTTGAGGCTTTCCAACAAGCAGACGGTACTACCAGTCGTAAATTTGGTGGTACAGGATTAGGCTTATCTATCAGCCGAGAAATTACCCGTTTATTTGGTGGGGAAATAAAACTAGTCAGCCAGCTGGGGGAAGGGAGTACCTTTACACTGTATTTACCCCAACCACTTTCTGGTGCTGGGGAGATGGGGAGAACCGGAGATGGGGTGAAGTCTTCTGTCCACCACCCCACCACCCCACCACCCCATCACACTCCCCCCACCCCCCTGATCTCCACTCCAGTCATCGACGACAGAGACAACATCCAACCGGGCGATCGCACTTTATTAATTGTGGAAGATGACACTAAGTTCGCCCGGATTCTCTTAGATATGGCGCGACAATCTGAATTTAAAGGTATCCTGGCTCATAGTGGTAATACTGGTTTGGCGCTAGCACAGGAATATCAACCAACAGCAATTTTATTAGATATTCATTTACCGGGAATCGATGGTTGGACAGTACTAGATCGCCTCAAACACAACCCCAATACCCGCCATATTCCTGTACATGTGATGACAGTAGAAGAAGGAAAACAGCGCAGTTTACAACAAGGTGCGATCGCTTATTTGCAAAAACCGATTAGCAGTGAGACATTACAGGAAGCACTAACTAAAATCAAAGGTTTCGTAGACAGGCGAGTTAAAAATCTGTTGATCGTAGAAGATGACGACAATCAACGTCAAAGTATTGTGACATTAATTGGTAACGACGACGTTGCTACCACTGCTGTCAGTAATGGTACCCAGGCATTATCCGCGATCGCCAATGGAAAATTTGATTGTGTAGTTCTAGATTTAGGACTACCAGATATGAGTGGTTTTGAATTGATTGAACAAATCAAAAAATTACCGAATGTTGAGACACTACCTATTATTGTCTATACTGCTAGGGAATTGACCAGAAGCGAAGATACGCAACTGCAACGTATCGCCGAGACAGTAATTGTCAAAGATGTGCGATCGCCGGAACGACTTTTAGATGAAACTGCTTTATTTTTACACCGTGTTCAAGCCAATTTACCCGCACCTAAACGTCAAATTCTCGAACAATTACAAACTTCCGACAACCTATTAGCAGACAAAAAAATATTGATTATCGATGACGATGTTCGCAATATCTTTGCCCTGACTAGTCTGCTTGAGCGTTATCAAATGCAAGTCTTATATGCTGAAAATGGCAGCGATGGGATTGCTGTTTTAGAAAATAATCCTGATATTAATGCTATCTTGATGGATGTGATGATGCCAGAAATGGATGGTTACGAAACCACCCGCCGCATCCGCGCTAATCCTGATTTTAAATCTCTGCCGATTATTGCCTTGACTGCCAAAGCCATGCAAGGCGATCGCGAAAAGTGTATTGAGGCTGGTGCATCCGACTATATTACCAAGCCTGTTGACACAGAACAATTACTTTCGCTATTGCGTGTTTGGTTGTACCGATAGTATTCGTTCCTCAGATAGAGGTATGAGAGATTATTTTTTATTTGTGGGTAGATGTGGGATTTAATACTTTCACATTATAAATAAGATGATCAGAAAATTTTGGATTTTAGATTTTGAATTTGGATTGAATCCACGGATAAATCCGCTTTATTTTACCATTAAGGAATAATACCAATTCAATTAATGATTGCAACACATCCCTTGGATAAAGACGCGATGAATCGCGTCTCTAAAACGTGGCCTATCTGTCGCATTCTTTTGGCGAATTGCTGAGGGGGTGACAACCGCAGTCAACTTGTGGCAGGGCAAGCCTTTCAGGTGACGGACGCCCTCAAAGATAAAAAGCAACAGCAAGATTTTTCTTATTCATCAGCACTCAAAACTCCTATTTTCACAAAGCGCGATCGCGCTCAATTAATTCTCATCTTTTCAGCAGTGATTAAAGTGAAAGGCAAGCCAAGCCTAAGTTACATCCCCCTTGTCACCCCCTCAGGGCGAATTGGTATAATTGGTCAATTGTCAATGGCAAATCAACAACCAACAACTAACCACTCTTGTAGAGACGCGATGTTCCTCGTGTCTCTACCCACTAACTACTAACTACTAACCACTAACTACTAACAAAATATATTTATTTCATCTAATTAATTAAAAAACATGGAGAGAGAAGAACTGGAAGATGTAGAAATTCAATTGTTATTAGAAGGGATATATCGTTATTACGGGTTTGATTTTAGAAACTATGCTTTAGCTTCCCTCAAACGCCGGATTTGGAATACTGTTAAAACTGAAGGATTAACCACTATCTCTGGACTGCAAGAGAAAGTCCTTCATGAACCAGAATGCCTAGAGAGATTAGTATTAAATTTATCGATTAATGTCACGGCAATGTTCCGAGATCCGAGCTTTTTTTTAACTTTTAGAAAAAAAGTAATTCCCATCTTAAGAACTTATCCTTTTATTCGTATTTGGCACGCTGGCTGTTCTACTGGTGAAGAAGTATATTCGATGGCAATTTTACTAAAAGAAGAAGGACTTTATCACCGCTCACGTTTATATGCCACTGACATTAATGAAACAGTTTTGCGTAAAGCTAAATCAGGAATTTTTCCATTAGCGATGATGCAAGAATATACTCAGAACTATATACAAGCAGGTGGCAATAAATCTTTTTCTGAGTATTATACAGCAGCTTACGGAAATGCTATTTTTTCATCAGAACTTAAAGAAAATATAATTTTTTCCTTACATAATTTAGCTACTGATAATTCTTTTAATGAATTTCATGTAATTTTTTGTCGTAATGTCTTAATATATTTTAATAAAATTCTTCAGCATCGAGTTCATAAACTTTTTTACGAAAGCTTAATTAGATTTGGAATTTTAGGATTAGGACGTCAAGAATCGATCAGATTTACACCCCATGAACAAGACTATGAACAATTAGTTAGTAGTGAAAAATTTTATCGAAGAGTAAGTTAAATTTTGTTGTTTGTTGCTTGTTGATTGTTGCTTGGAGAATCAACCACCAACCACCAACCACTAACACATAAAAACTTATGACATATAAACTCATTGTGATTGGTACATCTTTTGGCGGACTAGAAGCATTACAAGTCATATTATCGGGATTGCCCAAAACTTTCCCTGTACCAATAGCCGTTGTCCAACACCGTCACAAAACTTCTGATGATACACTAAGATTCTTATTACAAAGTTACACTAATTTAGTCGTTAAGGAGGCAGAAGACAAAGAAGAAATTTTACCTGGGTGGGTATACTTAGCTCCCGCAGATTATCACTTGTTAATAGAAAGTAAAGACAAAACAGTTTCTCAACCTTATTTTTCTCTATCTACCGATGCCCCCGTCACCTACGCACGGCCATCAATTGATGTGCTATTTGAAACTGCGGCGGATGCTTATAAACAAAAAGTTATCGGTGTACTGTTGACAGGAGCAAATCAAGATGGTGTTCAAGGACTGGCAAAAATCAAAGCACGCGGGGGAATGACTATAGTTGAAGAACCTGAGAGTGCCTTTTGTGCAATTATGCCCGCAGCAGCGATCGCCTTCAAAGTTGCAAATCAAGTTTTACCCTTAGTAGATATTCCTTCTTTCTTAGTAAAAATTTGTAATTGATGTCGCCTATTTTAGAGAAGCTATAAATAGTGTACTAATTAATTAAGTATATAAAACTCCTTGTTACCATCCCCAAGACCTATTTTCAAGCCAGCTAAAGTTATAACTTAAGATAGTGTGAATTCAGCTAGCTTTAGCGTCACAGTCAATAGGAAGACGTAAAAACGGCTTGTTCTATTTCTAAAAGTGTATATTTGAAATGTCATTTGAGCCTAAAGTTAATGTTCTGTTGGTAGATGACCATCCAGAGAATTTGCTAGCCCTAGAGGCAATTTTAGACAGCCTTGGTCAAAACTTGGTAAGGGCTACATCAGGCGCAGAAGCCTTGCGAAATCTATTGAATCAGGATTTTGCCGTGATTTTGCTGGATGTACAAATGCCAGATCTGGACGGGTTCGAGACAGCAGCCTTGATTAGACAACGAGAGCGATCGCGGCATACACCAATAATTTTTGTAACGGCATTCAACACCAGTGACAACATGGTCTTTAGAGGATATTCTTTGGGTGCAGTAGACTATCTCTTTAAGCCCATAGAACCGGAAATATTGAAGTCCAAAGTAGCAGCATTTATTGATTTATTCCAAAAAAGTGCCGAAGTGAAGCGACAAGCCGCACAGTTAGCAGCAATGAATGCTGAACTTAAAAAACGCGAAGAAATGTTTCGTTCTTTGAGTGCTTGTTCACCCGTAGGCATTTTTTTAACTGATCCTAGTGGTAAATGTACTTATGCTAACCCCCGCTACCATGCTATTTTTGGTTTAACACCAGAGCAAAGTTTAGACGAAGGCTGGATCACAACAATTCATCATGAAGATCAACAATCAGTAGTTGCAAATTGGTATGCTGCTGCTACTGAAGGTAGGGGATACAAAGGAGAGTTTCGCATCATCACTCCAGCAGGAATTGAGCGCTGGGTTT
Organism: Fischerella muscicola PCC 7414; assembly: GCF_000317205.1. Classification (GTDB taxonomy): domain Bacteria; phylum Cyanobacteriota; class Cyanobacteriia; order Cyanobacteriales; family Nostocaceae; genus Fischerella; species Fischerella muscicola. Next base: position 16,046 of record NZ_AJLK01000004.1, on the reverse strand, counting down.
ATATGTCCTCATCACCAATGCTTTCCGAAGAAGGCAATGTCATCGGTTTTACAGGTACATCAGAAGACATCACAGAACGCAAAAAAGCTGAAGAAGAACATATCAAACTTATTCGCGAACAAACAGCACGCCAAGAAGCAGAAACAGCAAATCGCCTCAAAGATGAATTTTTAGCCACCCTCTCCCATGAACTCCGCACACCCTTAACATCTATACTGGGTTGGGCAAGACTGCTGCGACAGCGAAAATTAAATGAAGAAGCGATCGACCGTGCTATAGAAACAATTGAACGCAATGCTGGTTTACAAGCTCAGCTTATAGAAGATATCCTAGATGTCTCGCGCATTATGCGAGGCAAGCTTACTCTTAATATTTGTCCAGTTAACTTAGTTAACTTAACTGCAACAGTTGTAAATAGCATACGTCTAGAAGCAGAAGCAAAAAAAATTCAACTTGAATACGTAGTTGAACTCAACGAAACAGAGAACACGGCGACGCAACGATACGACGACACGGAAAATAAAGAGGACGCAGGGATGCAGGGACACGGGGACACGAGGAATACAGATGAAATACTCTCCGCGTCCCCGCCTCTTCCAGTCACCGCGTCTTCCGTAATCGTCTCTGGTGATCCTAATCGCCTACAACAAGTTCTATGGAACTTGCTTAACAATGCCATTAAATTTACCCCCTCTGACGGTAGGGTAGAAGTACGCCTAGAAGTAGTAAACGATTGGGAGATGGGGAGAACCGGAGATGGGGAGAAAGTGGAATCAACCTCTCCCCACCACTCCACTACTCTACGACCCCATCACAAAAACCACTATGCCCAAATTACCATCACTGACACAGGTGTTGGCATTAGTCCAGAATTTCTCCCCTACGTTTTTGATCGTTTCCGTCAAGCAGACGGGAGTATAACTAGAAACCACGGCGGTTTAGGATTAGGATTAGCGATCGTACGTTATTTAGTGGAAATGCATGGTGGTAGTGTTCATGCTGATAGTTCAGGAGTCGGACAGGGAGCAACATTTAGTGTAAAGTTGCCATTGTTGGCAACACAGCAAGTATCCCAAGATCAGGAATCAAAAAACCAAGAATGTGCTGTTGCTACCAAAGCAGAGGGAAATTTCCCGAAAGCGCCTGTTCTCCAAAGATGGAAATTAAAACAAACAGAACAGATAACGAAAACAGCTTCCCCCAGTTCTGTTATAGAATCATCCTTGAGTGGTTTGCAGGTGTTAGTCGTGGATGACGATACTGATACACGAGAATATGTAACCACCGTGCTGCAAGAATCGGGAGCAGAGGTAACAGCAGTTGATTCGGTACAATCGGCACTTTTAATGATTGCAAAATCCTTACCGGATGTGTTGATTAGTGATATCAGTATGCCTGAAGAAGATGGATACACATTAATACGTAAAATACGAAACTTACAGCCAGAACAAGGAAGAGATTTACCTGCGATCGCATTAACAGCTTATGCTAGACCACAAGATTGTCAACAAGCCCTTGATGCAGGTTTTCAGATCTATGTTTCCAAGCCAGTTGAACCAAATCAATTAATTCACTCCGTAGCAAAATTAATGCAGAGATTAGGTGCGGGAAGCTAGGAGGGGAGGATGGGGTGATGGGGTGATGGGGTGATGGGGAGGTGGGGGGCTAGGGGTCCCCACTTTGTGGGGTTGGGGGGCAATGGGGAACTCACCGGACCCCACGACCGACAGGGAGTGGGGATTAGGGGCAGTGGGGAGATGGGGTGATGGGGAGTAGTAGTCATTAACTACTAACCACCAACAACCAACCATCAACCACCAACCACTAACTATTAACTAATATGTAAATTTTTCATAATATTAAATTCAGTACTGCTCATGTTTATATTTCGTTATTTAATTGCCTGATTAATTGTTTTATACTAAATTGACATTACCTTAAAGATTAATGCTCGATTTCAACAGCTTAGTGGAGTTTTCCCGCACCAACTGCGTTAGCATTTGTGCATTTCTCGTGCCAGCAAACTTACTTGCAACGCTGTTGACGATGGTTTTTGCTGCACTCCGTCGCCCGTCATATCAAGTTTGGCAATCAGCAATAGTAGCCTGTATATTTGCTGTTGTGATGATACTGCACGTTTACACTTGGTTTATGATCGGCGTAGTCATGATTCCCACTTATGTTTTGTTGTGGCTAGCTATTACCTGTTTGCTTTGTAATGTAGGGTCAATTGTATTTCACAGACGTAACACCAACGCCCCAATTTTTGGAAGATAATCCCCAACACGCTAAACAATTAAAGTATATTCAATAGCCCGTCTGTACGGCCTTTTATTAGTATTTATCCACAGAAGAGGAAGTTAGACAATTAACACAACAGCAGTCTTCTGAACAAGACGATATTTAAAAATTGATGCAGCAACTATCAGTGCATCACTCACTAAAATCTTTTTCTTTGTCTTCAAGGAATTATTCACATCAAATTTGTAGTTAAATTTTGTTAAGATTGGACTCGATGTGAGTTAGCCTTCCCTGCTTGTTGCTTACCTTGGAGACACTCAATGCTGCGACTAGAACATATTAGTAAAATTTATCCGACTGGCGAAGTTCTCAAGGATATTAATTGGGAAGTTAAAACAGGCGATCGCGTTGGTTTAGTTGGGGTTAACGGCGCTGGTAAATCTACCCAACTCAAAATCATCACGGGTAAAATAGAGCCAACCTCTGGCGAAGTTATTCGTCCTGCCAGTTTACACATATCTTATCTCAATCAAGAATTTGATGTAGATCCTAGTCGCACTATCAAAGAAGAATTGTGGACAGTCTTTAAGGAAGCAAACCAGGTACAGTTATCTTTGGTGCAGGTGCAAAAGCAGATGGAAACCGCCTCTCCAGAAGAACTGGATAAACTAATTAATAAGTTGGATAAGCTGCAACGGCAATTTGAAGCCCTAGATGGTTACGGCTTAGAAGCACGCATTGGCAAGATATTACCAGAAATCGGTTTTGAACCAGAAGACGGCGATCGCCTCGTTAGTGCCTTCAGTGGTGGTTGGCAAATGCGGATCAGTTTGGCTAAAATCCTCCTGCAAGAACCTGATTTATTACTGTTAGACGAGCCAACAAACCACCTAGATTTAGAAACAATTGAGTGGTTAGAAAATTACCTCAAAGGCTTGAATACACCAATGGTCATAGTTTCCCATGACCGGGAGTTTTTAGATCGTCTCTGCACTCAAATAGTCGAAACAGAACGAGGTGTTTCTACTACTTATCTTGGTAACTATTCAGCATATTTACAACAAAAATCTGAAAACCAAACAGCACAACTGAGTGCCTACGAACGTCAGCAAAAAGAATTAGAAAAACAACAAGCTTTTGTTGATAAATTCCGTGCTAGCGCCACCCGTAGCACCCAAGCCAAAAGCCGTGAAAAACAACTAGAAAAAATCGAGCGTATCGAAGCCCCTACAGTAGGAGTGAAAACACTACAATTTCGTTTCCCCCCTGCACCCCGAAGTGGCAGAGAAGTTGTAGAAATTAAAAACTTAACTCACATCTACGATGACAAAATTCTATTTTTAGGGGCAAATCTCCTGATTGAGAGAGGCGATCGCATCGCCTTTGTTGCTCCCAATGGCGCTGGTAAATCAACATTACTGCGCCTAATTATGGGTATGGAACAACCCACAGAAGGTGTTGTCAAACTAGGCGAACATCATGTGATCCCAGGATATTTTGAACAAAACCAAGCAGAAGCTTTAGACTTAGAAAAAACAGTCATGGAAACCATTCATGACGAAGTACCTGATTGGAAAAACGAAGACGTTCGCACCTTATTAGGACGCTTTTTATTTAGTGGTGATACAGTCTTCAAAAAAGTTGCGGCTTTAAGTGGTGGTGAAAAAGCGCGTTTAGCATTAGCAAAAATGTTGTTGTGTCCAGCGAATTTATTAATATTAGATGAGCCAACAAACCACTTAGATATTCCCGCCAAAGAAATGCTGGAAGAAGCACTACAAAACTACGATGGCACAGCGATAATTGTTTCTCACGACCGCTATTTTATTTCTCAGGTAGCTAATAAAATTGTAGAAATTCGCGATGGTGAATTCCGAGTTTACTTAGGTGACTACCATTACTACCTTGAGAAAATAGCTGAAGAAAAAGAACAAGCGAGATTAGCAGCGATCGCTGCTGAAAAAGCTGCCAAAAAAGCTGCTAAAGCTGCCAAGGCTGCTGCCAAGAAGAAGTAAATACCACTACAATTTATGGCTGCGATCGCACCTCAGTTCAGGCTACATACCAAGCCTTTATTCTTCAAAAAGTGATGGACTTGACTCGATAGAGTTATCAAAATCGGGCGTTGGGAATTGCATGGATCGCCGCATCTTAGTAACAAGTCTGATTAGTACCTCCTGTTGTTGTTTTATACGTTGCAAATTACCAATTTGCTTATGTACATGTTGGTTTAGCTCATGTTCGTGAATCGCGAAGGCAAATTGTTTACCCACCTCCGTTGCTAGTTCAATTTCCTCGGTTGTCCACTCACGAGTTTGTGCTTTTGTGGACTCTCGCCAAGCATTAAACGATTGACGGGGGTAAAGCAACCGCTCGTCGGAGTCACACTCTCCTGCCCACAAAGGTTCTGTCTGAGTTTCGTCTCGAAAAATACTTAAGTATCCCAGCAATTGCTGACGATACACAAGTGGAATCATCAAGATGCTACGAACTTTGGATGAAGTGAAAGCCACTTGTAAAAAACGGAACTCATGTATTTGATAAATGTCGGAAATTGCCCAAACATCATAATTCCCAAACTTATAATGTTCCTGCCAGATGCTATACTGCTCCATCAATTGATATTTTGCCAGTTCTGGCATCACAGGTTGTTTGCCGTAGGCATAAACCTTGAGGTGATTGCTGGAGGTTTCCAAACAGTCTAAAAAGCTCTTGGCATTGCCGTCTTGGAGATTAAATCCTTCATTTCTCATGCACAGCCTGCCACCAGAACCACCGAATGCGGTAACGGTTTGTGCCAAAGCTGACTGAAATTCAACAGTAGATAGTGAATGTAGTAGGGTGACAATGTGCTTGATGGTAGCTTCCTGTGAAGCTGTTTGCGGCACTTGGGAAAGAAGGGCACTTTGAGCGATCGCTACTGACAACTGATCAACAACCATCTGCACCACTTCCACTTCCGATTCTGCAATCGAACGAGGTTCTGCATGGTGAGACGCCAGCAACCCCCAGAGTTGATCATCATGCAGAATAGGTAATACGAGAGAAGATTTAACCCCCATCGCCGTTAGGTATTCCAAATGGCACGGATCAACAGGGCGGTAGCGGAACTCCTCAGAGATCATTTCTCCTGTTTCCGAATCATACAGGGGGCTTTGACCAATTTGCTTAGTATCAACATTCACAATCGAACGCACCCGTACCTTGAGATACAAATCACGGTATTGGGGCGGAATTTCATCCCCAGGAAAATGTAGCCCCAACACCGACGGCAACCGATTATGATCTACAGATTCAGCAATAACTTGACCGCTTCCATCTGGATTAAACTTGTAAATTTTTACTCTATCAATTTCCAAAAACGACCGTAACTCTGCCACTGTTGCTGTCAAAATCACCTGCAATTCTAGCTTTTGACGGATATAGCTTGTAAGCTGGCGCAGTAAACTTTTTTGCTTGAAATTATCCTGCATATATTAAATTTTGAGCAGTAATGAGGGAACAACCAAGTTTGCTATTTTTGCCTTCATCTAAGCATTTTGGCGGATATCCGCATCTTGGCAACAATTTTTCACAATCATCTCATTGAGGGGACACCCGCGAATAAATTTTGGGGATTCGCCCATATTTTGATAGCGGGGCTGTCCTGGTAATTGGTAATGGGTAATTGGTGAGCCAGCGCGCCCCAAGGGGGGTTCTCCCCCAATCCCCACTCCCTGTCGGTCGTGGGGGCCGGTGAGTCCCCCATGAGCGTAAGCGCGAACCCGTAAGGGTAATTAAGATACTGATGATTTTTCCAATGCCCAATGCCCAACAACGAAGCATTATTAAGTAGCATTACAAAATTAATTACACATTCTTCAAGCTATTCCCCCTTCCCCGATCCCCGATCCCCAACCCCTCACTACCACAAAGTTTAAGAAATATCTAAAAAATAGAAAAACTCTCATATAAGAAGTTAATAAGCACAAATCTACTTGCAGCTGCGGTTAGCAGTGGTATCATTCGGGTATTACAAAAAGTAAAGGGCAATTTTATTATGACCAAAGCACCTGTTGCTCCCGTGGTGCTAGTCATTTTAGACGGATGGGGCTACTGCGAGGAGACAAAAGGAAATGCTATTGCCGCTGCTAAGACTCCGGTAATGGATAGCTTATGGGCAGCATATCCGCATACCCTTATCCGCACATCAGGAAAAGCGGTAGGGTTGCCAGAGGGTCAAATGGGTAACTCTGAAGTTGGTCACTTGAACATTGGCGCTGGCAGGGTTGTACCCCAAGAGTTGGTACGCATTTCTGATACAGTAGAAGATGGTTCCATCCTCAAAAATTCAGCACTTGTCAGCATTTGTCAAGAAGTCCGAAGTCGCAATGGTAAATTGCACATGATCGGGCTTTGTTCTGAGGGTGGTGTACACTCGCACATTAGCCATCTGTTTGGACTACTTGACTTAGCAAAAAGTCAGGAAATATCAAACATTTGCATCCATGCAATCACTGATGGCCGCGATACCACCCCCACAGACGGCATTAACTCCATCGCACTGATCCAGGACTACATTGACCGGATCGGAGTCGGACGCATAGTCACCCTTAGTGGTCGCTACTATGCAATGGATCGCGATCGCCGTTGGGATCGGGTTCAACGTGCCTACGATGTGATGACAAAAGATAGTTCTGGCAATGGTCATTCTGCCGTAGAAGTTCTGCAAGCATCCTATGCAGAGGGTGTAACAGACGAGTTTATAGTTCCAGTCAGAATAGCGCCTGGAGCCATAGAACCAGGAGATGGGGTCATATTTTTCAACTTCCGTCCCGATCGCGCCAGACAACTCACCCAAGCTTTCGTGAGTCCAGAATTTAATGGTTTTGAAAGAAAGCTGATCACGCCACTGTCCTTTGTCACCTTTACACAGTACGACCCAGAATTGCCAGTAAAGGTTGCCTTTGAACCGCAAAATTTAAGTAATATTCTCGGAGAAGTCATTTCTCAGCATCATCTCAAACAGTTTCGTACCGCCGAAACTGAAAAATACGCCCACGTTACCTACTTCTTCAATGGAGGACTAGAAGAACCCTTCCCAGGAGAAGACAGGCAACTAGTTAATAGTCCTATGGTTGCTACCTACGACAAAGCGCCGACGATGTCGGCCCAAGCAGTTACAGATGTAGCAGCAGCAGCTATTGAAAAGGGTATTTATTCCTTAGTTGTAATTAACTATGCTAACCCAGACATGGTGGGACACACTGGTCAGATCCCAGCAACAGTAGAAGCAATTGAAGCAGTAGATCAGTGTTTAGGTCGCCTGCTGACCAGTATAAGTAAAGCTGGAGGTACAGCAATTATTACAGCTGACCATGGCAACGCCGAACACATGATAGATGAGAATGGCAACCCCTGGACGGCTCACACTACTAACCCAGTCCCTCTGATTATCGTGGAAGGAGAACAGGCGAAAATCCCTGGTCATGGCGGCAATGTTACCTTGCGTAACGATGGCAAACTAGCTGACATCGCTCCTACGATTTTGCAGATTTTACAGCTACCTCAACCACCAGAAATGACTGGGCGATCGCTTTTGCAACCAACAGAGTACGATGTGCAACTTTCTCGCGCACCCGTGCAAGTGGGGCTGTAAAGAGTTCATAATAGTGAATTATGAATGAGAATTTTATACAATTCATAATTCACAATTCATAATTCATAATTCATAAACATTTTCTACTATGACCGTTTCTAACGTTGTACAAGGTATCTGGGTTTTTTCTGCAATTGCCTTGATAGTCCTAGTGTTATTACATAGCCCCAAAGGTGATGGTATCGGAGCCATTGGTGGACAAGCTCAATTATTTAGCAGCACCAAAAGTGCAGAAAAAACATTAAACCAAGTGACTTGGGCTTTGACAGTCATTTTTCTTGGTTTATCTGTGGTTTTGAGCGCCGGTTGGCTCCCTAAATAGAAGTGTGAGGAGTGGGGGAAGTGTGAGAAGTGGTGAAGAAGACAAAGAGGACAAGGGAGACAAGGAAGACAAACGATTCATTGCTTCCCAACCATCAACCACCAACCCTACCCTTACGGGAAGCCACTACGTGTCTACGGGTTCGCCAGTCCCCCTACCCTTACCTTAAGCCGCTACCTGCGGAAGCCGCTTCGCGTCTACGCGTCTACGTGACGGGAACCGCCTTTTTGGGGGGCTGGACTCACCACCAACTACCAACCAACAACCATCAACTAACAAGTTTAGTTTGGCGACGTTTACTAGCATTCATTGGATTAGCTGTAATCACGGGACTGCTCGTTATCTTAACTAACGTGCAGTCGTTTGCCATTCCCCCCTCATCTCCCCCCACCTCCCTACCTCTCCCCCAACCCCATCCCCTACCGTCCACACTGATGCGGTGGCAAGATACAACTAATAGCGGTGACTACTTTTCTCAAGTTGCACCAACACCAGTAGGTTATTTAGTTTGGTCACAGTTTCCAGTTAAGGTTTATATAGAAACACCGCCAACAATAGATCCTAAGCAAGCCCAAGCATGGGTTAATCATGTCTTACAGGCTGTACACGAGTGGAATGCTTATTTACCTTTACAGGTAGTCGAAAACCAAAAAGTAGCTGACATTACTGTTATACGGAAGAACCCACCACTGCAAAAGTTGCCTAATAGCAATATTCCCCGGGCGCGTTCCGCTCAAACTACTTACGAATTTTACAATAATAAAAATATTTTATACCATCGCTTCACTATCCTGCTCAGTCCCAACCAAACAGGACAATATCTTTTAGCTGCTGTTCGCCATGAACTAGGCCATGCTTTAGGAATATGGGGACATAGCCAGTCACAGAGTGATTCTTTATACTTTTCCCAAGTTCGCAATCCCCCACCAATTTCTGCGAGAGATGTCAACACACTGAAGCGAGTGTATGAACAACCAACTAGTTTAGGATGGACTTTACGAAGCTTTAGGACTTCGCCAAAATCTAAAATCGCGTCAAGCAAAAAAACTGGTTGCTGTCGTTCCATGTTGCCTTTGGAGGAATTTGGTTTGGAACAGCTTTATGTATGATTGCGATCGCTTTGAGTAACCGTAACACTACTAATGGTGACGAGTTGTATGCAATCAACTCAATTTTGAAACTATTAGATGATTTTGTAATTATCCCTGCTGCTAACCTAGCTTTATTAACGGGTGGACTGCTGTGCTGGCTGACAGTTTGGGGATTTTTCAAACACTACTGGGTAATAGTAAAGTGGGTAGCAACTGTAACATTGATTACTTTTGGAACTTTGTGATTAGGTCCTTGGACAAATGCTATGACTGCTATATCTCAAGCACAGAGATTACAAGCGTTGCAAAATCCACTTTATGTCTTTGACCAAAAAGCAATAATTGTAGGTGCAATCATTCAAACTGTCAGCATTTTAGCCATCATTGTTATTTCGGTTCTCAAACCTTGGAGAAGGAGCAATATTCAGAAACAAGAGCCGAAAGAAGCTGTTGTTTCTGGTAGTTAAGGAACTATTAATACCAAAATCAAAACCAACCACAATCAGTTGTGGTGTATGGTTTATATACGTTCGGAACTATATTTTTTTGCCCAGCAAACTTCCTTCCGTAATAACCATCATCAAAACCACGGGCAAATTCACCACCAGCGGTGCGTGGCTTGTATGCTTTGCCTTTTTTAGCATTCTCACGTCCTTGGCGATACCCATCAGCGTAAGCTTGGGGATGATAGGCCGGATCTTCATCAACAAGCCAATGGGTAATCGGATAACAATAGTTCAATGGATAAAAAGGATAGAAATCATGATAGCGGTAGCGTCGATGAGCTTGAGCTGGTTGATCGTTGAGGAGAAAACTAGTAGCGGTCATTAAAGCCACTAGACTTGTCATAACTATCTTTTTCATAATATTAGTCTCCAGAGTTATAGAACTCCTGGTACTTTTAAGATATCGGTAACAACATTTAATTGCCATCACCTGTTAGGGTGAGCAAAACAATTTTTATTTGAGATTAGGAATTGGAGATAAAGAACTCACAACTTTGAATATAAGTAAGCCAACGAAGTTATATAGCATTCTTAAATCATTTATGAACAAAAAGCTCCCCGACTTTTTATAAAGTTCGGGGAGCTAGGCGATGTGATTGTTTACAACTCAAATAGGATTGCTATATAACAATCTTGTTTTTATCTACCATAGAAACTAGACAAAATTTTCTGGGTCATTTAGAAAGGAAATAGCCAGGTAAAGATAGTACGGGGTTGATATTTTGCAGTCCTCGTCAGCGAAAATTGCCTCTACAAAAGTTACAGGAGATCATGCGGTGAGTAATCTGGGCAAAAAAAGATTAGATGTAGCGATCGCGATCGCTGCTTGCGCCATTGGTGGTGGTGGTATTTCAGCTGCGCCGACTCCTGGCGTAGAAGTTCCGAAGCAGGTTGTTTTAACTGCCTCTGATATTGCCATGTACACTTCGATCTGGAAAATCTATTTTGAAGAAGATTTATCTAGCAAACAAGTGATAGAAATGTTGGTAGAGATAGGTTTAGTAACAGTAGCAGCAGTAGGAACAGCTTATATTGTTTCCAAAGCAACCACAGCAATATTGTGTGAAATTACAGACTGGCTTGGGCCAGCAGGTTGGGGTATTGCAGCAGCGATCGCAGGTTCTTTAACAGGTTTATTTGGCGCTGCTTGGGCAGTATACTGCGATTATCTTTACCGTCAAAAAGAGCAACAACCTGCGTAATTTTGTCATTGGTCATTCGTCATTACAAAGGACAAATGACCAATGACCAATGACTGTTGCTAACTTTTAAAACACACCAACTTTATCTATTTTTTCCCAATGTCGTAAAGCGATCGCACTAAATCCCAGAGGTACTAGTTTATCTGTGCGTACCTCCCTCTACCCCAGAAAATTAAAGAAAAACTTTTATTCCAAAACATATCTCAACTCTGCGTTCCTTTGCGTTAAAAATATATTATTCCGATGCTTTACCAAAACACTACTGAATCAGATAACTGTGCCAAACCGGTTCAGTATCTTTACGACTCTGTTCAGGAAGCAGTAACCGCCACGTTTTACCCTCTTTTTGCAGTTGCAGATACACTTCAAACGGTTTGTTTGCTTGTGTTAATTTCCGTTTCGGTAGCTTGAAGGTGAGATCGTAGGTTCCACGAACCTGGTATGTAATCAGATTCTGGATCGTCAAGGGTTTTTCTTGGGTAATTGACAGGTGATTAATTTTAAACCCCTGAAAATCAAGATCCAACTGTTGGTTGAGTTGTTGTTGGGTTTTCTCCAACTGAAGTGCGATCGCTTTTTCCACTAACTGACTAGGTGGTGCAAGTACGCTAGTAGTACATGCAGTCAGTACTAATAGCATAATGACAATGATTGTTAGCCGCATTTTTTGCCGTATCACTGCTAAAAACAAAGTTTTAGGGAATATCAGGAATTTATACTACTCTTTCTGTAGGATATACCAGACTCCAGACTCAATCTGAAGTTACACCATCTGTTGTAATAATTTTCTCTTTCTAAGAAATTTAATGGTCTTAATTTTTGAGCAATTACTCCTTAATGGTAAAATTCCCCAGATTGATCTGTATAACTGCACTCTATGTGGCGACTCACTTTCACTATCTGTACCTTAGCAATCCAAAATCTAAAATCAGATGACTTAGTCAGATACTTTCAAAGCTTCATTTTCCTTTTCGGTAATTTTATTTTTTCAGGGAAAATATATGCCTGTGGCAGTAGTCAGCTTGATACTAGCTATACACTCTGATTTTGATTGATGAATATAAATTTTTTCTAAAAATTCAGTTCACAATAATAATTTCAGATATATCAGTGGTCATTTTTACATGATACAGTAATTACTTAGTTCATTTTTGTAAAGCAACGATAATTTTTTTATGAAACCCATTATGATTGATTAGACAAGTACACTTAATACTACTTACAATACATCAGAACTAAGTAGAATGAAAAAATAAACACCAGCCAATAAATTAGGTTTTCAACTAAAAAAGCGCTTAGGCTTTGCATTTTAACAACCTTCACAAAAAACATTATGTTATGCTCACTGTCTCATAGAAAATAAATCACTGGAAATATGAGTACTTTTGTTAAAAAGCTACGAAATCACGTTTTAAAGAATTTGTATCAAATTTCGTTCCTGCAAAATCAAGCTGAGCGGAATTACGAAGCTGCTGTTAAGCAGCACTCAGCAAATTTACCTGTGCTTTCAGTAGCTGATTTTAAGTTAGTTGAGTCTATAAAACGTGAAGGAGTAGTAGTAACTTCACTAGAATCTTTATCTATTCCACAGACAGAGAAAATGTTTTTGGCTGCACAAAAATTGATGCCAGAAGTAGCAAAGAGTGTGTGTGCAGAAGAACATGAATATGTTGTTCATGCTAGTTCTGAACAAATGATGCAGTATCCAGAAATATTTATGTGGGGACTGGAAAAACGTTTGCTTAATATAGTTGAAAATTATATTGGTCTACCTGTTGCCTATCATGGAGCATATTTTCGCAGAGACCTTGCCAACTCTGTTGAGCGAAAATCTAGGCTGTGGCATATAGACGTAGAAGACACAAAAATTCTTAAGATAATTGTGTATTTAAATGATGTAGATGATAATTGTGGTCCTTTTCAATACATCCCACAATCTTTAACTTCGACTGTAGCTCGTTCTTTAAGATATAAACATGGTTACATTCAAGAAAAAAGATTGCAAAATGTTTTATCTCCATCTTTATGGAAATCATGTACAGGATTGGCTGGTACAGTAGTTTTTGCAGCTACTTCCAAAGTTTTTCACAGAGGGAAAATTCCTGTAGATCAAGATAGATTCACAATCTTTTTTGACTATACAAGTAGACAACCTACATATCCATTCTATTGCAAGTCATCCCTGCCTTGGGAAGACTTACTATCACTAGCAGCAAAAGTGAATCTTTCCGAACAACAAAAGCAGTGTGTTTTTTGGCGTCCAAGTCTGTAAAAGTCAAGTTTTAGCTATTATCAGCTGCATACGCTCCACCACACAACAGCTAAAGATGAGGACTTGGGGCTAGTGAATTAAAAATGTAAAGAAAATAGGTTCTTTTTTGAGTTTTGAACTTAGATTTCTCTTTACTAATTAAAGATTTTGAAAATACGCGGGATATAGCACAGTACCAGTTATATTTTTCAAAGCAGCAGGTTGCAACTCTAATGCCATAAAAACTTCATCAGGAAAAGATAATGATGATTGCAAGCCAAATTTTCCTACTGTTTTGAAACCAAAGCGTTGATAGTAATGTGGATTGCCAACAACAATAACAATGGCATGATCTAATTCGCGACATTTTGATAAACCCACCTGCACCAGTCTGCTACCAATACCTTGGCGCTGATGTGATGATTTTACTGCCAGAGGTGCTAGTGCCAGTGCTGGAATATTTTGGTTGGGTGTTGCAATGATAATCTGACTAAAAAGAATGTGTCCTAATACTTCTTCTTTTTCTACTGCTACTAGTGAGAGTTCAGGTATAAAATTCTCCGATTTACGAATAATCTCTACAAGTTCAGCTACCTTGACTTGCCCAAAAGCTTCTGTAATTAATTGGTGAATTGCTAAGATTTCTTTGTTGCTTTCTGGAATAATATTAATTATTTTCAAAGCTATCATAACTAGACAAAGCTAGACTAAATTACTTGGTATAAATCTTTCTTAAATCTTCTGCCTTTCTTCGCTCATCTCTGGTATAAAATCAAGCAGAATTCAATGAAATAATACCTTGATCAAAAACGTGGTTGGCTGTATCTATACCACTAATTTCTATGCGATCCGCAAACACTTCATAGGCTGCAAAACTTAATCTTTCCACAGAATACTCCGTCCATTCATTTTTGCCCACAGGACGAGTACCTGCACCACCCCCACAAATTAAATAAGTTGTACCATTGATGATACGGGTACGTTCATAATGGTGTTCATGTCCATTGATATAAAGTTGCACACCATATTTTTGAAACAAAGGAGTGAAAATTTGAATAAAATCTGGGTTGCTACCATAGACACCTGATGCATATATGGGATGATGACCAAAAACAATTTTCCAGGTAGCATTACTGCGGCTTAATTCTTTTTCTAACCAATTTAGCTGGTTAATCCAGTCAGCATTACTATTAGTATCTAGTGCGAAAAACTGTATTTTATCCCGGCGAAATGTGTAGTAGCGTCCTTGCATATTAAAGCCTGCATATTTGACTTGCAAGTCGCCATTGGCAGTGCGAATATCGTGATTTCCTAAAGCAACTTGAAATTTTACATCTTGCTTTAGTAATGGAGCATAGGGACGCTCAAAGACTGCGTTGATTTTCTCAATTTCACCATTGGTATAGATATTATCTCCTGCTAAGATAACCAAATTATAAGGATTTTTGCTGTGATAATTAGCCATCGCTCTAGCTACAGCATATTGGCCTCTTGCACCTGTGCCTGTATCTGCGACAGAAACAAAGCGTAATAACAAATCTTTTTTGGTAGATGGATTAGCGGCTATTACCTTTGAGATTTGCTCGTTATTTTGACCAATAATCCCACGACTAATACTAGCTAAAAATCCTACACCGATCGCACCGAGTCCACTTAAAAATAAAAATTGACGACGTTTTAGTTTCATGTTTGGCAAAAATCATTAATTAAGTCAGTTTAACCCAAGCATTGAAATGATACATTAAGGCTGGGGAGGTAGCAGCCACAATATAAATCCTTGATTAGCTGCTCTAGGTGAAAGTTCCATGTCACAGGACAATCAGAATTCACAACCACCTTCTTCGTCACAACCGCAGGATAATACATCTCGTCAGACAAATAACCAGAGGCGACAGTCTTTTTGGAAGACTAAAACTATCCAAATTCTCAAAGGCGCGATCGCACTTTTAGAAACGACAGTAGAAAAGCTAGAGACAGAATCACCTGCAACTGATGTATCTCTCAACTGGTGGAGTAGACTTTTAGCCAAAATCCGCTCTTACTTACCAGCAAATTTATCAGCAAAGTTGTCAGATACAGCTTTGACAGGAGCGATCGCTATTTTTGCTGTGATCTTATTTTGGGCTACTTCCACCGTTTTCACAGGCAAACCCACCGAAATTGCCACTACTCCTCCTACTCCTCCTACTCCCCTCACCTCTCCATCTCCAACTGAAGAACCAACTGTAGCAGAAACACCACCACCTGTAGAGGAAGAAGAACCCACACCAATACCAGAAGAAACCACCCCACCACCCGAACCAGAAACAGAAGTAACTCCAACACCAACACCCACACCCACAATTGACAATCAA
This sequence comes from Fischerella muscicola PCC 7414, assembly GCF_000317205.1. Lineage (GTDB taxonomy): Bacteria > Cyanobacteriota > Cyanobacteriia > Cyanobacteriales > Nostocaceae > Fischerella > Fischerella muscicola. The sequence continues at coordinate 441 of NZ_AJLK01000004.1, read as the reverse complement.
CCAACAACAATCACCAATCAACCAGCAACGGTAGTATTAACACCAGAACAAATTTTAATTGCAACGATTGAAAATCAAGTAGCAGAAGTTAGCGATCGCTTTGCCTCTGGACTCATAAAATCGATCCAAGCTAACTTTCTCACTAGCAATTTAGATATCAAAATTAGCGATGATTGGTATACCCTCAGCGAATCCGAACAGAATAAACTCGCAGCTGAAATTCTCCAACGTTCTCAAGAACTAGACTTTACCCACCTAGAAATTAGCGACTCACAAAACAGGCTTGTTGCACGTAACCCTGTTGTGGGTACTGAAATGGTAATTTTTAGAAGACAAGCCTAATAGTGGTCATTTGTCAATTGTCAATTGTCATTTGTTAGTGGTTAGTGGTTGGTTGTTGATTGTTGCTTGTTGTAGAGACGTGCCATGGCACGTCTGTAC
>NZ_AJLK01000003.1 GCF_000317205.1 Fischerella muscicola PCC 7414 | reverse complement strand
AGTGGTTAGTGGTTGGTTGTTGGTGGTTAGTAGTTAATGGCTACTACTCCCCACCTCCCCACCTCCCCATCACCCCATCACCCCATCACCCCATCACCCCATCACCCCATCACCCCATCACCCCACTGCCCCTAATCCCCACTCCCTGTCGGTCGCGGGGGCCCCGAGTTCCCCATCACCCCATCACCCCATCTCCCCGATCCCCTAATTTAATATCCTCTCGGTGAACCTTCACCACGCGGATCGGCTGCTGCTTCTAAACTTCCATCAGAGGTAACTGTGATCGCGTTAATATTTCCCCAAGGCTGGGTTTGTTTAATTTTGTGTCCCCGACGCTGTAATTCTGCTACGGTGAGGGCATCTAAACCAAAGGGTTCAACTCGCAATTCATCGGGAAGCCACTGATGATGGATGCGAGGGACAGAAACAGCTGCGCCTACATCCATGTTGTACTCTAAGACATTGAGGATGACTTGCAGCACTTGGGTAATGATAGTACCACCACCAGGCGCCCCCACCGCTAAGCGGAGGCGGCCATTTTCAGTCACAATCGTGGGAGTCATGCTGGATAAAGGTGTTTTGCATGGGGCGATCGCATTAGCTTCGTTACCCGTTAAACCAAAAGCATTCGGTACTCCCGGTGCAGCCGCAAAATCATCCATTTCATTATTGAGGACAATTCCTGTTCCGTCAGCAACCACAGCAGCCCCAAATCCCAAGTTAATAGTAAAAGTCAGGCTTACGGCGTTGCGTTGTGCATCTACAACGGTAAGATGGCTGGTTTCTGTAGACTCGTAGCGGGGATTGTAGAATGTTTCCTGTGGGTTCTGAGTAATCATCAAAGAATTACTTGCAGGAATTAGTCTCGATTTCTGCCTACACACAAGAGGTTGAGGAGTCAGATTCCGCTGTAATTTTATATTCGCAGGCTTGACTTCAGTTGCCAGCCTTGCTCTATTCATAGTAATTTCAGCCCGCCGTTGTTGGGCATAGGCAGGGCTAAGTAATTGTTGTATAGGTACTTTGAAAAAATCAGGATCGCCTAACAATTTTGAGCGATCAGCATAAGCAATTTTCATTGCTTCTACCATCAGGTGGATGGCATCGGGGTGACGCCAACCCCAAGATTTTAAATCGGTAGAACCAATAATATTTAACATTTGTAATAAATGCACGCCCCCAGAGGAAGGAGGTGGCATGGAACAAACTCTTGCTTGGCGAAAATTGCTACATACAGGAGTACGCCAGATGGGTTGGTAAGATTTCAAGTCTTCTAGAGTTACCAAACCACCATTTTTTGCCATGTCAGCAGCAATGGCACGGGCGATATTTCCAGTATAAAAACTGCGGGGGTTCTGGGAGATTGCTGTTAAAGTTTTTGCCAAGTCACGCTGTACTAATTTTTCTCCTGGTTGATATAGTTCGCCGTTGCGAGTGAAAATTGCTCGTGCTGCTGGGTTGGTGAGAATTGCTTGCTTGCGATCTTCGTAGGCTGTGATCGAACGCCACGTTACTTGAGGACTCAGGATAAACCCATTTTCAGCGAGAGCGATCGCAGGTTTTACAACTTCTGCCCAAGGCAGTTTACCATAACGTTGATGCACTTCGTAAAGTCCGGCTACCGTCCCTGGTGTTGCTACTGCCAAATGACCATTTATACTTAAACTCGGACGCACTTTACCTTGAGCATCCAAATACATATTTCTCGTTACTTTGAGTGGGGCGCGTTCGCGAAAATCTAAAGCTTTAATTTCTCCTGTTTTGGCATCGCGAAACAGCAAAAAGCCACCGCCACCAATTCCTGCTGAAAAAGGTTCTACCACAGAGATAGCAAAAGTCGTCGCTACAGCTGCATCAACTGCACTACCACCTTTGCGTAAAATTTGCAACCCTGCGTCACTGGCGAGGGGATGGGCAGACACCACCATAGCTTTTTTGGTGCGTAGGGGTAGGCTAACGGTGGCAGCTACTTGTTTGTGGTTGCTAAACAGTGATGCAGAAAAACATAAATGAAAAATAAATACTGTAACCTGCGTGTAGCGACGAAAATTAAGCATTTTAATAGAGTACACTCAGACTCTCATAGTATCACGCAGGAGAAGGGGATTGGGGACATGGAGGACAAGGAGGACAAGGGAGAACATCTTCACTTTCATCACCCCATCACCCCAATCCCCTTAATAATGACTACCTGATTTCCGATGCTGAATGGCGGTGACACCTGTTGGTTCTAACACTTCGCCTTTATCTACAGTGGCATAAATTAACCAGCGATCGCCACATTCGGTTCGTTGTTGCACAGTACATTCTAGATAGGCAAGGGCATCAGTGAGAATTAAGCAACCGTTATTAGCAGTTTTGGTTGTTAATTGAGCAAAAGGATTCTCACCTGGGATACTGTGGTAGGAAAAGTAACGTCTGAGGTTACGTCCTTCTTGGAGAATATTCAGGACAAATTGATCGCCGGGATGAATCATGGTATCGGCATTTTGATCTTGGGCGAGCGCAATCATTAAACCGGGAGGATTAAAGGTAGCTTGGGATACCCACGATGTGAGGATTACACTGTGGCTATCTCCGCGGCGAGTACTAAGAACACACAGAGAACCAATGATGCGTCCAACGGCTTGTTCTGTCCGGTCTACTTGCGCTGCTGTTAACGCTTGGCGGGGAGTGCGGAGTTTCTTTTTCTTTTTCAAGACTTGGGCAAATTCTGCTCCCGCATCCTGGCATTGTTGCAAAGTGAACTCAGTAGGACTGAAGCGAATGCGGATAGTGTTAAACCCTAAGCGGTAATTGGCATCTAATAGTTTACTTTCAATCAGGTCGATCGCTTCCCCACTCCAACCGTAGGAACCGAACACACCCGCTAATTTGGTTTTCGCCGCCGCCGAGAGGACAATTCCCAAAGCAGTTTGAATTTGGGTGGGTGCATGGCCGCCTAAAGTAGGAGAACCGATGATAAAGCCATCGCAAGCTTCAATGGCGCGAGTAATTTCACTGGGTTCTACTAGTTCGCAGTTGATAGATTCGACTGCAACTCCAGTTTGAATTAATCCTTGGGCGATCGCCTGTGCTAAAGTTGCCGTGTTACCGTAGGCAGAAGCATAAAGCAAAGCTACTCGCAATTCTTGATTTTTTTGTTCCTGACACCATTGGCGGTAATCGTAACTAAAACGACTGAGACTGTAGCGAACAATCGGCCCGTGACCAGGGGCGTAATATTTAGCTTGTAAAGGTGCTAATTTATCTAAAGCTGCTTCTACTTGTTTCGCTTGAGTGGCGTGGAGGCATTCAAAATAATAGCGGCGATCGCCATCCAGCTGCTTCCAGTCTTCATCAAACAGGACATCACTACAGACATGTACGCCAAACAACTTGTCAGTATAGAGAATGCGGGTAGTGACGTCGTAAGTACACATGCCATCTGCCCATCTCGGAGTTGGGACTGTGACAAATTGCAGTTGATGTCCCTCACCTAAATTAAGAGTATCTTCGGAACGAACAAGTTGTATTTTTGACTCCCAGGCAGGAAAGGTGTTTTTCAGGACATTCGCACCAGGTTTAGAACAGACAATCTTGACTTGGGGTGCTTTTTCCATCAAGACTTTGAGAGTTGCCATCCGGTTAGGATTGACGTGATTGAGAATGATGTAATCTAACTGAGTTAAATCTTGGTGTTTCTGTAACTCTTCTAAAAAAATCTGGGTAAAAGACTCACCAGGAGGATCAATCAAAGCAGTTTGCTGGGCTTGAATCAAATAAGAATTGGCTGTAGTGCCTTTTTGACGGGCGTATTCAACCTCAAACTTGAGACGTTCCCAAGTTCGCGATCGCAAAACTAAAGTATTAATGCCAATTTCAGCAACTTGAACATCACGGGGACGGGTGAGAGTTGGAGATAAAATTGAGACAGACATATTATTGGTTAGTGGTTAGTGGTTGGTGGGCTAATCGCAATCAATAATTGGAATGACCATTTAATTCAGCCATTTCTTGGGCAAGGCGCTTTTTGTAACGCTTCGAGACTTCTTGTTCAGGATCAATACCTTCAAAAGTTGGGGGTAGCCAAACCCTGAGAACCATTAATATGCCCAGTACCAGTAAAAAAGCACAAGCAGCCAATACTTGCATAAACGTTGTTTCCAGTACACCGCGTACAATCATTTCTCGGAGTACAGAAACAATCGAGACTTCTACAGCCACCCCAATCGAAACTCGTTGCTCTTGCAAGTAAATAATCAGCAGACGAAATAACTCCACTAAAATCAGCAATGATAGGATATCTGCTGTCACAACGTGGAAGTGAATCGGGGGGATGAGAGAAAGGAACATAGTCCAGATTTGCAGCACCATAAAGCTAAATAGCCCGATGCATAAAGAAATCACTATTAAATCTTGAACAAATTCCAGTGCTTGCACAATCCGACCTAAATTCAACCAACTTTCTCGCTTAACAGGTTTGACTGGCAAATCTTTCAGCAATTGCATCATGTGATAACTCCAGTGAGGGGAGGTGGGGAGGTGGGGAGGTGGGGAGGTGGGGAGGTGGGGAGAGATGGGGGGAGTAAAAGAAATGTTTTATCCTCATACTCCTCACACTCCTCATACCCCCCATACCTTAATAATGGTTGCCAACTTTCCGATGATGGACGGCAGTGAGGGCGTCTAGTTTGGCGACTCTACCAGTGTGGACGTTGCTATAAATGATCCAGTGATCGCTGCACTCCATGCGGGTTGTGACTTCACATTCCATGTATGCTAGGGCATCTGCCAAAATGGGACAGCCATTGCTAGCGGGATAAGTTTTGATATCTGCAAACCGATCTGCACCGGGGGGAAAACGCTTGAGAAAGTGTTTCATTAAACTTTGGTAGTTGTCTTCCTCCAGGACGTTGAGAATAAAGCGATCGCCTACATGCAATAAAGACTCAATAGCCCGATCTTTGGCAACTGCAATGGCAACTCCTAAAGGATTCATACTCGCTTGCATTACCCAGGAGGCTAACATGGCACTATTAACATCGCCTTTTTGGGCAGTTATAATATAGAGTCCACTGCTAAGTCTTCCTAATGCCCGTTCTAAGTTATTATCGAGGGTTTTGATTTGTTTAATGGTGCGATCGCGAGTTAACCATTGTCCGATATCAGTTCCCGCTTCATCACACATTTGTTCAGTTGCCTGTGTGGGCGGTTCTTTAATCAGAATTGGGGGAAAAGCTTCGGTGAGTCCAATTTCTTGAAACTTGTTCCGTAGGGGATAAATTGGTTCATCTTCCCCACCACCAGTTTCAAACAGCCCGACTGCTTGTTTGTTGTGGGCGGCGGCGAGAATGGTACTTAAAGCTGCATGGGCATTTTGATCAGATTGGGATGGCATTCCAATCACTAAACCGGTTGCTTGGTTCACCAATTCCCGGACTTCTTGGGGTTCAGCAGTACTTAAATCTACTAGTTCTACTGCAACACCATTTCTTGTGATGCCATGAGCGATCGCTCTTGCTAATTGGTCGCTGTAACCGTAATCTTTACAGTAGAAGAGGGCAACTAAGGTATCTGTTTTTGCTTGTTCTTGGCTCCATTTTTGATAGCAATTCACCCAGTCTGAGAGGTGGTGTTGCAATAAAGGGCCGTGTCCTGTGGCAATCATACCAACATCTAATTTTTCCATCCGCTTGATCGCAGACAGTACAGAACGGGCATTTGGCCCCATCAGACAATCATAGTAATATTTAAAGTCTTGTTCTAATAGTTCTGGGTCTTCGTCAAAGGTGTGGTCATCGCAGTAGTGCATCCCAAAAGCATCACAAGTATAAAGGATGCGGGTTTTGGCATCGTAGGTAAAAATGGTATCTGGCCAATGAAGATTGGGAGCAGAGACAAATTCTAACTCATGTCCGTAGCCTAAATCCAAGCGATCGCCATTCTTGACGATTAAAGATGAGAATGGCTGATGTACCATGTTTTCCAAAAATTGGATGGCAACCTTGGCCCCCACTACTGTGACTTGGGGGGCTAACTGCAATACCTCTTTCACCAGTCCACTGTGGTCTGGTTCAGTATGGCTAATAATTAAGTAATCCAGGGTTGAAAGGTCAATTAATCCTTTGACTACATCTAAATACAATTGCTGAAACTTGCGGTGAGAGGTATCAATGAGGGCAGTCTTTTCACCTTGAATGAGAAAGGAATTATAGGTTGTACCGTTCTGCAATCCAAACTCAATATCAAAGCGATCGCGATCCCAATCTAGAGAACGAATAGCGATCGTTTCAACCCCAATCTCAATTGTTTGCATGGTCAAGCGACCTTGCGGTTTGGTATTTTCACGAGCAGTTAGTGCAACCATACCCTGCTGCCTCCAGCAATCTTCGTAATAATGCTTTACCTTATTTAATGTTTATCTGGATGCACTAGATTTGTAAAATGTCAATTTCTAAAGTCTCTTATTAGTTATTTTAAATATTTGATACCTATTGTTTAGCTTATGCTTATCATAAAGTTTGTCCGAGTAACAAGCCTTTCACAGTTATCAGTGATCAGTGACCAGTTATCAGTAAGCAATAACTGATCACTGAACTTGTGGGTGAGTGATTTAGTCTGACAATAATTATCCTAAAGGCTGAACTTTTTGCTGTTGGTAACGTTCTTTAAACATCTTTTGCTGTAGTTTATGATCCACAATTGGATCAGGATAACCAACAGCTTGACGCTCTAAAGGTGTGATTTTACCAGTAACTAAATACTCGGTATCAAACGAACGCAACTCAGGAACCCATTGCCGAATATATTCACCTTCTGGATCAAATTTTTGTGCTTGACTTGCCGGGTTAAAAATACGTACTGGTTTGGGATCCATGCCACTAGAAGCACTCCATTGCCAACCGCCGTTATTTGCAGATAAATCACCATCAATTAGTTTCTGCATGAAGTATTTTTCACCCATTTGGGGATTAATAAGTAAATCTTTAGTCAAGAAATTGGCAACAATCATCCGACAACGGTTGTGCATCCAGCCAATTTCATTCATCTGACGCATTGCTGCATCAACGATGGGATAACCAGTTCTACCCTCACACCAAGCTTGGAAATGTTCTTGGTTAATCTCCCAAGGAAAATTTTTGAAGGCGTCGCGGTAGGCACCTGCTGCTAATTCGGGAAAATTATACATAGCGTGTTGATAAAATTCTCGCCATGCTAATTCCTGTTGCCAAGTACGGATATTAGTTTGTGTTTCTTCGCTACGACTGTTTTCTAAGGCTTCTTGTGTCGCTTGCCAAACTTTGCGAATGCTGATCGCACCAAATTTTAACGCTGCACTCAAGCGAGATGTACCGTCAACTGCTGGAAAATTTCGTTGTTCTTGATATTCGTTAATAGCGCGATCGCAAAATTCTTCTAAGCGTTCTTGCGCTGCTTCTTCTCCTGGAGCAATAATCAATTCTCCATCCCAGACAAATCCTAAATCTTTAGCTAAGGGTAATTCAATTACTCCAGCACTTTTGGCAATTTCTGTTTCTTTTTCTGTTAAACCCTCAGCATTTTCTAGAGTTTCTACTGGTTCCGCTTTTGGTTTGCTAATCCAATTCTTCCAAAAGGGTGTGTAAACAGTGTAGGGTTGATTGGAACCAGTACGAATATCTTCTGGTGCGTGCAAAATCTGATCCCAGTTGTTTTCCAGGAACTCGATACCTTTTTCTTGGAGTGCAGATATTATGGTGCGATCGCGTTCTTGAGAGTAGGGTTCCACATCCCAATTCCAGAATACAGCTTTTGCACCCAATGCTACCGCCAGTGCTGGAATTGCTTGTGTGGGGTTAGCGTGGAGTATTAACAACTGGCTACCAGCTTGTGCGTATCGCTGTTGTAGTGCTTGCAAACAGCCAATCATGTAAGTTACTCGTACAGGCGCGACATCATCCCGTTCCAGGATATTCGGATCAAGGCAAAACACACCTACAACTTTTGCACTGCGTTGTCGTGCGGCAGCAAGTCCGGTATTGTCAGAAATGCGTAAGTCGCGACGATGCCAAAATAGAATTAAGTCAGACATTCACTCATATTAATAGTTCGCCTGTACTAGATTAGACCTAATAGTACCAATTAGCATCAGTCTGCGGAAAAATTCTGCTGTTTGGGGAAGGTGAAGGCGATCGCAATAGAGGTCATCATAAATTTTATCAATGTTATTCGTGTGCTTATCAAGCGTCATAGCTACCCTGGTACGTTGTAAATATTTTGTATCGTGGTAGCACTATTCCAATACCTACAGAACTGTGAATTTTACCGGGATATCTGTAAGGGTTATCATCGGGTCTTGCACCGCCAATTCTAATGGTGAAATATGGACACCAAAAATAAAATCCTGGTATTAGCAAGTCCATACTGTAGGTAATAGCTCTAAGATTTTCGTTAATAGTTTTAATTTATTCTCTCTCGCGTTTGGTTTTCATGTTCAGACCTCTAATTTTGGATTATTTAACTCTGTTATAAATACAAAAAGAAATATTCGCGCAATCTTTAACTCTAGACATCTATCCCTTTCAAGGTGGATAAAAATTCTCGCGCCATCAATACCTCTGTAACCTCTTATCTGGTGTTTTCTCTGTGCCTGGTATAGTTAAATAAATCACTTTTGAACCGCAGAGGACGCAGCGAAAAGTTTGTAGACACTTTGCAGTTTCCCGTAGGGTGCGGAGGTTTCCTCCGTTAGCGTAAGCGCAGAAAGCGGTAGCGAGGCTCAAAGCTTTTCAAGAGAGAGGACGCACAGAGGAAAGCAAATATTTTACGAGTCACCTTGAAAGAGTTACTCTAGACATCTAAGTATTAATCGCTTGATCTGCGGCTGCTGTCAAAACCTGATCCATCCAAGCGTTTATGCTTGTACCAGACTTTTTGGCAGCAATAAAAATTTTGCGGTGTTTTTCGGGGGTAGTACGGAAAGGAAGTTTTCCAGAAAAAGGTTTATCAGGTTCTTCCCCTAATTCTTCGCAAAAAGCTAGGTAATCATCAACAGAATTTTCAAATTCTTGACGAGCCTCGTCAATAGTTTTTGCCTTAAATGTCACTACATCCTTAATGTCTAATACACGTCCAAAAAGGATTCCGGCTTCTATATCTACTTCAATACTGGCTGTGTATCCTTTGTAGGTCATCATGGCTTTTATCAGTAAATAAAAATCTATCTAAATCTGTGGAATTTTTCTGATTGTACTTTGAGTGTTTTGTATCAAATAAATAAAGTTTATGGATTTTATTATACGTACAATATTTCAAGCTTGTTAGTGGTTGACAGTATTTTAAAGTTTTAGCCATTAATTTATCAAGGTTCAATTCCTGCTTCGATCAAAAATTCTCTCACCGATTTCACTGCTCCTTTATCCGTTTCTTTTTCAGGATGCGGTTCATGAAAAACGGCTCTAATTCCGTTTAATTTCACACGCACACGTGAACCTTTTCCTTGACTAACATCAGCACCTAAAGCTAGAAATAAACTTTCAATATCTTTCCAGAGAATATTTGCAGGGATTGGATTTGTAAAAATTAACTTTAAAATTTCACGTTGTTTATTATTAAGATCCATTCAGTGCAGTACTCGTAGACAAAAACTAGGTCAGTAACTGACCAGAGGTAAAACGCTTAGAAAAGTTAGTCATTTTAGTTGAGATGCACTATTTATTTAAATAATATCACAATATGATATCACGACAAGAGCGATCGCACTGTGGAGAAGATCAGAGCGATCGCACTATTGTTTTCATCAATTAAGCAGACATCACACTTTATCTGCATGACTGACGGAGCGATCGCTCAAGCTACCGTTGCTGTCAGTTAACTTGTTCGCAGTTGTAGTTTGGGGCGGTTGAGTGGTAATAACTGCTACAACTGGAGGAACTTGTGAAATAGATTTTTTACTCCGCTTGCGATTAGAACCGCCTGCCTTTGCATACTCGATGCTGTTTTTGCCGTAGATAGTCGCGACTCCAGTGAGCATCCGTTCAGACATTTCCGAGAGTGCCTTGTCCATCTAGTCTAATGTCTTACGAGATTCATCAAGATTGGATAGCAGCGTATTATGTGCTTCCAACATGGCACGGGTAGCCTCGATGAGGCGGCTGTAGGCTTCAATGGTTAATCCGTGTCCAAAATCCAGATGTTCATCAATGGATTTAAGCAGGGCGAGACGACGTTGGGCTTTATCCACAGCAACAGAACCACGAGTTTTTAGAGACATGGGAGTATTTCTTGAATTATTCTTTTTCAAGATAATGGGATGTCCTTATCCCTGAGATGGGTATTTTTGTGGATTTATGATTTAACGCAATGACTAGGAATTTCTCTGTGTTTATACACATTTATCTGTATCGATTTATTATTTCGGGATGAACACAATCAGTAACCGCACTTGCCGAAATGATTTTTGTGACTGCCGAAATGATTTTTGCGACTGCCGAAATGATTTTTGCAGTAGTTATATATTAGATTTAGAGCAGAAAATTAAAAGTGTAAATTTTATGCCTAGCTATCAAGAAGTATTACAACAAGCTCAAAATTTAACTCCTGAAGAACAAATACGCTTAATTGAACATTTATCTAGTTTAATTCGTCAACGGGTGACGATGAAATCTAAGGCAGCATCTGGAGAACGATCTGCACCATTGGGGAGTTTGAAACAAGTAGAGGAGTCAAAGGCAATGCCAGTACAATCTGCATCTGCCCAATTAAATAATTGTTGAGTGATTCTACCGTTACGATTTCCCGTTTCTCCCCCCGTAGGTGGCATGATAATTAATTCTCCGGTTGCAGTGCGTTCAAACCTCAAATCACGGTTTGCCTGACACAGTTGGAAAAATTGCTCATCTGTCAGTTCAATTACAGGTTTGAGATTAACTGTTAAGGCAGTCATGGTGAGGTTTGAGGATGAAAAATTTTAGATATGTAGATATATATATAAGTTTAAGCATGAAAATGTAGAGACGTGCCATGGCACGTCTCTACAAAATTTTGTATGTCGATAATCTACATCTATTCATTGATTACATCCATAAATTGGCTGGATTATCTTTGTCATCTTCCCATTTGGTAGGGTTGTTGGCAATGTATTCTCGAATTCGGTCTAAAGAACTATCAGCACGAATAACGTGGTCATAAAATCTTGATTGCCAGCCAAAATTTTCTTGACCATTTTTTCTACACCAACGGGTTACAGATGATTTATAAGCGTTAATAATAGCCTGTAATGAACCACTTTTTAAGGGGGCAAATTTATTGGATTGATCTATTGCCTGCGTTTGGGGTTGGTGTAGAGACGCGCCATGGTCAGACGCGCCATGGTCAGACGCGCCATGGTCAGACGCGCCATGGTCAGACGCGCCATGGTCAGACGCGCCATGGTCAGACGCGCCATGGTCAGACGCGCCATGGTCAGACGCGCCATGGTCAGACGCGCCATGGCGCGTCTCTACATTATGTGGTCTGTCTATGACAACAATGCCATGTACATGATTTGGCATGATCGCATAAGCATCTATATAGGTATGATCAAAATGACTGGGGATTTCTGCCCAATATAGTTGTGCGATTTGCCCAATTTCTGATAAATCTACTTTCCCATCAATTACATCACCAAAAAAACAAGTGCGATCGCGCGTGCATATGGTCACGAAATACGATCCATTCGCAGCGTAATCTCTATTTGGTAATCGAATTGATTCAACTCGATATTTGTCTTTGAACTTGGGCTTCATAGGTTTATCGGTATAGATAATTGTAGAGAGGCGCCGAAATAATTGTAGAGACGTGCCATGGCACGTCTCTACATTGGGCGTTTCTACACAGTTATAACCTACTCAATCCCTTCAATCCGATCTTCAACTTCCTGATACAACTCACGCAACTTCTCTAAATTACTCTCACTCGTCTCCCAATAACCGCGTCCATTTACTTCCAACAAAGTTGATACAATCTTGCGGAAAGAATGAGGGTTCATGTTCATCAACCGCTTTTGCATTTCTTCATCCTGGATAAACGTGGTGTTCACATCCTCGTAAACCCAGTTATCAACTGCACCAGCAGTCGCACTCCAACCCATTGTGTTTACCAAGCGCTTGGAGAGTTCACGCACACCTTCGTAACCGTGAGATAGCATTCCCTCGTACCATTTGGGATTTAATAATTTAGTACGGGCATCCAAACGCACGGTTTCTGATAGTGTCCGCACTTGGGCGTTGGCTGTTGTCGTATCTGCGATGTAGGATGCTGGCGTTTTACCATCACCACGCAGGCTTGCCACAACTTTAGTGGGATCAGAATCAAAGTAATGAGAAACGTCAGTTAAGCTAATTTCGGAAGAGTCGAGGTTTTGGAAAGTTACCTCGGCTGTTTTTAAGGAAGTTTCAAATATCTTCCGAGATTCTTCCATCGTACCGGGGTTATCGGCACTGAAAGCAAAGGATTTGCGGTTTAGGTACATTTCCTGTAACTCTGCTTCGCTTTCCCAAGTGCTGTTTTCTACTGCCAAGTTGATATTGGACGAATAGGAACCAGAAGCGTTGGAGAAGACGCGAGTTGCTGCTTGACGCAGATTAATGCCCATTTCCTCTGCTTGTTGCAAAGCGTGTTTGCGGACATAGTTCATTTCCACAGGTTCATCTGCTTCCGCAGCCATTTTCACGGCTTTATCTAGCAGGTTCATCTGGTTGATAAATAAGTCACGGAATACACCAGAACAGTTGATTACTACGTCAATTCTGGGACGTCCTAACTCTTCTAGGGGTATTAATTCTAACTTGTTGACTCTTCCCAAGGCATCGGGAACCGGACGCACACCCACCATCCACATAATTTGGGCTAGTGATTCCCCGTAGGTTTTGATATTATCGGTTCCCCAAAGTACAGAGGCGATGGTTTCGGGATACTTGCCGCCGTTTTCTGCCCTGTGCCTTGCTAGTAGCCTATCGACAACAATTTTGGCTGATTGTACTGCTGCTTGGGTGGGGATGGCTTGGGGGTCGAGGGCGTGTATATTTTTACCTGTGGGTAATACATCCGGGTTACGGATGGGGTCGCCACCGGGACCAGGTAAGATGTATTCACCTTCTAAACCTTGGAGTAATGCGCCGAGTTCGTTGTCAGCACAAACTTGCTGTAAGCAGAATTCTAAATACTCAAACAGAGGTTTCAGGGCTGCGGCGTCAACCTTGGTGTAACCTGCTTGATGCAGTGCTTCTACCCAAGGTTCTTTTTTGCCCATATTAAAGAAATTCAGCTTGGAAACAAAGGAAACTCTTCCCTCTGCATCCGTTTGTTCTTGGACAAGGGCAGAAACTGCGGCGCGAGTTGCCATTGTGATGTCTTGCAGCAGCTGGACATCTTCTAATATGCCGCGATCGCTATTTTTGTAAATTTCGTCGATGTCCCGCCCCACACTGTTGGCGATAATTCGGGGTAAGCTTTGAATTTCTTCTTCTGGACGATCTAAACCTGCAATATTCACCAGAGTTGCAACTGCTTCTTCTGCACTGGGTGGCTTACCAATTACATGTAAGCCGCAAGGCAAGAGTCGCGATTCTATTTCCATCAATTTGCGGTAGACCATGCCAACGATATTATCCCGCTCTTCGGCAGACATATCCTTAGCATCAACTTCTGGCAAATTAATATCTTTGTCCAAGTTCACCATCCGGCACTTGTCCATAATGGTGTTAACAATCGGAACCCCACGTCCGGTGTCTTTTAAGGTTTGGTAAGAAGCAATTAAATCGCTGAGTTCTTTCAAACCTTTATATAAACCAGCATTTTCCGCAGGTGGAGTTAAGTAAGAAATAGTTTCTGCGTAGCCCCGACGCTTAGCAATTGTGGCTTCGCTGGGGTTATTGGCTGCGTAGTAATACAGGTTGGGAATTGTACCAATCAAATTATCTGGGTAACATTCGCCAGACATACCCATCTGCTTACCTGGCATAAATTCTAAAGAACCGTGAGTACCGAAGTGCAAAACGGCGTCAGCTTGCCACACCTGTTCTAGGTAGGTATAGTAAGCAGCAAAACCATGATGGGGACTAGCGGATCGGGAGAACAACAGCCGCATCGGATCGCCTTCGTAACCGAAAGTGGGTTGAACACCAATGAAGACGTTACCAAAATGCTTCCCGTAAATCAGCAGGTTTTGCCCGTCGCTGTTGAGGTGTCCTGGTGGTGGCCCCCAGTTTGCTTCTAAACGTTGAGAGTAGGGGGTGAGTGCTTCGTACTCAGGCACAGACATGCGATAGGCAATATTCAATTCTGGGCTGCTGTACTGTGCCTGGGCGTCGTGGATGACTTCTTGCATCAAGGCTTGGGCATTTTCTGGCAAGTCTTGCACGTCGTAGCCGTTGTTTTTGAGGGCTTTCATCACCTCGTAGATGGAACCAAATACATCCAAGTAAGCGGCGGTTCCCACATTACCTTTATCTGGCGGGAAGCTGAAAACGGTGATGGCAACTTTCTTTTGTAATTTGGGTTTCCGCCGCAGGTTTGCCCATTTTAAAGCCCGTTGTGCTACTGCTTCGATCCGATCTTGGAGAGCGATCGCTTTCCCTGTTGCCCCATCCCGTCCTGATAATATAATCGGTTCAATTGCCCCATCCAATTCCGGAATGGCAATTTGCAATGCTACTTGAATTGGATGTAAGCCCAAATCGCTATCCATCCACTCTTCGGTAGTTTGGAATACCAAGGGCAAAGCTACCATGTAAGGACGATTTAAGCGCTTGAGGGCTTCAATTGCCTTGGGATGATCTTGACGTGCTGGTCCACCTACTAAAGCAAAACCTGTCAAAGATATCACACCATCTACTAAGGGTGACTTGGTAGTTGGTTCGTAGAAGTAGGCATCTACAGGTTTAGAAAAGTCCAAACCACCAGCAAATACAGGAATTACCCGTGCGCCCATAGCTTCTAATTCCTGTACCATTGCCACGTAGTGAGCATCATCACCTGTAACTAGGTGAGTACGCTGCAACACTAAGCCAATACAGGGGGCTAAGGGGTCTTTCAAATCTTTGGAAATATCCTTACGGCTGTTGTACCAGTTAAGATACTCTCTGACATCCTCAAACATTGTCATTGACAAAGGATGCCAAATACCCATATCTGGGTAAACAACCGGTGCGTCGTATTGTAAAGACGTTAAATTTAACGTCTCTAAATTTTTCAATACATATTTATCAGCTAGCATCAGCAAGAAGTTTTCCAGGTTTTCTGGTGAACCCCCTAGCCAATACTGAAAGCTAAGCATGAAATTTCTGGCATCCTGTGCTTTTTCCATTGGTAGGAACTTCAGCACTTGTGGCAGAGTCCTTAACAATTTAAGCATCGCATCTTCAAAGCCAGCGCCGGATTTTTCCTTGCGCTTACGCATGAATTGAGCGATCGCACTCTTAGACTGCCCTAACTGTGCCATTGAGAAGCTGCCCATTTTGTTTAGGCGCATTACTTCTGGCATCGATGGAAAAACAACAGCAACATCAAGGCGATCGCGATGCGGTTGTACTGCTGCTACTACTTTCTGAGCTAGTTCTTCAATAAAAATTAGTGAGGCGATAAATATATTGGCAGTCTCGACATCTTTTTGGAACTCCTCGTAGTTTTCTGGCGAACGGAGTTCTTCTATCAAGTAGCC
This sequence comes from Fischerella muscicola PCC 7414, assembly GCF_000317205.1. GTDB lineage: Bacteria > Cyanobacteriota > Cyanobacteriia > Cyanobacteriales > Nostocaceae > Fischerella > Fischerella muscicola. The sequence goes on along the minus strand of NZ_AJLK01000003.1, from coordinate 7,157 downwards.
GCTGATTTCAATCGCCACGTTAGGATGGTTTTTGTTAATGACCCTAACCGCTTGTGACAATGCACTCTGGTATTGGGACTCTAACACGACATAGACCACCTTGATTAAATGACGCCCTCGCAGATCATCAGGCGCAATGTGTCTAATGGTGGACTTGACGTGGGTGAACATGCTTCCTCGGCTCCTTTGATGCGTGTTCTCAACTCTATCGGCAATCTCAGTCTTTTTTTTATCAGAAAAAGCTTACTGCGTGGTGATTTTGTCGCCTATCTGACACAAAAAGATATAAACAATGAAACATATTGTTACATATTTTGACTTTTTTCAAAAGTGATTACTCGCAAATTATTAAAATTTGTAAATTATTTTAGTTATTCACTGATGGGAGATCGCCGACAAGGAAGAATGATTAAACAAAAACAACCAACAATCAACAACCAACCATCAACCAATGACTTTGACATTTTGATTCTTTCTAATGGCCCTGGCGAAGTAACTACATGGGTACGACCTGTAGTCAAGGCATTACGGCAAAAATTAGGCTGGGAGAGATTCTCCGAAGGAGACGCTAGGCAAACGCATTATAGAATTTCAGTGGTTATCTCACCTTGTCCTCACGCCAGTGGTAAAGAAGCTGATATCGCTCGTTCTTATCCAGAAGTAGACAGAGTGCAGGCTGCTGAACATTTTTGGCAATTTTTGCTTTGGGGAAAAACTCATGAAAATTGGGACTGGCGAAGTAAAGGTGTAGTAATTTTTCTCGGCGGTGATCAATTTTTTCCTGTAGTGATTGCTAAAAGGCTGGGTTATCGCAGCGTTATTTATGCAGAGTGGGAAGCGCGCTGGCATAATCTGATTGATCGTTTCGCAGTCATGAAACCAGAAGTTGCTGCCAAAGTCGCGCCTAAATATGCCCATAAATTTACAGTTGTCGGGGATTTAATGGCAGAAACCCAGTTATATGGGGAGGTGGGGAGGTTGGGAGATGGGGAGACACTATCACCCCATCACCCAAACATTGAACTAATTGGTTTACTCCCTGGTTCCAAGCCAGCAAAATTATCCCAGGGAGTGCCTTTGACTTTGGCGATCGCAGAATATGTTCAAGCCAAAAGACCACAAACAAAGTTTTTCATTCCTGTAGCGCCAACTTTAGAATTACAAACATTAGCCAGTTTTGCCTATCCTGAGAAAAATCCTTATACACAAACTTTCGGCGGAATTTCAGCCCAATTAATTAATTCTGAACCTCCGATGCTGAAAACCCACAATGGTTTAACTGTGGAATTAATCACTCATCATCCAGCCTACGATAAATTGTCCCAGTGCCAGATTTGCTTAACTACAGTAGGCGCAAATACAGCCGAACTCGGTTCTTTAGCTGTACCAATGATTGTCTTACTACCAACTCAACAACTGGATGCCATGAAATCATGGGATGGTTTGCCGGGAATTTTGGCAAACTTACCGGGAGTAGGTTCGAGTTTTGCCAAGTTAATTAACTGGATATTTTTACAGCGTAAAGGCTTATTAGCATGGCCTAATATCTGGGCAAAATCAGAAGTTGTTCCAGAATTAGTAGGAAAACTTCAACCTGAAGAAGTTGGGGAAATTGTTCTTGATTATTTGCATCATCCAGAAAAATTGGACAAAATGCGAGCAAAGCTACAAAGCATTAGAGGAGAAACAGGTGCAGCCGATAAACTAGCAAAATTGGTGTATGAAGAAATAAAAGGCTAGGTGATTAAAATTTTTGGATTTGAGTCTCATACCCCGACTTCTTAGAGAAGTCAGGGATCTCGCCTCTCACGAATGATTTAGGATTGCTATAGAAAAACAATTATATTTAAGTGACTATTTCAAAAGTCGTAAATTAAAAGGATAGCGATAAGATTGACCGTTGTATGCTCTAACTCCTGCAATAATCGCCATGATTAACTGAAAAAGCATCACAGCCATAACAACAAATACTGGCAAGATTTGCAAAGGTATAAATAAATATAAAAAACTCAGTGAATAATCTTCTGATAAAAGACCTAATATGAAAGGTATTAATACTATTAACAAAACTAAAATCAAGCAAAATGATAATAAATAAATTATCAGTGAAAGCTGAAAATTAACAGATTCTTTTCCTTGTTCGTCAATAAATGGGTGCTTCTCTTTTTGAGTTAGCCAAATAATTAGGGGAATTAAAACCGAGCCAAATGGGATAATAAACCCTCCTAGCGCAGAAAGATGACAAGCCATTCCCCAAGCACGAGTTGTTTCATCAAGTGGGTTATGCATCTTTATAATTGCCTTTTGATGCTAAATAGTTGATGCAAATAGAGTTAATTAATAAAGATCATCTACATATATTTTTCAGTTAGTGATTGGTAATAATTGTAACTTTTGTAATATATATTAATATTCATGGTGTTTATTTCTATTTTCACCTTTTAAACATCAACACACAAAGAAACGGAGATTTTTAGTTCTCCGCGTCGCACTATGTACTTATCTGTTTTTTACTCAGAAGGATTACCGTCTCGCCGTCCCAGTTCGTAGACACCACAACCAATACAGGCGAGTATACCCATACTAATTGCCCAACTGCGACCTAAACTTAATTCCACACCCCAATTACACAAAGCGCCAATGACAAGAAAAGGAATTATGCTGAACACTGAAGCGTAAAAGGCGTTCTGTGATTCTCTTGCCTGACGAGTTTTCTCAAATTCTGACTTACTAGTGTATAGCGATCGCTCAGCAAAATTAAACCAGCGATTAAGTTGCTCAATAATCCATTCACTGACTGGTGAAAAACCTAAATATAGCGCCAAAGACCACAAACTTGCGCCAGCGATAGCTACTGTATCTAAGTCAAAACTAAAAGGCAATATGTCAGTCAGCATGGTGTGAGAGTCCAGCAAAGATCAAATTTAGCTTCTATTTAACCTTATTTAACCTCTTAAGAAATTTTAATTTTAAACAAGGGAGCGGGGAGCAGGGATTGGGGAGTGTGGGGAGTGTGGGAAGTCTGGAGAGAATAATATAGTAACTAATTCCCCCTTGTCCCCGATCCCCGATCCCCGATCACCAATTACAAATCAGGCGGTAAAATGACGTTATCAATAGCATGAATCACGCCATTGCTACCTTTTATATCCGGTTGGATTACTTTAGCATCGTTAACCATCACATCTTGAGGGCTATTAACCTTGACGCTAATAGGACCACCTTCAACGCTTTTTACTTCGCCAGACTTCAAATCATTGGATAATACCTGACCAGGTACCACATGGTAGGTCAAAATCTTCACCAATACTTCTTTATTCTCTGGCTTCAACAAATCTTGTACAGCATCTTGGGGTAATTTGGCAAAAGCAGCATCAGTGGGCGCAAAAACTGTGAATGGTCCCTGACCTTGGAGAATATCTACTAATCCCGCTGCTTTTAAAGCTTTGGTTAAAACTGTAAATTGTTTATTTGATTCCGCTAGCGCTATTAAAGTTTTGTCTCCGGTACCAGCTTCTGGTGGTGGAGGTGGAGTTGTTTCTGTTCCTGGTTGTGAAGGTTGAGTTTCAGGAGTGGTAGGTACAACTGGGGTCTCAGGACTAGGTACACTGCGGCGACGATTATATGGAGGTTCATTGAAAATACTGGGGCTAGGATTTAGTACCCCGCCTCCACTATTTGTTTGCGCTACCGTTTTTGGATTTAGGGTATTACCCTTTGTTTGTTGTACCGACTTATCAAGTATGTAGTTAGGGTTTGCTAAAAGACGCTGATTACCATTATGGGGCGCTTCTTGAAAAATACTCGGACTAGGATTTAATACCTCGTTTGCCCCTACGGGCAAACCTATGATCAGACTGATGCCCGTTACTCCTACCATACCAGCCAACTTGGTCAGCAAATTGCTATAATTTACCTTCATAAATTTTGTTTGGCTTTAATTTCTACAGATTACATAAAGACTTATAACATTTCACTATACAAAAAATCTAACCACGGAAATAGGATTTTTTATCATTAAGTAGATGTGTGATTAGAGATGAATATTTTTAATTTACCGTGACTGAATAATTATCAAACTTTTTCCAACAAAAATTAGGATTTATCATGGGTGATAGAAAAATATCAATGAAATAATAATTATTGACAAGTGACTATTGACAATCAACCAATGACTAATGACACCAAAGTTTTGGGAGAGAATCAATAAAATTAATTTTTGTAAAGTTACAATTGTAAAATCAAACAATTCACCAATTGCAGGATTGGAAAAATGCTGGAATTGTACCAATTTGAACTATCTCAATACTCAGAAAAAGTTCGTCTAATTCTCGATTACAAGGGTCTACAATATCGGAAAATAGAAGTTACACCTGGAATTGGACAGGTAGAACTTTTTCGGCTAACAGGTCAAACAGAAGTACCAGTACTGAAGGATGGTTATAAGTATATTGTTGATTCTACGGAAATAGTTAAGTATTTAGACTTGCATTATCCTGAGCGCCCACTTATACCGCAAGCTGGCAAACAACGGGGTTTATGCTTAATGATGGAAGAATGGGCAGATGAATCCATTGGTATCAAAGGACGCAAAGCCCTATTTTCTGCCATCAGTCAAGATCAAAGTTTCCGAAAAGCTTTGTTACCAACTTCTGTTCCAGATGTTTTCAAAACTTTTGTTGGGGAAGTACCTAACGATTTGCTCAAAATTTTAGGTTTTGGAGTAGGTTACAGTCCAGAGGTAGTTCAAAAAGCCATTACCGACTTACAGCAAGATTTAGAAGCTTTATGTCTGCTATTGGCAGATAGTCCCTATTTGTTAGGAGATCAACCCACTCTTGCTGACTTGGCAGTGGCAGGTTTATCGATATTATTAAAATTTCCCGATGGTCCTTATTTGGATTTACCAGTATCCTTACGAGGCAAAGGAGTACCTGGTTTAGCAGATAATCCTGCTTATGAACCATTTTTTGCTTGGCGCGATCGCCTTTACGCCCAATTTCGTAAACCACTGGTGGATTTTACAACAAATACAGGTGCAACTGCACCGACTTCGATTGAAATAGAATAGTTAGTCAATAGTCAATTGTCAATTGTCCATTGTCATTGGTCATTGGTTTTTAACTACTAACCACCAACCAGTTATCATTTATCAGTTATCAGGTAATTCCCAAGGTGTCACTTGGTATTGTCCACTGTTAACTGATTGACAACTACTAACCACCAACTACTAACCACTAACCATTAACAACCAACAACCAACAAACAACAAATATCTACCAACCACCAGTGATTTCAACATAAAATAGGGCACGTAAGTATGTAATTAATGCGATGACTTTAGGACAGCCATTAGGTTCAGTTACTCAAGGTTCCCTAACAGGCGGATTAGAAGTACGATTGCACCCCGATATTCTGGTAGAAGATATGCGAGTCGGGAAATTTTTAGTGGTGCAAGGGGTGCGATCGCGTTTTTTCTGTATGCTTACAGATGTAGCATTGGGAACTGCAAACCAAAGAATTATTGCCAATCCTCCCAGTTGGGAGGATACTTTTTTACGAGAAGTTCTAGCTGGAAGTGGTACTTACGGTACTATTACTCTCGCACCAATGTTGATGTTTACCCCACCTTTGGAATATGGGGAAATAGGGGGATGGGGAGATGGGGAGAATGGGACTAAACAAGCATCAAAATCTCAAAACTTAAGTTCCTTAGCATCATTTCAACCCCAAACAAGCACAACAATGGAATTGATGCCAGTCAAAACTATTCCTAGCCATTTTAGTCAGGTTTATGATGCTTCGGTAGAAGATTTTCGCCGCGTCTTTGGTTGGGAAGATGACCCCCAAAGAAAAAATTTCTCCATCGGTAAACCACTAGATATGGATGTACCGGTGTGCCTCGATTTAAATCGTTTTGTGGAACGTAGCAATGGTGTTTTTGGCAAATCGGGAACTGGTAAATCTTTTTTGACACGCCTACTTTTGGCTGGGACAATTCGCAAAAATGCCGCAGTAAATTTAATATTTGATATGCATTCTGAATATGGCTGGGAAGCTGTTTCAGAAGGTAAACAATTTAGTACTGTTAAAGGTTTAAAGCAATTATTTCCTAACAAAGTAGAGGTATATACTCTCGATCCCGAATCTACAAAGCGGCGTGGTGTTCCTCATGCGCAAGAACTTTACCTTAGTTATGACCAGATTGAAGTAGAAGATATTAAATTATGCTCTCGTGATTTAGGACTTTCAGACGCTAGCATAGACAATGCTAATATTCTTTTTGCAGAATTTGGTAAGTCTTGGATTCTGCAATTGTTGAGTATGACCAATGAAGAAATCAAGCTGCTGTGCGAAGAGAAGCGGGGGCACCAAGGTTCGATTACAGCATTACAGCGCAAACTGTTTCGTCTAGAAAATTTAAAATACATGCGCGCTGCTTGTCCGCATAACTATGTTAATCAAGTTTTGCGATCGCTCGAAGCAGGTAAGAATGTCGTCATTGAGTTTGGTTCGCAATCGGATATGCTTTCTTACATGTTGGTGACAAACATGATTACTCGCCGCATTCACCAACATTATGTCAGCAAAGCCGAAAAGTTTTTGCAGACTAAAAATCCCAACGATAAACCCACACAGTTAATGATTACGATTGAAGAAGCGCACCGCTTCTTAGATCCTGCCATCGTCCAAAGTACTATCTTTGGGACGATCGCTCGGGAAATGCGGAAATATTTCGTCACGCTGTTGGTAGTCGATCAACGCCCATCTGGTATTGATAATGAAGTCATGTCTCAAATTGGAACTCGCGTCACTGCTTTGCTGAATGATGAAAAAGACATCGACGCGATTTTTACAGGGGTAGCTGGTGCTGGTGCTTTGAAGTCGGTATTAGCAAAGTTAGATTCTAAGCAACAAGCTTTGATTTTAGGTCATGCCGTACCTATGCCTGTTGTGGTGCGTACCCGTCCTTACGATTCTGTTTTCTATCAGGAAATTGGCGATGCTGCTTGGGAAGAGAGATCAGATGAGGAGGTTTTTGCAGCTGCGGAATTGGCGAAGGCAGATTTGGGGTTTTGAGGAGATGGGGAGGTGGGGTGATGGGGAGATGGGGAGATGGGGAGAGTGGGGAGATGGGGAGGTGGGGTGATGGGGAG
>NZ_AJLK01000002.1 GCF_000317205.1 Fischerella muscicola PCC 7414 | reverse complement strand
CCTACTTAATCAAAGTCTGCTGGTAAATTTGGATTGCGATAATGTTGAAATAGTCTGGTGATTTGTGCTGGTGTCACACGCCCAATAGATAATTCGGGAATTTCATTTTCCGGGAAAAATCCCACTGCTTCTGTCTCAATGCTGGGTGTGGGAGAACCACCTAAAAGTTCGCACAGAAAAAATAGTTTGTAAATATAGTGGGGATATGGTGGGTGTCCTTGTCTGTCTCTGTCATAGACGGCTAGGAGTTTGACAGCGCGGGTAAGATATCCTGATTCTTCAAAAATTTCTTTGACGACTACTTCACTGGGCGAAAAACCAATGTCAGCCCACCCGCCAGGCAAAGTCCAACCACCATCAACTCGTTCTTTTACTAGTAATATACAATCGTCGCGAAATACTGCACCACGCACATCAACTTTGGGAGTAGCATATCCGACATCACGGTCAAATAGATCCAAGATATAACTAAGTTCAGCGTTAGTGTGAGTTGCCAAAATTTCGGCTGCGATCGCTTGTATTGATTGAAAGCGTTCAATATCATACGGGTTTTCCGAAAAAGTCAGCCCAGTTTGAGCGATCGCTTGTAATTTTTGTGCCCATTCTAACCATTTTGGTTTCACAAAGTTTCTCCCAGTTTGAGAAAAGGGATAAGTTTTAGCCGATCATGGCTCTCAATCGCATGATACCTTTAATCAGGATTGCTATTAGACATGGTTTAGAGGGGGCATTTCCTTTATTGGTACAATTGAATTAGCTTTGCACAACGCGCTCTCTCCAATCAACTTCATAAGATTTTTTCTCTCCTTGTATGAAACCACCCTGGGGCCGGTGAGTTCCCCGATCGCCTATCCCCTTCTGTGCTTTGCCCAAATCCGGGTCGGCAGGCCCCAAACGTAAATGAAGCCTTCTGCTGCCTTATGATCAAATTTGTCATCTGCTCCGTAAGTTGCCAAGTCAGGAGTGTACAAAGAATTTTCCGAATGGCGCCCAACGATGGTAGCGTTACCCTTAAATAACTTCACCCGAATTGTTCCAGACACTTGCTCTTGTGTTTTTTGAATAAAAGCATCTAGGGCTGCTTTCAGGGGACTGTACCACAAGCCGTTGTAAATCATTTGGCTGTAAGTTTCTTCAATACCCCGCTTGTAATGGCTAACATCTGCCGTGAGAGTCAGACTTTCTAAATCGCGATGGGCTTGAATTAAGATCACCATTGCGGGAGATTCATAGATTTCCCGTGATTTAATCCCCACCAAACGATTTTCAATCATGTCGATGCGCCCGACACCGTGATTACCTGCTACTTGGTTGAGTTGTTCGATTAATTCAATGGGCCTTTTTGTTTCACCGTTGAGGCTGGTAGGAATACCTCTAGTAAAACCAATTTCAATGTATTCTGGTTCGTTGGGAGTGTCAGCGATCGCTTTTGTCAATAAATAAATTTCTTCTGGTGGTTCCACTGTAGGATCTTCCAGAATACCCGCTTCGATACTCCGACCAAGTAAATTGCGATCAATACTGTAAGGAGAAGACTTTTTCACGGGTGCAGGAATGCCAAACTTTTCTCCGTAGGCAATAGTTTCCTCACGACTCATACCCCATTCCCGTGCAGGTGCGAGAATTTTGAGATTTGGATTAAGGGCCGCAACAGATACATCAAAACGCACCTGATCGTTACCTTTACCAGTGCAGCCGTGAGCGATCGCATCAGCACCGTATATTTCTGCTGTTTCTACCAAAACCTTAGCAATCAACGGACGGGCTAAGGCTGTTGCCAGAGGATAACGATTTTCGTAAAGCGCATTGGCTTGAATGGCAGGAAATGCATAATCTTTCACAAAAGTGTCTTTGACATCTGCCACTAATGACTCACTCGCACCTGATTTTAGGGCTTTTTCTCGGACTGGATCTAATTCATCCCCCTGGCCCAAGTCTGCTGCTAGGGCAATTACTTCTTCTACACCCCACTCATGTTTAAGGTAGGGAATGCACACCGATGTATCTACTCCGCCAGAATATGCCAGGACAACCTTTTTGGCGCGACTCATTAGCTTCTCCAGTCAAAAAACAAAGAATCGAGTCAATATTATATCCAAATAGGCCTTGCATATTTTGTTTATTTAAATATATTGGGTAGCAAATTATCCCAAAACCTATATAAAAAGTTTTCCCATCCGTCTTGAAAAGCTTTGAGCGTCGGCTTCCGACGATCAAACTTTTCGCAAAATTCAAAATCCAAAATCCAAAACCATATTACCCGCTCCGGGGTATACGCTCAATCTCCGCATATCCACTGAAAATTAATCGTTTTCCTTCGGTTTCTAAGCGATTCAGCCGCATCTTGACTCCATCCAAGTCAAAGCGATCCAAATCAACCATGTTATCCAGAATTTCTACAAGCGCCAAACTCAAGTTTTGGGAAAGTTCTCGCTGTGCTTCTGGTACTTGTTCAAGCTCAATTTCCGGATTGGTAAAAGAAATACGCCGCCGCCTTTCAATACCAACAGCTACAGTCATACCCATTGGTACGAGTTCACCGTTATTTAAATCTGCTTTTGCCAAAATTCGCAGGCGATTTTCCGGCAATAGTTCTACTTGAACATCATTGAAGGAGACTGGCTTGCCACCAGATAATGCAGTCAAAGCAGGTAGAGATTGGTTCAACAATCGCTTAGTCACTAGTTCTGCTTTAAATGCCTGGTTGATGCCATCTTCTGTCAATACAACTTGAGCGATCGCTTGTGTAGGTTGTCTCAGACGCAGTTTACCGCTTAAAACAGAGCTAAAGTCAATGGCGACAGCATCGGTTTCTATAAAAATTTCTTCAGCAGCAAAATCTCTACGGATAACCAAGCCACGACCTTTCATTGTGAAGCTATCTATGCTGCCTTGTAATAGCTTACTGGAAGGGTGACAGCGGACAAAGACTTCTACTGACTCGCTTTTGGTGAACAGGTGGCGAATTGTTTGGGTAGCAACAGTGTTGAGCATCTGTTCTCCCCAGTCTGTGCCTTTTGGATTTGTTAAACCAGTAAGTCCGCCGAACATTGGGTTGATGTCTCTAGAAGTTCTTTGTATTTTTGTAACAAATTGTGAAGAGAACAGCAACTGTCTAGTGATTGGTTGTGCTGATGGTTGTGTGTGGGATAGTCACTTTATACCTCTGGGGTGGTAGCTGGAGCAGTTTGTAGTATTAAATTTAGCGTCATTTTCATGCATTAATTATTCTGCAATTATTTATTTAAATAATCATAAATATATATTTTTTGTATAAGAAGTGATTAATTGCTAGTGTCTTCAATGTATATTTTTGCTGAAGTAATTATACCTAAAGTCAAATAAAGTTTTCAAATTTAACTAAATTCAGTTCTAATTGTTTTTATAAATTAAGAGAATCATTAAACAGTACCATTATTGGTGGAGGTGTACAAAATGTCTGGAATTGTATCAAAAAAATAGAAAATGGCTACGAATTAAAAGTAAATAAATCGCAAGATGAAAGATGTTACGGGGGCAAAAATAAAGAGGGTATAATCGAATTTATAAAACCAGCGCTAAAAGGAATAGGAAAATAATAAATTCAATATTTGATTGCTTAATTAAGCCAACTTCGTCCAGTAACCAAAATCTATTCTTTTAAACATGTAACTCCTACCAATTCGTAAGGGTTACTTTTCTGTGTGCGATCGCTAGCTAATATTAAATCAACGTGAGTTCGATAAATTTCATATAGCCCAACATCCCGACCTCAAATGAATTTGGGGCGCGGGACCAAAAACCCACTGAAAGTGGGTTGAATAACTGATTCATTTAGTCTACTTTGAGTAGACTTAGATTATTAGTCCGCAGTTTACTTGCGGGCGATTCAATTGTTTAGTCTGATAATATTTATTGAATTCACGTTAAATCAAAAAATGTTTAAGGGCAGAATAAGTCAAATATTTTTGAAACAGCATTAACATCACACTCCCCACACTCCTGATCATCTACTCTTCCTAACCAGCGAATCTCCCGACTCTAGATCAAACCAATGAATATTTTCATGTGGCAATGCTAGCGTTATCTCCTCATTACCTATACTTTGATCTGGGGGTAACAAAGCACGTACTGTCACAGCTTCTGGTTGGGAAGCAACACTGACACTCACCAAATTGTGCATTCCCAAGTTTTCTACTAAAAACACACGACCTTTAATAATGTTTGTATCTCCATCTTGAGGAATGCGGACGTGTTCTGGGCGAATTCCTAAAACTATTTGTGGTGGAACTGTGGGAATATCAGGTAAGGGAATTTGAAAACCACCTAGTATTGCATGGCGTCCCCGGCAAGGTAGGGTAAGCAAATTCATTTGTGGACTGCCCACAAAACCCGCTACAAATAAATTTACTGGATGATTGTATATGCGTGCAGGTGGATCTAGTTGCTGTACATAGCCGTTATTAAGGACTGCAACTTTGGTGGAAAGCGTCATCGCTTCTGTTTGATCGTGGGTGACATAAACCACTGGCACTTGTTGGGCAGCAAATATTTGCTTGATATCAGCGCGCACTCGTTCCCTTAATAGTGCATCTAGGTTACTTAGGGGTTCATCTAATAAATATACCTGGGCATTACGTACTAATGCTCGACCGACTGCAACCCGCTGTCTTTGTCCCCCAGATAATTGCCCAGGTTTACGCTGCAATAATTCTTCTAAGCCCAGAATTTCTGCGACCTCAGCAACTCGCTGTTTAATTTTGGCGTGTGGAACTTTTTTCAATTTCAATCCAGAGGCGAGGTTTTCGTACACCGTCATGTGGGGATAAAGAGCATAGCTTTGAAATACCATCGCCATATTGCGATCGCCTGGGCGCTTGAAGGTGATATCTTCATTCCCAAGGATAATGTGACCGCGAGTCACTTCTTCCAACCCTGCAATCATCCTCAAAGTCGTGGACTTACCACAGCCACTCGGCCCAAGCAAAGTCAGAAATTCATTATCATCTACGGTTAAACTAATGTCTTTGACTGGAACAACTTTAGGTGAGTAGGTTTTATTGAGGTTTTTTAATTCTAGAGTTGCCATGATACAGGGGATTGGGGATCGGGGATTGGGCATGAATTAGTGAACAGTTTGATTTGATAACTGATAACTGATAACTGGTTAGTTGTCCTCCTTGTCTGCAATCTCCATTAACCCTTGACTGCACCAGCCGTTAAACCTTGGACAATTTTGCGCTGGAAAAACAAAACCAGTAAAACTAAGGGAAGTGTACCAATTACAGTAGCAGCAGCAATGGGACCGTAGGGAATTTCAAAGGTTGACGCCCCGCTAAGTTGGGCGGCTGCTACAGGAATTGTTTTCATGTCTTCACGAGTAATGAAGGTCAGGGCAAAGATAAACTCATTCCAAGCAAAAATAAATGTCAGAATTCCAGTGGTCACTAAGGCTGGAATGGTCATAGGCAATAAGATTTGAATGAGCATCTGCCAAGTGTTATAACCATCTATTTTGGCAGAATCTTCTAAATCTTTTGGTAATTGTAAGAAAAAGCTACGTAACACTAAAATAGTTAACGGTAAATTAATAGCTGTATAAGGAATAATTAGTGCCAGATAATTATTACCTAAATGCAACACTTGCACTATTTCTAACAGCCCTTGGAATAATAAAATACCAGGAAACAAAGTCACAATTAAAACACTTGCCAAGATAAATTGATTACCGCGAGGGCGTAACCTGGCCAAAGCGTAGGCAGCAGGCGCACCAATGGCTAAAGCAAAAGCTGTAGAGATAAAAGATACAAAAGCACTGTTTAATATGTAACGCCAAAAAGGACGACGGCTAAATAAATTAATGTAATGATTCAGTGTTATCCGTGTAGGAAAATAAACTGTAGGCACTTGGGAAATATCCTGATTCACCTTGAAAGAGGTGAGAATTTGCCACATGATAGGTGCTAAACAGAAAATCACTACAAAAGCGATCGCCACCCAAAGTAAAATGCGTTTTCCAGAATTCTTTGTCCTAGCTTGGTGTTTGGGATTGGTAATAAATTCTTCGCGGATAGCCGTCATAAAAGTAGTTAGTAGTTAGTGGGTAGAGACGCGAGGAACATCGCGTCTCTACATTAATAGTTAGTAGTTAATAGTTAATAGTTATTTCCCACTCCTCACACTCCTCATACTCCCCCCCATCACCCCATCTCCCCATCCCCTCCTATGCTCCTGGTTTAAAATAATCGAGGAGGCGATCGCCGGAATCGGCTCGAATTAATGCCACAATAACATCAGGTAAAGCTGCCAAGCTAGGATAAACAAGATAACGGGATTGCCAAATGGGGTGAAACTTATCTTTGTAGGCGTGCAAACCCTGGAAATTATAGAATCGCTCAAGATGCTGATAAAGATAGTGTAATGTCTTCTCCAGACGTCTTGACTGTTGAGTTTCACCAACTCCTGCTAAAGCAGACAGACCCAGATTAAAACTATCGTAGCCCTGTTCCTTATAGTGTTGGAACATAGAAATAAATAAGAAATCCATTGTACCGTTTTCTATCGACTTGCGGTGTCGCATTAAGTCATTAGTGATTTCATTGAGTTGGTACTCAGATACTATATTGGCAAAAGCAATAATTTCACCGTGAGAAGACTGCACTACAGCAATTTCACACTCCTTTAGGTAAGCTTCGTCAAACCAACCTAAAGAAAAATGTTTTTCTGAACCTTGCACCATTTGCAACCACTCGTCACTGACTATTTTTAACTGGCGCAACAAGTCATCAGCAATAGGTGGTTGGTAGAATCTGACCTCATACCCTAGCTTTGTCATGCGATTTAGGGCGCTACGGAGGTTTTTACCTGCTTTTCCTTGTAAGGTAAAGCTTTTGAGGTCAACAATCGCTTCTTCTCCAATTTTTAAAGCTTGAAATCCCAAAGACATGTATAGGTCAATGTCATCAGGTAAAGTTTGGTAAAAAGCAGGATACCAATCGTTACGTTGGCAAAATTGCTGAAAGGCAATTATTGTCTCTCTGCGGTCTGCAATCGGCCCGATGGGATCTCCTAAAGCGATCGCACCCCTTCCTTTGGGAACATAAGCAATTACACTCTGATGAGAAGGACTAAAAAAGTAACTTTTATCACTTAATAAAGCAAATGCGGCTAAAGAAGAACACCCGTAATTTTTGACAATTTCTCTGGCTTTTTGTCGTTGATTAAGGGTAGTTGAATCACGTAAAAATACTGGACGCAATAGCATAATTAATGCATAAATAAAAGTACTGGCTGCAATTATGTATATAGAATTGGCAAAGAACTCACCAAATCGCGTCCTTGGTTGCAGTCCGGCATTATCTTCAGTAAAGAACATTGCTAGAGTTTGAAGTATGGCATCTCTCAAACTAAAATTCACTGAAAATTTGTTGTCTAACAAGTAAAATCCGATAGTTCCATATGCCAAAGTAAACAGTAAAGCACCAATTAATACCCGCACTCCTTTAGCAATTGAAGGACGGTCTGACTGGGCTGTAAAAACATGACGCATTATAATTAATTGCACCAGCAGTAACCCAGACAGCAGGCTTTCTTCATAATCCAGACCCTTGAGTAAATGGCTGACAATCGAAATAACCAACAAGCCAATGGTCAGTAACCAAGCAACACGTTTGCGACGCAACAAGTTAGTCGCAAGTGTTAATAAAACAAATCCAGTCAAAGCTGCAAATATGTGACCACCAGCACGAATTTCAAAAGGTAAAAATTCCTTCAATAAAAAATTCCGACCGTAGAGATTGGGTGTCACTGCTGACAGTAAGTTCACCACTGCGACCAAACCCGTAAGAAGTGCTGCACTCCACAGTCCTATTCGAGTTTTTAAGTCATTTGTCATTTGTCAATGGTCAATTGTCATTGGTTAGTGGTTAGTAGTTAGTGGTTGATGGTTGGTTGTTGATGGTTGGTGGTTAGTAGTTAGTTGTTAGTTGTTTTACTCCCCACACTTCCCACACTTCCCCTTGTCTCCCGTGTCCCCTTTGTCCTATCTCCTCATTTCCTTTTTAAACTGTTCTCCTACATAGGTAAGTGAATCTTTGAGATGCTTATGAAAATAGTTCCAACCAATATCGGGTCCAGATAAACCATGTCCTCCAGGAAAAGCATAAAACACATTTTGTATACCCAACTTGTTTAAGGTTTGGTGAAAGGTTTGAGTAGAAGCTAGTAAATCCGTATCATTTTTACCAGCATCTAAATATATACGCAGTTGCTTTCTATCTGTGGCTGATAATTGTTGCACAATTTGTTGGGGACTATTTTGTGAACCACTACTATCAGTAAAGTAACCACTGTGGCTAAATAAAATGTTGAAGTTTTTCAGATAGCGTAATCCAATATTAAATGCTCCCCATCCCCCAGAAGATATACCGCCCATCGCCCAAAATTGTGGTTCTTCCAGAGTACGATAGCGTGATTTGACAAGTTGGACTAATTCTGAACCGATCAAAGTTCCCACTTTACCATTAGGCCCGTCATAATAATCGGGGTCATATAAAGGGCTAGAACCACGATTATCATTGCCATCTGGTGTAATAACAATTGCTGGTGGTAATTTCCCACTTTGATAAAGTTTATGTAATATGTCTAAAATGGCGTATTTGTCAACATAAGCACGGGCATCATCATGACCGCCGTGTAGTAAAAAGATGACTGGATAACGTTGGCGAGGATTTTTTTCGTAGCCTGGAGGTAAAATCACGCCGTATTGTCGGAGTTTACCCATTGCTTGGCTATTAAATGTCTCTAGTTGAAACTTTAGTCCAGTATTTGTTTGTTGTTGGGGTGGATCTAGCTGTGGCGCACCCAAAATGAATACATACCAGTAGCCACCTGCTGCAAGAATTGCGATCGCGCTGATAATGCCGATTACAATCTTAGATGATTTCATTGTTTTTCGATGATTTTATGGTTTTTCATAATATTTTTAAATAGATGTAAATAAATCAAAATTAATTATAGTAAGTAAGTTGAAAATTTGCAGTTTGATTGTTCAATGGAGAGTGAATTAACCCAATTTAGAGAAAAAACTGGGTTTTCCAGATTCGACAATTTTTCACATCTCAAATCATAATTGCTTATATAAATGTGATTTAGCTTCATTACTCAGAGTATTTTGAGATTTTTATTCAATTCAACGCTCAGCAGTATGTGCTGTTTGTGCTATCCGAAATTGTTCTCCTACAAAAGTCAACGAATCTGCCAAATGTTGACGCCAGTAGTTCCACGTGTGACCGCCAGGAAACTCACGAAACATGTTATTAATTTTTAGTTGGTTTAATACTTGAGTAAACTGTTTAGCTTCTTCCATCTCTTCGATATCTGATGTGCCAGTATCCAGATAGATTCGCAATCTTTGTTGTGCTTGAGGAGGAATATTTCTGATATGGATTATCGGGCTATTTTGGGGACCGCTTTGATCTTTAAAATAGCCGCTATGACTAAATAAAATTGAAAAATTATTTACATTATGTAATCCTACATTTATTGCACCCCATCCACCGGAAGATAGTCCTCCTATTGCCCAAAAATCGGGATTGGGTAATGTGCGATAGCGCCTTTGTATAAGCTTCACCAGTTCAGACCCAATCGCAGTAGAAACATTACCATGAGGGCCATCAATATATTGGGGGTCCCAATAGGGACTAGAACCACGTTTGTCGTTACCGTCTGGTGTGATGACAATACTAGGTGGTAGTTTGCCTGTGGCATATAATTTTTGCAGGGTCATAAGTGCGTTTCCCTTTTGCTCTAACCACCAATCCTTAGGATTACCGTGTCCGCCATGAAGAAGAAAAATTACGGGATAGCGCTGGTTTGAGTTTTTTTCATAACCAAGAGGTAAAGATATGCCATAGGTGCGACTTCCTCCCATCACCTGGCTGTTGTAAGTTTCAATTTTGTATGTGAGGGGAACAGCCAAGTCACTGGCACTTGGTTGTGGTGGTAAGATAGAGAGATTTTTTACTGGTGCAACTGGCGACGGTTTGGCTTGTACGCTTTGCGAGTAATTGCAGCTGAGTAAAGTTAGGGCCGAAATCAATAGCAGAATTTGCGATCGTAAGTATTTCATCAAGCTAGTTTGAGTTTTAATAAAATTTAATTTTGTAAACTAATGTCTATCAGCAATTGAAATCATCCACTTAGCGATCGCATCATTTACCAAGTCTGCCTCTTCTGCCATCACTAAATGTCCTGCATTCGCAAAGTGTAGATGGGTACTATTAATAAAGTGTCTTGCTAAATCATCTCCCATCTGGCGTGTAAACATTGGGTCTTTGCCTGCGGTAATCACTAAAACAGGAATGTGTAAATTTTTTAGCAAAGGGTGACGGGCAAAAAAGTTATAGTCCCAAAATATTTCTAAGGCTTTGTAGGAACTGAAATCTCTAGGAACTGGATTTTCAGCAAAAAACAGTTCCATGACGTGATTACGGTAAGAGGTAGAGAAAAAATTGGTTATTTGCTGCACACCAGGCAGATAGTAAAGATACCTTCCCCCAAACGCCATAAACTTCATCAAGGGAATTTCCCACCAAGGTGCTAAGTCATGAGTACCACCAGCAATGGCAATTAGACCACTGACTGGATAGTGCTGGGTAAACTCTAAGCCAAT
This sequence comes from Fischerella muscicola PCC 7414, assembly GCF_000317205.1. GTDB lineage: Bacteria > Cyanobacteriota > Cyanobacteriia > Cyanobacteriales > Nostocaceae > Fischerella > Fischerella muscicola. The sequence continues at coordinate 5,136 of NZ_AJLK01000002.1, read as the reverse complement.
CGGAACTCCATAACTGTGGCAGCACAGTATAGGCGAATCAATGTCAAAATAGTGCAATAATCGGTGTAAGTCACGATAATGGCGTCCTATAGAGTAGTGCTTGTAAGGACTAGATTGACCGTGTCCTGCTAAGTCGTAAGCTAGAACTTGCCAACCTTGATTCTGGACAAATTCGTATTGAGAACGGAAATTAAAGCGGTTTCCTGTACCTCCGTGAATAAAAACCACAGCAGGAGTTACACCTGGACTATGGCAGACTTGTAAATTTACCCATTGGCGTAGATGAATTGTTGAACCGTCTAAGGCATCTTCAATCATGGTCATCAGACTACTCACCTGACCACTTACTTTTCTGGTAGATATTTCTCGTAATTCAAAGCTTACGCAAATGATGTGTCAATAGCGTGTCAATGCAATGGAAAATTTGCGACTGGTTGTAAGGTAAAAGGCAGAAGATAGAAACGCTAATTTTCTTGTCTTTCTCCTCACTCTCTTTTACTTATGTCCAAAAAACCTAAACTCAACCTCAGTTCTCTATTTGGCTTGTTGCTGCTTGTGCTTTCTCTATGGGCTATTAGTAACGAACTGCGCGAGTATAACTACCATGATGTATTGAAGAATTTAGCAGCAATTCCAAAAAATCTCTTAGTTGTGAGTATCGGGTTGACGGCCCTTGGCTATTGTGCGATCGCATTCTACGATATTTTGGGGTTTAAATATATTGGCTTTTCCCTGAGTTGGAAAAAGATTGCATTGACTAACTTTATAAGTTCTGTATTTAGCAATACAATTGGCTTTGCCCTGCTAACTGGTAGTGCTATCCGTTATCGTTTTTACTCAACTTGGGGCATATCATCGTTTGCGATCGCGCAAATCATTGCTTTTGTCAATTTTACCTTCTGGTTGGGAATGTTTGCTTTAGCTGGGTTTATATTTCTTGCTAATCCTTTAACTATTCCCACTCAACTGCATTTACCTTTTGCTACCGTGCGTCCTATTGGTATCATTTTTCTGCTATTAATCATCACTTATTTATTAGGAAGTCTGTTTATTAAACAACCTTTAAGGATTCACTCTCATGAGTTTAAATTTCCTAATTTTAAAATATCTCTTGCTCAAATAGTTGTTTCTAGTTGTGACTGGGTATTTGCAGCAGCTGTTCTTTATATTCTATTGCCTGCAAATACATCTTTGTCCTATCTTGACTTTTTGGGAATCTATTTACTGGCGATGTTTGCTGGTGTTATCAGCAATGTTCCTGGAGGATTAGGAGTATTTGAAACTGTAATTTTACTGATTCTTTCTTCTCGAGTTTCGGCGGCGGCAATTTTGGGGTCATTACTGGCATATAGGGGGGTTTACTACTTTTTACCTTTTATCGTTGCAGCAGCTTTATTAGGACTATACGAACTACCTCTATTAAGATGGATTACCTTTAGGAGGTTCTTCCACCACATGATTATAAAAATAAGGATTAGACCAAATTCCAAGAAAAAGTGAGGTTAATAAAAATAGCGATCGCCCACACTTATGTAACGCTTAAAAATGAACAAAATCAATATAAATAAATACAAAAAAATGTAGCTTTTTTAGTAATTTATCGACTCATTCAGCAACTAAATAACAATATTTAGAATCTAAATTAATAAATTTTATAATTTATTAATTTATAACTTTTTTTATAACTAAAACATAATCGAACAATATCTATGGTTTAACCATTAGCTGTAAATATCTATATCTATAGATTCTGATTTGGAAAGAGATTTCCATTTGTACTGGTGAGCGATCACCTACGATGACTATTGCGATAATATTTAAAGTATAATTAAACACAATGAAAGTTAGCAAAAACCAAGAATATCTACTAGGTTTGATACTAGCAACAGGAGCAGTTGTAGCTGGTATTGCTGTTAGTAAAGACGGTAAAACTTAAAAATACAGCTTTAGGAGCGCGATCGCGTTTAGAATTTGTAACTAGCTTTTCTGGTAAAGACACACTCTTCACAAGAATTCAAGCTTCTAATATCAAAGATCCGGAACTTGGCACACCAGAAGGAAAATTCTTTTTTACAGAAGGAGAAGAAGAAGGTACAAATGATGCCTTACTTGATTCCTTGTGGTACAAATTTCCTTTAGGAGAAAATACTTCTGTGATCGCTATTGCCAATGAGGGTGATGCAGAAGATATTACTGAGACCATTAACCTTTTTGATGGAGATGGTGCATTTGGTGTTTTGTCAAGGTTTGGCACTCGCAACCCAATTTATTATCAGGTAAATGGGGCAGGAGTGGGAATCTCCCATAAATTCACTGAAGCTTTGGAACTGAGCCTAGGCTATTTAGCAGAAGATGCTAATGATCCAGAATCAGGAGATGGTTTGTTTAACGGGCCTTATGGTTTAATTGGTGCTGTGAGAACCACCTTAAGTTTCTAAATAATTTCAGCTAACCTTATAAGGTTGCATCATAATGATGATGCGATCGCCACCTATTCAGAACGTGTATCCCAACAGAAAAACTGAGAAAATCGATAGATTCTCTCAGTAACGAGGTAGAGGCTTTTGAGTAAGGTAGAGTCTAATTTGTTGGAAATCCCAATTGTGATACCAAATTTCCTTTGTGATTAACTCTGGGGATTTAGTAATTTTTCGTACAAAACCTTACCTGTAATATCGTGAATACGTACTAGTAATTGACCTTGAGAATTCACCTCTGCCAAGCCAAAGGAATGCAGGTTTGGCGGTGGTAAATTTTGAGGAAGTTGAGATGTTTCGGTTTGCGGTGCTCTTACGTATTCATACTTGGGACCAAAACTAGGATCGAGTTCATTTTGACCAAAAGCACCTGCGTGGATTGGACCAACTACAAACTCCCAGAAAGGGTTAAAGTCTTTAAATACAGCCCGTTCTGGTTCATAGGAAATAGCTGCTGCATAGTGTACATCTGCCGTAATCACAACGACATTTTTGATCCCTTCATTTTTGATAAATTGCAGCAATTGACTAAGTTGGACTTCCCGACCTAAAACTTCTGGTGAACCTTGACCCCAAGCATCGCGATCGCTCGTTGAGCCCGTGACAATAGAAAAAGGATCATCTGATGAAATGACTTTCCAAGTTGCTTGGGAAGCCTTTAAACTTTTTTTCAGCCATTCAAATTGTTCTTGTCCCAGCATCTCTATGCCATTGGGATTACTGTTCTCAGTGTTGGACCCTCTATAAGACCGCTCATCTAACAAAAACAGTTCGAGATGCTTACCATATCTATACTTGCGGTAAATCTTGTCACCACGAATCGGACTATATTCAAACAATGCTTGCTTGGCCCTTTCTGCGAGAACATCAGCAGATAGTGGTCCCCAAATACAAAACGTGATACCAGGACTTTGAATATTCACAAACAATGTCTGACCATCAGGAGAAAAACAGGCCCCAGCAAATTCACTTTCGTTGTAGGCGTTACGCGCAAACTGATAAAGTTCTCCCTTAGTGTCTACACCGACAACAAATTGTTCACCACCACCATCTTCGCAAAGGAAGAGGTCTCCAAAGGGAGCTACAGTAATGTTGTCAGGCTCATCTAGTATTTCACCACTCGGTTCAGCTTCGATGAGCAATGTAATTGTTTCTGCTTTCGGGTCATAAACCCAAACCTGACCGTTACCTCTTGTGCTATCCACAGCAGGTGGGCCACCTTGAGTAGCAACAAAATAAATTAAACCCTTAGCATACCAGGCTCCCTCACCACGGTAGAAAATTGCCGCGCCTTTAGATTGGGCTTCGTAGCGGACTCCTAATCCCTGGGCTTTGTCCTCGACGTCCGGATCAGGATTATCAATGGGAACCCACTCTACTTTTAGTGGTACACCAACAGGAACCAACCCGATAGAACCGCCACTATTAGGATTATTCGTAGTGTTGAGGGTAGGCTTATCTACAACTTTTAGAGCATAAAGCTTGCCACCTTGGACTAACTGTCCAGGTGCATTCGGTTTACCCACAGCAGGAACGAAACGATAGAAACAACTATCTCCACGGTCTTCTGTTTCGTAAATATACCCAGTTGCTGGATCTACAGCCACAGCTTCATGGCTAAAGCGTCCCATAGCTTTCAGAGGTATGGGGTCTGCCAAACCAATCTCGGCATTAGCGGGAACTTCAAAGTTATAACCATGCCGCACAACACCCACATCACCCCTGTTGAAGGTTTCTTCACAACTAATCCAGGTTCCCCAAGGTGTTGGGCCTCCAGCACAGTTGCGAATTGTTCCAGCTAAAGAAGCATAATCTCTGACCAATCGTCTCGCTGGCCCAACTACCAGGGTAGTAGTACCACCTGCATTAATCTGGTCATACTTCTTCTCGGGTGGTGCGATGACTCCACTGGTATTACCAAACTCATTCTCATCCGGGTCTAATTCGTGGTTCCGAACCAGGATAGTAGTTCCTCTGGGGCCAACAAAAGTTGCCATGCCATCATGATCACCAGGAACAGGATTACCATCACTCATGCTCTGACCAACAATTGAGATCGCAGTGTAATTAAACCCTGGAGGGAGTTCCAACAGTGGAATCCGACTGAGATCACCGATGACGGTACTGGTTAATTCTCTGTAGTTGACAGGCAGCTTAGGTTTTATAGCACCATAACCAATACCAGTTCTGGCTTGACCACGGGCAACTCTGGCATAGAAAGTTTCTAGGGGAGAAACCACTGTCACACCGGCAGCGGTTACACCAGCTAGAGATAGAAACTTACGTCGTGAGAAAGACACTTGCTCTGAACCTTGTGATTTCACTCTTTTGAGGTGAAATCTATCAATCCCTGGTTAAATTCAAGTGAAGCGATAGTTAAATAACCTACTATTTTTACATTGCGAGAATTTACATAGTTAAAAAAATTAATAAGCGACAATATGAATGAAGACCCCATGCTCTTTAGCTTCATGAATGTAACCTAATTCTCTGTAAACGATAAAATACTTAGCTGATACCCTAGTTTTGGATAGTCAAGCATGGTATACAGCAAAAGGGAAAAAGAAAAACTCTTTCCCTATCGTTTTTCCAACTTCTATATGAAGTCTGTTAAACTTCTCAAATGCTAAGTTCCAGCTATGAGTATTGCTAAATTATT
>NZ_AJLK01000001.1 GCF_000317205.1 Fischerella muscicola PCC 7414 | reverse complement strand
AAATTATTCGTGAAAGACAAGATCCCCGACATCTCAAATAAGTTGGGGATTTGGGCTTTGCAATGATCACAAATCATATAGGATTGCTATATTAATTGCTGAAGTAGAAAACTATTTTGTAGAACCGTGATAGTTCTGAGTCTGTTTGCAAAAATCAATTAACAAAAATTGTGTTTATTTACTATAAATTGAAATTGCGTGTATAATAATTTACATTATTTTAATAATTTAGTTTAAGTTAAATGTTTATTCATGTTAAATTGTGATACCGAAGCCAACAAGTTGTTGTAATGCACAAAAAGGAAATTTACAGATGTTTAGGCAAATTTATCATCAGAGAAAGTTTTTGAAAGCTTTTGATCAAAGGGTAATAAATATACTCTATAAATTGAGTACTATTTTGGAAATATGGCGGATAAGATTGTTAGAGTCTATCCCCTTTTTAATTGCTTGTGCTGTATTTTTAAGTGTAATAACTCTGAAAAGTCCTATTCTGGTTTTTTGTTTAGTTTTTGGTAGTTTAATCGCAGTTGTCACGCATACAATAGGACAACAAGTCAATCTACCAAAACGATATATTATCTCGTTACAAATGTTAGGGGTAGCTATTATTTTCAGTGCATTTTGGTTAGACTATTTTGCAGACCCAGCACAAGCGCAGTTTTTTAAAAAAGCTGAAGATTTTTTCAAAAATACCCTAACCCAAGGTGCGACGACAGGCAGCAATACTCAAGCAGCAGTTAGTCTAGTATTTAATGTACTACGCGCTCTTTACTTACTATATATAGCTGTTTCTCTAATTGGTGTGATTAATGCAGTTCGGAAAGATGAAGACTGGCAAAGTGTTGCTAGAACTCCTTTATTAGTTGTTGTTGCGGTAACTATTGCTGATGTACTCACTGGCTTCGTCATTGGTGATTCAAACAGTAATAATCAATAAAATTATGAAAATATGAATCAAATCTAGAAATTCGCCATGTCTCAAGAACCAGATAAAGAATTTCGACCAGTAAATCAAATTTTAGGAACTCAACCTTCACTAGGCCCAATTCCTGCTGATCAAGTCTTGCCTTGGACAGTAATAGCCTTAACTTCCTACTTTATCATCAATGGAATTTTTGGCGGCATATTTCAAGATGAGTTTCAAAAATGGTTGTGGACGTTGCTTATTACTGCTTGGGGAATGGCGACTTGGTGGATCTTAACTGGTGGTAGGAGTTGGCGCTTTTTAAGTAAATTTATTGGAGTTCCCACTTGGACTAGAGGCTTTGCTCGTTATCAAAGCTTACTGGAAATTAACCATGAAGCAAAAAATCGGAAAACAAAGCGTCGGCGGCGCCGGAAGTGAAACACGATTCACACCCTTTGAAGACGCTTTACATCTAGCAACAATGCTGCGTATATCGCTTGAGGGACGCGATATCGGTGCTTATACTTTGACAAAAGGAAACCAAAAAGATAGGTTTTGTTTCGTTTTTGGTTTTGACTGTCAAGGAATTCATACGACGTTAAGACCAGAACAAATCAATACAATTCTGAATAACATTGAAGCTGGCTTAAAAGATATCCCTGAAGGTGAAAGAATGACTTTACACTTAGGGTCTTTTAGTTCAGATAAACAGCGACAAAAAGAGTTAGCATCTCTTGTTAAAAAATCTCCATCGCCAGATATTAAATATTTGTTACTATCCGAAAGAGCAAGAGTTCAAGAATTAACTCGTTCTGGTATCCGTAAACCAAAATTTTTGCGAATTTATGTGACTTATACAATTGAACCAGATGCTGCCAATACAGATGATTGGATAGAGAAATTATTAGCTAAAGGTGAAACTTGGTGGTTGAAATTTAAAGGTGATTTAGCAGAAGTAGAAAACCAACGCATTGAAACGATTATTACTAACGCTTATAAAAATGGTTTTTGTCGTTGGGAACAACTTTTATCGAACAAAATGGGGTTAGACATTAAACCTCTGAATACAGAAGAATTATGGGGAGAGATTTGGAGAAGATTTAATGATACCCAACCAATAGATGTTCCCCAATTGTTGACTTTAGATGAAAATGGTCTACATGAACAAGCTAACTCAGACTTAGCTAGTACCAGATTATTGATTGAGAATATACACAGTACGACTTTGCTAATTGAGTCTGATGTACCTTGTGCTGATCGCCGCTGGGTTCATGTCAACAATAACTATATTGGTGTCATGACTTTTCTCGAAAAACCTGGTGGTTGGCCGAATAAAACTGCTCAATTGCGTTATCTTTGGGAACTGTTAGCCAGAGAAAATGTTATAGACACAGAAATTTTTTGCCAGCTGAGTGCAGCGAATCCAGCAATTGTCAAAACTACACTGCAACGGGTACTAAAGCAGTCAAATATGACAGCTTTGTTAGCACAGGAAAAAAGTAGAACTATCGATGTTAACGCTCAATTAAAGTTAAGAAAATCCGTAGCAGCACAAGAACAATTATACGAGGGAGCAGTACCGATTTATGCAGGTATAGCTATTTTAGTGCATCGTCCGAGTATAGAGAGATTGGATGAAGCTACAAGATATATCGAAAACTGTTTTCAACGTCCAGCAAGGGTAATTAGAGAAACAGAATATGCTTGGAAAATCTGGTTGCAGACTCTGCCGATTGTGTGGGAGACTCTACTCGCTAGACCTTTTAATCGACGTCAGTTGTATTTGACAAGTGAAGTACCGGGATTAATGCCTTTGGTGCTAACTAAAGCAGGCGATCGCGAAGGTTTTGAATTAATTGCCGAAGAAGGTGGAACACCAGTTCATTTAGATTTATTCAACCAACATAAAAACCTAGCACTATTTGCCACCACCCGTGCTGGTAAATCAGTATTGGTTTCAGGGATTCTAACACAAGCTTTAGCTCATAAAATTCCTGTAGTAGCATTAGATTTTCCCAAACCCGATGGTACGTCTACCTTCACCGACTACACATATTTTATGGAGGGGAATGGAGCGTATTTTGATATTTCCAAACAATCAAATAACTTATTTGAACAACCAGATTTGCGCTTGTTGAATCCAGAAGAACAACGCGATCGCATGTTAGATTATGTCGCTTTCCTCGAATCCGCTTTGATGACAATGGTTTTGGGATCATCTAGCGAGAATCAGCTACTATCGCAAACAGTGCGATCGCTCTTAAACTTAGCATTAGGAGCCTTCTTTACCGATGAAAGTATTAAAGCACGATATCAAGAAGCGATCGCAGGTGGATTTGGCAGTATAGCTTGGCAGAAAACCCCAACATTAAGAGATTTTCTCTATTTTTGTTCGCCAGAACATTTGCAACTAGAATCGATCGCAGGTAGAGTTGAAGACGCCTTAAATCAAATTCAACTGCGCCTGCGATTTTGGCTTTCTAGTCGCGTAGGTAAAGCAATTTCCGCACCTTCTAGTTTTCCTACCGATGCCCAACTTTTAGTTTTCGCCTTGCGGAACCTTGCAGATAATGAAGATGCAGCAGTGCTATCTTTAAGTGCTTATTCCGCAGCATTACGCCGCGCCTTAAGTAGTCCTGCTTCCATATTCTTCATCGATGAAGCACCAATTCTTTTTGAATTCGACCAAATTTCTGATTTAGTAGGAAGAATTTGTGCCAACGGTGCCAAAGCTGGTATTAGAGTCATCCTCTCAGCCCAAGACCCTGATACAATTGCCAAATCTAAAGCATCATCCAAAATTTTACAAAACCTAACTACACGATTAATAGGTCGAATTCAGCCAGTCGCTGTTGATAGTTTTACCAACATTCTCAAATATCCTCGCGAAATAATTGCCCGCAACGCAACTGAAAGCTTTTTCCCTCGTAAAGAAGGAATTTATAGCCAATGGTTATTAGATGATAACGGGATTTATACCTTCTGCCGCTATTACCCAGGTTACGAACAATTAGCAGTAGTAGCTAACAATCCCCAAGAACAAACTGCACGTCAAAAAGTTATGCAGACCCACAAAGATAAATATGAAGCGGTTTCTGTATTTGCACGTCAATTAGTAGCATTACTACGAGGTTAACATGCTTATTTGTAGTAAAACCTAAACTCCTAACTATAAACCTAAATGCAAACAGAAAATCCATCTGTGTTCATCTGTGTGCATCTGTGTTCGTATTAAATCAAAATCTACTTACCCAAGAGTTATGAAAAAAATAATTCTACTTTCCATACCTCTTTCATTGTTAGCCATCCTACCAGCAATGGCAGACCTTGGTCAAGTTTGGACAGACTTTCAATCTTACGCAACTGATTTACAAAACTACCTGAGAAATAACCTTACAGAAACATTACAACCAATAGAATCAGAAGCTCAAATAGCTATTGATAGTTCCACCGGGGAATTGAATATACCCAACCCCAATGCAGCGGTCGAAATTATTCGTGATGGGACAATATGGTACTACACTTCCGCAGACAAATTTGATAATAATTCGACAGTGAGAGCAAATTTAGTTAGCAATGAACTTAATCGCTTAATTACCCGTGGTGCAGCATCTGGGCTACTTGGTACAAATGGACAGTTGAGGTTAAAAACAAAATTAGAATCAACAGAACAAACAATCCAAACAATTGCAGGTTTTAATGAGGAAAATGAAAAATTTCAAGAAGATATAAATAATCAAATTGAGACTTTGAGATCACAAATACCTGATACTGTTCAAAACGCATTAGCTAATATCACTTCACTTTTGGGTATTGGTCAACTGAACTTTTTGCTACAAAATAATAAAATCCAAGAGGAAGAAGTGAAAATTACAGGCGAACATTTAGCCCAAACAATGCAAACAAATCAATTTTTACAATACTCCAATTTAAATCTAGCGAATATTTCCCAACAAGTGGAAGAAAATAACCGCGCGCGGAGAGTAGATAATGCTACTGAAGCATCTAGACTATTACGAAATTATTCTCAAGTAGATTTATTTGGTAGGCAGTTTGAACAATAACCCAAATCAAAATGAAAATTATTATTTCCCACCTTTATCCTTCAAGATTTTTTGCCCAATCTAATATCCCTGATCTTCCCGACATTCTCAACAGTGGCTTCACCACTGCCAAAAGTATTTCGGAAAGCTGGGAAAATCAATGGTTAGACTTATTACAAAATAATACTAGTGAGAATTTATATGGAGCATTAACAAATCTGGGCGTATTTTTCGCAGTCGGCACACTATTGTTTTTCATGATACAATGGCTCAGAGATGTTATTTATAGTGAATATTCCCGTCCGATTTCTGCTCTGATTTGGCCTTTTATAGTGGTAATACTATTAACCAACACAGGAAGCGGTAGTGTATTATCTAATCTCACACTGGGAATTAGAAATTTTATCAACACAGTAAATCAGCAAGTCATCACCACAGCAGATGCTAATAGAAATTATCAGCAAGCATTGAGTATGGGTGTTGCTGAGGAAGTAGCTGGATCTGTGTTACGCCCTTGCCAGTCATTAACAGGCGAACAACAAAATCAATGTTTTCAAAGAGGCAGAGAAAAAATAGAAATTCTCTGGCAGACTTATAGAGATTTGTATGGTGATAAAGTTTGGATTAATCGCCTAGAAAGTAAGATTAATCAGATTGCATTTAGCACAAATAGCGTACCAGAAAATACATTTAATTCTTTCTTAGGTTCTACAGTCCAGACTAGTATTAAAAATTTTCTCATTTCCTTGCAATATGCATTTCAAAACTTAATCGAAGCTACGATGTTGTTAGTAGCGACTTTAGGGCCATTGGCTGTGGGGGGTTCTTTGTTACCTGTAGCTGGTAAGCCGATTTTTGCGTGGATGACTGGTTTTTTATCGCTGGGAATTGCCAAAATTTCCTTCACGATTATTGCCATTTTAACTGCCACAGTAATTGTAAATGGTCCTGGTGAAGACGCTAGTGCTGACCCCGATTTAATGTGGTTCATGATTTTTTTGGGAGTCTTAGCACCAATTGTATCTTTGCTTTTAGCGGGTGCGGGGGGATTTGCAGTATTCAATGCAATTAGTAATACAGCGGCGTGGGCAAAAGAGAGGGTATAAATGGTACGCCTATTAGAGAAAAAACAACGAACAGTAAATCTTTTGACGACATTTGCGATCGCAACTTTAGGATTGCAGATATTAGCCCTACTTTTCTTGACATTCCAAGGTTTAAAAATTCGTCAACTTAGTCTCAGAAAACCTGCTGCTTTTGTACAATTAATAGCTGGTCAACCGATAACAGTTACTGATGACTTGGCAAGAGATCCTGAAGTAATTCGCCAATTTGTCAGTAAAAGCATGACCTCAATGTTTAACTGGTCTGGTAAACTACCAGCACAAAATGTCGAAGAAGTATCAAAACCCAAACCAGATTTAGGCATACTTATTCCCACATCCCAAGGAATTAGCAAAAAAGTTACTACTAGCAGTTGGATTGCTAGCTTTGCTATATCAGAAGACTTTCGCAAAGGTTTTTTACGCGAAATAGCAGCGATGACACCGCCAGAGGTTTTTAGTAATAATTCCAGTCAAGCAATAACCGCACAAATTGCCATTAAACGGGTTTACCCTCCGCAAAAAATTTCACCAGGTAAATGGCGAGTTGGTTTAGTGGCTGACTTGATTCAGACGAAAAAATTGGATGGAAGAAGAATTATTACTCCCTTTAATAAGGATTTGTTGGTGCGGGCTGTCGATTATTTTCCTTATCCGCTAGATGATACTACTAGTGTTCTGCAAAAGGCAATTTATGGTATCCGTTCGGAGAAGTTGGAAATCTACGAAATTCGGAATTTGTGTTTGTTGGATCAGTATAACAATTTAAGTCAGGAGCAGTTACAGCAGTGTGGAATTCAAAATACGTCTGATAGTTTTGTGAGGTAATTGGGGATGGTGGTGATGCTAAAAATAATATTTGAAAAAACGAACACAGATGAACACAGATGAACACGGATGGGGTTTGCGTGTGCTTTTGGGTTATGTTTTGAGTTTATGTTAAATGTGAATTAATAGAGTTAGTTATCAATGCAGTTACTTAAACAAGAAAATAAAAAGAAAAGTAGTATCTTGCCTTTGTTTGCTGTTGGAACTTTTGGTTTAAATATTTTCACGTTATTAATACTGATGTTCCACGGTTCGATGTTGCAGCAGCTAAGTAGGCAATTAACACCCCGAAGTTTAGTGCAACTTGCTGATGGTAGTGCTATTACGGTAGATCCGACGCAAAATTTAGAACGCTATCCAGAGACTATTCGGCGCTTCGTAGGTGAAACGATGACCTTAATGCTAACCTGGTCTAAGGAGCAGCCACCGGAAACAATATGGGAAATTAGTTCGGAACTGTTAACTAATGATGTAAAACAAAAATTGCAATCGGAAATTATTAATGCGAATACAGCTAATCAATTTGAAAACCGAGGCGCTGAGAGTGTTTTTGTCATCCAAAGAATTTCTCAACCCGTAAAAATCGCTGATGGCAAATGGAAAGTGGAGTTACAAGGTAATCAATTAATCTTTAGCAATTCTGACAGGTTAGGCAGAGCGATCGCATTCAATAAACAAATCTTAATCCAAGCAATAGATAATCAAAAAACAACATTACCTGATGTACCGCTTGCTTGGCATTTAGCAGCTTACCGCCTCGGTGAAGCCAGACTAGAAATTTACAATATATGTGAAATCAAAGATAACAACTGTTCCTGATTAAACTATAAACTAAAGCTTTACTATGACTCGATATTCTATTCCTTCACAAACTCATCCAGAAGATCTCGAGACTCCCATCAGTGATAATTACCAACCAGAACTAGGATTATCTGATTGGGAACTGCGAATGGCAAAATTGGTTGGCTTTGAACAAGAATCTCCAGCCACCGAAACCCAAACAGAAGTAGGAGAAGATACAGCCAACTTACCACAGTCATCTTCACCTTCTCCAGAACCTCAAGTTTCTACCAAGCAGTCCCTCTCATCCAATCCTTTTGCTAAGTTAGCCTTAGTAGGGACTGCTACTTTTGCTTTAGTTTTAGTAGCTGGTGCTTTTTTGTCCCAGTTGATGAGTGCTAGCAATCAAAAACCAAGAAAAACTAATATAGTTGCACAAAAAGCGCCGCAAACATCCACGGAAACACGCCTGCAACAACTAGAAGGAGAATTAGAGACTTTAAAAACAAAATTAGCTTTAGCTGAACAAGCACAAGCTGTAAAATTAGCTCAGCAACAATTAAGAGTTGGAAAAGTTAAATCGCCCCAACCAACTTCTGGGGTGGAAACTGCTAGAGATAATAGACTTAGAGTTGCCCTGCAAAGAACACCTACACCCACAAAAACAGTTTACATGCCGCCAAGGGTAGTAACACGGGTCGTTACAGTACCCCAAACTCCACCAAAGTCTACTTCACCCCTACCTGTAATTCCCACACCAGAAACGCAACCAACAGTTCAATTTACTCCCCAACCTACACCAGATCCATTACAGGAATGGGCAAGGTTATCGAAATTGGGTAGCTATGGTCAAGTATTAGCTACTGCTACACCCAATAATACCCCCAATAATACTAATATAAATCGTCCTACTCCTTTAGCTGCAAACAATACCAAAATCCCACCACGGATAAATAATTCTCAACCTGAGGATAATACTCCAGAACCATCAACTTCTGTTGTTAGCCAAGCACAACCAAAAAGTCGAAAATCAGTACGAGTTGGAACTAGTGTGAAAGCAGTATTAGCTACTGCTGTCTTTGGAGAAACTACTAGAGCAACTAATAATAGAAATAACCAAGATAATAGTCCGAAAAACGTATTTGTAGTCCGTTTACAAGAACCATTAAAATCTATCGATGGTGAGGTGGTATTACCAGAAAAAACTGAGTTTTTGACTGAAGTTAGTTCTATTTCTGAACAAGGTTTAGTGCAGTTAAATGTGGTCAGATTAGTTAGAGAAAACAATGGGAATTTGACAGAGCAAAGCTTACCACAAAACGCCATACTAATTCGTGCCTCGGCAGGCAAACCTCTAGTTGCCAACCAATATAAAAGAGGGACATCCACCACCATGATTGATGCTAGTCAATTCGTCTTGGGAGGTATTGGTAAAGCCGCAGAATTGTTCAATCGTACCGAATCGCAAGTCACGACAACTGCTACAGGTACTGTCGTTACTAACAGTAATCCCCGACGCAATCTCTTAGCCGGGATTTTAGAAGGTGGCGTGAGAACAGTGGTACCGCAAATTACCCAACGTAATCAACAGGCAATTTCCCAAGCCATGCAACGCACTAACATCTGGTTTTTGCCAGCAGGCAAAGAAGTAGAAATATACATCAATCAAACTATGCAGCTTTAATGTAATACCGCTGAAAATCGTATTTAACTTAGATATTGCACCGACTTTTCATGCCGCCAATAAATAAATTTCTTGGCTTATAGCTTAAGTCAGATAAATCTGACTGCAACAAGAATTGCGTCCTTTTAACAGACTTGAGCGATCAAGACAGAGAATTTATTCTCACACCAGTAAATTGGGTAGGTGCAAGATATGAGTTAAGCTAAATTAAAGCTGCACAATAAATGTATTGTGATAGCAACCTATCTTTTGTTTGGAGAAGATAACACAAACACAAGATAAAATCGAACCAAATAATCTATCTGTACCCATCTGTGTTCATCGGTGTGCATCGGTGTTCGACTTCTAAAACACAAACTTTATTACAGCTTCAATTCCCAGCAAATATAAATCCTATATACAGCCATGAAAAATCACATCAACCTGCAATTCAAACCCCCAAATAACCCCTATTTCCTAACTCTAACTTCCCTGATTTTTTCAGGTGCAATCTTGATCATAGCAGGTCGTGCCTTGGCAAATAATGCTGTTCTCCGTTCCATGTTTTCTTGCCAAGCGCAAGGATTAGGAGGAGTAATACCTACTATCAACGTCTGGTTTCAGCAAGGCACAAATTTAAGTTTTATTCCGGCTGGAGAAACAATTAAAAAAGTGTGGTTAAACGATCCATCCCAGGTCACAATGGATTTTGATGGGCCAATGTGTATGCAGTTTGGTCCAGACCGTAATAATAACGTTGGAGATTGTAAAAATTCCGCAGCAAATGTCATTCAACTCAGACGAATTAAAAAAATCAATATTCCCGGACTACCCACCACTGATAAAACCCTTTTAACAGTAGTTACTGAACAAGGCGGTAAAAACAAGCTATATACCTTTGAAATTGTTTATGATACAGGGTCTCCAGAATATCATACTTTAGCAATTTACCCTGATCCTCCTTCTCCTAGTTCAGCCCCTGCTTGCGTGAGAGTTGGACAGTCAAGAAATTGATCAGCCATACTCCTGTTGCCAATACTAGTAAAAAAGGCGTCAACCAATCACCCCAACGCACATATAAAGTCTGCGTCTGGCGGCGATAAATTGTTTCAGCGTGAACTTCGTAGGTATTATGTCCCGATATCCATACTGTTCTACCGTGGGGATCTACAAAAGCTGAATATCCTGTATTTGTCGCCCGTACTGCCCATCTATCAGTTTCAATGGCTCGCATGATATCCTGAGCATGATGCTGTGCTGGCATAGATGCACTGTAATGAGCATCATTAGATGAGCTGAGGATAAACTGTCCCCCTGCTTGGGCTTGATAGCGAAATACCTCCGGGAAAGCAGACTCGTAACAAATGCCTGCGATCGCACGACCAAAAGGCGTGTTAAAAATTTGATTTGGTGAACCAGGAACCTGGTGTTCATCTAAAGGTGACAAGCGGCTAATAATACCGCCTAAAAGTTCTTCAAAGGGGACGTACTCACCAATCGGTACTAACTTTACCTTGTCATAACGGCTAAAAACCTCACCGTCACCTGTGACAGTCAGCAAACTATTTGTATAACTTTTTCCCTTTTCGCCAAAACCACCAATCCACGCCACAACCCCTCGGGAACGCACCGCCGCCACCAAGGAACTACTCATAATGTTACGCTGGAAGAAAGGCAAAGCCCCTTCCGGTGTTAGTACTGCATCAACTCCTTGATCTACTAAAGTTAGATACCCACTGGTGTAGCCTGCTAAGGCACGGCGTAAGCCTTCTTGATAAAGTTTAATGTGGTTAGGAATGTTACCTTGAATAATTCCTATCTTCAGGGCTGCTGCTGGTGGTTGAATTAGGGGACAGGTGTATAAGCTAAAACCGATTAGGTGTAGGGAGATTAGTAATCCTGTGGCGGTAATTAGATATTTATTAATGAACCGCAGAGGCGCAGAGAACGCAGAGGGAATTCTCTCTGTGCCCTCCGTGTCTCTGCGGTTTAAAAAAGCTTCTGCAATTAGGCCATTGACGGCGACGATCGCAGCTGTTACGGCATAAGGCCCTGAAAGTTGCCCAAGATGGAGGATTACGATATTATACGGAGTTTGTGTGTATGAAAGAGAACTCCAAAATAAGGCTCCCCAACTCAATACAGTCTCGATGCCACACCACAGGGCAGTGCTAATGAGAACACGAGCGTAGGGTTTTTGGATAGAAGGACAAATGATCCTCATCCCTGTCGCCCACAACGCTACCGATGCAGCGCCCCAAAGGGTGATGAATACCCAGCAGAAAAGAGCTATTGCCAGGCTTGCTAACCAAGGAACTCCCATCCACGTCATGGGATGAATACCTGTAATCCAGGATAGGGCTATACCGTGATAACCGATACCCCAGATCAAGGCAAAAAGAAGGGGAGATGGCTTTGGGCGGAGTGTAGGATTAACTACTAAATACCAGAGAGGTGCTAAGGCTACCCATGCCAAAAACCAGGCATTTACTGGGGCGACGGTAAGCCCCATCAAAATACCGCTCCCTAAGGCGATCGCACAACTCACAAAGAGTTCCCTGTGTCTTTTACTCTGCTTCTGTCGCATCACCAGTATCGGGAGGAACGATCGCTACTCCTGTAATCACATCATCTTCGTCTAGACGTTGTACCCGGACGCCTGTAGCCGAACGAGACTGGACGGAAATTGCATTTACTGCCTGTCTGATAATGATACCGCGACTCGTGACCATCATAATTTCATCGTCGTTGTTGACAATGTGTAAGTTGGCTAGTTGGTCTTTGATTTTGCGACTCTTGAATTTGGTTGCCATTAAACCTTGACCAGCCCGGTTTTGCAAGCGGAACTGAGCAACGGGTACGCGTTTACCGTACCCTCCAGTTGTAATTACTAATACCCAAGGGCCGTGATGACCGTTGCCTGGTACTTCTGCGGATTCTTCTGTTTCGATGTCTTCGGTTTCGATCTCTTCGATTTCTGCTTCAGACACTGGGGTTAAATTATCTAAAATCGCGGCGGGTAGAATATCCATGCCAACCAATTCATCACCGTTCTTGAGTTTCATGGCTTTCACACCACGGGTAGCACGACCAAGGGGACGCAGTTGTTCATGATCGCAGCGGAAGTGAATGGCCATACCTTGACGAGAAGCAATGATGACGCTGTCTTCAACTTTTGCCCGTCGTACCCAACGCAGTTGATCGCCTTCTTCTAGGGAAATGGCAATTAAGCCATTGGCACGAATATGACTAAAGGCTTCCAATACGGTTTTCTTGATGTTGCCACCTTTTGTGAGCATGACCAAATATTCATCGCTGGTAAACTCACTGACAGGGACGATGGAAGTAATTTTTTCTTCTTTGGGAATGGGCAGCATCTGCACAATCGGTGTGCCGCGACTGCTACGGGAACCGACAGGAATTTGGTAGGCTTTGAGGCAGTAAACTACACCGCGATCGCTAAAGAATAACAAGCTATCGTGGTCACAGCAAGTCAAGAAATGTTCGACGCCATCATCGTCTTTGACTTTGGCAGCAGCTTTACCTCTGGTGGCGCGGTTTTGGGCTTCAAAGGTGTTGATGGGCATCCGTTTGATATAGCCTTGCTCGGTGATTAAAATTACTGCTTTTTCGTTGGCAATTAGGTCTATATCTTCTAAATCGCCTTCACCATGTGTAATGACCGTGCGTCGTGGTGTAGCAAATTTGTTTTTGAGATACTGTATTTCGGTTTCAATAATGTGCAGTATCCGTTCCCGCTTTGCCAAAATATCTTGCAAGTCGGCGATTTGGGCTTGCAATTCTTCATGTTCTTGGCGGATTTTGTCTGCTTCTAAGGCTGTTAACCGCCGCAGTTGCATTTGTAAAATTGCATCTGCTTGTGGTTCTGACAAGCCGTAAGTTGTGATTAATTCTCCTTTTGCTGTCGGTGTATCCGCAGCGTGACGAATTAAAGCAATAATTGCATCTAGATGGGATAAGGCAATTAATAACCCTTGCAAAATATGGTCGCGTTCTTCTGCTTTGCGCAGTTCATACTGGGTGCGTCTGGTGATCGCTTCTACACGAAAATCCAGAAATACTTGCAAAAACTGCTTAAGGGTGAGGATCTGGGGTTCTCCGTTCACCAACGCCAGCATATTTGCCCCAAAGTTAGCTTGCAGGGGCGTTTGCTTGTAGAGATTGTTCAGAACGACACGGGGATAGGCATCGCGCTTGAGTTCGATCACAATTCGCATTCCGTCGCGATCGCTTTCATCCCGGATATCAGCAATTCCCTCGATGCGTTTTTCATTTACCAACTCGGCGATTTTCTCAATTAACGCTGCTTTGTTGGTTTGGTAGGGCAACTCGGTGATAATAATCGCTTCCCTTTCCGGGCGTCCCCGTTGTTCGATGGTTTCAATATTTGCTACGCCACGCATGGTTATCGAACCGCGTCCGGTGGTGTAGGCTTCTTTAATCGCCGCAGTACCAAGAATGTGACCACCTGTTGGGAAGTCGGGGCCGTGGATATACTGCATCAGCTGAGTATTAGTTATTTCTGGGTTATGAATTAGTGCTACTAACCCATCAATCAATTCACCCAAGTTATGGGGTGGGATATTAGTTGCCATCCCCACAGCAATTCCGGAGGAACCATTCAACAACAACTGCGGTACTCGTGCGGGTAAGACCGTCGGTTCTTGTTGAGAACCATCGAAGTTGTTGACAAAATCTACCGTTTCCGATTCGATGTCTTGCAGCAGAGCATCGCTGGTTAAAGCTTGTAAGCGGCATTCGGTGTAACGCATTGCCGCCGGTGGGTCGTTATCTACAGAGCCAAAATTACCATGCCCTTGAATTAAAGGCGATCGCATCGAGAAATCCTGCGCCATCCGCACTAAGGCATCATACACTGCTGTGTCGCCGTGGGGGTGATATTTACCCAAAACTTCCCCCACAACACGCGCACATTTACGGAAGGGACGGTCTGAGGTCAACCCCAACTCATGCATGGCGTAAAGGATACGCCGATGGACAGGTTTCAGACCATCCCTGGCATCTGGCAGCGCCCGCCCAACGATGACGCTCATGGCATATTCCAGGTAAGACCTGGACATTTCGTTTCGCAGATCCGTGGGGATAATCCTCTCCTGAGAGGTTGTCATAACCTAAAAAACTCCAATAATGGCTAGTTTTAGCGATTAAAGCGAAAATAAGCAAAATTATTGCAAACTAAGCTTGAATAATTGCCATAATTTGTTACAATTTTAGCACATATTGTCTATTTCTGCCTGGTAAGCAAGGCCAGCCAAATTTAGTGGTTAGTAGTTAGTGGTTATTAGTTTTTCTCCCTTGTCTCCTCCGCCCCTCTGCTTCCTTGTCTCCCTTGTCCTCCTTGTCCCCGATCCCCAATCCCCTTCACGAAGCATCCTGCTGAGACTTGATTTGAGATGTAATCAAAGGAACTTTAGGAGCAAAAAAGAATCCGAGTAAACTCGCAAACAGTATTGGTGTTAAGGGAGCAAAATTAGTGAGTTTTGACAACAGTAAGGTTGTGCTGATCGGTGTGCGTGTGACTGCGGCGTTAATAGCCGCCATTACACAAATCATTGATAGAGAAGGATTAATTCCAGGAACAAAAACTGCTATTGCTTTGCCAAGGCAAGCGCCTATAAAAAACAGGGGAATAATAAATCCACCAGGCCATCCACCAGTTACGGTCACGCCAATGGCTGCCATTTTACCTAAGGCTAAACCCAACAGGAAAACACCAGAAAAGCTAGTAGTAACGATGACTGCTAACTGATCATGTCCAAAATAACGAGTTAACGGCAATGAGAATGCCAAGATTCCTAGCCCCAATCCTGCTAAGGCTGTGCGAAGATAAATCGGGCCAGGAATACGGGCAAACAAGCGATCGCATCCGTGAAAAATCCCCATAAATATCCATCCTGCCAATGCCCCGATCATCCCAAAGAGGATAGCAAACCAGATATCATTAATACTTTCTAAACTATATTGAGGAAAATACCAAGTCGGTGCAATTCCTAAATGTGTAATTAGCGCAAACACCAAGTAGCTAGCACAACTAGAAACAATGGCTGGCATCAAGGCTTGATAGTACTCCACCACATACTGATGGTGCAATATCTCTAAAGCAAACACCGCACCACCAAGAGGTGCGCCAAATAAAGCAGTAAAACCTGCTGCCATCCCCGCTAAACTCATATTGCGGACATCTTCACCCTGAAGTTTGAGGCGATCGCTAACCCAAGTGCCAAACGAACCTGTTACCTGTACTAATGGTGCTTCAGGCCCAGTACTACCACCAGCTGATATCCCAACTAAAGAAGCAAGAATCATCGCCGGATTTTTGCCAATATCCAAACGTCCGCTACGAAAATGAATGTTGTCGATAATAACGCCTATTTCTCCAGGATTACCAAGGAAGTGAATCACTAAACCGACAATCAAACCGGCTAGTGGCATGAGCAACAACACACCCCAACCGGGAACTTTTTGTTGTGCGTGAGTTAGCATTTCTAATATATTCCAGTACAACGCAGCAAATAAACCGCCGACAATCCCCACTAATACCCAACGCAAAACCCAACGGGAAATCATGAAAGGATTACGCCTTGTGAGTCCGAACAGTTGCGAAAATGCCCAACGTTGAGTTTGATCTAATCTTTGACGCTGCTTTGGTTGCACTGTACTAGTTACCGTAGTAAAAGATGAGATAGGAAATTTTGTCTAAGCTCAAATCCGGTTGATTCACTAACCATAGTAGTTAAAAATGAGAAGGTTTGCAGCTACTATTTTTAGGGAAAACGGTAAAAGCGATCGCTTTACTCCAAAACGGTATTGAACAACTTGATATACTCATATCTTGCACCTATCCCATATCCCGCCTCGCAATAAATTCCGACGTAGAGACGTGAAATTTCGCGTCTCTACCAACCTAATAAATTTATTTCTTGGCAGACGAAAAAGTAGGTGCAAGATCTAAGTTAAGAGAGAAAATTGGGTAACGGATAAGAAAAGGTAAAAAGTCAAAAGCTAAATCATCGTAAATATTTCTTTAACTTTTGACTTAATTAGTGCGAGTCTATATTTATCACCTCAATACTTTGTGACGAACTGTAACGCCAGTAAAATCGTTTCGCCATCGAAGCAGAAGAAGTCCAAATATCACCATCCTTGCAGCGATACCGATGGGTTCTCAAACTGCGATAAGACGGACCATTATTGGCGAAACATTCAAAAGCTTTGTCGTATTGCTTGCGGTCTTTTGAAGATAAATCATCAAGTTGTTTTTGAACTTGAAGAGTGAAAACTAAACGGAACTTGATAGTTTGAATCTGCATTCAGTAGTTTCCGAACATCCAAACTTGACCGAAAGCGTAGAGTTATTTGCATGGCGATCGGTGGAGCGCGTGCTTTTTCCCAAGCGTTCATTTGGTTATGATGAGTGTGATAAAAACTTTGTGAAATCCCAGTAACTAGACGATAAATGCTGCGTCGTCTACTACAAATTCAGGTTGCGTACCCAAAACTGCTACTTTGCAACGGTTATGTGCAGACATGGGATAGAATCTCACTTGGTCTTCCCGTTTGTTGACGAGTCGCGTCAGGTATTGAGATAGAGTTTGGTACTGCTTCTCATCTAGTACGCACTCAAAGACAGACTTTTGCACCCGCAACCCGTAAGCTTCCAGAAGTTTCGACACTTTATTGCGACGGGCGTCACTAACGATGTCGTAGCAAACTAGATAGAACATCATCGCTTCACCAACGTTAACGGTACTTGCTGTGGTGCAATAACGTCAGCAAATTCTGAACGTGCTGGATTGAATTTCAACGCTAGGGGACGGTAGTATTCGACATCGCCTAGCAAACAGGCGAGATACTCGCGTACCTGCAAGTCAATACACTGGCGGTAACTTACTTCCCCAGCGTAGGGATGCAATACAAAGGTTCGTAGCTTTGCTTCCCAATGCTGGAGGAAACGTTGGAGGAGGGTTCGCGGCTGACTTTTACCGTTACCATTGCTGTGAGGAAGATGACGCGCAAAATTTAACACCAAGTCATCAACGATAGGTGGGTGAAATTCTGCCATGAAATCCCACGCCAAAGGAAGTTCGTAATCTGCGTCATGATGTAAAATTGCGTAGTCGGGGTGTAGCCCGACAGTATTCACAAGGGTGTAGATATATTGATGTAGCAGCTGATTTCCCAGGTTTAAAAATCTGCGAATTCGCTTTGCTGTTGTCTGCGGACATCCATTGTAGAAGTTGAGTAGGGAAGCAATGGCACAATAGTAAACATTATCAGCTTCTTCGCTATATTGGCGCAGTTCGTCAATAGATGTGGCTAATGCTAAGTTATCCATCAGCAGCATCAAGTAATTTGATGCACGTTGGATTGCGTCGCTTGTGTAATGGCGAGTCCAACTCTGCAAAAAGACATTTTGATTGTGCAGTTTTGCCCAAATAATACTTTCTGCTGTAGCGCGATTAAATTCTACATCTCGTGCGCGTCGGCGTTGGTGGATTAGATATTTAAAAAAACCCGGCTTCTTCAAGAAGCCGGGTTTCTCTATGTTTGGAAATAAAAACTAAATATTTGAATTTTGAAATTGTTATGATTAGCATTTTGGCGTTGCTGAATCAAAATATGAATTTACAATTTACGGGTGTGACCAAATTCAGCAACGCCAGCATTTTTATCCCCGTGAAAGGGAAGAGACGTAGCATTGCTACGTCTCTACATGTTTCCGTCCCCCTGAAGGCGCTGTTGCTTTTAACGATAGTG